>JBNJJQ010000001.1:0-1094964 GCA_051750385.1 Bacillota bacterium | reverse complement strand
CGCCTGTGGGGTCTCCCATGCCCTCTACTTTCCCGCAGGAGTCAAGTGTCCTCCGCTACAATCAACTCAGTTTTTATACCATTATTTGCTATACTGAAGTAAAAAAAAGACAAAGTCCAAATCTTAAAATTTTAGGAAAGCAAATTGTATACTATGAGTCACCCCTGTTGGTTGGAGTGCAGGGCGTGAGACACCTGCGGGAGCAGCGTGTCAAGGGAGACCCCGCAGGTGCGCATGCACCGAGGAGGCTCCCGAGGCCGCCCGCGGATAAGCGAACGCCTGGAACGGAAACCAACAGGGTATTTATTGTGCAAATCTTATCTTTAGCCAAGCCCTATTCTTAAGACAACTACCTTTACGAAAAGAGCCTTTTATTAGATTCAAGAATTTTCGCCGATTAATTCGAAATACCCTTCATGAATAAGGATACAAGAATCATATATTTAAATATGATGCAATTATATGGAGGAATGTATATGGTGAAAATTTCAGAATTCCAGATGAAAGATGTTGTGAGTGTGTCGGACGGAAAGAAGCTTGGGAATATTGGGGATATTGATATAAATCTATCCAACGGGAAAATAGAGGCAATCATTATCAGTGGAGGGGGAAGAATGTTAGGTTTTTTCGGGAAGGATGAAGAGTTTGTCATTCCTTGGAGAAACATCGTGAAAATTGGATCAGATGTCATACTTGTCAGGTACCAGACTTCTGTGGAAACGAAGTACGAGGAATAGGAAAAGGCGAAAATTCGTGTCGAAAGTGACTTATTCATTCTTTTTTTGAAGAAAAATGTGGTACAATGTGAAGTAATATGTGTAAATAAGCAAAGAAGGTGTCTGGCATGCGAGAGCCTTTTATTCAACAATCAGAACAATATTTGTCGATACCAAGTTGGGAAGTAGACAACTCAAAACTAGTTGCAGGCTTTACGACGAAATCGGGTGGAGTAAGCAAAGGTCCTTTTACTTCTTTCAACATGGGATTGCATGTGTTCGATCAGGATGAGGCAGTACGAGAGAATAAAGAAATTCTTGCCCGGTCCATTCATTTCCCTCTTTCTAACTGGGTGGGATGTGATCAGGTGCATGATGCCCAAATTGAAAAGATTAATGAATCATACATCGGTAGAGGGGTAACAAGCTATGATACAGCGGTACCTAAGACAGATGGGATTTATACAGATAAGGAAGATATTCTACTAACCTTGTGCTTTGCAGATTGCGTACCATTGTATTTTCATTCACCCAATCATTCTCTCATAGGCTTGGCACATGCGGGCTGGAAGGGGACTGTTCGGGACATCGGTGGCAAAATGGTACAACGTTGGATGGAGGAGGGGGTTTCTCCAAATGAGATACAAGCTTCAATTGGACCCTCCATCTCCTCAAACGCATATATTGTGGATGATTACGTTCTTGGACAAGTGGAAGGCACTTTGCCAAAGGAAATCTTTCCGACTGTATACCAAGAGGTTTCCAAAGGTCAATACAGATTAGATCTTAAACGGATTAATCTGGAATTACTTTTGCTTGCAGGAGTACCTAGAGATAATATCAGCTGTAGCTCTTATTGTACAAGCACCCATGAAAAGCTGTTCTTCTCCCATAGAAGAGATAATGGAAAGACTGGGAGAATGATGAGTTTTATTGGGATGAAAGGGGTACAGAACAATGGATGAGAGCATTTCTGTTCAGCGGAATCTGACAACTATCAAGGGAAATATTCATCAGGCATGCCTTCGTTCCAATAGAAATCCTGATGAAATCAAGGTAGTGGCAGTAACGAAATACGTATCGGTCGAAAGAACGCAAGAGGCCCTATCATGTGGGGTCGTCCATTTTGGGGAGAACCGGGACGAAGGACTGTTGGAAAAGTGGGATCACTTGTCCAATAAGGCTGTCTGGCATTTCATCGGTTCACTGCAAACAAAGAAAGTGAAGAAAATAATTGATCAGGTCTCCTATATTCACTCTTTGGACCGAATATCTTTGGCTGAGGAAATACATAAACGGGCAACTCGACCTGTAAAATGTTTTATTCAAGTAAATGTATCCGGTGAAGAATCCAAGCATGGACTTGAGCAGGAAGAAGTAGCGGGATTTGTGATGGATTTATCACCTTTTACAAATATTGAATTAGTAGGCTTAATGACGATGGCACCTTACACCGAGGATGAAAAGCTTTTAAGAACATGCTTTCGTGACCTGAAGAAACTTCAGGAAAGAATCAAAGCCATGAATCTATCTTATGCACCGTGCATGGAGCTTAGCATGGGAATGTCCAATGATTACATGATTGCCATTGAAGAAGGGGCTACTTTCATTAGAATTGGCACTGCTCTAGTCGGGAGCGAACAATAATTTGGAGGTGTAGGGAATGACTATTAAATCGAAATTCAAAAGCTTTTTTGCTCTAGAGGATGAATATGAATATAAGGAACAAGAAGAATATGAAGAGGACATGGTGGAAGACACAAGGAAAACCAGGTCTGCAACGCATCAGCCTAAACAAAACGTGGTAAGCTTGCAGAGTGTACAGAAATCCTCCTCTTCCAAGGTAGTTCTTTTTGAGCCCAGGTCCTATTCGGAAGCCCAGGATATTGCAGACCACCTGAAGGGACGCCGCGCCATCATTGTGAATCTCCAACGGATTGACCATGACCAGGCAAAGCGTATCGTTGATTTTCTAAGTGGAACCGTATATGCTTTGGGCGGCGACATTCAGCGTGTAGGGCAAAACATATTCCTTTGTACGCCTGATAATGTGGATGTTTCCGGATCTATTTCGGAAATCATGAACCAGGAGCAGGACGATTTTAGCGATAAAAGGTGGTAGAAATTTATGGGATTAGTATTAAATTTAATTCAACAGCTGGTCGGCTTTTATATGATAGCTTTGATCATCTACATTTTCATGTCCTGGTTCCCAGGGGCTAGGGAATCTTCCATCGGAAGAATATTTGCTACAATCTGTGAACCGTATTTGGAGATGTTCCGCAGATTCATCCCGCCGCTGGGAATGATTGATATTTCCCCGATTGTGGCAATCTTGGTACTGCGCTTCGCAAACCAAGGGCTTGAACAGCTTTTCCGCATGCTGGGATTAGTTTAAAAATCATGTAGGGAATCCATCAAGGTTCCCTATTTATATTTTTGTGAAGTTTAGCTTTAAGTATGCTATGTGATGGTGATCAGATTGAGTATTTATATGCATTTCCGTCAGGAAGAACATGATTTTATCGATCAGGTTCTTGAATGGAAGGAAACAGTTAATGAGCAATATGCTCCAAAGCTGACAGATTTTCTTGATCCTCGTGAGCAGGAGATCATCCAGAGCATTATCGGAGCAAACGATGAAGTGAAAATCCGGCTTTTTGGTGGTGCGGATGGTGCTGAACGGAAAAGAGCATTTCTGTATCCTTCCTACTATTCTCCTAGTACTGAGGATTTCCGGCTAAAAGCTTATGATATTTCTTATCCGGATAAGTTTGTCCAAATCGAGCACCGACAGATTCTTGGTTCATTAATGGGAATCGGATTGAAGCGGAGCAAGTTTGGAGATATTTATTTCCATGAAAAGAAAGTGCAGTTGGTCATCGGCGAAGAAGTCAGTTCGTATGTGGAATTGCAGCTTAAGGAAGTGGGAAGGGTGAAGGTGTCCTTACAGAATATATCCCTATCCGATCTAATGAGCCCAGAGACCGTCTGGGAAGAATTTTCCACTACAGCCGCTTCGCTGCGATTGGATGTTATGCTTGCATCCATCTATAATCTTTCCAGGCAAAAGGCGCAATTACTTATTGGAGCAAAAAAAGTGAAGGTCAATTGGAAAGTGGTGGAGCAGTCCTCTTTCGAATGCCGAGAGGGAGACATCCTTTCAGCAAGAGGTTTTGGTCGAAGCAAGCTTCTGACCATAGATGGAAAGACGAAAAAGGAAAAATGGAGAATTATTGTAGGAAAACAAAAATAATTAAACTTCCAGAAGGAATTTCAGTACTACTGTCGAATTATGTTTATAAATAATAGAGATTTTAATGGAGGTGGCATCTATGCCCTTAACACCGCTTGATATTCATAATAAAGAGTTTAACAAGGCTTTCAGAGGCTATGATGAAGATGAAGTAAACGAGTTTCTGGATCAGGTAATCAAAGATTATGAATTGGTCATCCGTGAAAAGAAGGATTTCGAAGAGAAGGTCAAAGAACTTAACAGCCGCTTGACCCACTTCAACACAATTGAGGAAACTCTGAATAAATCCATCCTTATCGCGCAGGAATCTGCAGAAGATGTCAGACGAAATGCTCAAAAGGAAGCAAAGCTTATCATTAAAGAAGCAGAAAAAAACGCGGATCGCATCATTAATGAATCACTTTTGAAATCAAGAAAGCTTCAGGTTGAAATTGACGAATTGAAGAAGCAATCCAAAATATTCCGCAACCGTTTCAAAATGCTGGTAGAGGCACAGTTGGAACTGATTGATAACGATGATTGGGAACATCTGATGGAATATGAGGAAAAAGAGAAAGATTTAGAAGAAAATAGAGTATAACCTTGACTAGTTAAGGCTATATTCAGTATAATAACGAAACAAATTATTGTTTTTACCATAAGCTAGTTATATATTTGAACTTATCATACTTATAAAACGTTGAAAGGGATAGTAGTTTCTTCATATACTTTTACAAGCGACTCGGGGATGGTGGAAGCCCGTGAAAAGCGAAGAAGCGAAAATCACCCCGGAGTATCGGACTGAACGCAGCCTGCCTGTAAGTTCGATCGGTTTATCCACGTTAAGGATACTAAAGCGGACTTATTTTTTGCTAAGTCAATTTAGGGTGGTACCACGGGAGTTCTCTCGTCCCTTTTAGGGATGAGGGGACTTTTTTATTTTTTGGCTTTGTTAAACACCGCTGTTGATTTCCGCACTAGGCGCAGTGACCCGTGGGGCGTTTGTGGAGCCTCCTCGGCTGCACCTGTGGGGTCTCCACTAAACGCTACCTCCCGCAGGAGTCTTCGCCTATTGCTACAATCAACAGCTATTATACACAAAAACAACACCTTTGTTTAACAAAGATTCTCATGTAAAAGATGTACACCATGAGAAATGAAAATATAGTGTGGACGTTATGTGTCAGCTGTCTCCCCTGTTGATTGGAGTGAAAGGTGTGAGACTCCTGCGGGAGATAGCGGTAGACTTGAGACCCCGCAGGCAAAGCCGAGGAGGCTCAAGCACCGCCCCGCGATCGCTGCCACCTGGAACGGAAATCAACAGGGAGTCAGACAGATCACACACTTATTTTCAGGGCAGCCATTTTTTTACAAATAAGATTTGCTGGAGGAAAGACAATGGAGTATAAAGATACGTTATTGATGCCAAAAACCGATTTCCCGATGAGAGGGAATTTACCTAACCGCGAACCCCAGATTCAGCAGAACTGGGATGAAATGAAGATCTATGAAAAAGTGCAGGAGCGCACCAAAGGCCGTCCGATGTATGTCCTTCATGATGGACCTCCATATGCGAATGGCGACATTCACATGGGTCATGCCCTGAATAAAGTATTAAAGGATTTTATCGTCCGCTACAAGTCAATGAGCGGCTATCATGCACCTTATGTACCTGGCTGGGATACACACGGTCTACCGATAGAAACGGCTTTGACTAAAAACAAAAAAGTGAAGCGCAAGGAAATGTCAGTGGCAGACTTCCGTAAACTTTGTGAAGAATATGCGTATGAACAGGTTGACCGTCAACGTGAACAGTTTATGAGACTTGGTGTACGTGGAGACTGGTTCAATCCTTATATCACGCTTAAGCCGGAATATGAAGCTCAGCAGATCAAGGTGTTTGGTGATATGGCGAAAAACGGCCTTATCTATAAAGGATTAAAGCCTGTCTATTGGTCCCCTTCCAGTGAATCTGCACTCGCAGAAGCGGAAATCGAATACCAGGATAAGCGTTCTCCATCCATCTATGTTGCATTCAAAGTTGCAGATGGAAAAGGCGTGTTGGAGGATAATGAGCAATTTATCATCTGGACCACTACTCCATGGACGATCCCTGCAAACTTAGGAATCGCCGTACATCCGGAATTGGAATATAGCGTAGTGGAAGTGGAAGGAAGCAGATATGTAATCGCATCTGAGCTTGTAGAGTCTGTTTCCAAGACAATGGAGTGGGAAACAGCTAATGTTGTCAAAACAGTGAAAGGTGCCGAGCTTGAGCATATCGTAGCAAAACACCCATTGTATGACCGTGAATCCCTTGTTATGCTTGGCGATCATGTTACAACGGATGCTGGTACGGGATGTGTTCATACAGCACCAGGACATGGGGAAGATGATTTTGTGATCGGTAAAAAATATGGCTTGGATGTACTATGTCCGGTTGATTCCAGAGGGAATATGACGGAGGAAGCGCCAGGATTTGAAGGCTTGTTCTATGATGAGGCAAACAAGCCGATCACGGAAAAGCTGCAGGAAGCGGGAGCATTGCTGAAGCTGAACTTCATCACTCACTCCTATCCGCATGACTGGCGCACGAAGAAGCCAACCATCTTCCGTGCCACAGCTCAGTGGTTTGCATCCATCGATAAAATCAGAGATCAATTACTTCAAGCAGTAGCAGAAACGAAATGGGTACCAGCTTGGGGAGAAACCCGCCTGTATAACATGGTTCGCGACCGTGGAGACTGGTGTATTTCTCGCCAGCGTGCATGGGGTGTACCGATTCCGGTATTCTATGCGGAAAATGGCCAGGAAATCATCACGGATGAAACGATTGATCATGTATCTGCACTATTCAGAGAGCACGGATCCAACATCTGGTTTGAAAGAGAAGCGAAAGATCTTTTACCGGAGGGCTTCACACATGAAGGCAGCCCAAATGGAACCTTCTCAAAAGAAATGGATATCATGGATGTCTGGTTTGACTCCGGATCTTCCCATCAATCTGTTCTTGAGGAAAGAGATGACTTGCAACGTCCGGCAGACCTTTATCTTGAAGGCTCTGACCAGTACCGAGGCTGGTTCAATTCTTCCTTGACAACTGGTGTTGCAGTTACAGGGAAAGCGCCATACAAAGGGATTCTGAGCCATGGTTTTGCTCTTGATGGAGATGGACGCAAAATGAGTAAATCCCTTGGGAACGTTGTATTGCCTTCCAAGGTAATGAACCAATTGGGAGCGGATATCCTTCGCCTTTGGGTCGCTTCTGTTGATTACCAATCCGATGTTCGCGTATCCGATAACATTTTAAAACAGGTTGCAGAAGTATACCGCAAAATCCGCAATACATTCCGCTTCCTGCTTGGAAACCTGACTGACTTTGACCCTACGGTTGATGCGGTGGCGGTGAAGGATATTCGTGAAGTGGACCGCTATATGGTCGTGAAGCTGAACAACCTGATCACCAAAGTGAAAAAGTCCTATGAAGACTATGAGTTCGCTGGAATCTATCATGCAGTCCATAACTTCTGCACAATTGAACTGAGCTCGTTCTATCTTGATTTTGCGAAGGATATCCTTTATATCGAAGGAAAAGACCAGCATGACCGACGTTCCATCCAAACGGTTCTTTATGAGACATTGCTCGCACTTACCAAGCTGGTTACACCTATTCTTCCGCACACTGCAGATGAGGTTTGGTCACATATTGAATTTGTGAAAGAGGAAAGCGTGCAGCTGGTTGATATGCCGGATGTATTGTCAGTGGACGATGCTGCTGCAATTGAAGAGAAGTGGGATAACTTCATGACATTACGTGATGATGTGCTTAAGGCGCTTGAGATTGCCCGTAATGAGAAAGTAATCGGTAAGTCCTTGGCTGCTAAAATCACACTGTACCCTAACGCTGAAACAAAAGCTTTGCTTGAATCAATCGAGGAAAATGTACAGCAGCTGTTCATCGTTTCTGGGTTGGAGATTTCCGATTCGAAGGAAAAAGCACCAGCAGAAGCACAAACCTTTGAAAATGTTGCCATTGTTGTTGCGCCAGCAGAAGGCGAAACATGCGACCGTTGCTGGGTTGTCACACCAGATGTAGGGCAGGATACCGATCACCCGTCCCTATGCCTGCGTTGTGCGTCAGTTGTGAAGGACAATTATACTGCTTGATTTGTTTGACCCCGCCTGGGCTTTGCCTGGCGGGTTTTTTATATATATTGGTGTGTAAGTATTATTGGGGGTTGCGTGAATCAACAACCAGCTTTATTTACCATCCCTTATTTGCTATAATTCAAAGGTACATATAATAGGGCTGGGGGTACCATTGGTGATATATTATTTAATTGCACTTTTTATCATAATAGTGGATCAAGTAACAAAATATCTGGTTGTACAATATATGGAACTAGGGGAGAATATCCCAATAATCGAAAACTTTCTTTATTTATCCTCCCATCGCAATCAGGGTGCTGCCTGGGGGATTCTGCAAGGCCAGATGTATTTCTTTTACATCATTACCATGGCTGTGGTTATTGGATTGATCATCTATCTGCAGAAGCTGCCGAATGATCAAAAATGGATGAAGTTTGCGTTAAGTCTGATGCTTGGAGGCGCTGTTGGAAACTTTATCGACCGCCTGCTTCATCAGGAAGTGATTGATTTTATCAACACCTTTATTTTCTCGTACGATTTCCCGATCTTTAATGTAGCGGATTCTGCATTGGTGATTGGTGTTGGAATTATTTTAGTGTTAACCTTACTGGAAGGTAAGAAAGAGAAGGAGAATACAAATTAATGGAAGAAACAGTACAGATACACATCGATGAAACACAGAAGAATGATCGGATCGACAAGGCGATTTCCACTCAGAACGATGAATGGTCAAGGTCACAGGTTCAGCAATGGATCAAAGAAGGACATGTTCTTGTAAATGGTGAAAAAACGAAACCGAATTATAAATGCAGCGTGGGAGACACGATTACGGTAATTATTCCAGAACCGGAAGCATTGGATGTTGTTCCTGAAGAAATGGAACTGGATATCTATTTTGAGGATTCAGATGTAATTGTCGTAAACAAACCAAGAGGCATGGTGGTACATCCGGCAGTTGGCCATGCTTCAGGAACGCTCGTTAATGGGCTTATGGCACATTGCAAGGACCTTTCCGGAATTAACGGAGTTCTGCGCCCTGGAATCGTACATCGAATCGATAAGGATACAAGTGGCCTTTTGATGGTGGCAAAGAATGATTTTGCTCATGAAAAATTGGTAAATCAGCTTGTAGCCAAATCCGTGACCCGAAAATACGAAGCGATTGTCCATGGTGTGATCTCCCATGATGTCGGCACGATTGATGCGCCGATCGGCCGTGATAAAAAAGATCGTCAAGCAATGACAGTAACGGATGATAATAGCCGAAATGCGGTCACACACTTCCGAGTTCTCGAGCGGTTCAAGGACTTCACCCATGTGGAATGCCAGCTTGAAACGGGCAGAACGCACCAAATCCGTGTTCATATGAAATATATCGGTTATCCACTAGCAGGTGATCCGAAATATGGACCGAAAAAGACATTGGATATTGAGGGCCAGGCCCTGCATGCAGGCGTATTGGGTTTCGATCATCCCCGTACGGGAGAATACATCGAATTTCAGGCGCCGATTCCTGCAGATTTCGAGCATATTCTAAAAACGTTAAAAAACCGTTGACAGCCTAAAGTTATTTTGAGATAATCATTACAGTTGAATAAGACCTTTAAACGACAGTCCCGTGAGGCTGAGAAGGTAACGGATATACGAAAATTGGATGAGTTCTATACTATCCCTCTATTTTCGTGTACAAAAACCTCTCATCATACGGTGAGAGGTTTTTTGTACGAGTCGTTACGAAAACACTGATAAAAGAGGAGGGCTTAGAATGTCGGAAAAAGCGATAATTTTAGATGAACAAGCCATTCGAAGAGCCTTGACCCGCATTGCACACGAAATCATTGAACGCAACAAAGGTGTAGAAGATTCGGTTCTGGTTGGAATAAAAACAAGGGGAATTCATCTCGCCAAACGATTGGCTTCGAGAATCAATGAAATAGAGGATAAGGAGATTCCGGTTGGTGAACTGGATATCACATTATATCGCGATGATCTTACCACTAAGACACAGGATAATGAGCCTTTGGTAAAGGGATCGGACATTCCGGTTTCCATCACCAATAAGAAAGTGATTCTTGTGGATGACGTACTTTTCACTGGCAGAACAGTTCGGGCAGGAATGGATGCCCTGATGGATTTTGGAAGACCGTCTCAAATTCAACTCGCTGTTCTTGTTGACAGAGGTCACCGGGAGCTGCCGATCAGAGCGGACTTTGTTGGAAAGAACATTCCAACAGCAAGCTCAGAAAAGATTGTCGTCGAATTATCTGAAATAGACAATAACGATCAAGTTAGTATACATGATAAATAACAGACCCTTTTAAATGCAGTCCCGTGAGGCCGCAAAGGGGTAAATTGGCTCTAGACCCGCTTGCACGCAGGCGTTTAGGGACCTCTCTACCTCTTTGTGCCTCAATTGCACAAAGAGTTTTTTTATGAAAAAAATTGGAGGTCCTACCCTATGAGAGAAAAACCTGTTTTAGACATACATGAAGTTCCAAGTAAACCGAAATGGCTGATTCTGAGCCTTCAGCACCTGTTCGCAATGTTCGGTGCGACGATTTTAGTACCGATGCTCGTAGGATTGAGCCCGGCAGTTGCCTTGATGTCAAGCGGATTGGGAACGCTCGCCTATCTATTGATTACAAAAGGTCAAATCCCGGCATACCTGGGGTCCTCATTCGCCTTTATCGCTCCAATCATTCTTGTATCGCAGTTACATGGTCCTGGGGCAGCGATGATTGGGAGTTTCATGGCTGGACTTGCGTATGGAGTGGTTGCCCTCCTAATTAAACAGCTCGGACATCAATGGATATTGAAGCTGTTGCCACCGGTAGTTGTTGGACCAATCATCATTGTTATCGGATTGGGTCTTGCAGGAGTGGCGGTTGACATGGCAATGTATGAAAATCCAGGGGCACCGGCAGCGGAATTGGTCTATAGTGTGAAGCATCTAATGGTTGCTTTGACAACCTTGGCTATAACAATTGGCTGTACCATCTTTTTAAGAGGAATTTTCAGTCTCATCCCAATCCTGATCGGGATTGTCGGTGGGTATATCACCGCCTACCTTGCAGGACTGGTAGATTTCACTGCAGTAAAAGAAGCGAGCTGGATTGAAGCGCCAGACCTCCTGATACCTTTTGTCAGCTATTCACCAAGCTTCAATCTTTCCATCCTGTTCATCATGGTGCCGGTTGCAATTGTAACCCTTTCCGAACATATCGGACACCAGATGGTATTAAGTAAAGTAGTAGGGAGACCCTTTGTAGAGAAGCCTGGCCTGCACCGGTCAATTCTTGGAGACGGGGTTGCAACAATGATTGCTTCCTTAATCGGAGGACCTCCAAACACAACTTATGGTGAGAACATAGGAGTACTTGCAATCACGAGAGTGTTCAGTGTCTTCGTAATCGGAGGCGCAGCGGTAATCGCCATTCTCTTCGGATTCATCGGCAAAATTTCGGCATTGATCAGTACGGTTCCGAGCGCGGTAATGGGAGGCGTTTCCATCCTTCTCTTCGGGATCATCGCATCAAGCGGTCTGCGTATGCTGATTGATAATAAAGTGGATTTCAGCATCAATAGAAACCTGATCATCTCATCCGTCATCACGGTTATCGGTGTCGGGGGAGCGTTTGTGAAAATCGAAGACTTCCAGATTGCAGGTATGGCACTGGCTGCCATCATCGGGGTAGCATTGAACCTGATCTTGCCTGAGCAAAAAACTGGAAAAGCAGCAAATGAAAAGCAAAATAAAGTAGCTTAACCTTTTAAGAGAAAGTCCAGAGAGGCAAAAGAAGGGTGAACGGCTGAAAGCAAAGGCACAAGGGGATGTACATCTGCATCCATAACTTGTAGACTTGCACATGCCAAAAAACACCCTTCCGACCCAGGACAGAGTGTTTTTTTATTAATGGGAGGGTGGAAGATGAGACATTTACGTACAATGGGTGATTTGAGAAATGAAGAGATTTTCGAGCTTATAGAAGAAGCGATCTCGTTCCAGCAGGGAAAGCAGTGGACACCTGAAAAGCAGACTTTCGTTGCCAACCTGTTCTATGAATCCAGTACAAGGACTAAATGCAGCTTTGAAGTGGCGGAAAGGAAACTTGGGTTGCAAGTACTACCTTTTGAAGTGGGCACATCAAGTGTCAACAAGGGGGAAAGCTTGTACGATACCGCCAAAACCCTGCAGTCCCTTGGGGTGAATGCACTTGTCATCCGACATCCGTCCGAGGCGTATTTTGACCAATTACATACTATCGAAGCCGCAATCATAAACGGTGGCGATGGCTGTGGGCACCATCCGACACAATCCCTGCTGGATCTGATGACGATCTATCAAGAATTCGGAAGCTTCCATGGATTGAAAGTAACCATCATCGGGGATATCCGCCATAGCCGGGTAGCCCGTTCCAATGCGGAGGTTCTGGAAAGACTTGGTACCGATGTAAAGTTTGTCGCACCTCAAGAATGGAAGGATAAAAGCTTTCCGGATGAGACCTACATTACGATGGAGGAAGCAATTGAAACAAGCGATGTCGTCATGCTGCTAAGAATCCAGCATGAAAGGCACCAGGACAAAGAAAACGTTGTGGAAGAATATCATCAGCAGTACGGAATGACTATCGCACGAGAAAAGAGGATGAAACCAACAAGCATCATCATGCATCCGGCTCCAATAAACCGCGGAGTGGAAATTGCCACAGAACTGGTAGAATGTGAGCGTTCAAGAATCTTCAAGCAAATGGAAAATGGCCTGTATATGAGAATGGCAGTTTTAAAGAGAGCCCTGAAAACAATCGAAGGAGGAAATAAACATGACAACATTACTAAAGAATGGGAAATGGCTTAATTCCAAAGGAGAACTGGAAAAGGTGGATGTCCTGATTCAAAACGGTAAAATAGCTAGCGTCTCCTCCTATATTGAAGCAACTGAAACAGAACAAGTGATAGAACTTGATGGAAACCTGGTTTCGGCAGGGTTCATTGATGTGCATGTCCACCTGAGAGAACCGGGAGGCGAAAAGAAGGAAACGATTGAAACCGGAACAATGGCAGCGGCAAAGGGCGGTTTTACAACAATCTGTGCGATGCCAAATACAAGACCAACACCAGATACGAAAGAGCAGCTGGAATGGCTGAACAATAGAATCGCCGAAACGGCAAGTGTACGAGTACTTCCTTACGCATGCATCACCACAAGGCAGTTAGGAGAGGAGATCACCGACTTAGCAGCTTTGAAAGAAGCAGGTGCTTTTGCTTTCACCGACGATGGGGTTGGGGTGCAGGATGCATCCAAAATGCTTGCAGCCATGAAAAAAGCAGCATCGCTGAATATGGCGATTGTGGCACACTGTGAAGAAAACACACTGATCAACAAGGGTGCGGTACATGAAGGGAAATTCTCCAAGGAACACGGACTGAATGGTATTCCCTCCGTATGTGAATCCGTGCATATCGCAAGGGATATTCTCCTTGCAGAAGCGGCTGGCTGCCACTATCATGTATGCCATATCAGCACAAAAGAATCGGTACGAGTGGTCCGAGATGCCAAAAAAGCAGGAATTAATGTAACAGCCGAGGTAAGTCCTCATCATCTGCTTCTTTCCGAGGAGGATATCCCAGGCCTTGATTCCAACTTCAAAATGAATCCACCATTAAGAGGAAAACAAGATCAGGAGGCACTGATTGAAGGGCTGCTTGATGGGACCATCGATTTCATTGCAACAGACCATGCACCGCATACAGTAGAAGAAAAAGCGGAGGGAATGGAAAAAGCACCATTTGGCATAGTCGGACTGGAAACGGCTTTTCCATTGCTGTACACAAATTTTGTAGAAAAAGGAATGTTCACACTAAAGCAACTGCTTGATTGGTTGACTGTAAAGCCTGCAGAAGTATTCCAGCTTCCATACGGAAAATTGGAGGCAGGTTCACCTGCTGACCTGACCATCATTGAAATAGACAGGTCAGCAGCGATCGATCCGGACAGCTTCCTGTCAAAAGGGAAAAACACTCCTTTTGCCGGGTGGGAGTGTAAAGGATGGCCAGTGATGACAGTAGTAGATGGAAAACTAGTTTGGCAGAAAGGTAGTGTTCAAGTATGAATCGACAACTAATCTTAGAAGATGGCACTTTCTTTGTAGGAAAGGCATTTGGCAGCAAAAAGGACTCTATTGGCGAAGTGGTTTTTAATACGGGCATGACAGGATATCAGGAAATCTTATCCGACCCCTCCTATTGCGGCCAGCTAGTAACTTTAACTTATCCACTGGTGGGCAACTACGGTATCAATCGTGATGATTTTGAATCCATCCACCCTGCTATCCATGGCTTCATTGTTAAAGAGGTGAGCGATTATCCATCCAACTTCCGTAACCAATGGACTTTGGACGAATTTTTTAAAGCGAAGGATATACCGGGTATCGCAGGGATTGATACCAGAAAACTGACTCGTATCATTCGCCAATACGGAACTCTGAAGGGTGCGCTTTGCGGACTGGACGTGGACCGTGACGAGATGATTGAAAAGCTCAGAGCGACGACGCTTGCAACCAATCAGGTGGAGCAGGTTTCCACAAAAACAGCCTACCCAAGTCCAGGACGCGGATACAGGATAGTGCTTGTAGACTTCGGTATGAAGCATGGGATTCTACGCGAACTGAACAAAAGGGGCTGTGATGTAGTAGTGGTTCCTTACAATATTACAGCACAAGAGATTATGCAGCTGAGCCCGGATGGCGTCATGCTGTCAAACGGACCTGGGGATCCAAAGGATGTACCAGAAGCAATTAGCATGATTCAAGGCCTGCTCGGCAGGGTACCGGTCTTCGGGATATGCCTCGGCCACCAGTTGTTTGCATTAGCAAGCGGTGCAGACACAGAAAAAATGAAATTCGGTCATAGAGGATCAAACCATCCAGTCAAGGATCTTCGTACAGGCAAGGTTGCACTCACCTCCCAGAACCATGGTTACACTGTAACAGAAGAATCAATAGCCAATACGCGACTCGAAGTGACCCATATAGCATTAAACGATGGCACCATTGAAGGTGTGAAGCATAAGGACTATCCAGTATTCACTGTACAGTATCATCCGGAGGCAAGCCCTGGTCCTGAGGATGCCAATTATCTGTTCGATCAATTCATAGAACTCATCAAAGAAGCGAAGAAGGAGGAACTAGCATGCCAAAACGTTTAGACATTCAAACCATCCTAGTAATCGGCTCAGGCCCAATCGTAATCGGTCAAGCAGCAGAATTTGACTATGCAGGTACACAGGCGTGTATCGCGTTAAGAGAGGAAGGCTACCGTGTCATTCTCGTAAACTCCAATCCTGCAACCATCATGACGGACCAGGAAATGGCGGATAAAGTGTACATGGAGCCCCTGACAGTGGAATTTGTCAGCCGGATTATCCGTAAGGAACGTCCGGATGCCCTTCTTCCAACGCTTGGTGGGCAAACAGGACTTAACTTGGCAGTGGAACTAGCAGAAGCGGGTGTGCTGGAGGAGTGTAATGTCCAGATTCTAGGAACAAAGCTTTCCGCAATCCAAAAAGCGGAAGACCGCGACCTATTCCGCACACTGATGAATGAACTGGGCGAGCCGGTTCCTGAAAGTGACATTATCACAAACCTCGATGAAGCATACCACTTCGTGGATAGGGTCGGTTATCCAGTCATTGTAAGACCTGCTTATACGCTAGGAGGAACAGGCGGGGGAATCTGCAACGATGAGGAAGAATTGGTTGAGATTGTGACAAGCGGCCTGAAAAACAGCCCGGTGACACAATGTCTTCTAGAGAAAAGCATCGCCGGATTCAAGGAAATCGAGTACGAAGTGATGCGCGACAGCAATGACAACGCTATTGTTGTATGCAACATGGAAAACATCGATCCTGTTGGAGTGCACACAGGCGATTCCATCGTAGTGGCACCGAGTCAGACTCTAAGCGATAGAGAATATCAGCTCTTGCGTAACGTTTCTTTGAAAATAATCCGGGCCCTGGAAATTGAAGGTGGCTGCAACGTTCAGCTTGCACTTGATCCTCACAGCTTCAACTACTACATTATTGAAGTAAATCCAAGGGTAAGCCGCTCATCTGCATTAGCTTCCAAGGCGACGGGTTACCCGATTGCGAAACTGGCTGCAAAAATTGCGGTGGGTCTGACGCTTGATGAAATGATGAACCCGGTAACGGGAAAAACCTATGCATGCTTTGAACCGGCATTGGATTATATTGTAACGAAGATCCCAAGATTCCCTTTTGATAAATTTGAATCTGCAAATCGCAGCTTGGGTACACAAATGAAGGCTACAGGCGAAGTGATGGCCATCGGACGTACATTTGAAGAATCGATATTAAAAGCGGTCCGTTCTCTTGAGTCCAATATCAGTTATCTGGAGCTGGAAGCAAGCGAAGGGTTCTCTGATGAACTAGTGGAAAAACGCATCAGAAAAGCAGGGGATGAAAGATTATTCTACATCGCAGAAGCAATACGCCGAGGAGTTACCATCCAGACCATCCATGAATGGTGTGAAATAGATCTGTTCTTCCTGCAGAAATTGCATAAGATCCTTGCGATGGAAGAATTCATTACAAGTAACAAAGGATGTCTTTCCACTCTGATTGAAGCAAAGGAAATGGGCTTCAGTGATGAGACTATTGCAAAATTATGGGCCACAAGCGAGAGGGACATCTACGAGCTTCGCTTGCAGGAGCAAATCGCACCAGTCTATAAAATGGTCGATACATGTGCTGCGGAGTTTGAATCGGGTACGCCATACTATTACGGGACATATGAAGAGGAAAACGAGTCCATTGTAACAGAAAAGGAAAGCATTGTGGTGCTGGGGTCAGGCCCTATCAGGATCGGCCAGGGAATCGAGTTTGACTATGCAACCGTACATTCCGTATGGGCAATCAAAGAGGCAGGCTATGAGGCAATCATCATCAACAACAACCCGGAAACAGTCTCAACGGATTTCAGTATCTCTGACAAGCTTTATTTTGAACCTCTAACAATTGAAGATGTCATGAACATTATCAATCTGGAAAAACCAAAAGGCGTAGTCGTACAGTTTGGCGGTCAGACAGCGATCAATCTTGCAGCGGAACTTGAAGCCAGAGGTGTGAAGATCCTTGGTACCACACTGGAAGATCTGGACCGGGCAGAGAACCGCGATAAGTTTGAACAGACCTTAACAAGCCTTGGCATTCCACAGCCAAAGGGGAAAACGGCCATCTCGATTCCGGAGGCGATTGAAATTGCGAAAACGATAGGCTATCCGGTCCTTGTCCGCCCATCCTATGTGCTTGGAGGCCGTGCGATGGAGATTGTCTACAAGTCCGAAGAGCTGCTTCATTATATGAAGAATGCGGTCAAAATCAACCCGGAACACCCAGTGTTGATTGATAAATATATGATTGGAAAAGAAATAGAAGTGGATGCGATTTCGGATGGCAAGGATGTATTCATCCCAGGCATCATGGAGCATATTGAGCGTGCTGGAGTTCACTCAGGAGACTCCATAGCCGTATATCCTCCGCAGACACTGAGCCAAACGATCAAGGAACAGATCATCGACTTTACAACAAGATTGGCAAAAGGCTTGAACATTATCGGGTTACTGAACATTCAATTCGTCATCTACAAAAATGAAGTTTACGTAATCGAAGTAAATCCAAGATCAAGCCGTACCGTGCCATTTTTAAGCAAAATCACGCATGTACCGATGGCAAAGGTGGCAACAAAAATCATACTCGGTGATAGCTTAGCAACGCAAGGGTATGGGTCCGGACTGCAACCTGAAACGAAGGGAGTATTCGTAAAAGTCCCAGTCTTCTCTTTTGCAAAACTAAGAAATGTCGACATCACCCTTGGACCGGAGATGAAGTCCACCGGGGAAGTGATGGGGAAAGACATTACTCTCGAAAAAGCACTGTATAAAGGGCTTGTTGCATCTGGAATATCCATAAAAACTTACGGATCCGTGCTGTTCACCATTGCGGATAAAGATAAAGAGGAAGCGTTGCAGCTTGCAAAAAGGTTCCACCGAATCGGCTATAAAATCCTGGCCACTGCCGGTACAGCAGGATTTTTCGGGGAAGAGAATATCCCGGTAACGGTAGTAAACAAAATTGGTGGCGAATCACCGAATCTGATCGATATCATCCGAAAAGGCCAGGCACAATTTGTCATCAACACGCTGACAAAAGGGAAACAGCCTGCACGTGACGGCTTCAGAATTCGCAGGGAATCAGTAGAAAATGGTATTCCATGCTTAACCTCCCTGGATACGGCTAAGGCTATTCTTAGAGTATTGGAATCTATGACCTTCTCGATCGAATCCATTGAAGCATTGGAAAGCAAAGAAAATGAGGCGGTGTACAGCTAATGAAAAAAGCATGGATGAAAGTAATCTCTCAAAAAAACATTGCACGTAATATTTACGAAATGACACTCGAAGGGGAGCTCGTCGATTTGATGAGTTCTCCTGGACAGTTCGTTCATATCCGTGTAGGCGAAGGGCTTGATCCGCTTCTTAGAAGACCGATCAGCATCGCCTGCATCGATGATGTTAAGCGACAATGTAAAATTACCTATCGGGCTGAGGGAAAAGGCACCATGCTTTTAGCGAAGAAAATGCCAGGAGATCTTTTAGATGTGCTAGGGCCACTCGGTAACGGCTTTCCGTTGCATGAATTGCAAAGAGGAGACCATGCCCTGATTGTCGGTGGTGGTATCGGGGTGCCCCCCCTCCTTGAACTGACAAAGCAATTACACCGGAATGGGGTTCGCACGACTCATGTTCTTGGATTTCAGTCGAAGGAAGATGTTTTTTATAAAAATGAATTTGCTTATTTCGGGGACACCTATATCGCTACTGTAGATGGATCTTACGGAACACATGGCTTTGTCACAAACGTTCTGGATGAAATCACGCCTAGCTTTCACACCCTGTATTCATGTGGACCAACTCCTATGTTGAAAGCTCTGGAAAACCTCTATCCTGAAGGAAATGTGTATCTATCCCTGGAGGAACGGATGGGTTGCGGAATAGGTGCTTGCTTCGCCTGCGTCTGTCACCTCCAGAATGATCCGGATGGATATTCCTATAAAAAAGTATGTACAGATGGACCGGTATTCCGTGCGAGGGAGGTTGTATTATGAGTTGTCTTACTGTCAAAATGCCAGGACTGGACTTGAAAAATCCGATCATGCCTGCATCTGGCTGCTTCGGTTTTGGTAGAGAATATGCAAAGCTATATGATCTAAACCTTTTAGGAGCAATCATGATTAAAGCCACGACGCTTGAACCAAGGTTTGGAAATCCGACTCCGAGAGTCGCAGAAACCAATGCAGGAATGCTGAATGCAATCGGTCTGCAAAACCCAGGATTAGAGAAGGTTCTATCAGAGGAGCTGCCATTTCTGGCAAACTATGAAGTCCCAATTATTGCGAATGTGGCAGGTTCTAAGATTGAGGACTATGTATGGGTTGCCAAAGAGATCTCGAAGGCTCCGAATGTTCATGCCCTGGAGCTGAACATCTCGTGTCCGAATGTAAAGACGGGCGGAATTGCATTTGGTACAGATCCTGCAGTTGCATTTGAAGTGACGAAGGCTGTTAAAGAGGTAACTGATGTTCCAGTGTATGTCAAACTGTCACCGAATGTCTCCAATATAGTGGATATTGCAATGGCAATTGAAAAAGCCGGAGCGGACGGATTAACGATGATTAACACGCTCCTTGGGATGCGCATCGACCTGAAAACGGGACGGCCAATTTTAGCAAACGGTTCCGGAGGATTATCAGGCCCAGCCATCAAACCTGTTGCCATTCGTATGATCCACGAAGTGAGTCAGAAGGTGACGATTCCGATAATCGGAATGGGCGGCGTACAGTCAGCGGAGGATGTCCTGGAATACTTTTTCGCAGGCGCAAGTGCAGTAGCAGTGGGAACAGCAAATTTCGTCGACCCGTTCATATGCCCTACCATTATTGAGGAACTGCCATATAAACTGCATGAACTTGGTTTTGACCATATCTCTGAGTGTACCGGAAGGAGCTGGAATCAGCATGCGAAAATCGCTTATAGTCGCGCTTGATTATCCGAACAGGGAAGAGGTATCAGCGTTCCTTGCCAATTTTAAAGATGAACAGCTATACGTGAAAGTGGGGATGGAGTTATTCTATCAGGAAGGGCCTGACATCATCAGGCTTCTACAGGATCAGGGCCATGACATATTCCTGGATTTAAAGCTTCATGATATTCCACATACTGTCCATCATGCAATGCGTGGATTAGCAAAGCTAGGTGTAACCATGACAAATGTGCATGCAGGCGGCGGAAGAGAAATGATGCGTGCAGCATTGGAAGGTCTAGAAGAAGGTTGCGGTTTAAATGGTAGGCCGACACTAATCGCCGTGACGCAGCTGACCAGTACATCCGAGGCAAAAATGAGAGAGGAACTCCTGATAGAGCAGCCACTTAATGATGTCGTGCTACACTATGCAACGAATGCGAAGGAGAGCGGGTTGGATGGTGTGGTTTGTTCCTCACTCGAAGCGCCTCTATTAACACAGAAGCTTGGAAGCACCTTCAAAAAAGTGACCCCTGGCATCCGCATGAAAGACGATGATAAAGCGGATCAAAGCAGAATCGTAACACCAAAGGACGCATGGAAGCTTGGTGCCACAGAAATAGTAGTGGGAAGAAGCATCACAAGAGCAGCAGACCCGAAACAGGCATATCAAAAGATTCTACAACATTGGCAAGGAGTGGAGACAATATGAATACAACAGTAGCAGAGGATCTTCTAAGAATTAAAGCGGTTTTTTTCCAGCCAAGTGATCCTTTCACATGGTCATCCGGAATTAAATCACCCATCTATTGTGATAACCGTTTAACCATTTCCTATCCTGATGTAAGAAATAATATTGCGACATCTTTAGCGGAGCTTGTAAAGGCAAAGTATCCTGAAGCAGATGTTATTGCAGGGACCGCAACAGCAGGTATTCCTCATGCAGCCTTTGTGAGCGAAAAGCTGAACCTTCCGATGTGCTATGTCAGAAGCAAGCCGAAGGGACATGGAAAAGGAAAACAGATTGAAGGAAGAGTGCAGGAAGGCCAGAAGGTCGTTGTAGTGGAAGATCTCATATCCACTGGAGGCAGTTCCATCAATGCGGTAGAAGCGCTGCGGGAGGCCGGCTGTGAGGTGCTGGGGGTTGTGGCAATCTTTACATATGGACTGGAAGTGGCAATGGATAATCTGACAACGCATCAGATTCAAGCTGACGCCATCTGTGATTATCAGACATTGATGAATGTCGCAATTGATAAAGGCTATCTGCAGGAGTCAGACCGATTGAAGCTTGGGAAATGGCTCGAGAATCCGACAAGTGAGACGTGGATGAGGTTTTAATTGGATAGGTCTTAATTGTGCTGATGTAGGTGGTAGAGGATTTCGACTCTCAAGTTAAGAAAGTTTGCTGTAAAAGTGTGAAAAAGAGTGAAATACATTGCGAAATAAGTAGAAGTGTCGGTTTTTTACTCTGTTTTATGTAATCTTGAGTGGTTAAGAGGCATGTCAGCTTGGTAAGATAGGCGTATTCTAACAGATTTACCAATCATTCTAACAGTATTGCAAAACATTCTAACAAATTAAACAACCATTCTAACAGATTCAACAAACATTCTAACAATCTCGAAAATCATTCATTATTGCTCCATTTACTAACAAGCTTAGTCAAACATTTCAACATGCACCATCATCGAATCTGTGCTAAGAATAATATTATACGAAAAGAAAAGGTACACTCCACATAAAGGGAGTGTACCTTTTCACTTATTGCCATTAGATCAATTTTTCGATTTCGCCTTTTTTCTTAAGGTCTTCTACGATAGCCTGGAGCTTTTTGGAAGTTTCCTGCTGTTCCAATTGACCTTTGATGTCTTCTTTCACATCAGCAAGCTCTGGGAATGGCTGCTGCTGTTTCTTTTCCTCTTCGGACAATTCTTTTAATTGTGCATCGTTTTGTGCTTTGGCTTGATCATAATATTCCTGGATCTGCTCATCGGTCACTTCCGTTTTACCGACTTCCTTTTCCAAGTATTTTTCTAAAGCCAGTTCATCTGCAATCTGCTTTTTAAGTGTGTCGATTGTAAGAGGACTGCTTTTTAGAGCCTCTTCAAATTTCTCTTCACTTTCATAGCTTGCTTTGATTTCTGCCAGGTAGTCTTCCACTTCCTGTTCAGAAGCCTTATAGCCTTTGTTTGCTACTTCCTGTGATAATAGCTTTTGTTCGATTAAAGAGTTTATAGTCTGCTCTTTAATCGCTTCAGGATCGGTGCCTTGTCCAAATTGCATCATCATCATGGAAGTCTGCTGCATCATTGTGTTATATTCTTCACCTTTGATTTCTTCGCCATTTACTTTCACTACGACTTTCTTGGGATCGACCTCTTCTGCCTGAGCCTGTTCAGTCGGTTGCTCCTCATTCTGCTTTGCATCATTGTCAGTTGCTTTGTCATCATTTCCGCCACAAGCTGCCAGAAGGAGAGTGGACATTAGAGTGATTAACAAGATTGTAAGTTTATTTTTCATGTTGAAACCTCCATTAGAAACATTTAAAACTATTTTTCCATTTAAACATGGTTTTTATAAGGAAGCAAATGATTTCCCCTATTCTTCTTAATTTTCATGAAAAGGTTGAAATTAATATCCCCATTTGAATGAGTGTATTATATGCTTCTGTTTGAACACCGCTGTTGATTTCCGCAATAGGCTTCGCTTTCCGCGGGGCGCTTGGGGAGCCTCTTCGGCTTCGACTGTGGGGTCTCCCCAAAGCGCTGCCTCCCGCAGGAGTCTTCGCCTTTTGCTACAATCAACAGCTAGATACCTAAATTCATTACTATTCTTTTATAAAGCCTTACGAAAAGAGCTTTTTTAAACACTATCTACATGTTACTTACTTCTTCAACGCAATAATCATTTCTTCATTTGGTGTGACATATATGGTTTGCTGCTGTTCGTAGATGACAAAGCCGGGTTTTGCACCTGATGGTTTTTTGACGTTTCTGACTTTCGTGAAGTCTACAGGTACGGAGCCGGAATGGCGGGCTTTGCTGAAGTAGGCTGCGATGGTTGCGGCCTCTTTGATGGTTTCTTCCGTCGGCTCGGTGCTGCGGATTACGACATGTGATCCAGGAATGTCCTTAGTATGTAGCCACACATCATCACGCCTTGCTACCTTATTTGTCAGAAAGTCGTTTTGCTTGTTGTTTTTACCGACTAGAATCTCGGTGCCATCGGTTGACTGATAAACTTCCAATACAGGCTTTTGAGGCTTCAGCTTCTTCTGATTCCGTTTTTGTTTCATTTTCATATAGCCTTCTTCGGCCAACTCTTCACGAATTTCCTGTATGTCTTTAGGAGAGGCTGTCTCCACCTGTTGAAGAATCAAATTAAAATAGTTAATTTCAGCATTAGCCTTTGAAATCTGCTCCTCGACAATAGCCAAGGATTTTTTTGCTTTTTGATATTTCTGGAAGTACCGTTGGGCATTCCCTGATGGGCTGCGCTGCGGATCCAGGGGAATGGTTACCTTCCCTGATTCTTCGCTATAGTAGTTGAGCACTTCCACCTCTATGTCACCTCGGGATATCTGATAGAGGTTTGCTGTCAAAAGCTCGCCATACAATTGGAACACTTCCGCGTTTTTTGCATCCACCAATGTTTTTTCAAGCTTGATGATTTTCTTTTTGTTTTTCTCGATTTCATTGGCAATGAATCGTTCCAGGTCATTTGCCTGCTGTTTTACCCGGTCTCTGGATGCTTTCCCGAAATAAAACCGGTCCAGCAGTTCACTTAAAGTGGAGAATGTTTTATTTTCTCCTTTTAGATGTGTCAGGGGAAGAAGGTAGAAAATCTCCTTGTTATCAGCCGTTATTATCTGTGGCTCAAGGGAACCCGACTTTACATCCTCCATAAGACCGACAAAGCTTGGTGGAAGTGTCTGCCTATTTGCAAGACCGGCTCTGTAAACCGCCTCTTTCGCAAAAAGTGGTGAGATGCCGGCAAAGGTATTGACGATCTGCTTATCGAGTTTTCCTCCGATATAATCAATCTTACTCTGTACCAATTCCTCTGTTGCTTCAAAAGGATGAATTTTATTCTGCTCTGGCGGCAGTACATAAGGCTGTCCTGGTGAAAGGCTGCGGTGCCTGTTCTGTGACATGGAGACATGCTTGATGCTGTCTAAGATCATTCCGCGTTCCTTATCAATGAAAATGATATTGGAATGGCGTCCCATGATCTCCACTATTATCTGTTTGTATGACACATCGCCGATTTCATTCCGGGCCTTTACATCAAAAACAATGATTCGGTCCATTCCGATCTGGTGGATATCTGTAATGATGCTTCCCTCCAAATGCTTGCGGAGTAGCATGCAGAACATCGGTGGTTCACTTGGGTTATCGTAGCTTTCTTCCGTCAGATGAATGCGAGCGTAGCTTGGGTGGGCAGAAATCAGCAGCTTATGGTTGCTTCTGCCGGAACGTATCGTTAGCACCAGTTCATTCTTATAAGGTTGATAAATTTTCGTAATCCGTCCACTTTCTAACCTTTCCTTCAATTCTCTAACCATTGCATATGTAAAAATACCATCAAACGACATTTATATTACTTCCCTTCCATACCAATCCAAATTTCTTGTGAACTAAATCAATTATATACAAGCAATCTTCAGAAGTCCTAAAAAGTATATCATTTTTTTGGACGAGTCTGAATAAGCTTTGTTAGATAGATTTTGTGCAAAGGTTGTGAGGTGAAACAGATGAAATGGCATGAGATGAGAACAGAAGAGGTTGTAGAAAAAATCAATTCAAATGTACAAAATGGATTAAGTGAATCAGAAGCAAAAAATCGTCTGTTGCAGTTTGGGACGAATGAGCTTCAAGAGGCGGAGCGTCCCAACGCCTTTTTAGTGTTTTTGGAGCAATTTAAAGACTTTATGGTAGTTGTTCTTCTGGCCGCCACTTTAATATCGGGTTTACTTGGTGAATATATCGATGCGGTTGCCATCATTGCAATTGTCATTATCAATGGGGTTTTGGGCTTCTTTCAGGAGCGTAAGGCGGAGCGATCCCTTCAGGCACTGAAGGAACTTTCTGCACCACAGGTCTCTGTTTTGCGGGATAAAGAATGGCGGAAGGTTGCCTCTCGCGAAATTGTGGCAGGGGATGTGGTTAAATTCTCCAGTGGGGACCGTATAGGTGCCGACATGAGAATCGTTCAGGCGAGCTCGTTGGAAATCGAGGAATCTGCTTTGACAGGTGAATCAGTACCGGCTGTGAAAAGGGACACACCAGTACAAGGCGGCGATATCTCTATCGGAGATCAGGAGAATATGGCCTTTATGGGTACGCTTGTCACAAGGGGAGCAGGCGTGGGGATTGTAGTTGCAACGGGAATGAATACGGCGATGGGGCAAATTGCCGATCTTCTTCAGTCAGCGGAAACAACGATTACTCCACTTCAACGGAAACTGGAGCAGCTCGGGAAAATCCTGATTATCGTAGCATTATTCCTCACAATGCTTGTGGTAATTCTTGGGGTGATACAAGGACATAATATGTATGATATGTTCCTTGCCGGAGTATCATTGGCGGTTGCAGCTATACCTGAGGGGCTCCCTGCAATCGTAACAGTAGCACTTTCCCTCGGTGTGCAGCGGATGATCAAGCAGAAATCCATCGTCAGGAAACTTCCAGCCGTCGAAACCCTTGGATGCGCTTCGGTCATTTGTTCTGATAAGACTGGAACATTAACACAAAACAAGATGACGGTGACGCATGCCTGGTCAGGGGGGGATACCTGGACTGTAACTGGAAACGGATATGATCTGGCAGGAGAATTCATTGCAAATGATGCCAAAGATCCTACCCAGAACAAATCCCTGCAACAGCTTTTGACTTTCGGACTGATCTGTAACCATGCCAATATCCTCGAAAAGAATAATCAATTTGTCTTGGATGGGGATCCGACAGAAGGAGCTTTGGCGGTTGCAGCTATGAAAGCGGGCTATACAAAAGAAGGTCTGCTGAAGGAATTTGCAATAGTAAAGGAATACCCCTTCGATTCCGAACGAAAAATGATGAGTATAGTAGTGGAAGATAGACAGGGGAAGTTGTTCCTGATCACAAAAGGTGCACCTGACGTCATCAGTGGAGTCAGTGAATTTATTCTGTGGGAGGGCAAAAAGCAGCTATTTACAGCCAAATATGAATCCATCGTAAAGGATACAGTCCATGTGCTGGCCTCCCAGGCGCTCAGAAACATCGCAGTGGCGTTTAAGCCGCTCACACATTATCACCACAGCATGACAGAAAAAGATGTGGAAAAAGAATTGATACTAATAGGAATACAAGGAATGATCGATCCGCCTCGTCCGGAAGTGAAACAAGCTGTAAAGGAATGTAAGGAAGCGGGCATCAAAACCGTCATGATAACGGGCGATCACATCGTAACGGCCAAAGCGATAGCAACAGATATCGGTATACTTCCGATGGGAGGAAAGGTGCTGGAGGGGAAAGAGCTTCAGAAGATGTCTCAGGAAGAGCTCGAGGAAATGGTGGATGATGTTTATGTGTTTGCAAGAGTATCCCCGCAGCATAAGCTCTCCATCGTAAAAGCGCTGCAGAAAAAAGGGCATATCGTTGCCATGACAGGCGATGGCGTCAATGATGCCCCGGCAATAAAAGCTTCCGATATAGGTATTGCCATGGGGATAACAGGGACAGACGTGGCAAAAGAGGCTTCATCTCTTGTACTATTGGATGACAACTTCGCTACCATCAAATCTGCCATCAAAGAGGGAAGAAATATCTATGAAAATATCAGAAAGTTCATCAGATACCTGCTTGCCTCCAATGTCGGTGAAATTCTGGTCATGCTTTTTGCCATGCTGCTTGCCTTGCCATTGCCGCTCGTACCCATCCAGATTCTATGGGTGAATCTGGTTACAGATGGACTGCCTGCCATGGCACTTGGCTTGGATCAGGCGGAAAGTAATGTCATGAAGCGCAGGCCAAGGCATCCGAAAGAGGGAGTGTTTGCGAGAGGGCTTTGGTGGAAAATCATCAGCAGGGGCTTCCTGATAGGACTCGTGACCTTGATTGCCTTCATCATCGTATATAAGCAGCATCCAGAGGAGCTTATTTATGCACAGACGGTGGCTTTTGCAACCTTGGTTATGGCACAGCTGATACATGTATTCGACTGTAGAAGTGAACGGTCCATTTATCATCGCAATCCATTCCAGAATCTATACTTGGTAGGGGCTGTCATTTCAAGTGTCATTTTGATGCTCATTGTCATCTACTACCCGCCGTTACAAACCATTTTCCACACAGTATCACTTGCACCGGAGGAATGGCTGTTAATTATGGGATTAGCCTCGCTTCCAACTTTTTTACTTGTGGGAACGCTTTTCACAGGAAAATCGAAGAAAAATATGGTATAGTATATAAAGGTAGTAGAGGTAAACTCTATTACCTTTTCGTTTGTTTTATAATGGAATCAAATATCTTCTTTTAAAAAAGGTGAAACAATGCTAATATAGTGTTTGCTTAGCATCGAAACAACCCACTACGAGGCTCTTTTTTCATTTAATGGAGTACTTGAAAAGAGCCATTCTATACTTAGGGAACGGACGTGAGTATGATGGTAAAGAGTATGACAGGTTTTGGTCGAGCAGAAACGAATGCTGAAACCTATCGGATCCTGGTGGAAATGAAATCGGTGAATCATCGTTTTTGTGAAATTAATATAAGGATGCCTAAGCAGTTTCTTTCGCTTGAGGATAAAATCAAACGCGTGATTGCCTCATTTATCCTGCGAGGAAGAGTGGAAGTCTTTATTACAATAGAAGGACAAGGGCTTGCCGAAAAGCAAGTGAAAGTAGATGGGGCCCTGCTATCGGGATATATGCAATCCCTGCAGCAGGTCAAAGATACATATCAAATTTCTAGTTCCATACAAATAAGTGATATACTACAATTAGAGAATGTGTTTTCCGTTACGGAAGAAGAAACGATTCACCATGAATTGGAAGCCTCACTGTTAGAAAATGTACATACTGCAACCAAGCAATTGGTAACGATGCGTTCCATTGAAGGGGAGCAACTGCAAAAAGATATCATCGAACATGTTTCCCATATTGAAAAGACCGCGATTGAACTTCATTCATATGCCCCTATGGTAGTAGAAGCCTATCGACAACGCCTTGAGAAGAGATTGAAAGAATATGTGGGATCGGTTATTGATGAACAGAGACTTGTCACAGAGGCTGCTATTTTCTCGGATAAGGCGGACATCAATGAAGAACTAAAACGAATTCATAGCCATATTGCCCAATTCTCCCTCTCCCTGCAGAGTGGGGAAGCCATTGGCAGAAAACTGGATTTCCTTGTGCAGGAATTGAACCGGGAGGTCAACACCATCGGTTCCAAAGCGAATGATGCCAAAATAGCGAATCTTGTGGTGGAAATGAAAGCTTGCATCGAGAAAATCAAAGAGCAAGTGCAAAACATCGAATAATCTTTGATTACTAACCTCTTAAAGGGGTTAGAATATAGTTGGTAACTAGAGGTGGAAACTATGAGTATTAAGTTGATTAACATTGGCTTTGGCAACATTGTTTCAGCAAATCGGATCATATCTATTGTAAGCCCTGAATCTGCACCGATCAAAAGGATCATCCAAGACGCAAGGGATCAAGGAATGCTTATAGATGCAACCTATGGAAGACGAACTAGGGCGGTAGTCATCATGGACAGCGATCATGTAATCTTGTCAGCTGTCCAGCCGGAAACCGTTGCACAACGACTTGTAAATAAAGATGATATGTCTGATGAAGGGTAGGTATTTATTAATAAATGAGAGATAGAGGATTATTAATCGTTCTTTCCGGTCCATCTGGAGTTGGAAAGGGAACTGTCAGAAAAGCACTATTTTCCAAAGATGATGTAAGTCTGCATTATTCCATCTCGATGACAACAAGAAATCCCCGAGCTGGAGAGTTGCATGGTACGGATTATTTCTTCCATACTAGAAAGGAATTCGAAGAACTGATTGAACAGGACAAATTCATCGAATGGGCAGAGTATGTAGGGAACTACTACGGCACACCGGTTGATTATGTGGAACAATGTCTGTCAGAAGGCAAGGATGTTTTCCTCGAAATCGAAGTGCAGGGTGCCATCCAGGTGAAAAGTAAATTCCCAGAGGGAGTTTTCATCTTCCTTATGCCTCCAAGTCTTTCGGAGCTGAAAAATAGAATTACAACAAGAGGTACAGAAACAGAAGACCTCATTAATAATAGAATGACGGTTGCAAAAGAGGAAATCGAAATGATGGATGCTTATGATTATGTGGTGGAGAATGATCAAGTAGATCTGGCATGCGATCGAATTCAGGCCATCGTACAAGCGGAACATTGCAAAAGAACAAGATTACGCGAAAAATACAAACAAATGCTGGAGGCTGAATAATTATGCTATACCCATCTATTGATTCATTGATGCAAAAATTGGATTCCAAATACACACTTGTAACGGTTTCGGCAAGACGTGCTCGCGAATTGCAGCAAGTTAACGATCAAATGATCGAAAAGACGGTTTCCCACAAGTTTGTAGGAAAAGCTTTGGAAGAAATCGATGCTGGTCTGCTTTCTGCCAAGACGATTAAAACAGCGGAAAGAAGCGAAGGAATCCTAAACCACAAATAATGCCAATCGTTTTCCAACAGTCTGAAATAACAACCTAGCGATAGGTTGTTATTTTTTTAGACACGTAAAATTTCTTATCGGGGGATAGAAAAATGCTGTTAACAAATAAGAAAATCCTTTTATGTGTAACTGGCGGCATCGCCGTATATAAAGCTGTTGCTCTTACTAGCAAGCTTGTTCAGCAGGGTGCAGAAGTAAAGGTCATCATGAGTGAATCCGCCTGCAAGTTTGTCGCACCGCTGTCTTTTCAGGCATTATCAAGAAATGAAGTGTTCACCGATACGTTCGAAGAAAAAAACCCTTCTGTGATTTCCCATATTGACCTCGCTGATTGGGCCGATCTGATACTGGTAGCGCCCGCAACCGCCAATACAATAGGCAAGATGGCAAACGGATTGGCGGATAGCATGGTCACCACCACCCTGCTTGCTGCAACTGCACCAATCTGGGTTGCACCTGCCATGAATGTGCATATGTACGAACATCCCGCTGTAAAAGAAAACATGAACCGCTTAGCGGCATTTGGATACCGCTTTATCGAACCTGGTGAAGGATTTCTGGCTTGCGGCTATGTAGGCAAAGGGCGTTTGGAGGAGCCTGAATCCATCGTGCAAGCCGTAATAGATCATTTTACCACTGATCCTTCTAAGGCTTCTCCACTCCAAGGTAAAAAAATCCTTGTAACTGCAGGACCAACTTTGGAGAAAATTGATCCGGTCCGGTTCATTTCGAACCGTTCTACCGGGAAAATGGGCTATAGGATTGCTGAGGTAGCGGCTGATCTAGGTGCAGAGGTTACATTGGTCTCCGGACCGACTGCGCTTTCTGATCCCCCGAAGGTCCATACCATCAGGGTGGAGTCTGCCGAACAGATGTATGAAACAGTCCTTGCTCACTTCGACCGGACCGATGTGGTCATCAAATCTGCCGCAGTGTCCGATTATCGCCCAAAGCATATAGCAGATACGAAAATGAAAAAACAGGCTGGCGACAGTGTCCTGGAAATGGAACGGACGAAAGATATTTTAAAAGCACTCGGTGAAAGAAAGAACCACCAGATTCTGGTAGGTTTTGCTGCAGAAACGAATAATGTGGAAGAATATGCAGTAGGAAAACTCGAGAGAAAAAACCTCGACTATATCGTGGCCAATAATGTAACGATGGCTGGAGCGGGATTTGGAACAGACACAAATATTGTCACAATCTATCGTAAAGACGGCTCAAACCTATCCCTGCCACTAATGTCCAAGAAAGAAGTCGCTGCCTCCCTATTAGAGGAGATAGCCTCCAATTTCGAGGGAAAAGCATGACATATGCAAGTGTCATAGTAGATGTTCCGGCAAAACAGACAGACAGAGCGTTCGATTATGAAGTCCCTGAAAAGTGGGATGGTTTTATCCAGCCTGGCATGAGAGTGGTAGTCCCTTTTGGTCCCCGCCAAATACAGGGGTTTGTTGTTGGTTTGAAAGAAACAACGTCTGTAAAGAAGACGAGGCCCATCTCGAACCTGATAGATATCAGCCCAATCTTGACAGAGGAGCTCCTGCAGCTCGCCGAATGGCTAAGGGACCATACATTATGCTTTACCATTTCAGCCTTTCAGGCGATGCTCCCTGCTGCGCTGAAAGCTAAATATGAAAAATGGATCATTGTAAAGGACCGGATTAAGTTGCCTCCACATTTGGAGCTGTTTTTCGATTTGTCCAACAGGGCCCGTTTCGAAGATTTTGAAGGTACTGGCCATTACAGACTTATTAAACAACTAATTGATGATGAGGTTTTGGAAGTCTATTATGAAGTCAAAGACAAACTTTCCAAGAAAACGGTAAAAGCCATTGTGCTGACTGCCACCAAAGAGGAATTAAAGGAAGCAAAGAACAAAGTGTCCACTCGCGCGCAAGCCCAGCACCGTCTGTTGGATTTCTTTCTGGAAACAGGACAGAAGAAGATAGAAAAAAAACAGTTGCTTGAAGACCTCCAGATAGGTACAAGTGCAGTTGGAGCGCTGGTGAAACTGGATATTCTGCAGGAAGTGGATGATGAAAGATACAGGGACCCTTATGCGAACAGGGAATTTGCAAAGTCTGAACCTTTAGCACTTACTTCCCAGCAACAGCAAGCAATATCTCCTATCCTTTCCTCAATCGAAAGTGTAGAGCATGAAGGATATGTCATGTTTGGGGTAACTGGAAGCGGGAAAACGGAAGTGTATATGCAGGCAGTGGATGCCGTCCTGAAAAAAGGTAAAGAGGCAATAGTACTTGTTCCTGAGATTTCCCTCACTCCGCAGATGGTGAATCGCTTCAAATCACGCTTTGGCTCCGATGTGGCTGTTATGCATAGTGGGCTTGGCATGGGGGAGAAGTATGATGAATGGCGAAAAATACACCGCAAAGAGGTGAAGGTGGTAGTCGGTGCACGATCTGCCATCTTTGCACCTTTTGAAAATGTTGGAATCATCATTATAGATGAAGAGCATGAAACGAGCTATAAACAGGAGGATACACCCCGTTATCACGCACGTGACATCGCGATGGAGAGAGGGAGATATCATCAGTGTCCGGTTGTATTGGGAAGTGCTACCCCAACACTTGAAACCTTCGCGAGAGCTTCCAAAGGTGTCTATCAGCTGCTGACGATGGACAAAAGAATGAGCGAACAGGGAATGCCGACTGTAGAAATAGTGGATATGAGAGAGGAATTAAGGGAAGGAAACCGTTCCATGTTCTCAAGGGACCTACTTGAAAAGCTGCAGATCCGGCTTGAGCGTGGGGAACAATCCGTATTGTTTTTGAACAAAAGAGGGTATTCCTCCTTTGTTATGTGTCGAGACTGTGGCTATGTAGTGGAATGTCCTCATTGCGACATTTCCTTGACCTATCACCGAATCAACAATCAGTTGAAGTGCCATTATTGCGGGTATGAAGAGCAAGTCCATTCAACTTGTCCTAGTTGTGAAAGCGATCATTTCCGTTTCTTTGGAACAGGAACGCAAAAAGTGGAAGAAGAGCTGACAAAATTGCTACCGAGTGCAAGGGTCATAAGAATGGATGTAGACACCACCAGTAGAAAGGGATCTCATGAAAAACTCCTTCAGCAGTTCGGGGACAGGAAAGCGGATATTCTGCTTGGGACACAAATGATTGCGAAGGGACTGGACTTTCCACAAGTAACATTGGTAGGTGTCTTAACAGCAGATACGATGTTGAACATCCCTGATTTTCGTTCATCGGAGAAAACCTTCCAGCTTCTGACACAGGTAAGTGGACGTGCTGGAAGACATCTACTTCCTGGCGAAGTGGTCATTCAGACTTACAGCCCGGAGCATTATAGTGTAGAATTAGCAAGTACACACGACTATCTCGGCTTTTATCAGAAAGAAATGCTCCTAAGAAAAAACCATCAGTACCCTCCTTTCTACTACCTTGCCCTTGTTACTGTCACTAATCAGGAGCTGACGAAGGTTGTTACGGTAACGGAAAGGATTACGAGCTACCTTGAAGGACAGCTTTCCAGGGAAGCTGTCATTCTGGGGCCGGTTTCTTCCCCGATTGCAAGAATTAAAGACAGATATCGATATCAATGCATCATTAAATATAAAAGGGAACCAAATCTGCATCATGCCTTAAAGAGTGTTGTGGAAAAATACCAATCACAAATGGACCAGGAAAAACTGGCGATCCATATCGATTTAAATCCTTACATGTTAATGTAATTTTTGGAGGAAGAAAAACAGTGGCAATTTTAAAGATAGTGGAATATCCAGCGGCAGTGCTGGAGCAGAAATGTGAACCTGTGACGACATTTGACAAGCGCCTGATTCGCCTGCTGAACAATATGTATGATACGATGCTAGAGGCGGATGGTGTAGGACTTGCTGCGCCACAAATCGGCATTGCAAAACAGATTGCAATCGTGGAAACGGATGAGCAGGTAGGAAAAATAGAGCTCATAAATCCTGAAATCATTTCTTCAGAAGGCGAACAGGTCGGACCTGAAGGATGCTTGAGCTTTCCAGGTCTTTTTGGAGAGGTCAGCCGTTCCAACTATATTAAAGTGAAAGCGCAGAACCGCAAGGGGAAATGGTATGAGTTAGAAGCGAAAGGCTTCTTGGCGCGAGCTATTCAGCATGAAATAGACCATTTGAATGGAGTGCTTTTTACGAGTAAAGTAATCCGATATTTTGAGAACAAGAGTTAGAAGGGTGATTAGATGAAACGTATCGTATTTATGGGAACGCCGGACTTTGCCGTTCCGGTTCTACAGCAAATACTCAAGGATGGCTATGAGGTGATCGCGGTCGTTACCCAACCGGACCGTCCAAAAGGCAGAAAGAAAGTCCTGACTCCTCCTCCTGTTAAAGTGGAGGCGGAAAAGCATGGCATTCCTGTTTTTCAACCTGAAAAAATCAGGTTTGCTGAAGAGTATGAAAAAATCACTAGGTTGGAGCCTGATTTGATTGTAACAGCGGCATTCGGTCAGATACTTCCAAAGGCTTTGCTCGATGCGCCAAAATACGGATGCATCAATGTACATGCCTCCCTTTTGCCGAAACTTAGAGGCGGTGCACCAATCCACTATTCCATCCTTCTTGGAGAAAAGAAGACAGGAGTGACCATCATGTATATGGTGGAGAAGCTTGACGCAGGGGATATCCTGACTCAAGTGGAGGTCAGCATTTCGGAAAAGGATCATGTAGGTACGCTACACAATAAATTGAGTGAGGCCGGCTCCTTGCTGCTATCCCAAACCATGCCCCTCCTCTTTGAAGGTAAGTTGACACCAATCAAACAAAACGATGAAGAGGCAACGTTCGCTTCCAATATCAAAAGGGAACAGGAAAGAATCGATTGGTCCCGTACAGGCGAGGAAATCTATAATCATATAAGAGGTTTGCACCCTTGGCCAGTAGCATACACCACAATTGAAGGGCAAGTCATGAAAGTATGGTGGGGAGAAAAGGTGGAAACAAGCAGTATGGAAACACCTGGTACGATAATCGGAAAAGAAGAAGATGGATTCATTGTGAAAACTGGTAATACTATTAGTATCAAAATAACTGACCTTCAACTTGCAGGGAAAAAACGAATGACCGGGATGCAATATTTAAACGGTGCAGGATCTTCATTATCAGAGGGCATACAGCTAGGAGAGTAAAATGAAAAACGTGAGAGAGCTTGCTTTGGAAGCACTGTTAAATGTGGAGAAAAAGCAGGCATACAGTAATTTGCTGGTTAACAACTATTTGGATTCAGGAAAGCTGAACAAAAAAGATGCGGGGTTATTTACGGAAATTGTATACGGGACGATTCAGCGTACCATGACAATTGACTATTATATGACTCCTTTTATAGAAAAGCAGAAGAAACTTGAGGACTGGGTGAAGGTGCTGTTGCGTCTGACCTTGTACCAAATGCTCTACCTGGATAAAGTTCCTGAAAGAGCGGCTATTTACGAAGCGGTTGAAATTGCAAAAAAGAAAGGGCACAAGGGCGTGGCATCTGTCGTTAACGGCGTGCTAAGATCCATACAGCGTCAAGGTGTTCCCGATTTGGAAGCAATGAAAAATGATGCGGACAGAATATCCATTGCTACTAGCCATCCTCGTTGGATGGTTGAAAAATGGATAGCGCAATACGGTGTAGAAAATACCGAGAGAATGTGTGAAATGAACTTGGTGCCCCCTAGCCAGACTGTCCGGGTCAATACAGCTAAAGCATCTGTTGAGGAAATAATCGCTATGTTGAAGGCTCAAGGCTTTGATGTGGAAAAAGGCGAGGTTGCAGAAGAAAGCGTTGTTTCCAATAAAGGAAACCTGGCTTATTCCAATGCCTTTAAAAACGGCTTTATCACTATTCAGGATGAAAGCTCGATGCTTGTCGGCAGGACACTCGGTGCAGAACCTGGTCAGACTGTTTATGATTCATGTGCAGCACCAGGCGGAAAAACGACCCATATCGCGGAATTGATGAAGGGGACAGGTACTGTCATTTCGACAGACCTTCATGAGCACAAGGTAAAGTTGATAAAAGAGCAGGCTGACCGATTGGGCCTTTCTAATATTGAAGTGAAGGCAATGGATAGTCGAAGGGCACAAGAGGTATTCCATAGTGAGATGTTTGACAAAATCCTGGTGGATGCTCCTTGCTCCGGTTTTGGCGTAATAAGAAGAAAACCGGACCTGAAATATACGAAGACAATGCAGGATGTCAAACAGCTGGCAACCATTCAATCTGCTATATTGGATGAGGTTGCTCCACTTTTAAAAAAAGGTGGAACTTTAGTATATAGTACATGTACAATTGATAAAGAAGAAAATACAGAAGTTGTAAAAGCTTTCTTGGAGAACAACCAGGATTTTGAGATAGATATGTCCATCAAAGATCTAGTACCGCATAAGCTTGAAACATACATCCAGGACGGCATGCTCCAACTTTTGCCGCACTATTTCGGAACAGATGGATTCTTTATAGTAAGACTAAAAAGGCAGGTGTAAGGAAGATGGAACAAAAAACAACGAACACCAAGAAAAAAGAAGAATCGACACATAAACCGTCCATCTATTCACTCCAATTGCACGAACTTGAAGCATGGTTAGTGAGTAATGGAGAAAAAAAATTCAGAACAAAACAGATATTTGAATGGCTCTATAAAAAAAGAGTGACGTCCTTTGAGGGCATGTCAAACCTATCGAAGGAACTGCGCGAAAAGTTGGAGGAGCACTTCACTCTAACTACGCTCAAAACGATTGTGCAGCAAACATCCTCGGATGGAACGATGAAGTTTCTTTTTGAACTGCATGACGGCTACTCCATTGAAACAGTATTGATGAGACATGAATACGGCAACTCCGTCTGCGTCACCACCCAGGTCGGCTGTCGCATCGGTTGTACGTTCTGCGCTTCTACGCTTGGAGGACTGAAAAGAAATCTGGAAGCAGGAGAAATCGTTGCCCAGGTCGTAAAAGTACAACAAGCGGTCGATGAATTGCAGGAACGTGTCAGCCATGTGGTAATCATGGGAATCGGTGAACCATTTGACAACTATGAAGAAATGCTGAGCTTCCTTAAAATTATCAATCATGATGAAGCACTGAATATAGGTGCCCGTCATATTACGGTATCCACTAGTGGAATCATACCGAAAATCTATAAGTTTGCAGATGAAAACATGCAGATTAACTTTGCTATTTCCCTGCATGCGCCTAATACGGAAATCCGTTCCCGTCTGATGCCGATCAACAAAGCGTATAAACTGCCTGACCTGATGGAAGCAGTACATTATTATATCGAGAAGACAGGACGCAGAGTCAGCTTTGAATACGGCTTATTTGGCGGGGTTAATGATCAGGTGGAGCATGCTGAGGAATTGGCTAAGCTTGTGAAGGGGATCAAGTGTCATATCAATCTTATCCCTGTTAACTATGTTCCGGAGCGTGACTATGTAAGAACGCCGAAGGAACAGATCAATCTTTTTGAGAAAACATTGAAAAATCTAGGGGTAAATGTAACAGTTCGTCGTGAGCAGGGGCATGATATTGATGCTGCGTGTGGCCAGCTACGTGCGAAGGAGCGAAAAGAAGAGACGAGGTGACAAGTGTTAATGGTCTTTTTAACAGATAAAGGGAGAGTTCGTTCGCATAATGAAGATAACGGGGGAATTTTTGTTAATAAAGACGGAACCATTTTAGCAGTTGTTTGTGATGGAATGGGGGGTCATCAAGCAGGTGATGTGGCAAGCCAGAAAGCGGTGGACCATATCAGGGAATTGTGGGAGGAGTCTATCAATGTCTCTTCTCCTGAACCTGCTGAAATTTGGTTTAAAACATATATAGGTCAAATCAATCAATTCTTATTTGACTATGCAAACCGGCATGAAGAGTGTCATGGAATGGGAACAACCATCGTTGCTGCTATTATCGGGGATTCATTTTTCACCATTGCACATGTTGGTGACAGCAGGGTATATCTTGTATCAAATGGTCAGGCGAAACAGTTGACTGAGGACCAGACATTTGTGAATGAATTGGTGAAAAGCGGCCAGATCTCCAAAGAGGATGCAGAGCATCATCCGCGAAAAAATGTTATACTACAAGCTTTAGGGACAGAAAAAACCGTTAAGATTGATTTGAAAACTATTACATATGATGACCCTGGCTATCTTTTGCTTTGCTCAGATGGTTTGAGCAATAAAGTGAATGATTATGAGCTTGTGGAAGTCCTAAAGAGTGGACATCATTCTCTGGAAAGTAAAGCCAAGAAACTGATACTCCGAGCCAATCAAAATGGCGGAGAAGATAACATAACGGTAGCCATAGTCGAATTATCTGTCACCGAAGAGGGAAGTGGGTGATATCTTTGTTAATTGGAAAAAGATTAAATGATCGCTATAAAATAATGGAAGTCATTGGCGGCGGGGGTATGGCCAATGTCTACCTCGCCCATGACATGATTCTTGACCGGGATGTAGCCGTAAAGGTACTACGCTTAGATTTTGCCAATGATGAAGAATTTATTCGTAGATTTCGTAGAGAAGCACAGTCTGCGACAAGCCTCGATCATCCTAATATCGTGAGTATCTATGATATCGGGGAAGAGGATGATATCTACTATATCGTCATGGAACACGTTTCGGGCAAGACCTTAAAGCAGTACATCCAGCAATTTGCACCAATTGAACAGTACAATACAGTAGAAATCATGAAACAACTCACATCAGCGATTGCACATGCACATGAGAATGGAATCATCCATCGTGATATTAAACCGCAGAATATACTCATAGACGATTACGGTACGATTAAGGTGACAGACTTTGGGATTGCAATGGCGCTTAGCTCTACTACCATAACGCAAACCAATTCGTTGCTTGGGTCCGTTCATTATTTATCACCGGAGCAGGCCAGGGGAAGCCTTGCTACCAAGAAATCTGATGTATACGCGCTTGGAATTGTCATGTTTGAAATGCTGACAGGAAGATTGCCTTTTTCGGGGGAATCTGCCGTTTCCATTGCGTTGAAGCATCTACAATCGGAGACACCATCGCCAAAAAGATGGAACCCTGCCATACCGCAAAGCCTGGAGAATGTGGTATTGAAGTCCATGGCAAAGGATCCGAATCATCGTTATGGTTCGGTGGAAGCGATGCTTGAGGATCTGACTACGGTACTGGATTCAAACCGTTTGAACGAACCAAAGTTCTTCATTCCGAATGACGACGATGAAGCAACAAAGGCAATCCCGATCATAAAAGGTGATCTTTCCAAGCATCTGTTGAATAATCATGAAACCAAGGTAGTCCCTAAAGATACCATCGCTCCCCCATCTAAGGATGGTGAGCCTCCCAAAAAGAAGAAAAAGAAAAAGTGGATGATGTATTTGCTTATTCTGCTATTTCTACTGGGAGCAGGTTCTATAGCTGCATTTACCCTCCTCCCATCCATGCTGCTCCCAAAGGATATTGTCGTTCCTGATGTGTCCAACATGGAGTATGAGGATGCAAGGGATGAACTGTTGGCTGAGGGCTTTGTCATTAAAGCAACAGAGGATGAACCGAGTGATGAGATAGAAGAAGGTTTTGTTACAAGGACATCCCCTGAAGCCGGTAAAACAAGAAAAGAAAAGTCTGAAATAACTATCTACCGCAGTGCCGGCAAGGAAAAAGTGGAAGTGGATGATTATACAACCCTGCAGGTTGATGATGCGATACGCAGAATTAAACTGGTGGAACCGAAATATAAGGATTATTCGGTAGAAGAAGTGTTTTCCGAGGAAGCGGAAGAGGGGACGGTCATTCGCCAAACTCCTGCTCCAGGTGAATTGGTCATCCCTGAAGATGAGGTAGTGAAGCTCGTCGTATCCAAGGGTGCAAGTCCGATTATCCTTGATGATTACCAGGGCTCATCAATCGAATTTGCCCAAAGGCATCTGGCAACTCTGCTGCTTGAGCCGGTCATTCAAGAAGAATTCCATGCTGAGGTTTCTGCCGGAAATATAATCAAACAGGATCCCGCTCCGGAATCACAGGTTAAAAAGGGCGATAAAATCCAGCTGATTGTTTCCAAAGGTCCACAGCCTGAAGACAAGACAACAGACATTCCGCTTGAAATAACGTATAAACCTGCCGAAGAAGGAGCAGAACAAAAGGTGGAGCTCTTTGTGGAAGATTTGAACACCAATATGGATCAGCCGAAAGAAACCTATATCATTACCGAAGATCTCATCACAAGCTTCACCATTACCGTTCCTTATAAACAGAAGGCGAAATATAAAGTGCTTGTAGATGGGGAAGAAGTTCAATCGGTGACCATAGATTACGATGACATTGAGTAACTATTAAGGAGTGAGTGTATGCCTGAAGGCAAGATTGTCAAGGCATTAAGCGGTTTTTATTATGTTTTGACAGCAGATGGCCAAATAACCCAATGCAGAGGTCGAGGGGTTTTCCGCAAAAATAAGATCACCCCTCTCGTTGGGGATATGGTGGTTTTCCAAGCGGACAACGCTCAAGAAGGTTATATCCTTGAGGTTCACCCACGCAAAAATGAGTTGGTGAGACCTCCCATTGCGAATATCGATCAGGCCATCCTCGTATTTTCCGCGATGGAGCCAGAATTCAGTACCGTCCTATTGGACAGATTCCTGATACTGATTGAATCAAAAGAAGTGACTCCGCTTATATGCATATCCAAGATGGATTTGCTTGAAGAAGATGAAAAGTTGATGGGATTTGCCGACTATTATCGTGAAATCGGATATGAAGTGGTACTGACCTCAACCAAAGAGCCAGAACAGTTAAAACAAATACTTCCTTATCTCAAGGATAAAACGTCCGTCATCGCAGGACAGTCCGGGGTGGGTAAATCTTCACTCCTGAATGTACTGCGTCCTGAACTGGAATTGAAAACCGATGATATCTCCACCCATCTTGGCCGAGGAAAGCATACTACCAGACATGTGGAACTGATGGAAATCAATGATGGCTTTGTCGCAGATACACCCGGTTTCAGTTCGCTTGAATTTCTGGAAATGGCGGCAGAGGAAGTAAAGGAGTGTTTTCCTGAGTTTGTCAGTGTAAGTGATCAATGCAAGTTCAGGGAATGCACCCATCTGAAAGAACCAAAATGTGCGGTCAAATCTGCCGTGGAAGCGGAAGAAATTGCACCATTCCGCTACAAGCATTACGTTTCCTTTGTGGAAGAAATAAAAGACAGAAAGCCGAGGTACTAAAATATGGTAAAAATCGCCCCCTCTATCCTGAGCGCAGACTTTGCTAATTTGCAAAAAGACATACAAGATGTGGAGCAAGGCGGAGCCGACTATATTCATATTGATGTGATGGATGGTCACTTTGTACCAAATATCACGATTGGTCCACTTGTTGTGGAAGCGATCCGTCCGATAACAAAGCTTCCATTGGACGTCCACTTGATGATTGAAAATCCTGACACATACATCCCTGCTTTTGCAAAAGCTGGAGCTGACATCATTTCGGTACATGTGGAGGCTTGCCGTCATCTTCATCGTACTATCCAACTCATCAAGGCTGAAGGAGTGAAAGCAGGAGTTGTCATTAATCCCGCAACCCCTGTGGAAAGCATTGTCCCCATCCTGAATGATGTAGATCTCGTGCTGCTAATGACAGTTAACCCCGGCTTCGGTGGACAAGCATTCATTAAGGATGTACTGCCGAAAATTAGTCAGGTAAGGTCTCTCATAACGGAAAGAGGATTATCGGTTGAAGTGGAGGTAGACGGTGGAGTCAATCCCGAAACCGCTGCACTTTGCGTCGATGCCGGAGCGGATGTACTTGTTGCAGGATCGGCCATTTATCAACAGACCGACCGTAAAAAAGCTATCTCATCCATCCGTGGAAACTGACATAAACTTAAAACCTGAGAAAAAAGGTCTTCTAATGGAAGGCCTTTTTATTCTTATTAAGGAGCAAATGGCAATGAAGATAATGATTGTAGCAGGTGGCCCACAGGAATATATCCCGGACTTAACGTCTAAAAATGCTGAAACCGTCACATGGGTTGGAGTGGACAGGGGCGTCCATTATTTATTGGAACAGAATATCGTCCCCCAGAAATCCTTCGGGGATTTTGACTCTGTAACAGCTGCAGAACTGGCGGAAATGAAGAAGAAAATTACAGACCTTGATATGTTTCCGAGTGAAAAGGACGAAACGGATACAGAGCTCGCTGTCAACTGGGCCATGGCACAAAACCCTTCTGCCATTACCATGTTCGGAGTGACCGGAGGAAGACTGGACCATTTTCTTGGCAATGTGCAGCTTCTGCTAAAAGGAATCCAAAACGGAATCACCATTGAAATCCAGGATAAACAGAATTTCCTTTACCTGGTCAATCCTGGCCAATACCCAATAAAAAAGAATAAAAACCTCCCATACATTTCATTCCTTCCCATAACCCCTACAGTAAGCGGAATCACTCTGGATGGATTTAAATATCCCCTAAAAAATAGGAATATAAAATGGGGCGACACACTATGTATAAGTAATGAATTAGATACTGAAAATGGTACTTTTTCATTTAAGGATGGCATATTAATGATGATAAGGAGCCGTGATTCATCCCATTTTATGTGACGGCATTCTTCATCTGCACGTATTCATTCATAACTACTATGCTTAAAAAGTTCCGGGGAGGGAAATGGAATGAAATTTTATACGATAAAGTTGCCGAGGTTTTTAGGTGGTATCATCCGTGCGATGCTGGGATCGTTTAAAAAAGAGTAGAGCACCTTTATGAGGTGCTTTTTTGATAGATAAATCGATAATAATATTATGTTAACTAAAAGTAAGCAAGTAAAAAGCGACAGGGGATTGTCCCTGTCGCTTTTGCATGTGCGCATATATTTTATACGCGCTCAACTTTACCTGATTTTAAAGCTCTTGCAGATACGTATACACGCTTTGGCTTACCATCTACCAAGATACGAACTTTTTGAAGGTTTGCACCCCAAGTACGTCTTGAAGAGTTCATTGCGTGAGAACGTGAGTTACCAGAACCAGTCTTTTTACCAGTGATTACACATTTACGTGCCATGTTTAATTCCCTCCTAACTACAAAGAAACATCAATCAATATTTTCATTTAGGGTCAGAAAAACGATGCACAAGACCTCCGTCAATAAGAAGCAGGTCCATACAGTGTCTTTCTTTTCATAGATAAAACAGTTGAAAATACTTATATAATTTAACATACAACCCCGCACAATGCAATAGTTCTGAAGAAAGCTTTCAAGAAAAAAGCCTTGACATACATGTTTCTAGCATTCAGTATAATAATAGTATTATTACAATAGTATTCGTCTGCTTTCAAAAACCTTTCTTTTATAGTAAAATAACGAGTAGACAAGGTGAATAAACCAATCGAAGGGGGAACCTTTATGTCCATCGAACTAAAAACATCTTATGGTCAAATAGATATTTCTAATGATGTAATTGCAACAATCGCAGGTGGAGCAGCTGTAGACTGCTATGGCATCGTAGGAATGGCTTCCAAAAGCCAGCTTAAAGATGGGTTGTCAGAAATACTTCGAAAAGAAAACTTTACAAAAGGCGTTATCGTACGCCAGGAAGAAGATCGACTACATATTGATATGTACATTATTGTAAGCTATGGAACGAAAATTTCAGAAGTGGCGCATAATGTACAGACTAAAGTAAAATATACCCTTAATCAAATGCTCGGTCTTTCCGTTGATTCATTAAACATTTATGTACAGGGAGTTCGAGTTACGAACCCGTAATAAGGAGGAAAATTTAGTGTCAGTAAAAGTTCTAAATGGGAAACGATTTGCACAGATGGTTATCCAGGGTGCAAATCATTTATCTAACAACGCCAAGACTGTGGATGCGTTGAATGTGTTTCCGGTTCCGGATGGAGATACAGGTACAAACATGAACCTTTCCATCACATCAGGAGCAAAGGAAGTAAAAAACAATGTTTCCGAGCATATCGGTAGTGTTGGTTCTGCTCTGGCTAAAGGCCTACTTATGGGGGCAAGAGGTAACTCGGGGGTTATTCTTTCTCAGCTATTCCGTGGATTCTCCAAGCATATCGAATCAAAGGAAACGATTACGAGCAAGGATTTTGCACAAGCGCTTGAAGCGGGAGTTCAAACGGCCTATAAAGCGGTAATGAAGCCTGTGGAAGGAACTATCTTAACGGTTGCGAAAGATGCAGCTAAAAAAGCGATCGCTGTTGCAAAGAATGAAGATGATATCATCGTTCTAATGGAAGAGACGCTAAAAGAAGCGAATGCATCTTTGAAGCGTACTCCTGACCTACTGCCAGTTCTTAAAGAGGTTGGCGTAGTCGACAGTGGTGGACAAGGTCTCGTTTATATTTATGAGGGCTTCCTGGCTGAATTGAAAGGCCAAAGAATTGAAGATATCGTACCAACCACTTCGATGAACCAACTGGTTAGTGCAGAGCATCATAAAAATGTGCATGCTGCCATCAATACAGAGGATATAGAATTCGGCTACTGTACAGAATTCATGGTAAAATTCGAAGCGGATAAATTGAAAGCAAATCCTTTTAAAGAAGATAAATTCCGCAATGACCTATCTCAACATGGAGATTCTTTGCTGGTGATCGCGGACGAAGAAATTGTAAAAGTTCACATCCATGCGGAGCAGCCTGGCGATGTGTTGACTTACGGTCAGCGCTACGGCAGTCTTATCAACATGAAGATTGAAAACATGCGTGAACAGCATAGCAACCTACTCTTTGAAGAAGATGAATATGCTGCACCGACTGTTGCACCACAAGCGAACAAAAAGCGTGAAAAGTTTGGGATCATCACCGTTGCAATGGGTGAGGGTATTGCTGAGCTATTTAAGAGCATCGGAGCAAAGGCTGTTATTGAAGGCGGCCAAACGATGAATCCGAGTACAGAGGATATCCTAAAGGCAATTGAGGAAGTAAATGCTGACAACGTCATTATCCTTCCTAACAACAGTAATATCATCATGGCTGCTAAGCAGGCTGCTGAAGTTGCAGACCAGCATGTTGCAGTAATTGAGAGCAAAACGGTTCCTCAGGGAATGGCAGCTATTCTTGCTTTCAATCCTACAGGTGAACTGGCAGACAACGAAGAGACAATGAAAGAGGCTCTTACATCTGTTAAAACCGGTCAGGTTACATTTGCTGTAAGAGACACCAACATCGATGGAATTGAAATCCAAAAAAATGATTTCATGGGAATTGCTGACGGCAAAATTGTCATTACCAGCAAAGATAAAAAGCAGGCTGCCAAAGATCTCCTTGATACGATGATGGATGATGACGCAGAAATCCTGACTGTCATTTATGGTGAAGATGTTTCCCAAGAGGAAGTAGACGAGTTGGTGGAAGACCTTGAGCAGGCTTATCCTGATGCTGAAGTGGAAGTTCACAACGGAAAACAGCCGTTATACTCCTATATCTTCTCTATCGAATAAAAAATGAATCAATGCAAAAGAAGGGGTTAAATTCCCTTCTTTTGTATGTTTTTTTATCATTTAGGTTGTTTGGAATAGGTGTTTAAAGTGCCAAATATAATTGTCATTTAGGGGAGTGGGGAAATGAAATATAAAAGCGTCTTTGATATTATTGGTCCTGTAATGATCGGTCCATCAAGTTCTCACACAGCTGGAGCTGCCAGAATTGGTCGTGTAGCGAGAAGTCTGTTTGGCAGACAGCCTGAATGGGCAAGCATCTCCTTTTATGGCTCCTTTGCAAAAACATATAAAGGCCACGGGACTGATGTTGCGATTGTCGGCGGTCTTCTGGACTTTGATACATTTGATGAACGAATTAAAACTTCCCTATCCATTGCTGACTCATTGAGCATGAAAGTTGAATTCATAGAGGAAGAAGCAATAACGGATCATCCTAACACTGCAAAAGTCCGGATTGGTGACGAACAAGGGGAACTTGAGCTTGTAGGCATCTCCATCGGTGGAGGAAAGATTGAAATCACAGAGCTGAATGGCTTTGAATTGAGGCTTTCAGGGAACCATCCGGCACTCTTGGTTGTGCATAATGACCGATATGGTGCGATCGCTGGAGTAGCTAATGTACTTGCGAAATTTGCCATCAATGTCGGACATATGGAAGTTTCGCGCAAAGAAAAAGGGAAACAGGCATTGATGACAATAGAAGTGGACCAGAATATAGATGATGCGGTAATCAATGAGCTGTCTGCGCTGCCTCACATTACACAAGTAACGAAAATAGTGGATTAACTTTTAGAATAATAATGATAGCGCTTTCAAGTAGAGGGAAGGGGGAACCAGTATGTTTCGAAATGTAGCAGAATTAATCGAGCTTGCCGAAAGCACCAATAAGAAAATATCCCAGATCATGATCGAGCAGGAAATGGAGTTCACCGGTAAGAGCAAGGAGGACATCATTTCGCAGATGGATCGAAATCTTGAGGTGATGGAACAAGCAGTAGAAAGAGGGCTGCAAGGGGTGAAATCCGTTTCCGGCCTTACCGGTGGAGATGCAGTCCTATTACAGAGGTATATTGAATCCGGTAAGTCCCTGACGGGTAAAAATATATTGGATGCGGTAAGTAAAGCTGTTGCAACCAATGAGGTGAATGCAGCCATGGGAACGATCTGTGCTACACCGACGGCCGGTTCAGCAGGAGTTGTTCCTGGCACCCTATTTGCGGTAAAGAATGTGTTAAATCCAACGCGCGAGGAAATGATCAATTTCCTGTTCACTTCTGGAGCATTCGGGTTTGTTGTAGCAAATAATGCCTCTATATCAGGTGCAGCAGGTGGATGTCAGGCTGAAGTTGGCTCAGCTTCCGGCATGGCTGCTGCAGCAATCGTGGAAATGGCAGGAGGCACACCAGATCAATGTGCACAAGCAATGGCCATTACACTGAAAAACATGTTAGGATTAGTATGCGACCCTGTAGCTGGCTTGGTGGAGGTCCCCTGTGTCAAGAGAAATGCAATGGGAGCGGCCAATGCCATGGTAGCAGCAGATATGGCGCTTGCAGGAATTACGAGTAGAATTCCTTGCGATGAAGTGATTGACGCGATGTACAGAATCGGTCAAACGATGCCGACTGCACTAAAAGAAACAGCGCAAGGAGGGTTGGCGGCAACACCAACTGGACGTGAGTTAGAAGCGAAAATATTTGGTGTTCCCTTACAAAAAGGTGAGTAAACTATCTGAAACTTCGATAACAAATGTTAAAGGTATTGGGGAAGAGATAGCCAATTCCCTTCATAGCATGGGAATTGAATCCGTAGAGGATCTTCTCATGCATCTCCCATACCGATATGAAGACTATCGCTTGCGGGACATTTCCGAAGTAAAACATGATGAGAAAATAACAGTGGAAGGGAAGGTTCATGGTGAGCCTTCTCTTATGTATTATGGGAAGAAGAAATCAAGACTGACCTTTCGCGTTTTTGTGGGAAGCTTTTTAGTAAAGGCAGTCTGTTTCAACAGACCGTTCTACAAAAACAAACTGGCAATCAATGATACCATCACCATTACAGGAAAGTGGGACCAGCACAGACAGACCATCACGGTTCTGGAAATACATTTTGGTCCTTTTACAGAGGAGAGGGAAGTGGAGCCGGTCTATTCTGTGAAGGGGAACATTACAGTCAAGCAGATGAGAAAGTTCATCCATACTGCCTTAAAAGAATATGGCGACCGAATCGATAATTCGTTGCCATCTGTTCTGCTGCAAAGGTATAAGCTGCCATCCAAGAAGGACTCCATTTCAGCCTTACATAATCCCGTCAATCAAGAAATGCTGAAAGGAGCGAGGCGCTATCTCGTCTATGAAGAGTTTCTAATGTTTCAGCTGAAAATACAAGCGCTGCGTAAATATCAACGAGAGCATTCCCAAGGCATCTCTCAAAAATTTGCTGAGAAGGACTTGAATGAATTTATTCAGGGTCTCCCTTTTCCTCTAACCGGTGCTCAAACTCGGGTGTTGAAAGAAATTCTGGGAGATATGGCTTCTCCTTACAGGATGAACCGCTTGCTCCAGGGGGATGTTGGATCCGGGAAAACTGTTGTGGCGGCAATTGGCCTGTATGCTTCCTATCTTTCCGGCTATCAGGGAGCGTTGATGGTCCCGACTGAAATTCTTGCAGAACAGCATGCACAATCCCTGACAGGGCTGTTTGCATCTACCTCTTTAAGGGTTGAACTTTTGACGAGTTCTGTAAAAGGAAAGAGAAGAAGAGAGCTTCTGGAGCAATTGAAAAATGGGGAAATAGATATTCTGATAGGAACACACGCACTGATACAGGACGAAGTGAATTTTGCCAGATTAGGTCTTGTCATCACGGATGAACAACATCGTTTTGGCGTAGGGCAAAGGAGAATTTTGAGAGAAAAAGGGGAGAGTCCTGATGTATTGTTCATGACTGCCACCCCTATTCCAAGAACTCTTGCCATTACTGCCTTCGGTGAGATGGATGTCTCCATCATTGATGAAATGCCTGCTGGACGAAAAGCGATTGAAACGTATTGGGCTAAACACCAGATGATTGATAGGGTACTGTCCTTTGTGGAAAAAGAATTGCTGAAAGGAAGACAGGCCTATGTGATCTGCCCCCTCATAGAAGAATCGGAAAAACTCGATGTGCAAAATGCCATAGATGTCCATGATATGCTGACCCACTACTACTGGGGAAAATGGAAAATTGGTCTTATGCACGGCCGACTGAACTCCGATGAGAAAGAAAAAGTGATGCAGGAGTTCAGCGACAACATGGCACAGGTATTGGTTTCCACTACTGTAGTAGAGGTGGGAGTCAACGTCCCGAATGCAACGATGATGGTGATTTACGATGCGGAGCGGTTTGGCTTATCACAACTCCATCAATTAAGGGGACGTGTAGGTCGCGGCTCCGAGCAGTCTTACTGTATTCTGCTCGCAGATCCTAAATCTGAAGTAGGGAAAGAACGGATGAAAATCATGACAGAAACGAATGATGGATTCGTCCTATCTGAAAAGGATCTCGAACTCAGAGGGCCTGGTGACTTTTTTGGAAGAAAACAAAGCGGTGTTCCTGAGTTTAAAGTAGCCGACATGGTTCATGATTACCGCGCCTTAGAAGTTGCCAGACAAGATGCCTATGACCTTCTTCATTCGCAAAATTTTTGGGTAGAAGACCAATATGAAGGTTTAAGAACCGTGATTGAGGAATCGGGCGTTCTGGATGGAGAAAAACTGGATTAATTCCACCACATAATCTCGGAAGCTAGCAGAATCTGCTAGCTTCCATTTTTGATTGAAAGCATGGTTTTGAGTGGAAATTGACTACACATAAAGATTTTTTCTTGCAATATAAAGGACTCCTATATATACTACTATTAGTACCTAGTCATAATAGTTCGGATGGTGTAAATAGATGAGAAGAAATAAAAAGGAGCGCCAATTATCGTTAAAAGACAAGATTAAAGAGAATCCTTTTATTACGGATGAGGAATTGGCGGAATTTTTTCAAGTGAGCATTCAAACGATCCGATTGGATCGACTGGAACTTAGTATTCCTGAATTAAGGGAAAGAATAAAAAATGTAGCGGCCCGTACATTGGAAAAAGAAGTCCGCTCCTTGCCGATCGAGGAGATAATCGGGGAGATCATAGATCTGGAGCTGGATCAAAGCGCTATTTCCATCTTTGACGTTCAGAGCGAACATGTATTTAAACGAAATAATATTACCCGAGGGCACCATCTTTTTGCACAAGCCAACTCGTTGGCGGTTGCCGTCATCAATGACGAATTGGCTCTGACAGCAAAAGCGACCATACGTTTCACGAGACCCGTAAAGCTTGGGGAACGCATCGTAGCCAAAGCGGTAGTCAGTAAAGTAGACAAGGAAAAGGGCAGAACAACCGTTGAAGTGAAAAGTACCGTGGGCAGCGAAAAGGTGTTTCACGGGGAATTTGAAATGTTCCGGTCTACAAGTTTTTAATCTAGCGAAGGCAGGTAGTAAAACATGAAAATTGCAATAGATGCAATGGGCGGGGATCATGCACCGAAGTCCATGGTGGAAGGAACAATGAAAGCGGTCGAGGCTTATCCTGATCTAACGTTTACTTTAGTTGGGGATGAGCAGAAAATACGACCATACTTAACGAATGATAAGAATATAAACATTATACATACAGAAGAAGCGATTTCAGGTGACGAAGAGCCGGTAAAGGCGGTCCGCAAAAAGAAAAACTCCTCCTTGGTTCTGATGGCCAAGGAAGTAAAAGAAGGCCGAGCGGATGCCTGCATATCTGCAGGAAACACAGGAGCCCTGATGACTGCCGGACTATTGGTGGTCGGAAGAATCAAAGGAATAGAGCGCCCGGCACTTTCACCGACATTCCCCACCATCGGCGGAGAGGGGTTTGTGATGCTTGATGTGGGTGCGAACGTGGATGCAAAGCCGGAACACCTCTTCCAATATGCGCTCATGGGTTCCATCTATGCGGAAAAAGTAAGAGGGATTAAAGCACCTCGTGTGGGATTGTTGAATGTAGGTACCGAGGAAAAAAAAGGGAACGAATTGACCAAAGCCGCATTTGAGCTGATTAAAGAGTCCGGTGCAGTACATTTTATCGGAAATGTGGAATCACGCGATCTCTTGAATGGTGTAGCAGATGTAGTGGTGACGGACGGCTTCACAGGGAACATTGCATTAAAGACAATCGAAGGTACGGCACTATCCGTCTTTGCCATGATGAAAGAAGCATTGACCAGCGATTTGAAAAGCAAGCTTGCAGCAGCGGTTTTGAAACCGAAGCTAAAAACTTTGAAAAATAAAATGGACTATTCGGAGTATGGAGGCGCCGCCTTATTCGGATTAAAGGCTCCTGTTGTCAAAGCGCACGGATCTTCGGATGCCAATGCCTTTTACAATGCGATACGCCAAACACGCAATATGCTGGAGTCCAACATGGTTGGCGTAATAACAGAAACAATCGAAAAAACGGAATTCGTTATAAAAGAGGAGAACGGGGGAGAATAATGGGTAAAGTAGCATTTGTTTTTCCAGGCCAAGGTTCACAGACTGTCGGAATGGGGCAGGAGCTTGCAGGACATTTTGTGGAAGTGGACAGCATCATCAAAAAAGCGGATGAAAAACTCAGGTTTAGCTTATCTTCCCTGATGTTTGAAGGACCGCAGGAAGAACTTACATTGACCTATAACGCACAACCGGCATTATTAACGACAAGTATTGCCATACTGGAAAAATTGAAAGAAGCTGGAATAAAAGCTGATTATGTGGCAGGGCACAGTCTTGGAGAGTACTCCGCTCTGGTTGCTGCTGGATCCATCAGTTTTGAAGATGCGGTACATACAGTTCACCTGCGTGGAAAGTTCATGGAAGAGGCAGTGCCTGCAGGGGAAGGCACGATGGCCGCAGTTCTCGGATTAGATGAAGCAGTTCTTCAGGAGGTTACCGAGCAAGTGACAAGCACCATTGCTCCAGTCCATCTTGCTAACCTCAACTGTCCAGGTCAGATTGTCATCTCAGGCTCAAGTATGGGTGTTCAGGCAGCATCCGAGCTGGCGAAAAAAAAAGGCGCAAAGCGCGTCATCCCATTAGTTGTGAGCGGCCCATTCCACTCCAGTCTTATGCAGCCTGCAGCAGAGAAGCTTGCTGCTGCATTGAAAACAATAGATGTGAAGAATACCCAGATCCCTGTTATTGCAAACGTCGATGCACATGAAATGCAAGAACTAGAGGATATCAATAAAAAGCTCGTCCAGCAATTATACTCTCCTGTAAGATGGGAGCAATCGGTCGAGCGCTTAATCGAACTTGGAGTAGATACATTTATCGAAGTTGGACCAGGTAAAGTCTTATCAGGCCTGATCAAAAAAATAAACCGCCGAGTAACAACCATCCCTGTCTATGACATGGAAACGTTGCAAAAAGCGCTAGATCATTTTCAAGGGGAGGATACAACAAATGCTTAAAGGTAAAACAGCAGTCATCACAGGAGCATCACGGGGTATTGGCCGCGCCATCGCTTTGGATTTAGCGGAGCAGGGTGCCAATATCGTAGTCAATTATTCCGGCAGCGAAGCAAAGGCCTATGAAGTAGTGGAAGAAATAAAACAAATGGGTGGGAACGCTATCGCTGTTCGCGCTAATGTAGCCTATATGGAAGAGGTTCAGGCGATGATGAAAGAGAGCCTTGAACAATTCGGAACGATCGATATTCTTGTGAACAATGCGGGGATTACAAGAGATAACCTGCTAATGCGTATGAAGGAAGACGAGTGGGATGATGTTATCAATATCAACCTGAAAGGCGTTTTCAATGCAACCAAAGCAGTGACAAGACAAATGATGAAGCAGCGCTCTGGCAGAATCATCAATATCGCATCAATCGTTGGTGTAAGTGGGAACCCCGGACAAGCAAATTATGTGGCGGCCAAAGCAGGTGTCATCGGGCTTACCAAAACGACTGCCCGCGAATTGGCAACACGTCACATTACCGCAAATGCGATTGCCCCGGGATTCATTACAACCGACATGACAGATAAATTGACTGAAGAAGTGAAAACTGAAATGCTGAAGCAGATTCCATTAGCCCGTTTCGGTGAAGCGAAGGACATTGCTTCCGTTGTTTCCTTCCTTGCAAGTGAAAAGAGTGCGTACATTACTGGCCAGACAATCCACGTGGACGGCGGAATGGTGATGTAATAAGGCAATTTTTGCAGGACCGACAAGCAAGTCGAACAATATTCTTGTGAAATACTGTAGACAATCTGGTTTTTTTCGCAAACTTTAACTATAATACTTGAGGGGAGGTGAAAGTTATGGCAGAGGTTTTAGAGCGTGTAACAAAGATCATTGTTGATCGTTTAGGTGTTGACGAGTCCGAAGTTAATCTTGATTCTAAATTCAAAGATGATTTAGGTGCAGATTCTTTAGATGTAGTTGAATTGGTAATGGAGCTTGAGGATGAGTTTGAATTGGAAATTTCAGACGATGAAGCAGAAAACATTACAACAGTTGCAGATGTGGTCAACTACATAAAAGCAAACACATAATTGCTTCACTTTGAAAGTCCCACTTTATGAGTGGGACTCTTATTTATTTTTCGGGGTATTTTCAGCTTATCCATTAGACCGATACCCGACTGTATTTCTGCACAAATCTATGCTAACATAAGTTTTTTACATAAAAATGAGCAAATGGTGTAAGATGCTATTTGTAACCTATAAATAATTTGTTAAAATAGTTTTTGTTTACATCTTTCGTTACATGATTTTATAGTCAGCATAGGAAAGAAGAATGTATGTTGGAGGCACCTTTATGACAAGAAATAAAAGTCGAATTAATGAAAAGAAAAGTGAAGCGGTCACAAAGAAGTTCCAAAAGCTTCAAGAAGACCTTGGCATCGATTTCCAAAATGATAAATTACTATATCAGGCATTTACACATTCATCATATGTGAATGAGCATCGGAGAAAGCCTTATGAGGATAATGAACGATTGGAGTTTTTGGGAGACGCAGTGCTCGAATTGACGGTCTCTCAATTCTTATATAAGAAATTTCCGATGATGAGTGAAGGTCAGCTGACGAAACTGCGTGCATCTATCGTGTGCGAGCCATCACTTGTTTCTTTTGCAAATGAGCTTTCCTTCGGTTCTTACGTATTGCTCGGGAAAGGGGAGGAATTGACCGGTGGGCGAGCCAGACCTGCCTTGCTTGCGGATGTGTTTGAATCCTTTATCGGGGCACTGTACCTGGACCTTGGACTGCCAGCCGTATTCTTATTCCTGGAAAAATACGTGTACCCTAAAATAAATGAAGGTGCTTTTTCTCATGTGATGGATTATAAGAGTCAATTGCAGGAATTGATTCAGCGCAATGCTCTTGGAGTAATCGAATATGAAGTCCTTGAGGAGAAAGGTCCTGCTCACAACAGGGAATTTGTCTCCAAGGTCAGTTTGAATAAAGAGGAGCTTGGAATTGGTGTTGGCAGATCGAAAAAGGAAGCCGAGCAGCACGCTGCACAGTTCGCTTTAGACAAGCTCAAGCAATCGAAATAGTAGGAATGGAGAATAGAGGGCGATCCGATGGTGCCTCCTTGCGGCTATATGGGTCGTCTTTTTCTCTTACATAAAGGCTGTTTTCGCAGGAATTGTTGCTTTTGGCGAATACATCATAAACACGTAAATTTCCCTACTATCGTGCTCTTTTCAGCGTAGTAGATAATTTACTTTTTAAATATTTCGTAGTTTATCTCGGTAAAAAATCCAAAAGCCGATTTTTTACTTGAAAAATCCTAATGCCGATTTTTCTTGGTCGTAAGCAACAAACTTTATGAAAAGAGCCTACATAAAACAGAGGTGAAGGATAATGTACCTCAAACGATTAGAAGTGGTTGGATTTAAGTCGTTTGCAGAAAAGATTTCGGTAGATTTTGTACCAGGGGTAACAGCCGTTGTTGGCCCAAATGGAAGTGGAAAGAGCAATATCATCGATGCCATCAGATGGGTGCTGGGAGAGCAGTCTGCCAAATCTCTGCGTGGTTCGAAAATGGAAGATATCATTTTTGCAGGTAGTGACAGCAGGAAGGCATTGAATATTGCCGAGGTGACCCTCACACTTGATAACAGCAAGCGCATCCTGCCTATCGATTACATGGAGGTAAGTGTAACAAGGCGCGCCTACCGTTCCGGTGACAGCGAGTTCTTGATTAACAAGCAATCGTGCCGCCTGAAGGATATTGTCGACCTGTTCATGGATTCAGGACTTGGTAAAGAAGCGTTTTCCATCATCAGTCAAGGGAAAGTCGAGGAGATCCTGAGCAGCAAGGCGGAAGAGAGAAGAAGCATCTTTGAGGAAGCGGCAGGTGTGCTGAAATATAAATCCCGTAAAAAGAAAGCGGAAAGCAAGCTTTGGGACACACAGGAAAACCTGAATCGTGTATCGGATATTCTGCATGAACTGGAAGGGCAGGTGGAGCCGCTTAAAATGCAGGCTTCCATCGCGAAGGATTACCTGGAGAGAAAGGAAGAGCTTGAGCAGATCGAAGTGGGGGTAACCGTCTACGAAATCGAAGAACTGCACCAAAAATGGGAAAGTACCTCGCAGGAAGTCAAGGAGAGTACGGAAAAGGAATTGACCCTTTCTTCTGAACTGTCACAAAAGGAAGCGACACTTGAAAAGTACAAAGACCAAGTGGCTGCACTCGACGAATCCGTCGACTCCCTCCAGCAGGCGCTGCTTGTTGCAAGCTCGGAGCTTGAAAAGCTGGAAGGACGGAAAGAGGTCCTGAAGGAACGCAAAAAGAATGCAAGTTCAAACAGGGCACAGCTTGAAAAGTCATCGGTAGAGCTGGATCAGTTCCTGAAGTCGCATAAAGAGAAATGGGCAACAGAAAAAGCTATGCTTGAAACTCTTCATCAGGAGCTGATTTTAACGGAACAGCAGCTAAAGGAGAAACAGCTGATCAATGAGCAGTTCGATTTGAACATCGAAGAGAAGATTGATGCACTAAAAAGCGAATATATTGAACTATTAAACAAGCAAGCTACTGTTCGAAACGAACTGACTTATTTAGAACAGCAAGAGAAGCAAGAAGGATTGAAAATTCAGAGGCTTGACGAAGGGAATCAGAAGTATGTGAACCAGCGCCACGCGACAGAACAAAAAAAGCTGGAAATCGAAAATAAGCATAAGGCGGTCAGTGTAGAGCTTCACCAAACCATTGATTCGTTTCGAAAAGAGCAGGCCACTTTAGAGCAATACAAGGAATCCTATCAAAAGAAAGAAACAACCCTGTACCAGGCATACCAGTTCCTTCAGCAGACAAGATCCAGGAAGGAAATGCTCGAAACCATGCAAGGGGATTTTGCAGGTTTTTTCCAGGGTGTCAAAGAAATACTGAAAGCCCGTGATGAAAACCGCCTATCCGGTATCAAAGGGGCGGTCGCTGAACTGATCCAGGTAAATCAGGAAGTGGAGACAGCCATTGAGATAGCCCTCGGCAGTGCAACACAGCACATTGTGGTGGATGATGAACAGAGTGCCCGGTCTTCCATCCAGTATCTGAAGAAGAACGGCTATGGAAGAGCTACCTTTTTGCCTCTTAGCGTGATGAAGCCGCGAACAATGCCAGAGTATCAGCTGAAACAGATCGGCCAGCATGATGCATTTGTAGGAGTTGCAGCATCACTTGTGGAAAGTGATTCCGCATATGAAAATATTGTTCTCAATCTTTTAGGAACCATTGTAATTGCAAGGGATTTAAAAGGGGCCAATGCACTAGCCTCCATTCTTCAGCATCGCTACCGGATTGTTACACTCGATGGTGATGTTGTGAACCCCGGAGGCTCGATGACAGGTGGAGCAGTCAAGCAAAAGTCCAACAGCCTCCTGAGCCGTGGCCGGGAGCTTGAGACGATTGCTTCAAAGCTTGAGGAGATGGAAGGGAAAACATCCCTTCTTGAAGATCAAGTGAAAACACTAAAGCAGAAAATCTCGGAAAAAGAGTCGCAGGTCCAGCAGTTGAAAGCATCCGGAGAGGAACTGCGCTATAAGGAACAGGAAGTCTTGAGCCAGATCAGAGAAGTGGAGCTGGAAGAGAAAAATGTCAATGAGCATCTTAGCTTGTATGACTATGAGAAACAGCAACTTTCCTCTTCGATCCAGCATGCGGTCGAACGTAAAACAATCCTTGAAACCGAGATGAAAGAGGTAGGACTTGGCATTGTGGAGCTTGATAGGGAAATAACCGAGCTGAATACCAAGAAAAATGAACAGCACACTACAAAGGAAGCTGTCCAAAACGAACTTACCCAACTAAAAGTGGACTATGCAGGAAAGAAAGAAAAGCTTCATAGTCAATCGGAAAAAGTGGAAAACATCTCACAGGAAATCGAATCAGCACAAGAGAAACTGACAGAGGTCCGGGAAGACCTGGCGCTGCTTCAAAGTGAGATGAATGACAACTCTTCCGGGGAGCAGAAGCTTGAAGTGGCTGCAAAAGAAAAGCTGCAGGACAAAAATACGACAATGAAGCTGATTGCCGAGCGAAGAGCACAGCGTCTGACCATCTATGAAAAGGTGGAAAATGAAGAGCTTGAGCTGAAGGGACTGAAAAGGCAATACAAGCAGCTCGCTGATATTTTGAAAGCAGAAGAGGTAAAGCTGAACCGTCTGGATGTTGAACTTGATAATAGACTTCATCATTTAAGGGAAGAGTATATGCTGTCATTTGAAGCGGCGAAAGAAGCGTATCCCCTTGATGTGGAAATTGAGGAAGCACGCAAAAAAGTGAAGCTGATCAAGCTTAGCATCGAAGAGCTTGGGACAGTCAATATTGCGGCTATCGAAGAGTATGATCGAGTAAGTGAACGTTACTATTTCCTGAAAGAACAAAAGGATGACCTGCAGGAAGCGAAGGATACGCTGTTCCAAGTCATTGGAGAAATGGACGAAGAGATGAAAAAACGTTTTGAGACGACGTTTACAAATATCCGTGCCCATTTCCATGATGTTTTCCGGTCCCTGTTCGGCGGCGGACGAGCGGATCTGGTACTGACCGATCCGAATGATATGCTGAATACAGGTGTAGACATCGTCGCGCAACCACCAGGAAAGAAACTTCAGAACCTTGGGCTGTTATCTGGAGGGGAGCGGGCGTTGACCGCGATCGCCCTATTATTCTCCATTCTGAAGGTAAGACCGGTACCGTTCTGCATTCTCGATGAGGTGGAAGCGGCGCTTGATGAAGCGAATGTCCACCGTTTTGCCCAATACCTGAAGCAGTTCAGCAAGGACACGCAATTCATCGTCATCACCCATCGTAAGGGAACGATGGAATTCAGTGATGTACTCTATGGGGTGACCATGCAGGAATCAGGTGTTTCCAAGCTTGTTTCAGTAAGGCTGGAAGAATCCAGGGAACTAGTCCAATAAAAAAGCGTTGTTAGAGAGGAAGAGATAGAATGAGCTTTTTTAAAAAATTGAAAGAAAAAATTACTTTTCAAACGGATTCTGTTTCAGAAAAGTTCAAAGAGGGTCTGACGAAAACAAGAGATTCCTTTTCAGGTAAAGTAAACGATCTTGTTGCCAGATATCGTAAAGTGGATGAGGATTTCTTCGAAGAATTGGAAGAAATCCTGATTGGAGCAGATGTAGGCGTCAATACAGTAATGGAACTGATTGATGAACTCAGAATGGAAGTGAAGCGCCGCAACATCCAGGACCCGCGCGAGGTACAGGCTGTCATTTCCGAAAAACTGGTGGAAATCTATGAGGCTGGAGAGGATATTTCTCCACGCATCAATATGCAAGAGGAAGGCTTAACAGTCATTCTTGTGGTTGGCGTAAACGGCGTCGGGAAAACCACCTCAATCGGGAAGCTTTCCAATAAACTGAAGCAAGATGGCAAAAAAGTTCTGCTAGCAGCGGGGGATACCTTCCGTGCCGGAGCGATTGAACAGCTTGAGGTATGGGGCGAGCGCGTTGGTGTCGACGTAATCAAGCAATCTTCCGGATCCGATCCTGCAGCCGTAATGTTTGATGCCATCCAGGCTGCAAAAGCCCGGAAAGCCGATGTGTTGTTATGTGATACGGCCGGACGCCTGCAAAATAAAGTGAACCTGATGAAGGAACTTGAAAAGGTGAAACGTGTAATCGAACGTGAAGTGCCGGGGGCTCCTCATGAAGTGTTACTTGTCCTCGATGCAACTACAGGCCAAAATGCACTGAGTCAGGCAAAGATATTTTCTGAAGTTACAAACGTCTCCGGTATCATTCTGACAAAGCTCGATGGAACAGCAAAAGGTGGTATCGTACTGGCCATCCGCAACGAGCTGAAGATCCCGGTGAAGTTCGTCGGCCTAGGTGAAAAAGTGGAAGATCTTCAAGAGTTCAATGCAGAACAGTATGTGTATGGACTCTTTGCGGATATGGTGGATAAGGAAGTAGTGGAATAAGATGGGGCCGCTCCGGTTTGGGGCGGTTTTTCTTTATATTATGGGTAGGGTGGGAACTTGATGGTTGATGGTTGAGACCACGAAACGGCAGAAAGAGGGAAATGGTGGTCTCAAAAGGGCTGGTTGAGACCGCGAAACGGCAGAAAGAGGGAAATGGTGGTCTCAAAAGGGCTGGTTGAGACCGCGAAACGGCAGAAAGAGGGAAATGGTGGTCTCAAAAGGGATGGTTGAGACCACGAAACCACAAAAAGAGGGAAATGGTGGTCTCAAAAGGGCTGGTTGAGACCGCGAAACGGCAGAAAGAGGGAAATGGTGGTCTCAAAAGGGCTAGTTGAGACCACGAAACCACAAAAAGAGGGAAATGGTGGTCTCAAAAGGGCTGGTTGAGACCACGAAACGGCAGAAAGAGGGAAATGGTGGTCTCAAAAGCCTCGAATTAGTGAAACCACAACACTAACTACGGAAAAAACTAGCATGACATCCTCCACCAATCCATTCCTTTAAATAAATCACGAAACTCTTTAAAGCTCGACTTCAGCCCCGATGGCGAGTATTAAAACAAGTGTCAATTACTAACCCCCCACCACGCACCCCATGACAAGAAAAAAACTTGACATTACTTCTAACAAAATGTAAACTATTTTATTGTAAAGGCATTTCACTTAACAAGGGAGAGTGAGTAGGATGCTAGAAAAAACAACGAGAATGAACTATCTCTATGATTTCTATCAATCGTTGTTGACGCCAAAGCAAAGAAGTTATATGGCTTTGTATTACCTAGAAGATAACTCCCTTGGTGAGATAGCAGAGGAATATAACATAAGTCGTCAAGCGGTGTACGACAACATCAAACGTACGGAACAGATGCTTGAACAATATGAAGAAAAACTTTTGTTATTTCAAAAGTTTCAAGAGCGGCAAGAGCTGATAAACCAGTTGAAGGGTACATTGATGACCAATCCGTCAAAAGAAGAGCTTTTAACATTTATCGAATCGCTCGAGAAATTAGATTAGGGGGCGGCATACATGGCATTTGAAGGTTTAGCCGACCGTTTGCAAAATACGATACAGAAGATTCGTGGAAAAGGTAAAGTTAGCGAACAAGACGTCAAAGAGATGATGCGTGAAGTTCGACTGGCTCTACTAGAAGCGGACGTAAACTTCAAAGTAGTGAAAGACTTTGTCAAACGTGTTAATGAACGTGCAGTTGGACAAGAAGTCATGAAAAGTCTTACACCCGGTCAGCAGGTCATCAAGGTTGTTAAAGAAGAACTGACTGCACTTATGGGTGGGGAACAAAGTAAAATTGCTGTAAGCAACCGTCCGCCAACCGTCATAATGATGGTGGGTCTACAGGGAGCTGGTAAAACGACCACTACCGGAAAGCTGGCAAACCTATTGCGTAAAAAACACAATAGAAAGCCTCTTCTAGTAGCTGCCGATATTTACCGTCCTGCAGCAATCAAACAGCTTGAAACCTTAGGGAAACAATTAAGCATGCCGGTTTTCTCCCTTGGAGACAAGGTTAGTCCAGTGGAAATCGCGAAGCAGGCCATCCAACAGGCAAAAGATGAGCACCATGATTATGTGCTGATTGATACTGCCGGACGTCTGCATGTTGATGAAGCATTAATGGACGAGTTGAAACAGGTGAAAGAAATTTCCAAACCGGATGAGATCTTCCTGGTGGTGGATGCGATGACTGGTCAGGATGCTGTCAATGTAGCGGAAAGCTTCAACGAACAGCTGGGCTTGACGGGAGTTGTATTGACTAAGCTTGATGGAGACACTCGTGGTGGTGCGGCGCTTTCTGTTAAGGCGGTAACGAATACTCCGATCAAGTTTATTGGTATGGGAGAAAAGTTGGATGCCCTTGAAGCTTTCCATCCTGAGCGTATGGCCTCCCGTATTTTAGGTATGGGGGATGTGCTGACACTTATTGAAAAGGCACAATCGAATGTAGACGAAGAGAAAGCAAAAGAGCTGGAACAGAAGCTGCGTACGATGAGCTTTACGTTTGATGATTTCCTGGAGCAATTAGGTCAGGTAAGAAGCATGGGACCTCTCGATGAAATCTTGGGGATGATACCTGGTGCGAACAAAATGAAAGGCCTGAAAAACGTCCAGGTTGATGAAAAGCAGATTGGTCATGTGGAAGCGATTATCCAAAGCATGACAAAAGCAGAAAAAGAAAATCCAGATCTGATCAATGCTAGCCGCAAAAAACGGATAGCAAAAGGTAGCGGACGTCCTGTCCAGGAAGTGAACCGTCTACTCAAACAATTCGAAGAGATGAAAAAAATGATGAAACAAATGACAAACATGCAAAAAGGAAAAGGCAAAAAAGGCGGATTCAAGTTTCCTTTCATGTAAGTCTTTCACACCATTTTTTCTCTTAATAAATCAAGTGACAAGAAAAAACACTTTACAAACAAGTAACTACTTGTTATCATACTATCTTGTGTGAAATATTTTCGGAGGTGCTTATATTTATGGCAGTTAAAATTCGTTTAAAACGTATGGGTTCTAAAAAATCCCCATTCTATCGTATCGTAGTAGCAGATTCTCGTTCTCCTCGTGATGGACGTTTCATTGAAACAGTTGGAACTTACAATCCTGTAACACAACCAGCTGAAGTTAAAATCAATGAAGACCTAGCTTTAAAATGGTTACAAGATGGCGCGAAGCCTTCTGATACTGTTCGTAACCTTTTCTCTAACGAAGGTATTATGGAAAAATTCCACAATGCTAAATTAAGCAAATAAGAGATCAGATGACAGAACTGATTAAAACAATTGTGACGTCGTTGGTAGATCATCCAGAGCAGGTGGTTGTTACGGAAAAGGCAACAGGTAATGCCCTCACGTATCAACTCGCAGTACATCAAGATGATTTAGGGAAAGTGATTGGCAAGCAGGGAAGAATTGCAAAAGCGATTCGAACTGTATTATTCGCTGCTGCCTCTCATGAAAATAAACGAGTGCAATTAGAAATACTGGAGTAGGGGGAGGCTTTATAGCTTCCCTTTTTCCTGTTTTAGAGGATGTTCAAAAAGTCCGGTAAAAATTGCTTCGAATTAGGGTAAAATAATGCTACATAGATGTCGGAAGAAAAAAGTATATGGAGGTGCTACGCGTGTCAAAATGGTTTAATGTAGGGAAATTGGTGAATACGCACGGAATCAGGGGAGAAGTCCGGATTGTATCAAGAACCGACTTCCCGGAAGAGCGCTATAAAAAAGGAAACCGCCTTTATCTATTCCTGCCTGATCAGAAGGAACCGCTTGAGGTGGTGGTGGAGACGAGAAGAGTTCACAAGTCTTTTGATCTTCTGACGTTTGAAGGATTTCATAACGTCAATCAAGTGGAAAAATTAAAAGGAGCCATCGTCAAGGTTCCTGGGGATCAGTTAGGGGACTTGGAAGAAGGGGAATACTATTTCCACGAAATCGTCGGCTGCAAGGTGTTGCTGCAGGAAAACATGGAAGAGATCGGCACGGTAACCGAAGTGCTGACACCTGGGGCGAATGATGTATGGGTAGTGAAGCCTCAAAAAGGGAAGGACATCCTGATCCCTTACATCGAATCGGTTGTCAAAAAGGTGGATGTAAAAGAGAAGACCATAATCATCGAGCCATTAGAGGGGCTGTTCTAATCATGAAGATTGATATTCTGTCCATCTTCCCTGAAATGTTTCCAGGGGTTCTGCAATCCTCCATTCTGAAAAAGGCGGCCGACAAGGGGGCTGTGGAGTATCGGGTGACGGATTTTCGTGAATACGCGTCAGATAAACATAAAAAAGTAGATGATTACCCATTTGGGGGTGGTGCAGGGATGGTACTGAAGGCTCAGCCCATCTTTGATGCGGTGGAAAGCCTGAGGACATCCACCACTGCCAAAAAGCCCCGTGTCATCCTTATGTGCCCTCAAGGCGAGCGCTACACCCAGAAGAAAGCGGAGGAGCTCTCCAAGGAAGAGCATCTGATCTTCATCTGCGGCCATTACGAAGGCTATGATGAGCGGATCAGAGAGCACATCGTAACAGATGAGCTGTCTATCGGGGATTTTGTCCTGACAGGCGGGGAACTGGCTTCCATGGTCATCGTGGACAGTGTGGTAAGGCTTTTGCCTGATGTCCTCGGAAAAGTGGAATCTCATGAACAGGATTCCTTCAGCACAGGTCTGCTTGAACATCCCCATTATACACGGCCTGCTGATTTCAGGGGGATGAAGGTGCCGGATGTATTATTGTCAGGCAATCATGCACATATCGAAAAATGGCGTTCCAAGGAAATGCTCAAGAGAACATGGGAAAGAAGACCAGATCTACTTAATGCATTTTCGTTGACGAAAGAGCAGGAAGAATGGTTGGAGGAGATTAAAAAAGAGGATAAGAGATATTGATTTTTTTTATTCAATATGCTATTATACTCTTTGTGACTTAGCCTAGCTATGTCTTAAAACGATGTTCCGCTGCATCAGAAGTATGGAATGAACATCTGTGGAAAAGGAGTAGAAAACTATGCAAAAATTAATTCAAGAAATTACGCAAGGTCAATTGAAAACTGATCTTCCAGCTTTCCGTTCCGGAGACACTGTACGTGTACACGTTAAAGTTGTCGAGGGTACACGTGAGCGTATTCAGGTGTATGAAGGAGTAGTAATCAAGCGTCGTGGCGGCGGCATCAGTGAAACATTTACTGTACGTAAGATCTCTTACGGTGTAGGTGTAGAGCGTGCATTCCCTGTTCATTCTCCAAAGATTGAAGGAATCGATGTAGTTCGTCGTGGTAAAGTACGTCGTGCGAAACTTTACTATCTTCGTGCATTACGTGGTAAAAAAGCGCGTATCAAAGAAATTCGATAATAAAAGGGAGAGCTTGGTGACAAGCTCTTTTTTTTGTTAATCAGAAATCTATGGCGCTTGGAGTTTTCCCAAAACCAAAAGAAGGTATATAATAGGAAGAGAATACATAAAGGCAATTGGTAGACTAGGTTATATTCGGGGAGTTTCAGACCGATCGACATTATAGGACCCGGTCTGGCATATATTTTCATCCATGTTGTTACACACTAATTGAGAGTAGCGGAGGAACTGATATGGCACGTTCTAAGAATGAGCTTTGGGAATGGGTAAAAGCTTTGGCAATCGCTGTTTTGCTGGCAGCAGGCATTCGTTATTTCTTTTTCGCACCTATAGTGGTGGACGGAGAATCCATGATGCCGACTCTTCATGACAAAGACAGAATGATTGTCAATAAAATCGGATATAAAATTGGAAATCCGGAACGATTTGATATTGTCGTCTTCCATGCAACTCAAGACAAGGATTATATCAAACGTGTAATCGGAATACCGGGAGATGAAATAGAATACCGGGATGATGTGCTGTACATCAATGGTGAACCGTACGAAGAGCCATATTTGGACAAATACAAGGAACAGTTGCAAGGGGACGGTCCGCTAACCGAGGATTTCACTTTGGAAGAGCGCACGGGGTCAAAGGTTGTTCCGAAAGGCCACATCTTTGTAATGGGGGATAACCGCCGTTACAGCAGGGATGGCCGTCATATCGGCACTGTCAGTCAAGAGGAAGTGCTAGGCAAGACGAATATCGTATACTGGCCATTGGCTGATCTGAGAATGGTGGATTAAGGCAATATATCGGTAAGGACTTCAGGAGGCATCAGGCAATGACAATTCAATGGTTCCCGGGGCATATGGCAAAAGCCCGGAGACAGGTAACAGAGAAACTAAAATTAATAGATATCGTATACGAACTGGTGGATGCTCGTATTCCAGTATCTTCACGCAACCCGATGATCGATGAGATTGTGGCAAACAAGCCGCGTATCATTCTGTTGAATAAAGCGGATATGGCTGATTCAAGAATAACCAAGCAGTGGTTGGAATATTTCAACATCAAAGGGGATACAACAAAGGCGATTGCCATCGACTCCCAGACAGGGAAGGGCCTTCAGCAGATATCCTCCCTTTCAAAAGAGCTGCTAAAAGAAAAATTCGATAAAATGCAGTCCCGCGGGATTCGTCCCCGAGCTATCAGGGCTTTGATTGTGGGAATTCCGAACGTAGGGAAATCCACCCTGATCAACAGGCTGGCAAAAAAGAATATCGCGCAAACCGGTGATCGTCCCGGAGTGACAAAAGCCCAGCAATGGGTGAAGGTTGGAAAAGAGCTCGAGCTATTAGACACCCCTGGTATCCTTTGGCCGAAGTTTGAAGATCAGATGGTCGGATATCGTCTGGCGACTACAGGGGCCATCAAAGATACCATCATCAATCTGCAGGATATCGCAGTTTTTGCGTTGCGTTTCCTAACCGAGCACTACCCGGATAGACTGCGTGAGCGTTATGCACTGGAGGAAATACCCGAAGATATAGTGGATCTCTTCGATGCCATCGGCTCCAAACGCGGCTGTATGATGAGTGGCGGCCATGTGGACTATGATAAGACCGCTGAGCTTGTCATCAGGGAGATACGGTCCGAGAAACTCGGAAAACTTAGCTTTGAATCACCTGTACAATTTTAGGAGGCCAGCATTTTTTGCTGCCTTTTTTTATTTAGCCCTAGATAATAAAAAATGAGAGGTAAACACAATGAAAAACACTCCGATAAAAGAGATAGAAGCAAAGCTCAGAGAATTGAAAAGCGCCGATGATCCCTATTTAGACACGCTGAAAGACGACGAACGGAAGGGCGTAAAGGCTCTAGTGAAGCGATGGGAAAAAAGAATCGAGCAGGACATGCAATTACATACTCAGTTTGAAGAAATGAGCCAATATGAAAATTCCCTTTATCAACAAGGCAATCACTATATTGCAGGGGTAGATGAAGTCGGCCGGGGACCACTGGCAGGACCTGTGATTGCGGCAGCAGTCATCCTGCCGAAAGACTTTCAACTTCTAGGTCTGACAGACTCCAAAAAGTTATCAGCTTCCAAGCGCGCTTTTTTCAATGAGTATATAAGAGAGCATGCCGTAAGCTTCGGTATCGGTGTTGTGGACTCAAAGACAATCGACCGGATTAATATCTATGAAGCTACAAAGCTTGCGATGCGGTTGGCGATTGAACAGTTATCAGTTACAGCGGACCATCTCCTGATCGATGCCATGAAACTCGACCTTGACATTCCTCAGACTTCCATCATCAAAGGGGACGCTAAGAGTATTTCAATTGCAGCAAGTTCTGTCCTTGCAAAAGAGGCCCGTGATTCGTATATGAAAGAACTTGCGGCACAATACCCTGAATATGGTTTCGAAAAGAACATGGGATATGGAACAAGTGAACATCTTGATGCAATAAAAGAAGTGGGGATCATGAAGGAGCATCGACATTCCTTTTCCCCGGTAAAAGAATTGGTAGTAAGTTAAAAAAGGGGAATAGCTCGATGAATATTTGGCAGCTTATACACCATAGACTTCCGGATGGCCTATTAAATAAAATGGAAAAGGGCAAACATAGGCTGCCGGACACATTTCAAGCAAAGGTGACAGAGCAGCTGAATGGTGCTCTTTTTACCGTTCAAAAAGGGGGAGTCTCTTTTTCAGCCAAGATCTCAGGTACTGTAGAAGCGGGAAAAGAATATGTGTTTCATAGTATGAGGGAAGAAAAAGGATTAGTTCTCAGAGTGGACCGCACTATACCGGCCATTGAGAATGCTGCACAACCCTTGTCCGAGAACAGAACTCCGTCAAAAGGGCTGGAACAGCTTCAAGCGCAGTCTACTATAAGTAGGTTGGAGCACCAAATAAGGGAAGCAGGGGTGAAGCTCGCTCCCGCGGACCTTCAACAGCTGGCAAAAGTGATTGATGGGTTTCAAGGGGCTCAAAAGGAAATCACGATGGAGCTGACGAAATTTTTAATCGTTCGAAATGCTGCCAAACCTGAAGCCGTACATAAAAATCTGCCATTCCTGACTGCAGCCTTGCTCGATGATGAATCATTGGGAAGCACTCTGGAAAAGGTGAAACAACTAATCAGTGTTTCACGGGATAACAGCCCCGAAACGATGAAACTGCAAGCACAGCTCGAAAGGATGACAGTTTCAGCCCCTCTCCAATCACAAAAGGAAATGATGCTGTTTTTGAAACAACTATTTTCTAATACTGGGTTGGATTATGAAAATACCCTGTTTCAAAGGCTCCACTCACAGCAGTCCTTATCAAGCATTCCGTTAGAGCAGCTAAAGCCCTTACTGCTTGAGTATACGAAAGGCATGATGAATAAGGAGGAGAGCGTCTCCATATCAAAGCTCGTTTCAAAATTAACAGGTTTTCAGCTCCTTAGCAGGGAAGAGGGTTCTTTCCAGCACCTATTCCTTCCTATTCCGGTAGTGGTCGAGAGTGAAGCCAGGGAGTGGTATGTCCATCTGAGCTCCAAAAAGAAAAAGGGCGAGGGAATTGATCCTGATTATTGCCGTATTGTCCTTTATCTCGAATTACCGATCTTTTCCTCCACGTTAGTGGACTTGCTCGTCCAACAAAGAGTGATTACGCTGTCCATCCACCACTCCTACCCTTCATTAGGTGAATTGGTGGAGAAGGGGCTTCCTCAGCTAAAAGAAAATCTCTCTCAGAAGGGTTATACTCTCTCCACGGTAAAAACAGTTCAAAAGCAAGAAGATAGGGTGGAGGAGTTATCTTTGGATTTTGTCAAAAAAATATTCAGCACTTCCGAGGAAGGAGTGGACTTTCGAATATGAGCAATAGACAAGATAAAACGTCAATGGAAAGAAAGAAAGCAGTCGCGTTGAAGTATGACAAAGCGAAGCATTCCGCGCCAGTTGTCAGTGCAAAAGGAAGGGGCATTGTAGCGGAGAATATCATTCAGGAAGCAGTAAAGCACAATATACCGGTTCAGGAGGATTCAGCTCTGATAGAGATGCTCCTCGAGATAGAATTGAACGAAAGTATTCCTGAGGAGCTGTATGAGGTGATAGCGGAGGTGCTGTCCTTTGTGTATCAATTGCAGCAAAAGGAGAAAGATGATTCATCCGGATTGGTCAATCAAGAAGGTTTATTAAAATAACAAAATAATTGAATTATCTGTCAAAAATTCAATTATCGGCATTTTTAAAGCTCATTTAATACAAAATCTAGGTGTCAAACCATAATTTTTTGAAAATAGTATAATATTTTTGCAGAAAGGTAGACATTTGACAAACCTTTTAATAAAATGAAAGCGCAGTCTATTTTTTAACAATTATTTTTGCGATACATAAGATTGGAGGATGGGAAATGAATATCCATGAATATCAAGGAAAAGAGATCCTCAGAAAATACGGGGTAGCTGTTCCGAATGGCCGCGTTGCATTTACTGTAGAAGAAGCAGTAGACGCTGCGAAAGAATTAGGAACAGAAATTTGTGTTGTAAAAGCGCAAATCCACGCAGGTGGTCGCGGTAAAGCTGGCGGCGTTAAAGTTGCGAAGAATCTGGATGAAGTCCGCGAATATGCAAACGAGATTTTAGGTAAAACATTGATTACTCATCAAACAGGCCCGGAAGGTAAAGAAGTAAAACGGTTACTTATTGAAGAGGGCTGCGATATTAAGAAAGAATATTATATCGGGTTAGTATTGGACCGTGCAACTTCTCGTGTTGTGTTAATGGCATCTGAAGAAGGTGGAACGGAGATTGAAGAAGTGGCAGAGCATACGCCTGAGAAAATCTTCAAAGAAGTAATAGACCCTGTTGTTGGATTAACAGGATTCCAGGCTCGTCGTATCGCATTCAACATCAACATACCGAAAGAATTAGTGGGACAAGCTGTTAAATTCATGATGAGTTTATATACTGCTTTTGTAGAAAAAGATTGCTCTATTGCTGAAATCAATCCACTTGTTGTAACTGGTGATGCAAAGGTAATGGCACTTGATGCAAAGTTGAACTTTGATGCAAATGCTCTATACCGTAATAAAGACATTGTTGAATATCGTGATCTGGAAGAAGAAGATGCAAAAGAAATCGAAGCTTCCAAATATGACCTAAGCTATATCTCCCTGGATGGAAACATCGGTTGTATGGTAAACGGTGCCGGTCTTGCGATGGCAACAATGGATATCATCAAGCATTATGGTGGAGACCCTGCTAACTTCCTGGACGTTGGGGGCGGTGCTACTGCTGAGAAAGTAACAGAAGCTTTCAAGATTATCCTTTCTGATGATAATGTAAAAGGAATTTTTGTTAACATTTTCGGTGGAATTATGAAGTGTGACATCATCGCTACTGGTGTAGTGGAAGCAGCGAAACAAGTAGGACTTGAAGTTCCTCTGGTTGTACGTTTGGAAGGTACGAACGTTGATTTAGGAAAACAGATTTTACGTGAATCTGGTCTGAATATCGTTGCAGCTGAATCCATGGCTGATGGAGCACAAAAAATCGTAGCGCAAGTAGGATAAGAAAGGCAGGGGACATACATGAGTGTATTTATTAATAAAGATACAAAGGTAATCGTACAAGGTATTACTGGTTCTACAGCTTTGTTCCATACAAAACAGATGCTTGAGTATGGTACACAGATCGTTGCTGGTGTAACACCAGGTAAGGGCGGCACTGAAGTGGAAGGTGTACCTGTATTTAACACAGTGGAAGAAGCGGTAAAGGCTACTGGTGCCAATGCATCTGTAATCTATGTTCCGGCTCCATTTGCAGCAGATGCAATCCTGGAAGCGGTTGACGCTGAATTGGACTTGGCTATTTGTATTACTGAGCACATCCCGGTTCTTGATATGGTAAAAGTGAAACGCTATATGGAAGGGAAAAAGACTCGCCTAGTGGGTCCTAACTGCCCTGGTGTCATCACTCCTGATGAGTGCAAGATCGGAATCATGCCTGGCTACATCCATACAAAAGGTCATGTAGGGGTAGTTTCCCGTTCTGGTACATTGACATATGAAGCGGTACATCAATTATCCCAAGAAGGTATCGGCCAATCTACAGCAGTAGGTATCGGAGGAGACCCAGTCAACGGTACAGACTTCATTGATGTGTTAAAAGCATTTAACGAAGACGAAGATACGTATGCAGTAATAATGATTGGTGAAATCGGTGGAACTGCTGAAGAAGAAGCGGCTCTATGGGTGAAAGAAAATATGACGAAACCTGTAGTTGGATTCATCGGTGGACGCACTGCACCTCCAGGAAAACGTATGGGCCATGCCGGCGCAATCATTTCCGGTGGTAAAGGTACAGCCGACGAAAAGATCCGCGTAATGAATGAGTGTGGAATTGAAGTTGCAGACACTCCATCTGTAATGGGAGAAACACTTATCAAAGTAATCAAAGAGCAAGGCATCTACGATAAATGTAAAACGCATTAATGATTGATCAGGAATAGTCGGAGACGGCTATTCCTATTTATCATTTTCAAAAAAATGGCTGTGTTAAAGAATAGGGTTGATTTTCAATTTTCAAGGTCACTAGCTGTTGATTGGAGCAATAGGCGAAGACTCCCGCGGGAGATAGCGGTTAGTGGAGACCCCGCAGGCAAAGCCGAGGAGGCTCACGCAAGCCCCGCGGAAAGCGAAGCCTAGTGCGGAAATCAACAGCGGTGTTTAACAGAGCTAAAAAACAAATGAGGTGCTGCGACCGTATGGAACGATGGAAAAAAAGATTCATTGCCCTTCATCATTGCCCTTTTCTGAACGATTCCGCCATTATTAACCTGATAAAAATGGACCCTACCCTTGAAAAATTTCATCAACTTTCTCCTTCTGAAATCTCCCGGCTCACTTCTCTTTCTCATCAAAAAGCTCTTACCATCTTTGACTACATAAAAAAACTCCAATTTGACCACCTACTTGACGTCTATGAAAAGGAAAAGATTCGCATTATCACAATATTTGATGAAGAATATCCCCCTCTATTAAAGGAGATATACGATCCGCCATTGGTCTTATATACAAAGGGAAACCCTCATTTGTTGAAAGCAAGGATTCTGGGGGTGGTCGGGACAAGAAATATGACGGAAAATGGTCGGTTATCCCTGCAGAAAATGATACCTCCGTTAATAAAAGAAGGGTTTGTCACCGTAAGCGGTTTGGCAAAGGGGATCGATACGCATGCCCATAGGCTGACTGTAGAGAATAAAGGCAGTACCATTGCGGTGCTAGGTGGCGGGGTAATGAAAATCTATCCCAAAGAAAATCAGAAGCTAGCCGATTATCTTGCAGGAGAACATCTGCTGGTCTCGGAATACCCTCCATTCAACTCTCCCCAGAAGTGGCATTTTCCAAAAAGGAACCGAATTATCAGCGGGTTAAGCGAAGGGGTTATTATAATAGAAGCAAAAGAAAAAAGCGGTTCCTTGATTACGGCAGATCAGGCTCTAGAACAAGGCAGGGACGTCTTTGCCGTACCCGGATCGATTGTGGAACCGACTGCAGCAGGAACAAACAGCTTGATACAGCAAGGTGCCAAACTGGTGATGAGTCACCATGATATACTAAATGAACTGCAATAGTGGAATTTTCTAAAATTTTCATATAAAAAGACAAATAAATTTCAATTTTTTATAAAAATTTTCTTTTTTTACTTTACAAATGATTATATGTCTATATTATTATAGGGTACAACGATATTCATTAGTTGTACTTTTTTTCATGCATGCAAGTATGAAAAGCGCGATATCTGACTACATAGTAAATAGAAGGAAGCGCTGAACCTCCTTTTTTCCACAATAAAGAATGATTTCTTCGTTTATTTGATAGAAATAGTAGGGAAAAGAAGGAGTAGCAATGGGTAGTTGTTTGACAAACCCATCTTGAATATTTAATAATGGTGAAGATTTAATGAACTGTAAAATGAAAACTTAAAAAAACGAGAAATTTACCTTTTGATAAAAATTGAATGTAAAAAGTGGTTGTTAAAAACTTTGAGAAAACAAATGGCATGAGGCCTATTTTTTCTAAGAATTTACCCTCTTGAGGAGGATTATTGAATGTCAGAATACTTAGTGATAGTGGAATCACCAGCTAAAGCAAAAACAATAGAACGATATTTGGGAAAAAAATATAAAGTAAAAGCATCGATGGGACACGTCAGGGATCTGCCTAAAAGCCAAATGGGTGTGGACGTGGATCACGAATTTGAACCAAAGTACATTACCATCCGAGGAAAGGGACCTGTACTTAAGGAACTGAAGACTGCAGCCAAAAAAGCTAAGAAAATTTATCTCGCAGCTGACCCGGATCGCGAAGGGGAAGCAATTGCTTGGCATTTGGCACATAGCCTTGATATTGATTTGAAATCGGATTGCAGGGTTGTTTTCAATGAGATTACGAAAGATGCGATCAAGGAATCCTTTAAGCATCCAAGGCCCATCAACCTCGATGTAGTTGATGCACAGCAGGCAAGAAGAATTCTGGATCGTCTTGTAGGCTATAATATCAGTCCGCTACTCTGGAAGAAGGTTAAAAAAGGATTAAGTGCAGGACGTGTTCAATCTGTAGCTGTCCGACTGATCATCGATCGAGAAAATGAAATCAATGCATTCACACCCGAGGAATATTGGACCATCAAGGGCTCATTCATCACCAATGATTCAAAGGAATTTGAGGGCAACTTCTATGGACTTGATGGGAAGAAGACTGAATTGAAGTCTGAAGAGGATGTTAAAACCGTTCTTGGGAAATTGGAAGGCAACTCCTTTGAAATCCAAAGTGTCACGAAAAAGGAACGTAAACGTAATCCGGCCCTGCCGTTTATCACTTCTTCTCTGCAGCAGGAAGCGGCCCGTAAGCTTAACTACCGTGCCAAGAAAACGATGATGCTTGCACAGCAGCTGTATGAAGGGATTGAACTGGGGAAGGAAGGAACAGTAGGGTTGATCACCTATATGCGTACAGATTCCACCAGGATATCCGAGACGGCAAAAAAGGAAGCGGTAGAATACATAGAAAAGACATTTGGCCAGAAGTTTCTTTCGACTGAACAACGAAAAGAAACGAAAAAGGCAAATGCCCAGGACGCGCATGAAGCAATCCGTCCAACTTCTACCATGAAAGACCCACAGTCCATAAAGGAATACTTGTCCCGTGATCAATTCAGATTATATAAGCTGGTTTGGGAACGTTTTGTCGCAAGTCAAATGGCACCTGCGATTTTAGATACAGTTTCCATCGATCTTGCACAAAATGATGTGATGTTCCGTGCAACAGGCTCAACAGTTAAGTTTCCCGGCTTCATGAAGGTATATGTTGAAGGCAGTGATGACCAGCAGGAAGAAAAGGAAAACTTGCTTCCTGCACTTGGGAAGGGCGACAATGTCTTCTCAAAGGATGTAGATCCCAAGCAGCATTTCACACAGCCTCCACCAAGGTATACAGAGGCCAGACTGGTAAGGACTTTGGAAGAGCTTGGAATAGGTAGACCTTCTACGTATGCGCCGACTCTTGACACCATCCAGAAGCGTGGTTATGTGGCACTGGATAACAAACGCTTTGTTCCAACTGAACTTGGTAACATCGTCATTCAATTAGTATTGGAATTTTTCCCTGAAATCATTAATGTAGAGTTTACCGCAGATCTTGAGACGAATCTGGATAATGTGGAAGATGGCAAGGTGAACTGGGTCCATATCATAGATGGGTTTTACCATGAATTCGCCAAACGTCTGGAAAGAGCAGAACAGGAAATGCAGGAAGTCGAAATCAAAGATGAACCTGCTGGTGAGGACTGTGAACTTTGCGGACACGAAATGGTTTACAAAATGGGACGCTATGGCAAGTTCATGGCATGCTCCAATTTCCCGGATTGCCGTAATACCAAGCCGATTGTTAAGGATATTGGCGTACCTTGTCCTAAATGTGAAAAAGGCAATATCGTGGAAAGAAAAAGTAAAAAGAAGCGAATTTTCTATGGCTGTGACCAGTATCCAACGTGTGAATTCCTATCATGGGATAAACCGATTGCCCGTAAATGTCCTAAATGTGAATCTCTGCTTGTAGAGAAGAAGCTGAAAAAGGGCGTTCAAGTACAATGCGTTGAATGTGATTACAAAGAAGAGCAGCAAGGATAAGAAAAAAGGGACTGACACCTCAACACTTTGCGTCAGCCCCTTTTCATTTGGTAAAGTAGTTTTTAGGCGGCCTGTTGATAATGGGTCAGTAAGTTTGCAGATTTGGAGGAAAGAAATATTATGACAACACAAGTAGTAACTGTTATTGGAGCTGGATTAGCAGGTAGTGAAGCGGCTTGGCAGCTTGCAAATAGAGGGATTCAGGTTCATCTATACGAGATGAGACCTGTTAAGCAAACACCGGCACACCATACAGATAAATTTGCAGAATTGGTATGTTCCAACTCTTTAAGAGCGAACACACTAACAAATGCTGTTGGAGTACTAAAGGAAGAAATGCGGATGTTGGACTCCGTTATCATAAAATCAGCTGATGAATGTGCCGTACCAGCAGGAGGGGCTTTAGCGGTTGACCGTCATGAGTTTGCTGCAAAGGTTACCGAAATGGTAAAAAACCATCCAAATGTAACGGTATTCAATGAGGAAGTGGAAGCAATTCCAGAAGGTCCGACCATCATCGCAACAGGGCCTTTAACGTCAAAAGCACTTTCAGACCAGCTTCGTTCGCTGACTGGGGAAGAGTATCTGTACTTCTATGATGCCGCAGCACCGATTATTGAAAAAGACAGCATCAATATGGATATTGTGTACTTGAAGTCCAGATACGATAAGGGAGAAGCCGCATACTTGAATTGCCCGATGACAGAGGAGCAGTTCAATACATTCTACGAGGCCCTGATCGAAGCAGAAACGGTCCCTTTGAAGGAATTCGAAAAGGAAATCTTCTTTGAAGGGTGTATGCCGATTGAAGTCATGGCAAACCGCGGGAAAAAGACGATGCTCTTTGGTCCTCTTAAACCAGTCGGACTGGAAGATCCAAAAACCGATAAACGACCATATGCGGTAGTACAGCTTCGCCAGGATGATGCTGCTGGAACTTTGTATAATATTGTCGGTTTTCAGACACATTTAAAATGGGGTCCACAAAAAGATGTGATAAGATTAATACCTGGTCTGGAGAATGCAGAAATCGTCCGCTATGGCGTCATGCATCGAAATACGTTCATCAATTCCCCTAACCTGCTTAAAACGACGTACCAGTTTAAAACAAGGGAAAATCTTTTCTTCGCAGGACAGATGACCGGTGTAGAAGGATATGTGGAATCAGCCGCTTCAGGCCTGGTAGCCGGCTACAATGCAGCGAGACTAGTAACTGGGGAAGAGCCCATGGAGTTTCCTAAAGAAACTGCTATTGGAAGTATGGCACATTATATTACATCAACAAACGCTAAGAACTTCCAGCCAATGAATGCCAATTTCGGTTTGTTCCCTGATTTGCCGACCAAGATAAAGAATAAGCAGGAACGCAATGAAGCGCATGCTAGGAGAGCACTGGAAACAATTCAGAATTTTGTAAAAAGTTAATCAAATTAATTGCAAGGGCTACTAAATTGTGATAATATTTAGTAGCCCTTGTGAGGTGATAAATAATATGCAAAGTGTTAAGATTCCGTTAATTTCTTTTTTAGAATATTTACAGATTGAGAAAAACTATTCAAAATATACTATTGTGTATTACCAAAAGGATATTGAAGATTTTTTTGAATTTATGAAAGAAGAAGCGCTGACTAGCATAAATGATATCACTCATATTGAAGCACGTTTGTATCTGACCAAGCTGCATAAGAAAAAATATGCCAGAAGATCGGTTGCGAGAAAAACTTCAAGCCTGCGAAGCTTCTTTAAATATTTGATTAGGGAAGAACAAATAAGCGTTAATCCTTTCACGATTGTTTCCCTGCCCAAGCAGGAAAAACGCCTGCCGCAATTTCTGTATAGTGAAGAATTAGAAAAATTGTTTGCGGTATCAGATCTTGATACGGCCCTTGGTCAAAGAAATCAACTTCTTTTGGAGCTGCTTTATGCGACAGGCATTCGTATCAGCGAGTGCTGCGGGATGCAGTTGCAGGATATAGATTTCAGCCTTGGGACCATTCTTGTAACCGGAAAAGGGAATAAGCAGAGGTATGTTCCTTTTGGAAGCTATGCACAAGAGGCCCTTGAGCATTATATGGAAAATGGGCGAAAGGAATTGCTCTCCAAAGGAAAACAGTCTCATGCAAAGGCACTATTCCTGAATTTCCGCGGAGGCCCGCTCACCCCGCGTGGTGTAAGGGGGGTATTGAATGAGATGGTAAAAAAAACCAGCTCGACCCTACATATTAGCCCCCATGTTTTGCGTCATACATTTGCAACTCATATGTTAAATGAAGGGGCAGATCTAAGAGTGGTTCAAGAGCTCCTTGGTCATTCCAGCCTTTCATCCACTCAGCTCTATACGCATGTGACGAAAGATCGTCTTCAACAAACATACAATCAATTTCATCCTCGAGCTTGAGGATCAAATAGGAGGAATCCCATGTCTTCTTTTCATGCCACCACGATATTTGCCGTCAAGCACAATGGCCAATCGGCAATGTCAGGTGACGGCCAAGTTACATTTGGAAATGCTGTTGTGATGAAACATTCTGCAAGGAAGGTCCGGAGACTTTTCAATGGAAAGATTCTTGCAGGTTTTGCCGGTTCTGTTGCGGATGCGTTTACATTATATGAACTGTTTGAAGGAAAACTGGAAGAATATAATGGGAATTTGCAGAGGGCGGCAGTCGAACTTGCAAAGGATTGGCGCAGTGATAAAGTTCTCAGAAGACTCGAAGCAATGTTGATCGTCATGGATGAAACAAGTCTTCTTCTTATAGCTGGTACTGGTGAAGTAATCGAACCGGATGATGGTATTCTGGCTATCGGTTCCGGCGGAAATTATGCCCTTGCTGCAGGTCGTGCGTTAAAACGTTATGCAGGTGAGCATATGACTGCCAGGGAAATTGCGAAGGCAGCTTTGGATATGGCTGGCGAAATTTGTGTTTATACGAATGACAATATCATTGTAGAAGAACTATAGAAAAGGCGGTTGTATAAATGAGTACAAAATTAACCCCTCGGCAAATAGTAGAAATGCTGGATCAATATATTGTAGGGCAGACAAATGCAAAAAAAGCCGTAGCTGTGGCACTTAGAAACCGGTACCGCCGTAATTTGCTTAAGGGATCATTGCGGGATGAAGTTGTACCTAAGAACATCCTGATGATCGGTCCAACTGGTGTAGGTAAAACAGAGATAGCAAGAAGAATAGCGAAGCTTGTTGGTGCTCCCTTCATCAAAGTGGAAGCGACGAAATTCACAGAGGTCGGATATGTGGGCAGAGATGTGGAATCAATGGTTCGGGACCTTGTTGAGACATCTGTTCGTCTAGTGAAAGAAGAGAAAATGATCCAGGTGAAAGAGAAAGCACTCGAAAATGCAAATAACCGCATTGTAGAACTTCTCGTACCGGGAAAGCAGAAGAATTCTTCCTATAAAAATCCTTTTGAAATGATTTTTGGCGGAAATGCCCAAAACTCCGATACGGAAGAACAATCCAAACAAGAGGAAGTGTCCATTCAGGAGCAGAGAAAAAGAATGGCACATAAGCTTGCTTTAGGTGAACTTGAAGACAGGTACATCACGATCGAAGTGGAAGAACAGCAGGGCTCGATGTTTGATATGCTTCAGGGTTCGGGTATGGAACAAATGGGTATGAACATGCAGGATGCTTTAAGCAACCTGATGCCGAAGAAAAAGAAGAAACGGAAGCTGACAGTTGCTGAAGCAAGACCGGTTCTGACAAATGAAGAAGCGCACAAGCTTATTGATATGGATGAGGTTACGCAGGATGCGGTAACACGTGCGGAGCAAAGCGGCATCATTTTCATCGATGAAATCGATAAAATTGCCAAAAAGAACACTGGTTCATCTGCCGATGTTTCTCGTGAAGGGGTGCAACGTGATATCCTTCCGATCGTGGAAGGCTCAACGGTTGTTACCAAATACGGTCAAGTGAAAACGGATCATGTACTATTCATTTCAGCAGGAGCCTTCCATATGGCGAAGCCGTCAGATCTAATACCGGAACTGCAAGGACGCTTTCCAATCCGCGTGGAGCTTACCAAGCTTTCTGTTGAAGATTTTGTAAGGATTCTAATCGAGCCGGATAATGCTTTAATAAAGCAGTACATAGCATTATTGGAAACAGAAGGTATACAAGTTGAATTTTCTGACGATGCTATTCGTAAGATAGCTGAAGTTGCATTCCAAGTAAATCAGGATACTGATAATATTGGGGCGCGCCGTTTGCATACCATTCTCGAAAAGCTGTTGGAGGATCTCTCTTTTGAAGCACCGGATATCAATCTGGAAAAAATAGTGATCACCCCACAGTATGTGGATGAAAAATTAGGAACCATCGTAAAAAATAAAGATTTAAGCCAATTTATATTATAGAAGTAGATTTTAGGAGGAAATAGTTATGGCATTATTACAAAAAACAAGAACAATTAATGCAATGCTGCAAAAAGCGGCTGGTAAACCAGTAAATTTCAAGGAAATGTCCGAAACGCTTTGCAATGTGATTGAAGCGAATGTGTTCGTCCTTAGCCGTCGTGGAAAGCTGCTTGGTTATTCCATTAACCAGCAGATTGAAAACGAGAGAATGATCAAGATGTTGGAAGATCGTCAATTCCCTGAAGAATATACAAAGAACCTATTCAACATCTCTGAAACTTCATCCAACCTGGATGTTGAGAGCGAATATACAGCATTTCCTGTTGAAAACAAGGATCTGTTCCAATCAGGTTTAACTACAATCGTCCCGATTATCGGTGGTGGCGAGCGTTTAGGAACACTTATTCTTGCCCGCCTGCAGCAGCCTTTCTCCGATGACGATCTCATCATGGCGGAGTACGGTGCAACAGTAGTAGGTATGGAAATTCTTCGTGAGAAATCGGAAGAGATCGAAGAGGAAGCAAGAAGTAAAGCTGTGGTACAGATGGCTATCAGTTCCCTTTCATACAGTGAGCTTGAAGCAATCGAACACATTTTTGAAGAGCTGGATGGTAAAGAAGGTTTACTTGTAGCAAGTAAAATTGCTGATCGTGTCGGTATTACAAGATCTGTAATTGTAAATGCACTTCGTAAGCTTGAAAGTGCCGGAGTAATCGAATCTCGTTCTTTAGGAATGAAAGGAACGTACATTAAAGTATTAAATGATAAGTTCCTTATGGAATTATCTAAATTAAAGTCTCACTAATAGTTGAAAACCTGCCTTAAATAGGCAGGTTTTTTTATTTTGCAGAAAATAATGATTAGAAATTTCAAGGAATTGCCCGTAAAATGAAAGCTGTATGCGGCGTGTTTTAACATTGTCGTTTTTTGTCGTGACTTTAGTCCTACGACAAAAAATGAGTCAAATTGACGATTTTTTTTAACATTTGACACATAGACATATGGGGTTCCATAATTTACAATGAATTTATACATACAATTTTCGACAAAAATATATAATTCGTCATTTTTCTATTTTTTTTGGGGGTCATAATGAAAATATTTTCGACATCAATTAGTGCACTAGAAAAGGGAATCCAATATTCGGGAATGAAACATAAGGCGATTTCACAAAATATTGCCAATGTGGATACACCCAATTACAAAAGGAAAGAAGTAAGTCCGAATTTCGGGCAATTTTATAGTGAAGCGATACAGTCAAAAAAAACAGACAATAGACATCAAGATTTCAGAGGAACCTCGAGACAAGCTTATACCATCAATCAAACCTCACATTCGTATTCACATAATGGGAACAATGTGGACATCGATAAAGAAATGTCAGATTTGGCTGAAAATCAAATCTATTATTATACAATGATCGATCAACTTGCTGGCAAGTTCCAATCGCTGCAAACGGTTATTAAAGGAGGTAAAGGGTAATGTCCATGTTTAAAAGTATGAATATTTCCGCTTCTGCCTTGACTGCACAACGATTGCGGATGGATGTCATTTCATCCAATATGGCAAATGTTGACTCTACTAGAGGAAAGTATGTAAATGGTGAATGGGTGCCATATAAAAGGAAAGTAGTAGAAACCGCTCCGAAAGAGAGCAGCTTTCAATCTTTTCTCCAAAAAGCAACAGGCACTTCGGAAAGTATTGGTAACGGTGTAAAAGTAACAAGAATTAAAGAGGATGATGCGCCATTTAGAGTCGTGTTTGATCCTGAGCACCCAGATGCCAATGAGGATGGATACGTAGAACTCCCAAATGTAGATCCTTTAAAGGAAATGGTGGATCTGATGAGTGCCTCCAGGTCATATGAAGCAAATGTTACTGTGTTTAACGCATCAAAGGGAATTATGATGAAAACACTTGAACTTGGGAAATAGGAAGGACTGAAAACGAATGATATCGAAAATTTCGAACCAGGCTCCAATGATGCAAACTACCGATTTTACTAAAAAATCTAGTGGAGAAGTGCATCAGCAGTTTTCCGGCTATTTAAAGGATGCATTAAACGAAGTCAATAATTCTCAAATTGCATCAAATGAAATGACGAGAAAGCTCGTCAATAATGAGGGAGTGGAATTGCACGATGTGCTGATTGCGCAGCAAAAAGCGAGCGTCTCCCTTCAATTGACAATGGAAGTAAGAAATAAAGGTATTGAAGCCTATCAGGAAATAATGCGAATGCAAGTATAATAGATTCATTTCCAAGTCTGCCAGTAACACCTTCTAACATTTAACGATTAGATACTAGACAAATAAATGCGGTTATTTACTGCATAAATTGCTGCAAGATAATAACCGGGGGAATTGACAGAATGAAAGAAAAATTACTTGATATGAAAAATAGAACAGTCACCTTTTGGAAAAACAAGGGGAGAACACAGAAAACGGCAATCATTACGAGTGCAGTCGTTGCAATTCTTGCATTGACTGCCATCACTTACTTTTTGACAAGAACCGATATGGCACCTTTATATAAAGACTTGACTCCTCAGGAAACTGGACAAATCAAAGAGGTGCTTGATACAAGAGGAATTCCTTCGCAAATAACGGAAAACGGTACAGCGATCCTCGTTCCACAGGAAACAGTGGACGGTTTGAAAGTGGATCTCGCTGCCGAGGGTGTCCCGAAAAGCGGCAGTATTGACTATGGTTTCTTCGGAGAAAGATCCGGTTTTGGGATGACCGACAATGAATTCCAGATAATGAAGTTAGATGCCATGCAAACGGAGCTGGCTAACCTGGTCAAAAGCATCGAAGGAGTGAAGGATGCACAAGTGATGATCACAATGCCCCAAGAGGGTGTGTTCGTTCGTGACGCAGTGCAGGAGGCTTCCGCATCCATCGTATTGGATACAGAGCCTGGCTATCAGTTCGACCAGGCGCAAATAAATGCCTTGTACCATTTGGTGTCAAAAAGTATCGCTAACCTTTCTACTGATAATATAGTCATCATGAATCAGAATTTTGAGTATTTTGACCTTGCAAATAAACAAAATTCAGGAAATGCTCTTAATGTAACGAGCCAATTGGAATTGAAAAAAGAAATTGAAAGAGATATTCAACGACAGGTTCAACAGATGCTGGGCATGATGATGGGACAAAACAAGGTTGTGGTGTCTGTCACGACTGATATCGATTTTACACAAGAAAATAGGGAAGAAAACCTTGTTACCCCTGTCGACCCTGACAATATGGAAGGGATTGCCGTCAGTGTCGAAAGAATAACGGAGACCTACACAGGTTCTGAGGCGGAAGCTGGTGGAGTGACAGGTGCCGGTGAGGCTGATGTTCCTGCTTATATTGCAGGTGGGGCGAATGGCAGTGGCGATTACGAAAAGATGGAAGAAAGAATCAATAATGATGTAAACAGGATAAGAAAAGAAATAGTGGAAAGCCCCTATAAGATACGGGATATGGGCATTCAGGTAATGGTGGAGCCGCCTGTTGCTGATGATCCACTTTCCTTGCAGAATGGGACAGTTGATGAAATCAGGCAAATTTTAGGTACCATTGTTAGAACTTCCATTGATAAGCAAGCACTTGCAGAAAATCCGGATGCGGACATTGAAGACAAAGTGGTAGTATCTGTTCAAACCTTCAATGGAAAAGCACAATTCGAGGAAACATCCACTTCCACCATCCCGATTTGGATGTATGTGGTCGGTGGGGTGCTTATCGCAATCATCATTCTCTTGATCTTCCTGTTAATGCGACGCAAGAAAGAGGAAGAAGAGGAAGAACTGATAATAGAAGAGGAAATCACACGGATAAACATTCCGGATATTAATAATAACGAAAAAGAATCAGAAGGCTCAGCTCGCCGTAAGCAGTTGGAAAAAATGGCGAAAGAAAAACCTGATGAATTTGCAAAACTATTAAGATCATGGTTATCAGAATAAAGATAAGGAGGTTCAATAAATGGCGAAAGCGAATACAAGCAAATCTTTCAGCAACAAACAAAAGGCAGCCATTTTATTAATCTCTCTTGGGCCAGACGTATCCGCCTCCGTTTACAAGCATCTTTCGGAAGATGAAATAGAAAAGCTTACATTGGAGATTTCAGGGGTAAGAACAGTGGACTCGCACATTAAAGAAGATGTGTTGGAGGAGTTCCACCAAATAGCTCTTGCCCAAGATTATATATCACAAGGTGGAATCAATTATGCAAAAACGGTGCTTGAGAAAGCTTTAGGGAAAGAACAAGCTAACGCCATTATCACGAGGCTGACTTCATCTCTTCAGGTGAAACCGTTCGATTTTGCAAGAAAGGCGGACGCATCACAGATTTTGAATTTCATCCAGAATGAGCATCCCCAAACAATCGCGCTAGTATTATCCTATTTGGAGCCTACTAAATCCGGGCAGATTCTCTCGGAGCTTCCGCAGGAGCTTCAGGCGGATATCGCCAAAAGGATTGCAGTGATGGATAGTACATCACCTGAAATAATTAACGAGGTCGAGCAGATCCTTGAGCGCAAGCTTTCAACTACAGTTACAAGGGATTATACAAACACCGGAGGAATTGACTCGGTAGTGGATGTATTGAATCAGGTCGACCGCAGTACGGAAAGAACCATTCTCGATGCCCTTGAAATACAGGATCCGGAACTTGCTGAAGAAATCAAGAAACGAATGTTCGTCTTCGAGGATATCGTGACGTTGGACAACATGGCGATACAGCGTGTGATCCGGGATGTGGAAAACGAAGACTTGATGCTGGCACTAAAGGTGGCCAGTGAGGAAGTGAAGGAGATAGTCTTCAAGAATATGTCCAAGAGAATGGTAGAAACGATGAAAGACGATATGGAATACATGGGGCCGGTACGTTTGAAGGATGTGGAAGAGGCTCAATCGAGAATAGTTGGCATTATCCGAAAGCTCGAGGAAGCAGGCGAAATAGTCATCGCTCGTGGCGGAGGAGATGACATCATTGTCTAGATTAATTAAATCCTCCCTTTACAATATCGAAGAGAAAGACAGAATATCAATAAAAGTTGCTCCTATTTTTACTGCGCAGGATGAAGAGCAGCAATCACCAGTCCTGGGACATTCGATTGAGCATATTAATAGGATGGTCCAGGAAGCAAAGGATGAAGCTGCCAGAATTATGGAGGCTTCTGCTGCTGAAAAAGAGAAGGCACTCCAGGTGATTGCACAGGAAAAAGAAAAATGGAAACAAGAAAAACAGCAGTGGATGGATCAGGCTACTAAAGAGGGCTATGAGCAAGGATTCAAAACTGGTAAAACAGAGGCCATTATGGAATATGAAGGATTGTGCCTGCAAGCAAAACAAGCTGTTGAACTAAGCAAATTGGAACATCAAAAAAAAGTAGATAGCTCAATCGATACCATCATGGCTGTCAGTATAAAAGTAGCAGAAAAAATCCTGGGCTATGAATTTGAGAGAGACAGTGATGCATATATGAAAATGGTGCAGACTGCTCTTAAAGAAGTAAAAGAAAAAGAAGAAGTGAAAATCTATGTAAGTACTAAACAGTACCCTTTTCTCATTCTTAATAAACAACATTTGCAAAATATTATAAACAGCCAATATGATCTATTAATCTATCCAGAAGCAGACTTACAGGAAGACGGTTGCTGGATTGATTCTTCTGCTGGAAGGCTGGAAGTATCAGTACAAACACAGCTGACGGAAATCAAGGAAAAATTGCTGCAATTAGTCAAACCGGAGGCAAATAATGATGATTCTAGAAGAGCTACTGCAAGAAATTGATGGCATGAACTCTTACAAACGCTACGGAAAAGTAAAAAGAGTGATTGGACTGATGATAGAATCCAAAGGTCCGGAAAGCTCAATTGGAGACGTTTGTAATATCATTATTGACCGTAAGAAGCGTAGAATTGTGCAGGCGGAGGTTGTCGGTTTCAGGGATGAGCATGTCATACTGATGCCTTTTACGGACATTCAGGATATCGGACCAGGATGTATGGTGGAGGCTACCAATCATCCACTGGAGATAAAGATAGGAGAAGGTCTCAGGGGAATGGTACTGGATGCGATGGGTAAACCACTGGATCCTTCGGTTGAAATGCCGATCGGACTTGGAACGTATCCAACCGACCAGGCTCCACCTAACCCTATGACCAGACCTTCCATCACGGAAGAACTGGAAGTGGGAGTGAAGATTATAGATGGTCTTCTGACAGTGGGAAAAGGACAGAGAATTGGCATTTTCGCTGGGAGCGGTGTCGGAAAGAGTACCCTGCTTGGAATGATTGCACGAAACACGTTTGCCGATATTAATGTCATTGCTCTGATCGGGGAGCGCGGCAGGGAAGTTAGAGACTTCCTTGAGCGCGATCTTGGCCCGGAAGGTCTAAAGCGTTCCATCATCGTTGTGGCAACCTCTGATCAGCCTGCCCTAATGAGGATAAAAGGGGCATACACCGCCACTGCGATCGCGGAGTTCTTCAGGGATGCGGGATATAATGTGATGCTGATGATGGATTCTGTCACACGTTTTGCAATGGCTCAGCGAGAGGTGGGACTTGCCATAGGAGAGCCTCCTACCACAAAAGGATATACTCCTTCAGTTTTTTCGCTGCTTCCTAAACTGCTAGAGCGGACCGGGACCAATCAACATGGATCCATCACCGCCTTTTACACGGTGCTTGTGGATGGGGATGACATGAATGAACCGATAGCAGATACGGTAAGAGGTATTTTGGATGGACATTTTGTTTTAGATAGAGAGCTTGCAAATAAAGGGCAATACCCTGCAATCAATGTGCTGAAAAGTGTCAGCCGTGTCATGAATAATATTGTGAGCAGGGAGCATAAGCAGGCAGCTGAGTACATGCGTGAGAAACTCTCCAAGTACTATCAAGCGGAAGATTTGATTAACATTGGAGCCTACAAGCGTGGTACATCCAGAGAAATTGATGATGCCATTGGGGCATATCCCACAATTATTCAATTTCTAAAACAAGATGTTGAATCTAAATGGAGTTTTACACAAACAAAGACAGAGATTATTAACCTGATGAAATAAGGTGATCAGATGGAAGTTAGAAATGGCCGCATGGAAAAGATAATGTTTGTGAAAAAGGCGGAAAAGGAGCTTGCCAGTTCGGAATACCAGGAAGCCATCTCGCAATTCGAAAATGAAGGGCTGCAGCTTTACGACCTTTTGAAGAGGAAAGAGCAGCTTGAGGGTACTCTTCAGGATAGACTGCAACACGGCATCCCGATTGAAAATTTGAAACAACAGCAGTTTTTCATCGGGAATCTGGAAAAGAATGTACTGAATCAGCAGCGGAAAGTAAGCCATGCCCGTGCCTTTATGAATCTGAAAGAAGAAAGATTAAAGGAACAATCGATTGAATTCCGAAAATATGAAGTGCTTGATGACAAGCAGAAGCTGTTCGTCAAACAAAACGAAAACAGGATTGAGACCTCGTTCATAGATGAGATGTCGATCCTTCACTATACGCATCACACGAATAGGTGAAGTCGCAATGAAAAAAGAAAAACAACAAATGATCCAAGAGGAAGAACAGCAGAACTATACTTTTTTGCAGAAAGTCCTATACTTATTTATTTTTCCTGTCTTGTTTTTCATTACCGTGGTGCTGGCTATTTTAACGATTCAAGGGACCAATGTCTTTGATCTTGCCCAAACATTTATTCCGAAAGACACAGCCAAGAATGAAGAACCTGTTGAAAATGGGAAAGAAGCTCCTCCAAATAAAGAGGATGAAAGTAAGCCGGAAACCAGTCAAGATGTCATCATGCTTGAAAGGGAGATTAATGACAAGGAACGTGAGATAACAAAGTTGGTTGCTGAGCTTGATCAGGCAAACAAGCGAATCAGGGATCTGGAAGCACAGGAGCAGGAAGTAAAATCTTCAACAAAAGAATTGGCAGCCCTTTACGAAAGAATGTCGACAAAAAAAGCAGCCGGGATCATCATGGAATTAGAGGAAGAGATGGCTTTGCTGATTCTTAGGGACTTGAGTGTTTCAAAGAAATCAGGGATTCTTGGTCAGCTTGAACCTGACCAGGCCGCCAGATTTACGAAGCTTCTTGCAGAGGATGAGTAGCAAGATGTGAAAGGGATGAGGAAAGTTGATGTTTTTAGGCACTAGCCAATTGGGGGAAATGCTCCATACAAAACCTCTAAAAGCGGACGGCACTGCTAAAACGGAGGCCGAAGCTCCTGAAGCTGGCGCGTTTCATCGTCTGTTATCGGAAAATATTTCAACATTATTGGAAGAGCTTACAGCTTTTCCTACCGATCTAGGAAAAGAGATGGCTTTACATTCAGAAACAAGCATTCCTCTTACTAAAATAGAAGACTTGGAGGAACTCTTACATTTGGAACTCTCACTTCTTAATAGTTTAGAAGAGGAACTCTCATCAGAGGAATATTTCGGACTTATTCATCAATTTTTGGAGTTATCTTCGACATTGACTCAGGCTAAGCAGCAACAGTCAGTTCCAGCAGACATTGGTGAGAACGTCTCTGAAAAAATGGCACTGTTAACCAACAAACTTCTTCTTTTTATTAAAGAGTGGAAGGAAGGAAAATCAGAAAATCCGCAGAAGCAAAATGTCAAACAACAAGCTGACCTGAAAGAGCTGATGGTTCTTATTGAAAGGAAGTTCGCAAAAATCTTCCAGGTGCAAGAGAAACAAACAGGAAGACCGGACAATGCCAATGTAAAAGGAGCGCCAATCCATCATTTTATATCAGAGAATGTATCAGCAGGTCCATTTTCTATCAGTCAGCTGCAGCAACCAAGACAAGCAACCATTCAGTGGGTGGTCGATACTTCATCAAGCCAGGTTGCACGAGAACAGCTTATTCAAAAATTGGAAGGCATACTTTCCAAGACCCAGTCGAGCTTTGTAAATGGCAATCAACAGATTACTATCCGATTGAACCCTGAACATCTAGGCACATTACATATAAAATTACAGGAAACACAACATGGATTGGTCGCAAAATTGGTTGCACATTCCAAATCAAGCGCCACACTGCTTGAAAGTGGGGTAGCCACCCTTAAACAGAACTTAGTTAATGCAAATATCAATGTGGATAAAATTGAGGTCGTATACCAGGAGCAGGAACAGCGCTTTTTCCATCAAGGAAAAAACCAGGAGGAACAGCAAGCCTTTAAAGATTCTTCTTCAAACGGGAGAAAAGATAAAGAATCTGCAGAAAAATCTTTTGATGAAATACTTTCAGAGGAAATCGATATAAATGAACGGGAGGGTGAAGGAGTATGACCAGTATATCTTCCGATTTATATATTCAAAATCGCCAAGTGGAGAGCAAAAAGCAAAACAACGTTTTGGGGAAAGATGACTTCCTGAGGTTGCTGATGGCTCAGCTTCAAAACCAGGACCCTATGAATCCGATGGAAGATAGAGAGTTCATCGCTCAGATGGCCACCTTCTCCTCCTTGGAGCAGATGACGAATCTAAACACAAGCATGGAAGGATTCATCAAATCGCAAAATAAACAGCAGGCATTAGCGATGCAGCAGTATTTAGGTTCGGAAGTGACGTGGCAGGAAGTCCACTATGTGGATGAAGAGCCATTTGTGGAAACAAAAACAGGATATGTCACCAGTATAGCCATGGCAGAGGGGAATGCAAAGCTGATTACGGATGATGGAAGTGAAGTTGCCCTTGAGCAGCTTACTGAAATTAAGCATCCTGATGAATCTGTACAGAACACTTTGCTACAGGCAAGCCATTTGATCGAGAAGAAAGTTTCGCTCCTTTACAATGGGAAAACCTATGAAAATCTTACAGTTAATTCTGTCGTATCAAAGGATGGAAAGACCTATTTGACCGTTGCCGACCCAAGCCTTAAGGATGAAAAGATACCGCTTGACGCCATTACGAAAATATCTCAATAACTTTAGATAAGATAGAGGGGGATTTACCATGTTACGTTCCATGTATTCCAGTATTGGAGCATTAAGAAACTTTCAAACGAAACTAGATGTAATAGGTAACAATATAGCAAATGTCAATACGTACGGATTCAAAAAAGGAAGAGCAACTTTTCAGGAAATGATGGTACAGCAGCTTTCCGGTGCGAGCGGTCCTGCAGCAGGAAAAGGCGGGATTAATGCTAAGCAGATCGGGTTAGGTTCCATGATCAGTACCATTGATTCCATCCAGACACAGGGATCTTTGCAGACTACTGCGAGAGGGCTAGATTTGGCACTTTCAGGAGATGGATATTTTGCGGTTGCATCTATTGCAGATGTAACAAGGGTGAATGTGGACTCCAATACAGTATATGGGGACAACCGGATCCTTGGCGGCGGGATTGATAATGCTGTTGCGATGAATTATACAAGAGCAGGCAATTTCTATATGGACAACAATGGGTATATCGTAAATTCCAATGGAATGTACTTGATTGGGGAAACAGGGGAGAAAACGATTCCAACTGATGCGAATGTAAATGCCTCCAATGCAGCATTGAACAGTGCCGAAAACTTTTTTGGCCAGTACCAGGATTTCAGAACTGACACAACAACGTTCCTTAAGCTGTCAAGCGCGTTCCTTGAGGCGCAGCGAACGTATGAAGATGCACTGAAGGCAAGTACAGAGGCTGGAGGCACAGATCCTCAGCTGGTAGCCGCTGCCGAGGCAGCAGAAACAGCGCGTGATAATGCAGCGAATGAATTCAATAATTTCTATACTGAGATCTATTCCGGTCAAATACTAGGATTCAATGCTGCTGGTCAGTCGTTAAACACGGACATTGCAACATTTATCAACCAGACAGGTGAAGTAGTATATCAACTAGTAGATCCGATTGTACAACCATACAGTGGAACATTGCCTGTCGCTGGAGGTGCAAGCCAGAATGAACTTTCAGACCTTGTATTCTATGCAAAATCGATCAAGGAAGGCTTGGATACGGAATATAAAAGCTTCGAAAACTTCGTAGCAAAAGCGGAAATGGTTCAATTGCCATCATGGAGCGATTCCCTGAGCGGCAGTCCGGGACTGATCCAGATTCCGCCGAATGCAAAAAGCTACAGTATCTCCGGTGATGGAAAAGTAAGCTTCATCGATCAGTTCGGACAACTAAAAGTGGCAGGTCAAGTGATGCTGGCCAAGTTCCCTAACGCTTCCGGCCTGGAGAGAATCGGTGAAAACCTTTTCCAACAGTCCAATAACTCCGGAACGATGGACAAAAACGGAGATGGAATTCAATTGGCAGAAATGTTCCGTCCAGGAGCGGACGGAGCGGCAGCAATCATTTCAGGGACATTGGAAATGTCAAATGTCGATTTATCGGAAGAATTCACAGAAATGATCACTGCGCAAAGAGGATTCCAGGCAAATACCAGAATCATCACTACATCGGATGAGATTCTGCAAGAGCTTGTCAATCTGAAGCGCTAAAGGAGGATAGGGTCAGGGATGCTGAACTGGCCCCTCTATTATGATTAAACTGACGAAGCTAAATGGAAAATCCTTTGCTTTAAATGCCTGGCTGATCGAGCAGGTAGAGGAAACCCCAGATACTATGGTTACACTTAATAATGGCAAGAAATTGATCGTAACAGAAACGATGGAGCAGGTAATTCTTCTTTGTAAAGAGTTTTATACTAGCATTCATCAAGAGAAGCGATAGGGGGAATGTAAGTGTTCCGCAACAAATTAGTGAATGCCATGATTATCATTTTATTGATTATTTCCCTTGTGGGAGTGGCGGCTTTGGTTACGGTCAATGTATACTACGCAGACGGTTCAAAGGACGAGGAATCGATCGATGACATTCTGAAGCATTCCTTGGATATTGAGGAAATTACAACAAACCTGCAAAGTGGAGGATATCTTCGTGTGCAGTTCAAGGTCCAGACAGATAGCAAAAAAGCTCGGGAAGAGTTGGAAAAAAGAGATTTCCAGGTTCGAAATATCATCATCTATGAAATTTCCAATAAAAAGTCTTCCGATTTTGCAGGCAATGAAGGTTTGAAAAAGCTTGAAAGCGATATACAGTCAAAACTGAATGAAGTGATGAAGGAAGGATCCGTGGTTCAGGTCTACACAACTTCCTTTCTGCTTCAAGACTAACATCAAGAGATCCACGGGAAGATAGGAGGTGGTGGGCATGTCTACAGAAGTGATGTCGCAAAGTGAAATAGATGCCCTTTTATCCGCTCTTTCAACGGGTGAAATGAATGCGGATCAATTGAAAAAAGATAATGAAGTAAAAAGAGTCAAAGTGTATGATTTTAAACGTGCCTTAAGATTTTCAAAAGATCAAATCAGAAATCTTACAAGGATCCATGAGAACTTTGCAAGATTACTGACAACTTATTTTTCCGCACAATTAAGAACCTACATACAAATCAGTGTGGCATCTGTAGATCAGTTGCCATACGAAGAATTTATTCGATCCATTCCTAAGATGACAATATTGAATGTCTTTGAAGCCTCTCCACTGGAGGGCAGGCTGGTTCTGGAGGTAAATCCCAATATTGCCTATGCGATGCTTGACCGTCAGCTGGGTGGAAAAGGAACCAGTTTTAATAAAGTGGATAGCTTGACTGAAATTGAAACAAAGCTCATGACGACACTTTTTGAAGGAGCGATTGAAAATTTTGGTGAAGCATGGGAGTCGATAACTGATATCCAGCCCTTCCTGGCAGACCTGGAAGTGAACCCTCAATTCCTGCAGATGGTTTCCCCGAATGAAACAGTCATCGTTATATCGATGAATATAACGATCGGTGAGATAACAGGAATGATTAATGTGTGCATTCCATTTGTAGTGTTGGAACCGGTCATCCCGAAATTATCTGCACATTATTGGATGGAGGATAAGCGTAAAGTTAGGCAGGACCATGAAGTCAAATCTTTACAAAAAGCGATTAAAGCGACCACCTTGACGATTACAGCGGAACTTGGCAGGTCTGAAATAACTTTTTCTGATCTTCTTGAATTAAGTGTTGGTGACGTGTTGCCGTTAGATCAGAAGATAGAACAGCCCATCTTCGTGAATGTCGATAATAAACCAAGTTTTTTGGCTCAGGTGGGTCAAGTGAAGAAGAATATGGCCATACAAATTATGAAGGAAATCAAGGAGGGATACGAAGATGATGAGTGATGGAATGTTATCACAGGACGAAATTGATGCCTTGCTTCGAGGTTCAGATAACGACAACGAAGAACCCCTCTTTGTTGCACCAAATGTAGAAGATCACTTCTCGACATTAGAGCAGGACGCACTGGGGGAAATTGGAAATATTTCCTTTGGCAGTTCTGCAACAGCCCTATCCACGCTCTTGAATCAGAAGGTGGAAATTACGACCCCAATGGTAAGTCTGCTCGAAAAACAACAATTGGAAGCAGAGTTTCCAGATCCTTATGTTGCTATCAGAGTAAATTATACTGAGGGCTTTACAGGCTCTAATATTTTGGTGGTAGAACAGCGGGATGCAGCCATAATCGCTGATTTGATGCTTGGTGGCAGCGGTGAAAATCCATCCCGGGAATTTGATGAGATTCATTTGAGTGCTGTTCAAGAAGCAATGAACCAGATGATGGGGTCAGCAGCAACATCGATGTCAACGGTGTTCTCCAAAAAAATCGATATCTCGCCGCCAGCAGTTCTGTTGATAGACTTCAAAGAGGGCGAAGGAAAAGAAGAAATGCCAGAAGATAATCTTTTGGTAAAAGTTGCATTTTCCATAAGAATCGGTCAGTTGATTGATTCTTCCATTATGCAGATACTTCCTTTTCCATTTGCTAAAGAACTTGTAAAAGAATTATTGAACAAGGACAAAAAAGTGGAAGAACCTGTTGTATCTATGTCTAATGTGCCAATACCACCTGTTACAAAACAAGAGAATGTGGCATCGATGGAGCATAGAACAGAGGAAACATCGTACGCCTATTCACAACATGCACCGGAAAACAACACTTATCAGCAGCAGCAAGAAAGAAAGGCACAACCTGCTGCAGCGAAGCCTGCACAGACCGTCAATGTCCAGCCAGCAGTTTTCTCAAGCTTCGAAACTACAACAGTTGCAGAGGCTGAACCCAATAACCTAAACATGTTAATGGATATTCCACTGCAGGTAACAGTAGAGCTTGGAAGAACGAGGCGCTCGGTCAAGGATATCCTGGAGCTGTCTTCCGGTTCCGTTATAGAACTGGATAAGCTGGCAGGAGAACCTGTTGATATATTAGTAAACAATAAGCTTATCGCACAAGGGGAAGTAGTTGTAATAGATGAAAGCTTTGGTGTAAGAGTGACAGATATTGTAAGTCAAACAGATAGAATCAAAAAGCTTCGTTGATTACTGGGAGGAAAACAAAATGAGTAAACGTATTTTAATCGTTGATGATGCAGCATTTATGAGAATGATGATCAAGGATATATTATCGAAAAACGGATATGAAGTGGTAGCGGAAGCAGCCGATGGCGTACAGGCAGTCGAGAAGTACAAGGAACATCATCCTGATCTGGTTACCATGGATATTACCATGCCAGAAATGGATGGAATTACTGCCTTGAAAGAAATTAAAGCAATCAATCCAAATGCCAAGGTAATCATGTGTTCTGCTATGGGGCAGCAAGCAATGGTTATCGATGCAATCCAAGCTGGCGCGAAAGACTTTATCGTCAAACCATTCCAAGCGGATCGAGTGATTGAAGCTATCCACAAAACTCTATCCTAGGAGTGTCAACTTTGCTTGCAAACATGAAAAAAATAAGTATAGCCGTTATTCTACTATTCTTCCTTCTGCCCTCTCCATTTACTGCTTCTCAGCAGGGAGAGGGAGGAAGCATGATGGTGGATGAAATGTTCAATCAAAAAAGTGAAAAAGAAAAATCCGAAACAACCGAACATGGCCAGCCTGACTCATTCAGCGATACGGAAATGGTCAAAGGGCAGAGCGTGCCCACTGTTACCATATGGGATTTTGTTAAAATGATTTTTGCGCTTGTTTTTGTGCTTTTATTGATATACGGTGCTTTGCGTCTAATCAACAAGCGCAATAAATGGTTCGATAACGGCCGGTCTGTCGAAAATATCGGGGGAACCAACCTCGGTAACAATAAATCACTGCAGCTCGTTAAAGTGGGCAATAGTATTTTAGTTGTCGGAGTCGGGGATTCCATTAATCTATTAAAAGAAATAACGGACGAAAAAGAAGCAGATTTACTTCTTGAGGCCTACAAGAATAAATCAGAAACACCTCTAACTTCGGACACGTTCAAAGATTTGATAAAGAAACTTCCAACGAGTAAAAATAAGGTCAAAACAAACCAGTTTTCCAGTTTATTAAAAGACCAGATTGGAGAACTAACTCAGGAAAGAAAAAAGAAAATCAGTGAGTTGGATGAAAAGGAAGGTCCAGGACGATGACAGATTTAATGGAAGTCTTCAGTGGCAATGATGCCTCAACCGTATCCACTTCTGTTCAGCTTTTATTATTATTGACCGTTTTCTCGCTGGCACCAGCAATCCTGATTCTGATGACCAGTTTTACAAGAATCATCATTGTCCTATCATTTGTCAGGACATCCTTGGCAACGCAACAGATGCCGCCAAACCAGGTATTGATTGGACTATCTTTGTTTTTAACATTTTTCATCATGGCTCCGACCTTTTCACAAGTGAATGAACAGGCCCTGCAGCCGCTATTTAATGAGGAAATTACGCTTGATGAGGCATATGAATTGGCAGCTTTGCCAATGAAGGAATTTATGAGTAAACATACAAGACAGAAAGATCTTGCACTATTTATGGATTATTCAGGAATGGAAAGACCTGAATCCATAGAAGATATACCGCTGACCGTTTTAGTGCCGGCTTTTGCAATCAGTGAATTGAAGACCGCTTTTCAAATAGGATTTATGATATTTATTCCATTTCTTGTGATAGATATGGTAGTGGCGAGTGTTCTGATGTCGATGGGGATGATGATGCTTCCTCCGGTAATGATCTCCTTGCCATTCAAAATATTATTATTTGTCCTTGTTGATGGCTGGTATATAGTCGTGAAATCACTGCTGCAAACATTTTAAAAGAGGTGTCAAATCAATGAGCCCAGAATTCGTAATATCCATGGCAGAACGAGGAGTTTTTACTATTTTATTAATTTCCGCTCCTCTCTTAATACTCGCTTTAGTAGTGGGCTTAGTTGTAAGTATTTTTCAGGCTACCACCCAAATTCAGGAACAGACGCTTGCTTTTATTCCCAAAATTGTTGCTGTCCTCGTAGGTCTTATCGTATTCGGCCCTTGGATGCTATCCAATATGCTTTCCTATGCGATGGAAATCTTCAATAACATGCACCGATTTGTGAGTTAGGAAGATGCTTGAATCATTGAACTATTTTCCGGCATTTCTGCTGGTTCTGACCAGGGTAACAGCCTTTTTTGTAACACTTCCTCTCTTTTCTTATCGGAGTGTTCCCGCAACATTTAAAGTGGGTCTCGGATTTTTTTTCGCACTGGTGATGTCATTCAGTCTTGAACTTCCTGTCCTTGAAATCGACGGCATGTTTATCATGCTTGTAGTAAAAGAAATGATGGTGGGTCTTTTAATCGGACTGGTTGCCTATATGATCTTGACCGCCATACAGATTGCTGGGGGTTTTATAGATTTTCAGATGGGCTTTGCAATTGCGAATGTCATCGATCCCCAGACCGGAGTACAGAGTCCGATCATCGGACAGTTTTTCTATATGTTTGCAATGTTGCTGCTTTTGTCTGTGAATGGTCATCATTTGATGCTAGATGGCATTTTTTATAGCTACGAACTAATTTCCATCACTCAACCTTTGCTGCCGTTTGGTGACGATCTTGTACTGGAATACGTATTGAAAGCGGTCAACATGATGTTTGTCATTGCGCTGCAATTGGCATTCCCCATTGTCGCAATCCTTTTTATGGTGGATGTTGCGCTGGGAATAGTTGCCCGTACAGTTCCACAGCTTAATATATTTGTTGTGGGTCTGCCTTTGAAGATTGGGGTAAGCTTTATTGCCATTATCTTCTCCTTGACTATCCTGTTTACATTGTTTTATCAATTGTTCGAATTAATGCTTCATACCATGAGAGGGTTAATGGAATTGCTTGGAGGTTTGTAGATGGCATCATTGTTGAGACTGGACCTGCAGTTTTTTTCAGGAGAAAAAACGGAAAAGGCGACACCTAAAAAACGTCAGGACACGAGAAAGAAGGGGCAGGTTGCGAAAAGTGCCGACGTCAATACGGCATTTGTTCTGATCTCTGTGTTTCTTTGTCTTTCGTTTATAGGACCTTGGCTAAAATCGGAAATTCTCACACTGTTTGTTCAAGCATTTCAGGTGTATATGCTTGAAGAGGTCACAGTGGATCAGGTTCATCTTATATTCATGGATACACTGATGCAGCTCATCATTATTGTAGGACCTATCATGCTTGCTGCCATGGTTGGAGCGGTCATTGCAAATTTCCTTCAGGTTGGCGCATTGTTTTCCACGGAAGCGATCCATATGAAATTGAACAAGCTGGATCCCATTCAGGGTTTTAAGCGCATCTATTCCGTAAGGGCTATCGTTGAACTGGTGAAATCATTGTTGAAGATTCTTTTTGTGGGGCTTATCACCTTTTCACTGCTCTGGTTCTCTCTTGAGGAAATATTGATGCTATCCCAGATGAATATTCATGAAGCATTGGGGTTTATCGGCAGCTTAACGGTTCGAATGGGGCTTATAGCCGGTGCAGGACTCTTGTTTCTATCAGTCTTTGATTATCTTTATCAAAAATATGACTATGAAAAGAATATCAGAATGTCCAAGAATGATATTAAGGATGAATACAAAAAGTCTGAAGGTGACCCCCTGATCAAATCAAAAATCAAGCAAAAGCAAAGGGAAATGGCCATGCAGCGTATGATGCAGGATATTCCCCAGGCGGATGTCATCATCACCAATCCGACCCATTATGCCATCGCCCTCAAATATGATGAGAATAAAAGGGATGCTCCTTATGTATTGGCCAAGGGTGTTGACTTTGTTGCATTAAAGATAAGGGAAGTAGCCAAAGAGCATAACATTACCACGGTGGAAAATAAACCACTTGCAAGAGCCATTTACAGTCAGTCCGAAATCGGCGATGCTATTCCCGAGGAGTATTTCCAGGCGGTAGCGGAAATATTGGCTTATGTATACCGATTAAAGAACCTTGTTAAATGATGGTTTGACCTAAAGGAGAGATTATTATGTCAGCTAGAGATCTAAGCGTATTACTTAGCGTTATCCTGATTATTGCCATGTTAATTATTCCATTTCCTTCCTGGATGCTAAGTATTCTAATCATTATCAATATCTCCCTTGCCTTGATCGTATTATTGACTACCATGAATATTCAGGAACCCTTGCAATTTTCCATCTTTCCATCGTTACTCTTATTATTGACGCTGTATCGATTGGCGCTAAATGTTTCTACTACAAGGTCCATTCTCAGTGACGGAGATGCGGGTACTGTAGTAGATACGTTTGGGACATTTGTAGTCGGTGGCAATGTTGTTGTAGGACTTGTTGTGTTTCTGATTTTAGTAGTTATCCAGTTTGTTGTTATTACAAAAGGTTCAGAACGCGTATCGGAAGTTGCCGCACGATTCACCTTGGATGCAATGCCCGGTAAACAGATGAGTATCGATGCGGACCTTAATGCCGGACTTATTTCCGAGCATACTGCTAAAGCGCGCCGTGAAAAGATCGCAAAGGAAGCGGACTTCTATGGTGCAATGGACGGTGCGAGTAAATTTGTAAAAGGGGATGCCATTGCAGGTATCATCATTGTTTTCATTAATATGCTTTTCGGAATTGTGATAGGGATGACACAGCTTGGTCTATCTTTCGGAGAATCTGCCCAGATGTTTACGCTACTTACGGTAGGTGACGGGATTGTTTCCCAGATACCTGCACTTTTAATAGCAACAGCTACAGGTATCGTGGTGACAAGAGCTGCCTCGGAAGGTAACCTTGGGGCAGATATTACGGCACAGCTATTCGCCTATCCGCAAATGCTCTATGTTGCAGGAGGGACGATTCTGCTTCTTGGAATCTTTACGCCCATAGGACCGTTATTGACAGCACCTATCGCTCTTTTGCTGATTGTTGGCGGGTATTTCATCCACCAATCTCAGAAAAAAGAGGAAATGGTGGTCGAGGAAACGGAGGAAGAAGTCGTTACAGACGAATTGCGAAGTCCGGAAAGTGTGGTCAATCTGCTTTCCGTTGATCCGATAGAATTTGAATTCGGTTATGGATTGATTCCGCTGGCAGATTCGAAGCAGGGTGGAGACCTATTGGACCGCATTGTCATGATTCGGAGACAGTTGGCGTTGGAGCTTGGGATCGTTATTCCGGTTGTCAGGATCAGGGATAATATTCAACTGCAGCCGAATGAATATCGTCTGAAAATCAAAGGCAACGAAGTGGCAAGGGGCGAACTGCTCCTCGATCACTATTTGGCAATGAGTCCTGGAATGGAGGATGATAGTATTGAAGGAATAGATACGATCGAGCCATCCTTTGGTCTTGCTGCTAAATGGATCAGTGAGGAAAAGAAGGATGAGGCGGAAATGTACGGCTATACAGTCGTCGATCCCCCATCTGTCGTTTCCACTCATATTACAGAGAAGATAAAACAGCATGCACATGAATTATTGGGCCGTCAGGAAACGAAGCAGCTTGTCGACCATCTAAGAGAAACGTCACCTATTCTAATAGAAGAAGTTACACCTTCTCCATTAACCATAGGGGATGTTCAAAAAGTTCTAGCCAAGCTGTTGAAGGAAAATGTATCGATCAGAAATCTTCCGGTCATTTTCGAAACGCTTGCAGATTATGGGAAAATGTCTGCAGATACGGAGCTGCTTACTGAATATGTAAGACAGGCTCTAAGCAAGCAGATCACCAACCAATATTCTGTCGGAAACGAATCTTTCAAGGTTGTAACCTTGGCAGGTCGGGTGGAGAAGCTGATAGCTGACCATATTCAGCAAACGGACCATGGCAATTTCCTTAGCCTGGATCCGAACATATCGGTGGAAATAGTCCAGAGAGTCGGAGAGCAGATGGAACAATTCTCAGGTTACGAACAGACTCCAATCCTCCTTTGTTCTCCGGCTGTAAGGATGTACGTGAAACAATTACTGGAGCGGTATCTTCCACAAATACCTGTTCTGTCCTATAACGAACTGGAAGCCAGTGTAGAAGTACAAAGCATAGGGGTGGTGAATGTGGAAGGATGAAAGTGAAAAAATACAAAGCCTCCTCCATGCAGGAAGCCATGAATCAAGTTCGGGCTGAGCTTGGGGATGAGGCAGTCATTTTAAATTCAAAAGCGGTAAAAACATCCAAGTTTTTTGGACTAGTTACAAAAAAAGGTGTGGAAGTCATAGCTGCGGTGGATGAGGAACCAATCAAGCAGAAAAGTAAAAACTATTCTGTACCGGTAATAGAACCGATCAAGGAACCTGTCATTGTCCAAAATGAGCAATCCTCATTCGATTTATCGAGTCAGAGAGAGCTTCTTGATAATATTCAAGAGATGAAACGGATGATGAAAGGGTTAAAAAGTTCAAATAGCCGTGATTCAGAGTTACCCTATTACTTTTTCGACATCGAAGAATCCTTGCAGAAAACGGAGCTTCCTACCGAACTCGCACAAGCAGCTTCAGAGCATCTTTATCAAGAGTGGCAGAAGAGTAAAAATCTGTCCAAAAGGCAGATGACAGAGACTCTTCAGCGTTATTTCCTTCAATTAATAGAACAGGTTGATTTTGAGCGGAATATCTACAAGAAGAAGTATATAAGCCTTGTCGGCCCAACAGGCGTCGGTAAAACCACGACATTGGCGAAAATGGCAGCGAGTGTGGTACTGCAGAATGGCAAGAGCGTTGGTTTTATAACGACTGACACCTACAGGATTGCTGCTATTGAACAATTGAAAACCTATGCAAGCATTTTGGAAGCACCAATCGAGGTTTGTTATAATGCCGAAGATTTTCAGGAGGCCAAAGGCAAGCTCTCTTATCTGGATGTTGTATTTATCGATACCGCAGGAAGAAACTTTCTGAATGAAGAGTTTGTCAGGGATCTGCAAGCGGTCATTGATTTCAAGTCGGAAATGGATACGTTTCTGGTTTTATCCCTCACTTCGAAAACAAATGATATGAAAAAGATAACGGATCAGTTTTCGAAAGTCGGTATTCAACAATTCATATTCACGAAAAGAGATGAAACGGCTTCCTCAAGCTCCATGTATGCCATGATACATCAATACAATATTGGTGCAGCTTTTATCACAAATGGACAAAGTGTACCGGAAGACCTGCAGGTGGCATATAAGGACCTGGTCGTCTCAGAATTGCTTGAGGAATTAAAGCAATGATTGATCAGGCCAGACTACTAAGAGAACAGATTGAAAGACATCGTGAATCATCAGAACAAGAAGGCCGGCCTCACAAGGAAGCAAAAAGCCTTGCCATCATAAGCGGAAAAGGCGGAGTCGGAAAATCCAATTTTTCGTTGAACTTTTCGATAGCCCTGCAGCAAAAAGGGAATAAAGTGCTCTTGTTCGATTTGGATATCGGTATGGCAAATATAGATATTCTAATGGGCACAAAACAAGGTTACAGCATAGTTCATCTTTTTGAAGAAGGACGCACACTGGATCAGATTATCCAACGCGGACCGGAAAATCTCTCCTATATAGCTGGAGGATCGGGATTAACAGAAATATTCAAAATGGATGAGCAGAAAAGGAGATATTTTTTAAGCCAGTTGGAAGAAGCTTCGTCTCATTACGATTACATTATCTTTGATATGGGAGCGGGAATCACGGATGAAACTCTGCAACTCCTATTATCGGTCGAGGAGATCTTCCTACTTACGACGTGTGAACCCACTTCTTTGACAGATGCCTATTCCGCTCTAAAATATATCAATATCCATGAGGACTCCATTCCATTTAAATTATTGTTGAATAAAGTTCCGGATTTTCAGGTCGCAGCTAAGACAGCTGAACGGCTTCAGGCAGTGGCCAAGCAATTTCTGAAGAAAGACCTTCCATATCTTGGATCCATACCGGATGATAGATATGTGTTGCATGCTGTAATGGAACAGACCCCATTTGTACTGAAATATCCTAAATGCCAGGCATCCAGGGCAGTAGCAAACATAGCTTCGTTTTACTTGGAGGATAAGAAAAATACCAATGCATCAACCGATCAAAAACCATCCTTTGTCGCAAAGCTACTTCGTCTTTTTGCTTAAAGACCTTAATAGAAGACTAGTGATGATTTTAAAGTTGCCTAGCTGTTGATTGGAGCAATAGGCGAAGACTCCTGCTTGAGATAGCGGTAGACTTGAGACCCCGCAGGCAAAGCCGAGGAGGCTCAAGTACCGCTCCGCGGAAAGCGCAGCCTAGTACGGAAATCAACAGCGGTGTTTAAAGAGCCGAAAAAGGGGCAGTCATACAAACATGAAAAAAATAAAAGTATTGGTGACAGACGATTCAATTTTTATGCGGAAGCTGATTTCAGATCTTCTTCAAGATCACCCCGATATTGAAGTGATCGCCACTGCCCGTAATGGGGCCGAGGCAATCGAAAAGGTAAAGGAACTGTCACCGGATGTTGTCACATTGGATGTGGAAATGCCTGTTATGGACGGCTTAGAAGCATTGAAGCAAATGATGGCCCAATCACCTGTACCTGTTATCATGCTTTCCAGTACAACCTCGTCGGGATCTTTGAATACCATTCTTGCGATTGAAAACGGGGCAGTAGACTTTGTTGCTAAACCATCCGGAGCAATATCCTTGGATATATATAAGGTGAAAGAGGAATTGATCGAGAAAATTCTGCTTGCGGCATCTTCCAATATCCTTTCTTTACGAGGAAGAAAAAGTGAGAGAAAAAAAGCTCAGCCAACTAAAGTTCTGTGTAGTAAAATAGACCTAGAGCCAGAGAAAAGAAAATGGAGCAGATCTATTATCTGTATAGGGACGTCGACCGGAGGACCAAGAGCTCTTCAAACATTGCTTACATCAATGCCGAACTCCTTGAGTACACCAGTATTTATAGTTCAGCATATGCCTAAGCAATTTACAAAATCATTGGCAGAGAGGCTCAATTCCCTTTGCAGCTTTCCTGTTACAGAAGCAGAACATAGTGAAAAAGTGAAAAACGGTACCGTTTATATTGCGCCTGGCGGGTTTCATATGGAAGTGGAGGAGCTAGGAGGAGAGCTATTCATCTCCTTGAATGAAGATTCTCCATTAAAAGGTCATCGTCCAGCCGTTGATCATCTCTTTGATTCCTTAAGTAAATTAAAGAAAACCAGAAAAATTGCCGTAGTCCTTACAGGGATGGGTGCTGATGGGGCTGCCGGGATAAGGAAGCTAAAAGAAAGTGGACACACAGTTGCAATAGCCGAGTCAGAACAGACATCCATTGTGTACGGCATGCCGAATGCAGCCGTTCAGACAGGCCTTGTAGATCGCATCGAAAATCTTGAAGATATTGCTGACGTTATACAGCAATATACATTGTGATAGGGGTGTTTCAACATGGAATTAAGCCAATATTTAGATATTTTCCTTGAAGAAAGCAAGGAACATTTAGAAACGATCAATAACCAGCTTGTAGAATTGGAACGTAATCCTCAGAACATCGGAATTGTCAACGAAATCTTCCGTTCCGCACATACACTTAAAGGAATGTCTGCCACGATGGGCTATGAAGACCTTGCGAGCCTGACTCACCAAATGGAAAATGTACTGGATATGATTCGAAATCATAAATTATCTGTTTCTTCCAATCTGTTGGATGTAATTTTCCGCTCGGTAGAGTATCTAGAGGCAATGGTATTTTCCATTGCAGATGGTGGTGATGGAAAAAAAGATGTTTCCGATGTAGTTGCGCTGCTGGTGAAAATTGAAAAAGGCGAGACGTTCGAAGACGAGTCAATAAAGGCAAGTGGACATGAGGAGGAGCATTCCTATGACTCCTATGAACTGACAATCCTCCAACAATCCGAAGAACAAGGTTTTTTGCCTTTGGAGGTTAAGGTTACTCTACGCAAAGACTGTCTTTTAAAAGCAGCTAGAGTATTTATGGTGTTTGAAGTGGTGGAGCAGATAGGGGAAGTAATCAAATCAAACCCACCTGTTGATCAGCTTGAAGAAGAGAACTTCAATGATTCGTTTGTTATTACAATGGTAACAAAAGAGGACCAACAGGATGTCAAAGAAAGAATCATGAAGGTTTCGGAAGTGGAAAAGGTAGAAACTACCGTTATACATACAAAAAATATTTCCGTGCAGGAAACAAACGACGCGGGAGTTGAACCTGAAATCGAAGGGCTTGAGCTACCTGTAATAGAGGCAGCAGCAACGGTGGAGCCTGCAATTAAGGCTCCTGAGCCGGCATCTGCTACAAAGGCAGGACAAACAAACAAAACGATCCGAGTAAGTATCGATAGGCTGGATGGGCTGATGAATCTGTTTGAGGAGCTTGTGATCGATAGAGGAAGGCTCGAACAGATTTCAAAGGAATTGAATGAGAATGAATTGATTGAAACTGTAGAAAGAATGTCCAGAATATCGAATGATCTTCAGAATATCATCTTGAATATGCGTATGGTCCCTATTGAAACCGTCTTTAACCGTTTTCCTCGTATGATCAGACAGCTTGCAAGAGATCTTGGGAAAAAGGTGGAAATAGAGGTTATTGGTGCTGAAACGGAATTGGATCGTACCGTAATGGATGAGATCGGCGATCCGCTTGTTCATCTTCTGCGCAACGCAGTCGACCATGGCATTGAGATGCCTGATCAAAGAAGGGCGGCTGGGAAGGATGAAGAAGGTAAAATAACATTAAAGGCCTTTCATAGCGGGAACCATGTTTTCATTGAAATCGTCGATAATGGCGGTGGAATTTCGAGGGAGAAGGTCCTAAAGAAAGCGATTAGCCGGGGTATCGTATCCTCGCAGCTTGCCGATAGTCTAACAGATCAGGAAGTGTTCCAGCTTATTTTATCCTCTGGATTCTCGACTGCTGAAGTGATCTCGGACATCTCAGGCCGTGGTGTTGGATTGGATGTAGTAAAAAACACAATAGAATCCCTGGGTGGAAATATCACGATAGATTCCGTGGAAGGAAAAGGGACAACCTTCTCCATCCAACTGCCATTGACCTTGTCTATCATATCCGTACTTCTGACAGAAATAGAAAAAGAGAAATACGCAATTCCTTTATCGTCCATCATAGAGACGGCTATTATCAAGAAAGAGGAAATCATGACCGCACATGGGCAGGAAGTAATTGACTTCCGCGGGAAAATTGTACCGGTCGTACATCTTGAAAGGGTATTTCATGTCAAGAAAACCCAGGATAATAAAGCGGACCTTTACTCCATTGTACTAGTGAAAAAAGGTGATAAAATGGCAGCGCTTGTCGTGGACTCCTTCATTGGACAGCAGGAGGTTGTATTGAAAGCACTAGGTCAATATCTAAGTTCAACTTACGCCATAAGTGGTGCAACAATACTCGGAGATGGGCAGGTTGCATTGATTGTAGACTGCAACGCTCTTATAAAATAGTTACTTCGCTATTCTTAGCCCGTGATTTCAGGAATGACTGGAGGAAAAGGAATGCAGACAACTGCTCAAAAATTAAAGCTCATTATTTTTGAACTGAATACGGAGGAATATTCCATACCAGTTCAGCAAGTCCGCTCAATCGAAAAATTATTGCCTATTACACGAGTTCCCAATGTACCTGCACATATAAAGGGTGTCATTAATCTTAGGGGTGTAATCACACCAATTGTCGATCTGCGCACAAGATTTGATTTACCTGAAAAGCAATATGATGAAAGAACAAGAATCATCATTACAGTTGTAGGTGAGCTTGAAGTAGGATTTATTGTGGACGCTGCAAATGATGTCCTGGATATCTCCGAGGAATCAATCGAACCGGCGCCGGAAGTAGTGGGATCGGTTGAAACAAAATATGTCCAGGGTGTCGTGAAGATTGATAAACGCCTGTTCGTTTGCTTGGATCTTCATGAGGTCCTCCAATTGGAAACACTACATGATTGAAGGTTGATGAAATGAACAATCAGGATAAACAAATAGAATTGGACCTATTGAAGGAGCTTGGCAATATAGGGGCTGGCAATGCTGCTACCGCTTTATCGCAGCTCTTGAATAAAGATATATATATGAACGTTCCAAGGGCAAAGATTGTCAGCTTCAATGAAATGATGGAGCTTGCAGGCGGGCCTGAAAGACCTGTTGCTGCCGTTTTTTTAACAATGGAAGGGGAGCTTTCCGGCAGCCTGTTCTTCGTGCTTTCCCTTGAAGATGCTACAAAGCTGATACTGCAGCTATTAGAGGACGAAAGTCTGAACAAAGAAAGCTTGCAGCAACATGAGATGGCCTTATCAGCATTGCAGGAATTAGGCAATATTGTCTCCGCTCATTATTTGACAGCATTATCGGATGCAATCGGACTAGTTGTGACACCATCTGTACCACAGGTTTCAGTTGATATGGTAGGGGCTATTGTAATGGCAGGACTGCTGGAAATCTCACATGTGAGTGACCATGCGATATTCATTGATACGGAACTATCACAAACCTCCGATGAGACGGCCGAAAAAGTGAAAGGTCATTTCTTCCTTATTCCTTTTCCAGATTCTTTCGACAAAATATTGAAGGAATTGGGAGCGAAGTAAATGCTGGGCTTACAAAATGTCGTCAAAGTGGGTATAGCAGAAATGAATATAGTTCAAGTTCCACAGTTCATACGCACATCTGGTCTTGGATCATGTGTCGGGGTTGTTCTTTATGATGCGACATCAAAGATTGCAGGAATGGTACATGTGATGCTTCCAAATTCCAGCCTTGCGAGGACATCAGATTTTAACCCTTGCAAATATGCTGATACAGGAGTGGATCATCTACTTCAGATGGTAATAAGAAGTGGCGCTAGCCTCCCAAAATTGAAAGCCAAAATGGCTGGAGGAGCTCAGATGTTCCAATTCTCCAGTTCTAGCAGTGAAATGATGAGAATCGGCCCCAGAAATGTTGAGGCTGTCAGGGAAAAACTTGAATATCATCAAATACAGGTAGTAGGCGAGGATTGCGGGGGGAACAGCGGCAGAACCATTGAATTCAATCCGGAATCAGGAAAACTGATGATTAAGACAGTCAATAAAGGAATCACTTATATTTAATGTATTAGGTCTTAACGGCAATAAAGGGGGGAAAGCCATGAGTACAATATCATCCAGCAAGGAATCAAGCTTCTGGGATCTTTGGAAAACGAAAAAAGATCAGGATGCAGGCGATTATCTAGTGAAGAAATATATGCCACTTGTCCACTATCATGTTCAGCGGATCGCAACAGGCCTACCCAAAAATGTAAAAAGAGAAGAACTAAAAAGCTTGGCATTGGTCGGGTTATTTGATGCTATAGAAAAATTCGACCCTACCAGGGACTTGAAGTTTGACACCTATGCTTCTTTCCGGATTCGCGGCTCCATCATTGACGGATTAAGAAAAGAAGATTGGCTTCCAAGAAGTCTGCGCGAAAAGTCCAAACGGATTGAAGCGGCAATAGAAAGGTTGGAGCAGTCGCTCATGCGGAATGCCACCCTGCAGGAGCTGGCGGAGGAGCTTTGCATGCCTGAGGAGGAAGTAGCCGCTATTAGTCATGAGGTGTTCTTTTCCAACGTTCTATCCATTGATGATATGCCGAAGGAACAAGATGATTCTACCCATCAAACTTTTGCTCTGAAAGATGAATCAAGCATTTCCCCTGAACAGGAATTGTTGAAATCCGAAGCGATCCAGCAGTTGATCGACCAGATTGAAAAACTTAATGACAATGAAAAGCTGGTAATTAGTCTATTCTATAAAGAGGAACTGACATTGACGGAGATCGGACAGGTACTCGGCCTTACAACCTCCCGGATTTCGCAGATACATTCCAAAGCAATCTTTAAATTGCGAAAAGAATTGTCTGCTATGATTTGATGTAATGGCTATGGGAAACTCCCTGTTGGTTTCCGCTTCAGGGGGAGTTCAATATCAATATTGTTCATCAATTTAAATAGAAAATGCAAAATCCCAAAGCCGGTTGTGTTCATTCAATAATGCAATCGGCTCCATCTATGATATGAAGTGAAAGGAGCGTGTTACTTATGACAACCCTATTCATGGTGATTAACTTCGCCATAAGCTTATTGGCTATTTTTCTTGTTATCATTCTTTATATGAAATTCTCCCATGTTCAGCAGCTGGAGCAGGATTATCATAAGCTGCTGAAGGAGGCGGAAGAAACGATTGGCTCCTATGTTTATGAACTGAAGGAAGAGAACGAAGCTTTTCTATCAAAGCTTCCTGAACGTCAAAAAGTGGTGAAAGAGCAGCCTAAGAACACGACAGAACATTCGATCGACGAAAAGGAACCTGAAATCACCCAGGATGATATAAATGCCTTGCTTGGGGAAAGTGTACAATCAGAGTCGAATGACAATAACGAAAAGCCAATATCCTTTGAAGAGCTAAGTACCTACGAACAAGTGGCGATTCTCCTCGAAGAAGGCTATTCCATGGAGGAAATTGCAAAGAAACTGGATAAAGGAAAGACGGAAATAGAACTTTTGTGGAAAATTCGACAGTGATAAGCAATTACGACTTGATTGTAAAATGTGATTGTGATATATTTATTTTCGGTGTTATAAATTCACACGTTTACCGATTCGAGCATTGGTGCTGACCTGTTCAGTTTTGCTTGGAAATGAAGTGAACGGAGGAAAAAAAACCATTAGGAGGAATATAACATGTCAGTAATCTCTATGAAACAATTACTAGAAGCTGGTGTACACTTCGGACACCAAACTCGCCGTTGGAACCCAAAAATGAAGAAATTCATCTTCACTGAGCGTAACGGCATCTACATCATCGACCTTCAAAAGACTGTTAAAAAGGTTGAAGAAGCATACAACTTCGTGAAGGAACTTGCTGGTAACGGCGGAACAGTATTATTCGTTGGTACTAAAAAGCAAGCTCAGGATTCTGTGAAAGAAGAAGCAGAACGTTCCGGAATGTACTACGTTAACCAACGTTGGTTAGGTGGAACTTTAACTAACTTTGAAACAATCCAAAAGCGTATTACTCGTCTAAAAGCGATTGAAAAAATGCAAGAAGATGGAACTTTCGAAGTTCTTCCAAAGAAAGAAGTTGTAATGTTAAAGAAAGAGCTAGAGCGTCTTGAAAAATTCTTAGGCGGAATTAAAGACATGAAGGGCCTTCCTGATGCATTATTCATCATTGACCCACGCAAAGAGCGTATCGCTGTTGCAGAAGCAAGAAAATTGAACATCCCTATCGTTGGTATCGTAGACACTAACTGTGATCCGGACGAAATTGATGTTGTAATCCCTGCAAACGACGATGCAATCCGTGCTGTGAAACTTTTAACTGGTAAAATGGCAGACGCTATCCTTGAAGCGAAACAAGGCGAAGAGACTGCTACAACTACTGCATAATTTGATTTAAGAAAAAGGTGATAAGAGGGGAAAGCCTTTTATCACTTTTTTTTGGAAAATATCCAGATGGCAGCGTGGACCAACTTTTCCCCGCTCCATCAGATTTACATACACTAAGGAGGATTATTACTATGGCTGTAACTGCTCAAATGGTAAAAGAATTACGTGAAAAAACTGGCGCTGGCATGATGGACTGCAAAAAAGCGTTAACTGAAACAAACGGTGACATGGAGAAAGCAATCGATTTCCTACGTGAAAAAGGTATTGCGAAAGCTGCTAAAAAGACAGACCGTATCGCTGCTGAAGGTTTGACTGCTATCGTAACTAAAGGAAACGAAGCGGTAATCCTTGAAGTGAACTCTGAAACGGATTTCGTTGCGAAAAACGAAGGATTCAAGACGCTTGTTAACGAATTGGGTGAATTCCTGATCACAAACAAACCTGAATCTGTAGAAGCTGCTCTTGAAGCTAAAATGGACAATGGTGTTGCAGTTTCTGAACACATCAACACTGCTATCGCTAAAATCGGTGAGAAGTTGACTCTACGTCGCTACACAATTTTAACTAAAACTGACGCTGACGCGTTTGGTGCATACCTTCACATGGGTGGACGCATCGGAGTATTAACTCTTCTTGAAGGTACTACTGATGAAGCTGCTGCAAAAGACGTAGCTATGCACATCGCTGCAATCAACCCTAAATACGTTTCCCGTGACGAAGTTTCTGCTGAAGAAGCTGATCGTGAGCGTAAAGTTCTTACTGAGCAAGCATTAAACGAAGGCAAGCCTGAGAACATTGTAGCTAAAATGGTAGAAGGTCGCCTTGGTAAGTACTTCGAGGACATCTGCCTTTTAGACCAATCTTTCGTTAAGAACCCTGACATGAAAGTTCGCCAATTCGTTGAAAGCAAAGGCGGAACTGTAAAATCATTCATCCGCTACGAAGTTGGAGAAGGTATCGAAAAACGTCAAGATAACTTCGCTGAAGAAGTAATGAGCCAAGTTAAAAAATAAGAGTTGAACTCTGTATAGTAGGGGAGCACACTTTGTGTTCCCTTTTTTTAGAAAGGCTCTTTTCGTAAAGATTATTCCTTATAATAGGGCTGAGTTAAAGATAAAATGTCAACATTAAATACCCTGTTGGTCTCCGTTCCAGGCGTTCGCTTTCCGCGGGCGGCCTCGGGAGCCTCCTCAGCGCTTTGCGCCTGCGGGGTCTCCCTTGACACGCTGCTCCCGCAGGACAAGGAAGGCTCCGGCAGCGATACATCGCACGCAGAAAATGCTTGCATTTTCAAGGAGTCTCACACCTTGCACTCCAACCAACAGGGGTGACTCAAAATAAAAAATTCGCCTTACTAAAGGTACAAAAATTGCATTTTATCTCAATTTTTCTTTTCAGTAGTGAATTTAATTTGTTTTAAGGTTCTTCCTTATAGCAAATAATGTTTTACCCGTGAGTTGATTGTAGCGGAGGACACTTGACTCCTGCGGGAGAGTAGAGGGCATGGGAGACCCCGGGGAATCTTGTGACCGGAGCGGAAATCAACGGGCTACATTTAATGTGTACATTTTATCTATAGCAACAATGAATGCGAAAACAGCCTTTAATAAACATTATTATGTATTTATATAAGAAAATAGAAATCCATGTATTCCTGGAGGTTATTATGGCTCAAGCAAAATATCGTCGTGTCGTTTTAAAATTAAGTGGGGAAGCTTTAGCGGGCGACCAGGGCTTCGGTATCAATCCATCCGTTATTAAATCTGTATCCCTTCAAGTAAAGGAACTGGCTGATTTGGGTGTGGAAGTGGCTGTCGTAGTTGGCGGCGGAAACATCTGGAGAGGCAAGATAGGCAGTGAAATGGGAATGGATCGTGCTTCCGCTGATTATATGGGGATGTTAGCTACTGTCATGAACTCATTAGCGCTGCAAGACAGCCTGGAAAACGCCGGGGTGGAAACGCGGGTTCAAACATCAATTGAAATGAGACAAGTTGCAGAACCATACATAAGAAGGAAAGCAATACGTCACCTTGAAAAGAAACGTGTTGTCATTTTCGCTGCAGGTACCGGTAACCCGTACTTCTCCACAGATACAACAGCTGCATTGCGTGCTGCTGAAATTGAGGCGGAAGTAATCCTGATGGCCAAAAACAATGTGGATGGCGTATATAGTGCAGATCCGTCTATCGATAGTACTGCAACAAAATATGAAACACTTTCCTATCTTGATGTATTACGCGAAGGACTTGCTGTAATGGATTCCACAGCTTCTTCTTTATGTATGGATAATGATATACCAATCATTGTTTTCTCTGTTATGGAAGAAGGAAACATCAAACGTGTAGTTTTAGGTGAAAATATCGGAACAATTGTAAGGGGGAAATAACCATGGCGAAACAAGTCATTACACAAACAAAAGAAAGAATGGAAAAAGCCATCCAGTCTTATTCCAGAGAATTGGCATCCATCCGTGCAGGACGAGCTTCTGCAGCAATTCTCGATAAAGTGACTGTCGATTATTATGGCGCTCCGACTCCTGTAAATCAACTAGCATCCATTAACGTACCGGAAGCAAGACTATTAGTAGTACAGCCTTACGACAAATCTTCTTTAGGGGATATCGAAAAAGCGATCATCAAGGCGGATCTAGGATTGAATCCTTCCAATGACGGTACCGTTATCCGTATTTCCATCCCTGCATTAACTGAGGAAAGACGTAAAGAGCTTGTTAAAACTGTGAAGAAATCTTCTGAGGAAGCAAAAGTTGCGATCCGTAACATTCGTCGCGATGGCAATGATGATCTGAAAAAGCTTGAAAAGAACGGCGAGATCACAGAAGATGAATTGCGTGGCTATACAGACGACATCCAAAAGCAAACAGACAGCTATATTGTGAAGGTGGATTCTGTTACAAAAGAAAAAGAAAAAGAAATCATGGAAGTCTAAGCGATTTACATGTAAAATAGAAAGATGGAAAGACCCTCTAATGTTTACAGGGGGTTTTTTTGTTAATACTGTTACTATAAATGGAGAACCTTTGTTGGCGAGTCTGTTTATTTTTAATGGAGGATTTTTATGCTGAAAAAAATACAAGAGTGGAGAGGCAAAGAAACCTCTAAATCCTCTTTTTCCAAAGAGGAACTAATGCAGCACCAAATCCCGGAACACATCGCTGTCATTATGGATGGAAATGGGAGATGGGCGAAAAAACGCGCCCTACCAAGAGTGGCAGGGCATCATGAAGGAATGAAAACGGTAAGAAAGATTACGAAGTCCGCAAGCAACCTTGGTGTCAAGGTGCTGACGATGTATGCTTTTTCAACTGAAAATTGGAAACGCCCCAAATTGGAAGTGGATTTCTTGATGAAGCTCCCTGAAGAGTTTCTTGGCACATTTCTTCCTGAACTGATGGAGGAAAATGTACAAGTCCGATTGATGGGAAACAAATCAGATCTGCCGGCACACACGCTCAGGGCTGTTGAAAATGCAATGAAAAAAACGAAGGATAATACCGGTCTAATACTAAATTTCGCCTTGAATTACGGAGGCAGAGATGAAATTTTACGTGCGGTAAAAAATGCAGCAACAGATATTCAAGACAACAAATTAACGATGGAACAATTATCAGAAGAGGTTTTTTCTACTTACCTTTTCAGCAATCAACTACCAGATCCAGATCTTCTAATTCGTACAAGCGGTGAGATTAGATTAAGTAACTTCATGCTATGGCAGCTTGCCTATGCCGAATTCTATTTTACCGATGTACTATGGCCCGATTTTGATGAGAATCATCTCTTTGAGGCGATTAGCAGCTATCAACAGCGCGGCAGAAGATTTGGTGGTATATAAAAAGGTGTTGGACATACAATGAAACAACGGATTATTACAGCTTTCATCGCTGTCGCGGTGTTCTTGCCAATCGTGATTTATGGAAATCTACCATTTGTTCTCTTTATTTATTTATTAGCTACCATTGGTTTATATGAAGCACTTAGAATGAAGAATATCTCCATTACAAGTGTTCCAGGCGTGTTATCCTTGCTGTTGATGTGGGTGATACTTATCCCAGGAGAATGGATGCCGACTGAGCCCTTGTTTACGAAAGTGGAATTCCTGGTAATAGGTGTTTTGTTGCTATTGACCTATACGGTCATCAGTAAAAATAGATTCAATTTCGATGAAGTAGGGTTCGCTTTGGTCTCTACCATCTATGTAGGTATGGGTTTCTTCTATTTTATCGAAATTCGCGACATCTCCTTAACCTATGTGTTTTTTGCTTTGGTTGTAATTTGGTCAACCGACTCAGGAGCCTATTTTATTGGCAAGGCGATGGGGAAAACAAAATTGTGGCCTGAAATCAGTCCGAATAAAACAGTAGAAGGATCATTGGGCGGAGTGGTTTGTGCAATTTTAGTTGGAATCATTTTCCAGTTCACAGTAGGGTTTGAACATGGGCTCATGATTACCATCATAATAGCGAGTATTCTTTCTGTAGTGGGACAAATGGGCGACCTGGTAGAGTCCGCACTGAAGAGACATTATGCGATTAAGGATTCAGGTAATCTACTCCCTGGACATGGCGGAATATTAGATCGTTTTGATAGCTTGCTGTTTGTTTTGCCACTATTACATTTTATACATAAATTTATATCCTAAGCGCTCGTAAAAGTGGTGGATGAAGGAGTGAAAGCTTGTGAAGCAGATAAGTCTATTAGGTGCTTCTGGTTCGATCGGTGTTCAAACTTTAGATGTGATAAAGCAGCATCCGGATTTATTTCATCTAGTCGCCTTTAGTGTCGGAAGCAATGTTTCCGCAGCGGTCGAGATAATCAAGGATTTTTCTCCTAAAGCTGTTTCAGTGAAATCGAAAGAGGACTGTGATACATTGAAAAGGCAGTTTCCGGCAAGTAAAATCCGCTTTTCCTATGGGGAAGAAGGGCTAGTGGATATTGCCACCCATGAAGAGGCGGAGATTGTCGTGAATGCAGTGATGGGAAGTGTAGGACTAGTGCCGACGCTGCATGCCATTGAATGCAAAAAAACAATTGCACTTGCGAACAAGGAAACGCTTGTTACAGCAGGTCACATCGTCATGGCTGCGGCCAAGAGGCATGGCGTATCGATTCTTCCGGTTGACAGCGAGCATTCCGCAATTTATCAATGTCTTCAGGGAGAAAATGAAAAAAACATCCAATCTCTTATCTTGACGGCATCCGGTGGAAGCTTCAGGGATAGATCAAGAAAAGAATTGGAAGGGGTAACAGTTGCCGATGCGCTGAATCATCCTAACTGGTCGATGGGTGCAAAGATCACCATTGATTCTGCAACCATGATGAATAAAGGGTTGGAAGTGATCGAGGCACACTGGCTGTTCGATATCCCTTATGAAGATATTCAAGTAGTATTACATAGAGAAAGTGTTATTCACTCTATGGTGGAATTCCATGATACAAGTGTGATGGCCCAGCTTGGCACGCCAGACATGAAGGTCCCCATCCAATATGCATTAAGCTATCCGGATCGTTTTGAACACAAATCAGGAAAAAGACTGAGTCTCACGGATTTTGGGAAGCTCCATTTTGAAAAGATGGATTTTGAACGATTCAGATGCCTGCATTTTGCTTTTGAAGCAGGGAATACGGGAGGCACGATGCCTACAGTACTAAATGCAGCGAATGAAATGGCTGTGGATGCATTCCTCAATGGCAAAATAGAGTTTTTAACCATTGAAGACCTCATCGATAAGGCCATGCAGCGACATACATTCCAGGTGAATCCTGATTTGCAGACCATTAAAGAGGTTGACCTTGAAACGAGAGAATTTGTTCGTTCACTAACAGATTAGAGGTGGAGATCTAGTGAATACAGTAATCGCATTTATTATTATCTTTGGAGTTCTTGTATTTGTTCATGAACTGGGACATCTGGTTTTTGCCAAACGCGCAGGTATTCTTTGCCGCGAATTTGCCATTGGCTTTGGACCCAAGGTATTTTCATTTAAAAAACAGGAAACCGTCTATACCATCAGACTTTTGCCAATCGGTGGATTTGTCCGAATGGCTGGGGAAGACCCTGAAGTAATTGAGGTCAAACCGGGGTACCATGTCGGCCTTATGTTCGATAGCAAAGGGGAAGTCAATAAGGTAGTCATCAATAATAAGGATAAGTATCCGGATGCCAAGATCATCGAGGTTGAATATGCGGATCTCGAGCGTGAACTTATCATCAGAGGGTACGAGCTAAATGAAGAGGAAACATTGAAGGAATATAAGGTAAGCAAGGAATCCTACTTTGTAATGGACGGGCAGGAAATCCAAAATGCACCCTACGATAGACAATTCGGTTCTAAAACGCTTATGCAGCGTACACTGGCTATTTTTGCCGGCCCGATGATGAACTTCATACTAGCCTTTTTGATTTTCGCCTTTCTGGGAATGGTCCAGGGTTATTATGTCAACGAATCCGTTATTGGGGAATTGACGCCGGATGGGGCTGCACAGGCTTCAGGTTTACAACAAGGCGATAAAGTCTTGGCAATCAATGACGAAAGCGTGTCTACGTGGGAAGAAGTCGTGAAGATCATCCAAGTTAACGCAAATGAGGAACTGCTGTTTTTGGTTGAGAGAGATGGGCAGTCGATGAACATTCCGGTCACCCCTAAATCCGAACCTGCTGAAAACGGAGAGGCAAGGGGAGTTATTGGCGTATTCATGCCTACCGAGAAGTCCGTCCTAGGGGCTATTCCAAAGGCTGCCACAGAAACCTATACTTGGACAAAAGAGATCATTACTGGTCTTGGTAAGCTTGTAACAGGTCAATTCTCCATTGATATGCTTTCCGGTCCTGTTGGCATCTATAAATCAACCGAAGTGGTGGCGGAATCAGGAATTTTCCTCCTTATGCGCTGGACTGCCGTCCTCAGTATCAATCTCGGTATCATCAACCTCCTGCCTATCCCGGCATTGGATGGTGGAAGACTGATGTTCTTTGCTGCAGAAGCGGTGAGAGGAAAACCGATTGACCGCCATAAAGAAGGACTCGTCCACTTCATCGGATTTGCACTACTGATGCTCCTAATGCTCGTCGTAACATGGAATGATATCCAGAAGTTCTTTTTATAATAATGGTCTTTTCGTAAAGGTTGTTGCTTTTAAGAATAGGGCTGGGCTAAAGATTAGGTGTCGATATTAAACACCTTGTTGGTCTCCGTTCCAGGCGGCAGCGATCGCGGGCGGCCTCGGGAGCCTCCTCGGCGCTTTGCGCCCTGCGGGGTCGGGGTCTCCCTTGACACGCTGCTCCCGCAGGAGTCTCACGCCTTGCACTCCAACCAACAGGGGTGAATCATAGTATAAAATTTGCCTTCCTAAAGTTTGAAAAATTGGATTTTGTTTCATTTTTTTATCTCAGTAGAGCAAATAATGTTAAAAAACTGAGTTGTTTGTAGCGGAGGACACTTGACTCCTGCGGGAGAGTAGAGGGCATGGGAGACCCCACAGGCGAAGCCGAGGAGGCTCCCATCCGTCCCCGCGGAAAGCAAGTGTCCGGAGCGGAAATCAACGGGCAACATTTGATGTGTACAATTTATTTAAATGGAAAACAGCCTATAATATAAATGATAGTTTAAAGGAGATTGACTTGCATCCTTGAGAAAGATGCAAGTTCTCTTTGCTTTTATCGTAAAATACATAAGTAATGGGGTGCCACTATATGAAACAAAGCATGACGCTTATTCCTACTCTGAGAGAAGTCCCTTCAGATGCAGAAGTGAAAAGCCATCAATTGCTGCTTAGAGCAGGTTTTATACGACAAAACGCAAGCGGAATCTACAGTTTTCTGCCTTTAGGAAAAAGAGTATTGAAAAAGGTGGAGGATATTGTCCGCGAAGAAATGGAAAATGCAGGGGCGGTGGAGCTTCTGATGCCGGCTATGCAAGCGGCAGAGCTGTGGCAGGAATCAGGCCGATGGTATTCCTATGGACCAGAACTCATGAGACTGCATGATCGCCATAATCGTGAGTTTGCACTCGGTGCGACCCATGAAGAGGTAATTACAACAATTGTACGTGATGAAGTGAAATCCTATAAGAAGCTTCCTTTGACACTCTATCAGATTCAAACTAAATTCCGTGATGAAAAGCGTCCCCGCTTCGGTCTTTTACGAGGAAGAGAGTTTCTGATGAAGGATGCCTATTCCTTCCATGCAACACAAGAGAGCCTGGACGATGTTTACGAAAAGATGTTCACTGCCTATTCCAATATCTTTACAAGGCTGGGATTGAATTTCCGCGCTGTCATCGCAGATTCAGGAGCAATGGGCGGTAAGGATACGCATGAATTCATGGTACTATCAGAAATTGGTGAGGATACGATAGCCTATTCTTCGGACTCTTCCTATGCTGCTAATATTGAAATGGCTCCAGTCGTTGCCAACTATGAAAAATGCGGCGAAGCGGTAGATGAGTTGGAAAAGGTGTATACACCTGACAAAAAAACTATAGAAGAAGTTTCAGACTTCTTACAAGTTACTAGTTCCAAAATGATTAAAACACTTTGCTTTAAAGTGGATGAAAGATTCGTGGTAGTACTGGTTCGCGGCGACCACGAAATCAATGATATAAAATTGAAGAACCTCTATCAGGCATCCGTTGTCGAATTGGCAACGCCTGAGGAAGTGATAGAACAGATGGGCTGCTCGATCGGTTCTCTTGGACCAATTGATTTACCCCAATCTGTAGAGGTTGTAGCAGACCACTCAGTCGAGTATTTGGTAAACGCTGTGGCAGGTGCCAATGAAGAGGGCTATCATTATACGAATGTTAATCCTGTCAGGGATTTCACCGTAAGTCAGTATACAGATCTGCGTTTCATTCAGGAAGGGGACCTCTCACCTGATGGACAAGGGAAGATCCAATTTGCAAAAGGTATTGAAGTTGGACATATATTTAAGCTTGGTACCCGCTATAGCGAAGCCATGGGAGCAACCTACCTGGACGAAAACGGGAGATCCCAGACGATGATTATGGGCTGCTACGGCATCGGTGTGTCCCGTGTTATGGCTGCGGTAGTAGAGCAGTTCCATGATGAAAGTGGAATTGTTTGGCCGGCTGCAGTTACACCTTATGATGTTCATGTGATACCTGTTAACGTGAAAAATGCCGACCAGGCACAACTGGCGGAAGAAATTTATTCCAGCTTGAAAAAAGCAGGATTTGCAGTTCTATTCGATGATCGCCAGGAACGTCCTGGAGTAAAGTTTGCAGATGCAGAGCTGATCGGTTTGCCTGTACGTGTAACGGTCGGGAAAAAAGCAGAGGAAAAAGTAGTGGAAGTAAAATGGAGAAAAACAGGTGAAATGGAAGAAGTATCTGTTGAACATTTAATTCAAACACTGCGCCAATCTGTAGTACAATAGATGTGAATACACTAAAAAGGTACCCCCATTTGGAGGTACCTTCTAGTATGTATAGAAAATGATTAGGGACGGAGAAAGGGGTCTGAACATTGTAATGGAGCTAGTTCAAGAAAAAAAAGATCGATTTCGTCTTCTCCTTCAGCAGCTTGACTTGACAAGTGATGATATTTTTCCTTACTTTGCAGAAGCTGGAATAGATAAATTGACTGTAGAGAAGACAAGCAAAAGATGGCATTTTCATTTTGTTCTACAGAAAGTTCTGCCTGTTTCCATCTATGAATTATTTTACATGAAGCTCACAAAAAGCTTTTCACATATAGCCAATGTTTCCTTTCAAATCAGTGTCTTGGACCGTTCATTTGAGGATTCATATATACAAGACTATTGGCCGATTTGTCTGAAAGAACTTGAAGGCTGTTCCCCGCCGCTATTAATGTTATTAAAAGGACAAGCACCTACGCTTCAAGGCAATAAGCTTATGCTTACTGCCAGGAATGAAGCGGAGGCTATAGCGGTCAAACGAAAATTGAACTCAACTATATGTACAACGTACGAAGGCTTTGGTTTTCCGACGTTCGTGCTTGATACGACACTTTCCCATTCGGAGGAGGAGTATCAGCAGTTTGTTGAACAAAAGCAAATTGAAGATCAACAAAAAGCGTTGGCCGCTGTCACGGAGATGCAGAAAAAAGATAGCGCCAAAGAGGATGGCAGTTCAATCAGCGGTCCAGTAATGATCGGCTACACCATCAAGGATGACGCCGAAATTAAAACCTTGGCGGAGATTGTGGAAGAGGAAAGACGTGTGGCTGTTCAAGGGTATGTATTTGATGCCGAAACGAAAGAGCTTCGCAGCGGCAGAACTTTGTTGACCTTCAAGATAACCGACTATACAAATTCCATCCTTGTAAAAATGTTCTCAAGGGACAAAGAGGATGTACCGTTATTGCAAGCGGTGAAAAAGGGTATGTGGCTTAAAGTGCGAGGAAGCATTCAAAACGACACCTTTGTTCGTGACCTTGTTATGATGGCCAATGATATCAATGAATTCCAAGGTAAAGAAATCAGGGATACTGCACCAGAGGGTGAAAAAAGGGTTGAGCTGCATCTTCATTCCCCGATGAGTACGATGGATGCCGTCAGCTCCATTTCCTCCCTGGTCGCACAGGCTAAAAAATGGGGTCATGAAGCCATCGCCATTACAGACCATGCGGTTGCTCAGGCCTATCCCGAAGCATATTCAGCCGGAAAGAAGAATGGCGTCAAAATATTGTACGGATTGGAAGCGAACCTCGTAGACGATGGTGTTCCCATTGCCTATAATCCTGCCCATCGAAATCTGGCGGAAGATACGTATGTTGTTTTCGATGTGGAGACCACAGGTTTATCTGCCATGTACGACACAATTATCGAGCTTGCAGCAGTCAAGATAAGGGATGGAGAGATCATTGACCGATTTGAATCATTCTCAAATCCACACCACCCTTTATCTGCAACCACCATCAACCTGACAGGGATCACAGATGACATGGTACGGAATGCATCGGAAGTCGGTGATGTACTGCAGGATTTCTATAAATGGATTGAAGATGATATTCTAGTGGCGCACAATGCGAGCTTTGATATGGGATTCCTGAATATCGGGTTCCAGCGCATAGGGATTGGAAAAGCGAAGAATCCTGTCATCGATACACTTGAGCTGGGTCGACTGCTTTTCCCGGATTTAAAAAATCATCGGTTGAATACCCTTTGTAAAAAGTTTGATATTGAACTAACACAGCATCACAGAGCAATCTATGACGCGGAGGCCACCGGTTACCTGCTCATGAAGATGCTGAAGGACTCCCTGGAGCGCGGCATCACCTATCATGATGAACTGAATGACAACTCCGGTAAGTCCGATGCCTATAAAAGGGCGAGACCTTCCCATATCACTCTGCTTGCAGTAAATGAGGTTGGGTTAAAAAACATATTTAAGCTTGTATCGATTTCCCATATGAACTACTTTTTCAGAGTTCCTCGTATCCCACGTTCATTGTTGCAAAAATATCGTGAAGGTCTGCTCGTCGGGACGGCCTGCGATAAAGGGGAAGTATTCGAAGGGATGATGCAAAAAGCACCGGATGAAGTAGAAAGTATTGCCGAGTTCTATGATTACATCGAAGTGCAGCCCCCTAGCAATTATGATCATCTGATTGAATTGGAATTGATCAAGGACGATAAGGCGTTAAAGGAAATCATCACAAATATCGTCAAGCTCGGAGAAAAACTTGAAAAGCCGGTAGTAGCGACTGGGAATGTCCACTATCTGAAAAAAGAGGATAAGATTCACCGTGAGATTCTTGTAAGGTCCCAATCAGGAGCGAATCCGCTGAACCGTCACAAGCTTCCGGATGTCCATTTCAAGACAACCGACGATATGCTTTCCGCCTTTTCCTTCCTTGGTGAAGAAAAGGCAAAGGAAATTGTCGTCACAAATACGCAGAAAGTCGCCAGCATGACCGAGGAAATTAAACCGATCAAGGATGATTTGTATACTCCTAAGATTGAAGGTGCAGATGAAGAGATTCGTGAGATGAGCTATTCAATGGCACGGAGCATCTATGGGGAGAATCTACCGGAACTTGTGGAGAAGCGAATTGAAAAAGAACTGAAAAGTATCATTGGGCACGGTTTTGCAGTTATTTATCTGATATCTCATAAGCTTGTTAAAAAGTCATTGGATGATGGATATCTAGTAGGTTCTCGTGGTTCGGTCGGATCTTCTTTTGTGGCAACCATGACAGAGATAACCGAGGTGAATCCACTTCCGCCGCATTATGTGTGCCCATCCTGTAAAACATCCGAATTCTTTGACGACGGTTCGGTTGGTTCAGGGTTTGATCTGCCTGATAAAGATTGCCCGAATTGTGGGGAGGCTTTCAAAAAGGATGGTCATGATATACCGTTTGAAACGTTCCTTGGCTTTAAAGGTGATAAGGTTCCCGATATCGATTTGAATTTTTCCGGTGAGTATCAGCCTCGTGCCCATAACTACACGAAAGTGCTGTTTGGGGAAGACTATGTATTCCGTGCAGGGACAATCGGTACCGTAGCTGATAAAACAGCTTACGGGTATGTGAAAGGCTATGCAAATGACCGTAACCTCATTCTTCGCGGAGCGGAAATTGACCGTCTATCAGGGGGATGTACTGGTGTGAGAAGATCAACCGGGCAGCATCCAGGCGGTATTATCGTTGTGCCGGATTATATGGATATATTTGATTTTTCCCCTATACAGTTTCCGGCTGATGATACAAGCTCGGAATGGAAGACCACTCATTTTGACTTCCATTCCATTCATGACAATCTGCTAAAGCTTGATATACTTGGCCATGATGATCCGACCGTTATCAGGATGCTGCAGGATCTAAGCGGTATTGATCCGAAGACGATTCCGACTGACGACCCTTATGTTATGAAAATCTTCAGCGGCACTGAATCGCTCGGAGTTACGGAAGAACAGATCATGTGTAAAACAGGTACACTTGGTATTCCTGAGTTCGGAACAAGATTTGTAAGGCAGATGCTTGAAGATACAAAGCCATCGACCTTCTCTGAACTTGTCCAGATTTCCGGGCTTTCACATGGTACAGACGTTTGGCTTGGAAATGCCCAGGAGCTTATTCACAATAAGACATGTACTTTGAGCGAAGTTATCGGGTGCCGTGATGACATCATGGTTTATCTCATCTATAAAGGTCTGGACCCTTCCATGGCATTCAAAATCATGGAATCTGTTCGTAAAGGGAAAGGTCTTTCCGATGAATTCAAAGAGGAAATGATCAAGAACGATGTACCTGCATGGTATATCGATTCATGCCTGAAAATAAAATATATGTTCCCGAAGGCGCATGCTGCAGCCTATGTTCTTATGGCAGTGCGTATCGCCTACTTTAAAGTGCATTTCCCACTGATGTATTATGCGGCGTATTTTACCGTTCGTGCGGATGATTTTGATCTTGATAGTATGGTAAAAGGATCAGCAGCCATCCGTCAAAAGATTGAAGAGATAAATGCCAAAGGTCTGGATGCTTCCCCGAAGGAAAAATCCTTATTGACCGTTTTGGAATTGTCACTGGAAATGAGTGAAAGAGGATTCTACTTCCAAAAAGTGGATTTATATAAATCACATGCATCCGATTTCATAATTGAAGGAAATTCACTCATTCCTCCATTCAATGCCATTCCTGGACTTGGTACCAATGCGGCCATCAATATTGTAAAATCAAGGGAGGACGGCGAGTTCCTTTCCAAAGAGGATCTTCAGCAGCGCGGCCGGGTTTCAAAAACTATCATGGAATTTCTGGACAAGCAGGGATGTCTTGGTTCTCTGCCGGATCAAAACCAGCTCTCTCTGTTCTAAAACGCTGACACAAACCTTGTAAATCAATACTGTACAAGCTTTGCAAACACTAGAAAGATTTGCATATTTACCAGGGATATGATATATTTACATTGGAAATGCTATATACAGGTAATTAGCAAAGAGTGGGGAAACCCACTCTTTCGTATTGTATCCCCATTTCCGGCGACCAGGAAATTTCTATTCTTTTGGTATCGCCTTTAGGTGTACATAAGCTTGCTTGTTTATGATTCCCTGCTAATTTTGGCAGGGTCTTTTGTTCAGATTTTAAAAACATCGTTTCTCGCTACAGCGAAGGAGGAAAAAGATGAGCAAAAATGTAATAGATACGGTAGAGGAATTAATGCTGCCTATCACAGAAGAAATGAATGTTGAATTAGTGGATATTGAATACGTAAAAGAAGGTTCTTCTTGGTTTTTACGTGTGTTTGTAGACAAAGATGGCGGCATCGACATTGAAGACTGTGGAACAGTGAGTACGATGTTGAGCGAAAAGCTTGATGAGCTGGACCCTATCCCGCATAACTACTTCCTCGAGGTCTCTTCTCCTGGTGCAGAGCGCCCCTTGAAGAAAAAAGAAGACCTGGAAAAATCAATCGGCAAGTATGTGCATGTGAAAACATACGAACCATTGGATGGACTCAAAACTTTTGAAGGTGACCTTTTAAGTTTTGATGGCGAAACGCTCACTATTTCCATGACAATCAAGACACGTAAAAAAGAAGTGGCAATTCCGTATCCGAAAGTGGCCAAAGCACGTTTGGCAGTGAAATTCTAATAAGGTTCAATACCTATTTCCACACTAGCCGTCGAGGTTAAAAAGAATGAATAGGTATGTTAAGGGGGACATGGTTGTATGAGCAGCGAGTTATTTGATGCCCTGACTCTGATGGAAAAAGAAAAGGGCATTAGCAAAGACGTAATTATTGAAGCGATTGAGGCTGCACTTATATCTGCTTACAAAAGAAACTTTAATCAAGCACAAAATGTTCGAGTGGATCTGAATTTGGAATCAGGCACCATGCGAGTATTTGCAAGAAAAGATGTCGTAGATGAAGTGTTTGATCCCCGTCTTGAGATTTCCGTGCAAGAAGCTCGCCGACTGGATCCGAACTATCAGGAAAACGATGTTGTGGAAATCGAGGTTACACCGAAGGACTTTGGCCGCATTGCAGCACAAACTGCGAAACAGGTCGTAACGCAGCGTGTAAGAGAAGCGGAGCGAGGAGTCATTTATTCGGAGTATATCGAACGTGAAGAAGATATCATGACAGGTATCGTCCAACGATTGGACGCTAAGTTCATTTATGTCAGCCTAGGGAAAATCGAAGCGCTTTTGCCAGTAAATGAGCAAATGCCTAATGAACATTACAAACCTCATGATAGAATAAAAGTATTCCTTACAAAAGTCGAGAAGACGACAAAGGGTCCTCAGATCTTTGTTTCACGTTCGCACCCAGGGTTGCTGAAGCGCCTATTTGAATTAGAAGTTCCGGAAATCTATGATGGAACTGTCGAAATCAAATCCGTTGCCCGCGAAGCAGGTGATCGCTCCAAGATCTCTGTGCATTGCGATAATCCGGAAGTTGATCCGGTTGGAGCCTGTGTAGGTCCTAAAGGGCAAAGGGTTCAGGCTATTGTAAACGAACTGAAGGGCGAAAAGATCGACATCGTAAAATGGTCCAAGGATCCTGTGGATTTCGTGGCAAATGCCCTTAGTCCGTCAAAGGTTCTGGAGGTACAGGTAAAAGAAGAGGACAAAGCGACAACTGTCATCGTTCCTGACTATCAACTTTCCCTTGCAATCGGGAAAAGAGGCCAAAATGCGCGTCTTGCGGCAAAACTTACAGGCTGGAAAATCGATATCAAAAGCGAGTCTGAAGCAGAACAATTAGGAATCTATCCAAGCCTTTCCCTATCAAAAAATGATGAGGAAGATATGGATGATTACTATGAGGATGAGAACACGGAAGAATGATCGTAAAAGAGGGTGAGACCAGTGAACAGTCGCAAAAAAATTCCTATGCGAAAATGCGTTGCTAGTCAGGAATTGAGACCGAAGAAAGATCTGATTCGCATTGTCCGCTCCAAAGAGGGCGAAGTCTCGATTGACCTGACAGGGAAGAAGTCTGGTAGAGGGGCGTATTTGGCAAGAAGCAAAGAGAGTATCCTTCTTGCACAAAAGAAAAATATATTATCCCGACATTTAGAAGTGGCGATTGATGATTCATTGTATGATGAATTGCTTCAACTGGTAGAAACGGAGAAAGATTCAACATCATGAATAATCAATGGTTATCCATATTAGGCCTCGCCACAAGAGCGAGGAAAACCATCACTGGGGAAGAGCTGGTGGTGAAAGAAGTCAGATCGGGGAATGCCAAGCTTGTACTAGTTGCAGGGGATGCATCTCCCAATACAATGAAAAAGCTGCATGATAAGTGCAGTTATTACGAAGTGCCGATCAGAACGGTCGAGGATCGGTACGAGTTAGGTCGGGCTATAGGAAAAGACGCGAGAGTTTCCATCGCAATCACAGATGAAGGGTTTGCAAAAAAACTCCTCACTATGCTCGATTAATCTTTGGGGGTGAATGTATGACGAAATTACGCGTGTACGAATACGCTAAACAAAAGAACGTATCAAGTAAAGATGTCATTACAAAACTAAAAGAAATGAATATTGAGGTATCAAACCATATGGCAACATTAGATGAAGACACTATCCAAAAATTGAATGGCACAAATAAACAAGAAACAGCTAAAAAGCCGGCGGCGTCCCAAGGAACAAACAGTGCTCCAAAGAAGCCTGCAAATAACCAAGGGTCCGCACAAGGTGGCACTAAGAGCAACAACTCTGCACAAAAACCTGCAAAGAAGCCATTCAACAATAACAACAATAATAACAATTTTTCAAAAGGCAAAAAGAAACAACAGAACAATAAACAAAACCGCGGACCACAATCAGCGCCAACACCACCAGTGAAGAAAAAAGAGACACCTTCTAAGATCACTTTCACAGGTTCCCTGACAGTTGGAGAATTAGCAAGTAAGCTGAACAAAGAGCCTTCTGAAATCATCAAGAAGCTTTTAATGCTGGGTGTAATGGCTACCATCAACCAGGATCTTGATAAAGATGCAATCGAACTGGTAGCTGGCGAGTTCAATGTGGAAGTAGAAGAAGAAATCATTTTTGAAGTAACTGATTTCGAAGGCTACGAAACGGAAGATAAGGAAGAAGTTCTTGAAGAACGCCCACCAGTTGTTACTATCATGGGTCACGTTGACCACGGTAAAACGACCTTACTTGACTCCATCCGTAACACAAAGGTTACAGCTGGAGAAGCAGGTGGTATCACTCAGCATATCGGTGCATACCAAGTAGTGGTGGAAGGCAAGAAAATCACTTTCCTTGACACTCCTGGGCATGCTGCCTTTACAACGATGCGTGCGCGTGGAGCACAAGTAACGGATATTACCATTCTTGTTGTAGCTGCCGATGATGGAGTTATGCCTCAAACAGTAGAGGCAATCAACCATGCAAAAGCTGCCGAGGTTCCAATCATTGTTGCTGTAAATAAGATGGATAAAGAAGGTGCCAATCCTGAACGTGTTATGCAGGAATTGACTGAACATGGACTTGTTTCCGAAGCATGGGGCGGGGATACTATCTTTGTTCCACTATCTGCTCTAAGCGGAGAGGGAATTGATACACTTCTTGAAATGATCCTGCTTGTATCAGAAGTGGAAGAATTCAAAGCAAACCCTAAGCGTGCCGCATCAGGTACTGTTATTGAAGCACAGCTTGATAAAGGAAGAGGTTCTGTAGCGACACTTCTTGTGCAAAAAGGTACACTTAAAGTTGGAGACCCTATCGTTGTTGGAAACACATTCGGCCGCGTGCGTGCGATGGTAAATGATTTGGGGCGCCGTGTGAAAGAGGCTGGTCCATCTACACCAGTTGAAATCACGGGTCTTAATGATGTGCCGCAAGCCGGTGACAACTTCATGGTCTTCGCTGATGAGAAAAAAGCACGTAATGTCGGAGAGGCACGTGCTCAGAAACAACTTCAAGAGCAAAGAAGCGAGAAATCCCGTATAACATTAGATGACCTTTTTGAACAAATCAAACAAGGTGAAATGAAAGAAATCAATATCATTGTCAAAGCTGACGTTCAAGGTTCTGTAGAAGCGATGGCTGCATCCCTGCAGAAAATTGAAGTCGAAGGCGCGAAAGTGAAAATCATTCACACTGGTGTTGGAGCAATCACAGAATCCGATATTATTTTAGCATCTGCTTCAAATGCGATTGTAATTGGCTTCAACGTACGTCCTGATGGTGGAGCAAAACGTACAGCTGATGTAGAGAAGGTTGACATTCGTCTACACCGTATCATCTACAAGGCGATTGAAGAGATCGAGGCAGCGATGAAAGGGATGCTTGACCCGGAATTTGAAGAAAAAGTTATCGGTCAAGTGGAAGTTCGTCAAACGTTTAAGGTTTCCAAAGTTGGTACTATTGCAGGAGCGTATGTTACGGAAGGTAAAATCACTCGTGATTCCAGCATTCGCTTAATCCGTGACAGCATTGTCATTTTTGAAGGGGAATTAGATACTCTAAAACGTTTCAAGGATGATGTGAAAGAAGTTGCGACAAACTATGAGTGTGGAGTAACGATCAAAAACTTTAATGATATCAAAGAAGGCGACATCATCGAAGCGTACGTCATGCAAGAAATCGAAAGAAAATGATCGGATATTTAGAATGTGACTGTATGATCTATGATGCTCAATCACTGAAGGAAAAGAGAGCTGTGCTTAAGCGTATCATCACAAGACTGAAGCAACGGTTCAACATTTCGATTTCGGAGATTGACCATCAGGACGTATGGCAGCGGACGAAGCTAGGGATTGTATCCATATCTTCTTCTAAATCCGTCACCGAAAAGGAATTGCAGAAAGTCCTGGATTATCTAGATTCCTTTCCGGAAATAGAACGAGCAGAAACTTCGCTTGATTGGCTTTAAAGGGGTGAAAAGTATGACACTCAGATCAAACCGTGTTGGAGAGCAGATGAAAAAGGAGCTTTCCGATATCATTGGTCGTAAAATCAAAGATCCCCGTGTAGGATTTGTCACTGTTACAGATGTGCAGGTTACCGGCGATCTTCAACAAGCCAAGGTGTTTATCTCTGTCCTTGGAGACGATGAAAAAAGGCAGGATACACTTATCGGCCTGGCAAAAGCAAAAGGCTTCATCCGCAGTGAAATCGGACGAAGAATTCGTTTGAGAAAAACTCCTGAGCTTTTCTTTGAATTTGACGAATCCATGGAATACGGTAATCGCATCAATACCTTAATACATGAATTGAATAGAAATGACTCTGATGAAGAAGAGTAACCTTGAAGGATAGACAGAAGTGTCTATCCTTTAAGTGTAATTATTGCGTTATTCAACGTTGAAAACTACTGAATTGATAAAATAGGAAGGGGTGCATCCCTTGGATGGCATTCTGGTCTTAAACAAACCAAAGGGTTTTACTTCTCATGACTGTGTCTTCAAAGTGAGGAAAATCCTAAAAACAAAAAAAGTCGGCCACACAGGGACGCTCGATCCGGAAGTTACAGGTGTTCTGCCGATCTGCATTGGAAAGGCGACTAAACTGGTTGAGTTCCTGACAGCTGAACAAAAAACATACATAGGGGAAGTAACAATAGGCTTTTCCACCACAACCGAGGACCAAACTGGTGAAGTGGTGGAGAAAAAGGAAGTAACTGAATCTATTCCGCAAGAGAAAATAGAGCAGGTTCTAAAAGAACTGACAGGTGAAATAGAACAGATCCCTCCCATGTTCTCCGCGGTGAAAATAAATGGGAAAAAATTATATGAATATGCTAGAGAAGGAAAAGTAATAGACCGACCTTCCAGAAAAATTACCATCTACGACCTTTTTCTCACAAGTGATATCAAGCATGAGAACGATACATTGAAGTTTTCATTTGAGGTTTCATGCAGCAAAGGGACCTATGTAAGGACATTGGCGGTCCAAATAGGGGAACTGCTTGGCTATCCTGCTCATATGAGTCTATTGACCAGAGTCGCTTCGGGGAATTTTAAAATAGACCAAGCGATTACTTTGGAGGAACTGGAAGATCTGATGGCGAACGAAAAAGTGGACAGTGTCCTTGTTCCAATGGAAAAAGCGTTAAACTCGTTGCCTAAGCTTGAGATAAGTGATACAGTAGCAGAGAAAGTCCAAAATGGAGCAGTCCTCACCTTTCCTGAAGAGTTTGAAGGAGAAGCGGAGTACTTCAGTGTTTTCCATAATAATGCCTGCCTGGCCATCTACATGAAGCATCCGACAAAACCGGGATTAATGAAGCCGAAGAAGGTTTTTCACGGTCAGGACAGTGGGTTTTAAAGAGAATTAGAAATTTGGCATACATACTGTATGAACAGATAGATATAGGTGATTATGATGAAAGTTGTCTATTTAGAACATCCTCATTCTATACAGCAAAAAGAGTGTGATCCAACAGTTGTGGCACTCGGGTTTTTTGACGGTATCCATTTAGGTCACCAAAGTGTCATAAAGGCTGCAATTGAAAAAGCAAGGGAGCATAATTTGAAAGCTTCCGTCATGACATTAGATCCACATCCATCCGTCGTTTTGAGAAAGACCGTTCAACATGTACGTTATATTACGCCATTAAGGGAGAAGGTAAAGATTCTTAACAACTTGGGTGTGGATATTCTGTACGTGGTGAAATTTGATCTGGAATTTGCCGGTCTTGTGCCTCAGGACTTTGTTGACCAGTATATCATTGGGCTCAATATCAAACATGTAGTGGCTGGATTTGATTATTCCTACGGCCGCTTAGGGAAGGGAACAATGGAAACACTGCCTTTCCATTCACGAGGGCAATTTAATCAGACCGTCATTGAAAAGTATACAACCAATAACCTCAAAGTAAGCTCTACACTGATTCGGGAACAGATCAAAGAGGGGGAAATGGATAAGCTCCCTCATACGCTGGGTCGCTACTATGTAATTAGGGGAACAGTGGGACATGGTGATAAACGTGGCCGTACTATTGGTTTCCCTACAGCAAATATTAAGCTTTCAGACGATTATGTGGTTCCCAGGACAGGTGTCTATGCAGTGAGGATGCATGTAAGAGGTCAATGGCATCATGGAGTCTGCAATATTGGATATAAACCGACCTTTAAAGAACGCAAAGAAGATGCCTTGCCTTCCATTGAGGTCCATCTTTTTGAATACAATGAATCTATCTATGGAGAGGAAGTCATTGTGGAATGGCACCAAAGCATCCGGGAAGAGCGGAAGTTTGCTGGTGTTGATGCCCTGATTGCACAAATCCAAAAGGACAAGCAGACGGCACAGGACTATTTTCAAAAAAGCACACCCGATACTTGCTTTTTATCGAAAAAAGATGTATGCTATTAAACGTACTAAAACCATTGCTTGGCAAGTCGAATCACCAACGCTTGCTCGGTAATAGGGGTTTTTACTAATAAGGAGGTGAATAGGATGGCTATAACACAAGAGCGTAAGCAAGAGCTAATCAATGAGTACAAAACTCATGAGTCTGACACTGGATCACCAGAGGTTCAGATCGCTGTCCTAACAGAGCAAATCAACAACCTAAACGGGCATTTACGTACGCACAAGAAAGATCACCACTCACGTCGTGGTCTATTGAAAATGGTTGGTAAACGTCGTAACTTACTAACTTACCTACGTAACAAAGATGTAACTCGTTACCGTGAACTAATCACAAAATTAGGTCTACGTCGATAATGTTTTTTGGAAAAGCGGGAGAATTCCCGCTTTTTTGTTAGTATTTTTAGAAGCGACTATTCGCAAGGTTGTACCTTTGGCTTTCCATATATATCATAAAAGGCAACTTTTTACCTATACATTACGGAATTCTATTGATATGTTGTAGTTATTTCGTTCATACTATACATAATACTAAATGCATTATTTTACTATTGAATATTTTAAATAGGCACTACTCAAATCGTTGCTTTTACCTTATCTGGAAATTGCACCTCTTGGCTTCTTGCTTTTTAGTGTAGATGTCCCAATAGGATGGAAGGAAAGTAGCAAGTAAGTAAGCCTATACATATGAAATGCTAGAGAGGGGTTAAACGAACTCATGGGACAAGACAAACAAGTCTATACTATTGATTGGGCTGGAAGAAGCCTTTCGGTAGAAATTGGCCAATTGGCGAAACAAGCAAACGGAGCTGTAATGGTTCGTTATGGTGACACTGCGGTATTGAGCACTGCAACTGCTTCAAAAGAACCGAAAAAATTAGATTTCTTCCCTTTGACTGTAAACTACGAAGAGAGATTGTATGCAGTCGGGAAAATTCCTGGTGGATTCATCAAGCGTGAAGGTCGTCCAAGTGAAAAAGCGATCCTTGCCAGCCGTTTGATTGACCGCCCGATTCGTCCATTATTTGCCGACGGATTCAGAAACGAAGTACAAGTCATCAGCATCGTGATGAGTGTGGATCAGAACTGTTCCTCTGAAATGGCTGCGATGTTCGGTTCATCTTTGGCATTATCCATTTCTGATATACCTTTTCAAGGACCAATTGCAGGAGTTACGGTTGGAAGAGTTGATAACGAGTTTATCATCAATCCGAACGTCGAGCAATTGGAAAAGAGTGATATCAATCTGGTTGTTGCCGGTACAAAAGATGCCATCAACATGGTAGAAGCAGGGGCAGATGAAGTGCCGGAAGAAGTGATGCTTGAAGCAATCATGTTCGGTCACGAAGAAATCAAGCGCCTGATTGCATTCCAGGAAGAGATTGTACAAGCAGTCGGTAAAGAAAAGACCGAAATCGCGTTGTATGAAGTGGACAAAAACCTGGAAAACGAAATCCGTGCTCTTGCCGAGGAAGATATGACAACTGCTGTACAAGTATTTGAAAAGCATGCACGTGAAGCTGCCATCAAAGAAGTTAAAGCGGCGGTCCTTGCAAGATACGAAGAGCAGGAAGCGGAAGCAGATACACTTAAACAAGTAAATGAAATCTTGAGCAAGCTTGTTAAAGAAGAAGTTAGAAGACTTATCACAGAAGATAAGGTACGTCCGGATGGCCGTAAGAGCGATGAGATTCGTCCATTATCCTCTGAGGTTGGATTGCTTCCTCGTACACATGGTTCAGGGTTGTTTACACGTGGACAAACTCAAGCATTGAGCATCTGTACATTAGGGGCACTTGGCGATGTTCAGATTCTGGATGGTCTTGGAGTGGAAGAAGAGAAGCGCTTTATGCATCACTATAACTTCCCATTATTCAGTGTTGGTGAAACAGGTCCGATGAGAGGTCCAGGCCGTCGTGAAATCGGTCACGGTGCCCTTGGTGAACGTGCACTTGAACCTGTCCTGCCTTCTGAAAAAGACTTCCCATATACGGTTCGTCTTGTTTCCGAAGTATTAGAGTCAAACGGTTCCACTTCCCAAGCAAGTATTTGTGCAAGCACATTAGCAATGATGGATGCAGGTGTTCCAATCAAGGCTCCAGTAGCCGGAATTGCAATGGGATTAATCAAAAAAGGCGAACATTATACAGTGCTTTCCGATATCCAAGGTATGGAAGATCACTTGGGAGACATGGATTTCAAGGTTGCAGGAACTTCTAAAGGTGTTACAGCACTTCAAATGGATATTAAAATAGAAGGGCTTTCCCGTGAAATTTTAGAAGAAGCATTACTGCAAGCGAAAGTTGGCCGTATGCATATTCTGGAATCCATGCTTGCGACTCTAAATGAGTCTCGTAAAGAGCTTTCCCAGTATGCTCCTAAAATCTTGATGATGGCAATCAATCCGGATAAGATCCGCGATGTAATCGGGCCGAGCGGAAAACAAATCAATAAGATTATTGAGGAAACTGGCGTTAAAATCGATATTGAACAGGACGGAACGGTCTTTATCTCCTCTGTAGATAGTTCAATGAACGAAAAGGCGAAAAAGATCATCGAAGATATCGTACGTGAAGTACAAGTAGGAGAAATCTATCTTGGAAAAGTGAAGCGCATCGAGAAGTTTGGTGCATTCGTCGAATTGTTCAGCGGCAAAGACGGTCTTGTTCATATTTCAGAGCTTGCAGAAGAACGTGTGAAACAAGTGGAGGACGTTGTGAAGCTTGGCGAAGAAGTGTTAGTGAAAGTAATGGAGATCGACAAGCAAGGAAGAGTAAATCTTTCCAGAAAAGTTCTCCTTAAAGAGCAAAAAGAAAAGAATGAACAAATGTCTTAAAAAACGAGCCTGGTGAAGACCGGGCTTTTTTTGCAATAGGAACAATATTGCTTTATGTTCTACCTTGTCCCTCTTCTACATAAATTCTAGTAGAAAGGGGGAAGGCTAGAATGAAAAGATCAATATTACAGCTGGCAGCTTTTACGATTGTAGCTTTTTTTACATATAAAACGGTGAGTCATCCAAATCCCGAGGATCTTACCAAATCTCTGTCACTTAATCTTTCGGAAGTTTCCAAGCAGAAGGATGCTTTATATGGAGAGATTGAAGAGAGGGCACAAGACTACGAGGTTGCAGCCCAGGATGCCAAGATAGATAAGGTATGGAAAGCGCAACCGGGCCTGAACGGGCTGAAAGTCAACTTGGAAAAATCATATGAAAATATGAAGAAAAACGGTGTATTCGATGAGAAAAAGCTCGTAATGGATCAGGTAGCCCCGAAGGTTCACCTGAGTGATCTCCCAGCTTCCCCCATTTACCGCGGACATCCCGAAAAACAAATGGCTTCTTTTTTGATAAATGTGGCATGGGGAAATGAACATATTCCCGGGATGCTTGAAACATTAAAGAGACATGGGGTACAAGCAACGTTTTTCCTTGAGGGACGGTGGGTCAAGGAGAATCCTTCCATGGCGAAAATGATTGTTGAAGCTGGACATGAAGTGGGCAACCACTCCTTTACCCATCCAAATATGAAGACACTCGGCTCCGATGCAGTTCGGGAACAGTTAGTGAAAACAAACGAAGTAATAGAAGCGATTACAGGCAACGATGTCGTATGGTTTGCACCGCCGAGTGGAAGCTACCGGGATGAAGTTGTCGCAATTGCTCATGACTTGAAGCTTGGCACCATTATGTGGAGTGTGGATACCATCGATTGGCAGCGGCCCGAGCCGAATGTGCTGGTCAATCGCGTGATGGGGAAAATTCACCCGGGTGCCATGATCCTCATGCATCCCACACCATCGACGGCGCAGGCATTGGAAACGCTTATCATCTCAATTAAAGAAAAAGGGCTGGAACTAGGATCTGTATCCTCTTTGCTAAGTGAAGAGAGAATCACACATCACCACTAGAATTGGCAGACTTGAATAGGAGGATTATCGTTGCTTACTAAACATACATGTTCAAATGGAGTTAGAATCGTAGTAGAAAATATACCACATGTCCGCTCTGTCGCAATCGGCGTCTGGATTGGTACCGGTTCTAGAAATGAAGACCATGAAAATAATGGGGTATCCCATTTCCTGGAGCATATGTTCTTTAAAGGGACCAAAACGAAGAATGCAAGAGAAATAGCTGAGGCTTTCGATTCCATTGGCGGACAGGTGAATGCTTTTACTTCAAAAGAATATACATGCTATTACGCAAAGGTAATGGATGAGCATTCCGATTATGCACTAGGTGTTCTTGCAGATATGTTCTTTCATTCCATCTTTGATGAGGAAGAGCTGAAAAAAGAGAAAAATGTCGTATACGAAGAAATTAAAATGTATGAGGATGCTCCAGACGACATAGTCCATGACGTGTTAAGCAGAGCCTCCTATGGTAATCATCCACTTGGCTATCCGATTCTGGGTACAGAAGGGACGTTATCCAATTTTAATGGAGATACATTGCGAAATTATATGAACGAAACCTATACTCCCGATAATGTAGTCATTTCGGTGGCAGGGAATATTGAAGATTCTTTCATAAAAGAAATCGAAGCGCATTTTGGAAGCTATGAAACTGGATTCTCCAAACGCGACTATGTAAAGCCCGCTTTTGAAACGGGACGCATTGCAAAAAAGAAAACAACAGAGCAGGCCCATCTATGCCTTGGATACAATGGCTTACCGATAGGCGATAAAGACATCTACAATCTGATTGTACTGAATAATGTATTGGGCGGGAGCATGAGCAGCCGTCTATTCCAGGATGTACGTGAAGAACGTGGACTTGCCTATTCCGTCTATTCCTACCATTCCACCTATCAGGACAACGGAATGCTGACCATCTACGGTGGAACTGGCAGCAGTCAATTGGACCTGCTTTTTGAAACGGTCCAGCAGACTCTTGATAAGCTGAAAGCGGATGGAATAACTCAAAAAGAGCTCGTGAACAGTAAAGAACAAATCAAGGGCAGCCTGATGCTGAGCCTTGAGAGTACAAACAGCCGAATGAGCAGAAACGGTAAAAACGAGCTGCTACTGGGCAGACATCGCTCACTTGATGATATATTGGAACGAATCAACAGCATTACAGAGGAGTCTGTCAACAGCCTGGCAAAGAAAATCTTCACGGATGAATATTCTGTCGCGTTGATCAGCCCTGATGGAGAATTGCCTAATTCCCTCAAAGAATAAATATTTCGCCTGCTGGGAGAACTAGCAGGTTTTTTTTTGTTTGCTCCTTAATATAGTAGTATAAGGAGGCGATGCATATGAGACTTAGTGAAATGAGCGGAAAAGAGATAGTGGATGTAAAACGCGCCGAAAGATTAGGAATCTTGGGACATACTGATTTGGAAATCAACGAAAACACGGGGGAAATCAGATCACTGATTATCCCCTCGGTAAAATGGTTCGGACTGAAGAAAGAGGGAAGCGATATCCGCGTGCCCTGGCAGCATATCAAGAAAATTGGAACGGATATGATTATTATTGATATTCCGGATGAGGAATAGGGAAAGGCCCGGCTTGTTGCCGGGTCTTTTTGCGTTCATATTACAAATGTATAGTATGTGCTTTTCCGCAAAGAAATCCAGGTAAAAAGCTCATCATAAAGATGATAAGCAACTTCTCAATCACGTTTTTAAGTCAAAACTATAATCCCCAAAAATGAAAGCTTCCAATATGCCGTTAAACCAATCACTGCCTTCTCATATCTAAAAATCTTTCTCCTATGCCTCCACATTTCACACCCACCAAAACTACCCCCATTCAACTTCCCTGCACCTTTATACGCCTATTCAATCACAGAATTTCTTTGGATGACATAAGATGTGGAAGTAAGAAAAGTTGAGGTTATGGTTTCAATACTTTCACGAAATAGAAGAAGGTGAACTTATATGCTGACCGGAATGCACATAGCTGTCATTGGCGGTGATGCAAGGCAGCTGGAAGTGATTCGTAAGCTTATTGAGCTGGACGCAAAGCTTTCGCTTGTTGGATTTGATCAATTGGATCACGGTTTTACTGGTGCTTCAAAAGAGCAAATAGATGAAGTGGATTTTTCCACTGTTAGTGCCATTATCCTACCTGTTCCAGGGACGAATTTAGAAGGGCAAGTGGATACTATATTTTCGAACGAGAAGATTAGTTTGAACGAAGAACTTGTTAAACAGACTCCGGACCATTGCACCATCTACTCAGGAATTACCAATAGCTATCTTGATCATCTTGTAACAAGTACCGGACGGAAGCTGGTGCAGTTGTTTGAGCGGGATGACGTCGCTATTTATAATGCGATACCTACCGTTGAAGGAACAATAATGATGGTTATCCAGCACACGGATATTACAATCCATCATTCAAAGGTGGCGGTGCTGGGGCTAGGTAGAGTTGGGATGAGTGTTGCTCGTACGTTTGCAGCTCTTGGCGCAAATGTACGAGTTGGAGCAAGAAAATCAGAGCATATTGCCCGGATTTTTGAAATGGGATTGGCTCCTTTTTCATTGAAGGATCTGTCCTCCCATGTATCGGATGTGGATGTGGTCATCAACACCATCCCGCATATGATTGTTACTTCTGATGTTATTTCAAAGATGCCTGCACACACATTGATTATCGACCTGGCATCCAAACCGGGTGGAACTGATTTCCGCTATGCAGAAAAAAGAGGAATAAAAGCATTACTGGCACCAGGGCTTCCAGGCATTGTTGCTCCGAAAACAGCGGGTCAGATAGTGGCCAATGTGCTGGCACAGTTACTTAAGGAAGGCATGGATGGGAGAGGGGAGAATTAATATGGATTTAAAAGGTAAACGTTTAGGGTTTGGATTAACCGGTTCACATTGCACATACGATGCGGTGGTACCTGAATTGAAAAAGTTGGTTGATGCTGGTGCGGACGTCCTTCCAGTCGTTTCATTCACCGTTCAGAATACCAATACCCGTTTCGGTGAAGGGGAAGCGTGGATCAAAAGAATAGAAGAAATAACAGGCAACAAAGTGATTGACTCCATTGTAAAAGCAGAGCCACTAGGACCAAAAATTCCCTTGGACTGTATGGTCATCGCGCCGTTGACCGGGAATTCCATGAGCAAGTTGGCCAATGCACTGACAGAATCACCAGTACTGATGGCTGCAAAAGCCACTCTCCGCAATCATAAGCCGGTTGTGCTTGGTATTTCCACCAATGACGCTTTAGGGTTGAATGGCATGAATCTTATGAGACTGATGTCCACAAAGAATATCTATTTCATTCCATTTGGTCAGGATGCACCAGAAAAGAAACCAAATTCGATGGTTGCCAGAATGGAAATGCTGGTGCCGACAGTAATGCATGCACTTGAAAACAAACAAGTACAGCCCGTCATAGTAGAACGGTACAAAGATGACCTATAGGATGATGCAGGAAGAGAAGAAAAAGTTAAATTTTCTTCTCTTCTTTATTTGAGTAATGTGATAAAATTAAAAATTAAGTATGAATGTTTATACTATTTTATTTGTTATGGAGAGGTGCTTGAATAGATGAAAGGTTATCATGTAGCAGTAGTAGGAGCAACAGGGGCAGTTGGACAACAAATGCTTCATACATTAGAAGAAAGAAACTTTCCGATTGAGAAGTTGACACTATTGTCATCAGAGCGCTCAGCAGGTAAAAAAATCATGTATAAAGGGCAGGAATATACAGTTGAAAAAGCAGAACCGGCGAAATTCGACGGTGTTCAAATAGCATTGTTCAGTGCAGGAGGCAGCGTTTCCAAGGAGTTGGCTCCAGAAGCGGCCAGAAGAGGCGCCATCGTCGTGGACAATACGAGTGCATTCCGTATGGATCCAAATGTACCGCTTGTGGTACCTGAAGTGAATGAATCAGATCTGAACGGTCACAATGGGATCATTGCCAACCCGAACTGCTCCACCATCCAGATGGTAGTGGCGCTTGAACCGATCCGTCAGAAATTCGGATTATCAAAAATCATCGTTTCCACCTATCAGGCAGTTTCCGGTGCAGGAGCGGCTGCCATTGAGGAACTTGAGTCTCAATCCCAGGCTATCCTGAACAAAGAGGAATTTACTCCTGGAATGCTTCCTGTTAAGGGTGACAAAAAACATTATCAAATCGCATTCAATGCCATTCCGCAAATTGATAAATTTGAAGACAATGGCTTTACTTTTGAAGAACTTAAAATGATTAATGAAACCAAGAAAATCATGCATGCACCTGACTTGCAAGTTGCTGCAACTTGTGTACGCTTGCCAGTTGTCACAGGACATTCCGAGTCTGTATATATTGAAATTGAGGACGAAAATGTGAATGTTCAAGATATCCAAGCGCTTCTTCAAAATGCGCCTGGTGTGGTGCTGCAAGACAAACCGGAAGAACAGCTGTACCCGATGCCTGCAAATTGCGTGGGCTTGAATGATGTGTTTGTCGGACGAATCAGAAAAGACCTTGATAACAAAAAAGGTTTCCATTTATGGGTTGTTTCCGATAATCTACTAAAAGGCGCAGCCTGGAACTCCGTGCAAATTGCAGAAAGCTTAGTTGAACTAGGAATTGTAAAATAAAATTCCAAACAGGAAAGGTCCAGATTTCTTCCGACCTTTTCTTTTCTGCTGTAGACTCCACCTCCAATCTTGAACAATGACATTCCAATGCATCAGGTACTATTTTGACAGCATGTTTCGTATGTATTATGGATGTTTTAAAACAAAGAGGTGCCATGACATGAAGATAATTGTTCAAAAATTTGGTGGAACGTCTGTTAGAGATGATAAAAGCAGGGAATGTGCTTTCCGTCATATTAAAAAGGCAGTAGGAGAAGGCTTTAAGGTAGTGGTGATTGTTTCTGCTATGGGACGAAAAGGTGAGCCTTATGCTACAGATACCCTCCTTAGCTTGATTGGCAGTGGAAGTCACTCCGTCTCCAGACGTGAAATAGATAGTTTATTGTCATGCGGGGAGATTATTTCCGCTGTTGTTTTCAGTAATATGCTTATACAGAAAGGGTTATCGGCAACATCATTCAATGGTCCACAGGCTGGATTTCGCACGAATAATGATCATACGAATGCTCGCATCGTTGATATGAAATGTGATAGGCTTTTGGAAGCACTCGAGAAACATGACGTCGTGGTGGTTGCAGGGTTCCAGGGAGAGGCAAAAAACGGGGACATCTGCACCATTGGGCGAGGAGGAAGCGATACCTCCGCCGCTGCTCTGGGCTCCGCACTACAAGCTGAATGGATCGATATTTTCACCGATGTGGAAGGTGTCATGACGGCCGATCCGAGAATTGTAAAGGATGCCCGCCCCTTAACTGTAGTTACGTACAATGAAATTTGCAATATGGCCTATCAAGGGGCAAAGGTCATCCATCCACGTGCAGTGGAGATAGCCATGCAAGCAAAGATCCCGATTCGTATCCGTTCCACATATTCGGAGTCACCTGGAACCCTTGTGACTACTTTGGATAAGGTAAGCAAGGGGTCAGATGTGAAAGATCGATTGATCACAGGAATTGCCCATGTTCCGAATGTGACACAAATTAAAGTGTATGCAAAAGAAGGAAATTACGGGATTCAAACAGAAGTATTCCGTGCAATGGCAAACGAGCAGATCAGCGTAGATTTTTTCAATATTTCACCTACTAGTGTGGTATATACAGTAACAGACGAAATGAGTGAAAAGGCGATATCCGTCCTGAAGAAATTAGGTTATGAACCAAAAGTGACCCGCCATTGCGCGAAGGTCGCCACTGTCGGAGCAGGTATGTCAGGAGTGCCTGGTGTGACCGCCAAGATTGTGACGGCCTTATCGGAACTTGGTATTCAGATTCTTCAATCTGCGGATAGCCATACGACCATTTGGGTCCTTGTCAGACAGGATGATATGATTAAGGCAGTGAACGCCTTGCACAAAGCTTTTAATCTGGCAAAAAAACAACTAACCATTCTACAAGCAGTAGTAGATGAAGGAGAGATTCAAGTACATGATTAACTTTGGAAAAGTTTCAACAGCTATGGTTACACCTTTTGATAACAATGGAAATATAGATTTTGAGAAGACGACGCTTCTAGTGAACTATTTGATCAAAAATGGAACGGATTCATTGGTTGTTGCAGGTACCACCGGTGAATCACCAACTCTATCAACAGAAGAGAAGCTGGCATTATTCAGTCATATTGTAGAAGTCACAGCTGGACGTATTCCCGTAATAGCCGGGACAGGAAGCAACAACACTAGAGCATCAATCGATCTTTCCAAGAAGGCGGAAGAAGTGGGTGTGGATGCGATTATGCTTGTGGCACCATACTATAATAAACCTAGTCAAGAGGGATTGTATCAGCATTTTAAAGCTATCGCTGCAGAAACTTCCCTGCCTGTGATGCTTTACAATATTCCAGGCAGATCTGTAGTCAATATGAGTGTAGACACCATTGTCCGATTAGCTGAAATAGAAAATATCGTGGCGGTAAAAGAAGCAAGCGGCAATTTGGATGCCATGACTGAAATAATCGCGAATACACCTGATGAATTTCTACTTTACAGCGGGGATGATGGGCTTACATTGCCCGTACTATCGATCGGTGGCAACGGAGTAGTTTCGGTTGCGTCCCACGTCATGGGTAACGACATGCAAGAAATGGTTCAAGCATTTGAAGCTGGGGAGCATGCGGTTGCTGCAAAAATTCATCAAACCTTGCTGCCTGTCATGAAAGGTTTGTTCAGCGCACCTAGTCCTACACCTGTCAAAACAGCCTTGCAACTTAAAGGCCTGGATGTCGGCGGGGTAAGACTTCCGTTGGTGCCACTTTCCCAAGAAGAAAGGGAAACACTGACTGCCCTTCTAAAAACGATATAAAATACAAAATGAAAGACCAGGGATCTCTAGAAAGAGACTTTGGTCTTTTTTGATTTTTCTGGATTGTGTTATATTCATAATATTTCTTGTATTCCAATTCTTGCATACGTTATAATATTGTCAAATGACTGAGCGGATATTCTTTTAGCTAAATAGGCTAAGTAAAGTTTCAATTCTAAACAGCATAAAAAGAAGAAAGCATATTTGTCATCCAATTTTTACATACATATAGGAGGGAAGACCGTGAGTACAGCAAAGACAGAGAAGCTAAGAGTATTTTCCCTTGGAGGCGTTGGAGAAATCGGGAAAAACATGTACGTGCTTGAAATCGATGAGTACATATATGTGATAGACGCAGGTGTGATGATTCCGGAGGATGGGATGCTTGGGATTGATATGGTGATTCCCGATGTATCTTATCTAATTGAAAATAAAGATAGAATACAAGGCATATTCTTGACACATGGGCATGAAGAGCATATTGGAGCTTTAGCATATATCCTCAGAAAATTAAAAATACCGGTATATGGGACGAAATTGACCTTGGCTCTTGCAGAAGAGCTTGTCAAAGGCGAGGGGCTTTCAGGACAAGTCACCTTCCATGAAATTAACGGGGACACCGTTCTGGATCTTCCAAAAACGGAAGTCACCTTTTTCCGCACCAATCATAGCATCCCAGATTCGGTGGGAATCTGTTTCCGTACATCCCAGGGGGCAATAGTACATACAGGTGATTTTAAATTTGATCAATCCCAATTGGCTGAAACTGCTGATATTGGAAAAATGGCGAAAATCGGGAACGATGGAGTGCTATGTGTTCTCTCCGACTGCATGAATGCAGAAAATCCGGGATACACCATTTCAGAAGGGATTGTAAAGCAGGAAATCGCCGATGTGGTATACAATGCAAAGGGCAGAGTGTTTGCAGCCTGCCTGGCAACTAATCTTGCTAGAATACAGCAAATCGTCCAGGCAACTCTCGAAAGCAAACGAAAGCTGGTTATCGTATCTCACCCAACCAATAAAATTTTGGATATTGCAATGAAGCTTGGCTATTTGGAAATACCGGAGGAAATAATCATTCCGGTTAACGAGATGGGCAATACGGATGATGAGAGAATAGTTGTCCTTACCATCGGCACCCATTCGCAGCTGATGACCTCCTTATTGAAAATGGCGAAAGGTATTCATAAGCATGTACAGATTCAGGAACATGATGTGGTGATGATTGCCGCTTCCCCATCACCGGGCACAGAGATTACCGTGGCCAAGGCTATAGATAAAATCTACCGCGCAGGGGCAATGGTGATTTATGGGCAAAAGAAGATTCACGTTTCCGGTCATGGCTGCCAGGAAGAATTAAAGCTAATGCTTAATCTACTAAAGCCGAAATTTGTCATACCTATACAAGGTGAATATAAAAGACAGATGGCACTTTCCAAAATAGCAAAAAGTGTCGGCATAAAGGATAATTCGATCTTCCTTCTTGAAAAGGGGGAGGTCATGGAGTTCAATCGCGAAGAAGCGAAATATGGAGGGAAAGTGTTTGCAGGCAATGTCCTGATTGATGGTTTAGGTGTTGGGGATATAGGTAATATCGTCCTTCGCGACCGACGTCTTTTATCACAGGATGGCATCCTGATCGTGGTGGTTTCTATAAACAGAGGGCAGAAAACGATTGTTGCAGGACCTGAAATCATCTCAAGAGGATTTGTCTATGTCCGGGAGTCTGAGGAACTGCTGGAAAAAGCTAACGAGATTGTTACCGGAATCCTTGATCAGGCAGTAAAAGAGCATGTGATGGAATGGTCAAGTCTGAAGCTGAAAATCAGAGAATCCCTGAACCAGCATCTTTATGAGAAAACAAGAAGAAGACCAATGATATTGCCAATCATCATGGAAGTTTAAATGGATAGATCAAGCCGTTAGGGAGTTGCTTCCCTGGCGGCATTTTTTCTTATTTATGGATAATGCAAAGAATGAAATTGCTCTTTGGGTTAATACTAGAATAGATTAGTATTTCTTAACTGTTAGACGAAAGGAGCAATTAGTGTGACGGAATTTACATACCAGTCTTCAAGGGAGCCTCAGCAGGAACCCAATAAACAGGATGCCGGGAAGGATTCTTTAGTAAATAAAATTCAACAGCTTGGCCAAACAAATGTGCCACAGATGCCAGCAGATTCAAAAATTCATTGTTTGACAATCGTTGGACAAATCGAGGGGCATGTCCAATTGCCGCCTCAGAATAAGACAACGAAATATGAGCATGTCATCCCACAGATCGTTGCCATTGAACAGAACCCTAATATAGAGGGCCTATTGGTCATTCTGAATACTGTAGGGGGGGATGTGGAAGCCGGTCTTGCAATATCGGAAATGCTGGCATCCCTGTCTAAACCGACCGTGTCGCTCGTTTTGGGGGGTGGCCATTCAATCGGGGTACCAATTGCAGTGTCCTGCGACTATTCCTTTATTGCTGAAACGGCAACAATGACTATTCATCCGGTACGACTGACAGGTCTTGTAATAGGAGTTCCTCAGACATTTGAGTATTTGGACAAGATGCAGGATCGAGTCATCAACTTTGTGACAAAAAACTCCAATGTCACCGAAGAGAAATTCAAGGAGTTGATGCTTTCCAAAGGGAACCTGACCAGGGATATAGGGACCAATGTTGTTGGGTCTGATGCAGTGGAATACGGGCTGATTGATCAGGTGGGTGGTGTCGGAGAGGCCATAAAGAAACTTAATGAGCTAGTCGAAGCACGCCAGGAACATTCGGAAGGGAAGTTGCTTCAATGATTTTGTATACGACCATGCCGCAGGAGATCATTTTTCCTACCGACAACAGTGAATATGAAAAGCAGCGTGTCGTTGCCTATAATGGAATCTCGCTGGTTGTTCAACAAACTGAAATGAATTCTTATCAGATTGTACGAAATCTCAGTACCGACCCCGCTCACTACTTGAATAGTGATTATGCACCCGGTCAAACCATTTACCTAGGTCCATAATACAAGGCAGTTTTCGCAAACAATGTTGTTTTTGACGTATATAAATTTAACACGTAATATTACTTGCTTTCGTGCTCTTTTCTCATGTAATAGATTATTTTCTCTTTGAATAATAGGGGGAGAATTGCTGTAAAAAATCCAAAAGCCGATTTTTTACGGACAAAATCAACAAACTTTTCGAAAAGAGCCTAATACAAAAAGCCGGGTAAAGGATGATATTTTAAGTAAACTACCTTTCAAGAAGAATGGCTTATGATATAATACAAGCATCAGAGGAAAAAGCAGCCATTTTTGTTGGCTGCTTTCTTCTTCTCATTATGGTATTAGATAGGTGAATAAAATGTCAAAGCGGAAAAAAAGACCGAGTAAAAATCGAAATGAATGGAAAAGAACGGTCACCTTTGAGGTAATGGGCCTGTTGATGCTTGCCGTAACATGTATCGCCATTGCCAAAATGGGTATGGTAGGGCATGCCTTTGTTTTGGTATTCCGCTTCTTTAGCGGAGAATGGTATATGCTCATGCTGCTCGGCTTGTTGATTCTATCAGGCTATATAATCTGGAAGCGAGATCTGCCATCCTTTTTCACAAGGCAGTTGGTAGGTATATATGTCATCATCATGTCGGTACTCCTATTGAGTCACGTCTCTTTATTCAAAATGTTATCCAGAGGCGGAACATTTGCAGATCCTTCTGTAATTGCAAATACATGGGAACTATTCTGGTTTGAAGTGAATGGTGAAACCAGTACAACCGATTTGGGCGGAGGCATGATTGGAGCAGTTCTCTTTGCACTATTTCACCTACTATTTGACGCAAAAGGTGCACAATGGATAGCGACAATCTTTATTGTGATCGGAATAATCCTGGTTACAGGCAAATCATTGAACGATACAGTCATCAAAGTGGCAGTGGGACTTTTTACTTTTATAAAAGAACAGTGGTTGGCCTTTACAGAAGATATGAAGGTATGGAGAACGGACAGCAAGAAGCGCAAAAAAGAAAAACAATCGGTAAAAGCTCAAAAAGATCCGGAAGTGAAAAATACCGTAAAAGAAGAAGTGGTAGTAATCGAGGAGCAGGGAGACGAAGTCATTACCCCCCCGATCATTTCCTCCTTCAATGACCGATCTGAACATGTGCAAAAAGGGGAAGGTACAAAGAAGCCGAAGTCCCCTGCTGAAGGTAAGTCTGAAGTGAAACCAGAGGAGGAACTGGATGTAACAATTGCAGCTCCAATGGCCTTCACGGAAGTGGAGAACAAGGAATATCAGCTACCTTCCTTGGATCTATTGAACGAACCTATTACCAATCATCAGACTACAGAGCATGAGAATATTTATCAGAACGCCCGTAAGCTTGAAAAAACCTTTGCTAGCTTCGGGGTAAAGGCGAAGGTCACAAAAGTCCATTTGGGACCTGCAGTCACGAAATACGAAGTGTACCCTGATGTGGGAGTGAAAGTCAGCAAGATTGTGAACTTAAGTGACGATCTGGCACTGGCGTTGGCTGCAAAGGATATTCGTATAGAAGCACCAATCCCTGGAAAGTCGGCTATTGGTATTGAAGTGCCTAACAATGAAGTGGCCATGGTCTCACTTCGAGAGGTATTGGATACAAAGCAGGCCGAAAAGCCGGATGCCAAGCTGCTTATCGGGCTTGGAAGAGATATCTCGGGAGATGCTGTAGTGGCGGAATTGAACAAAATGCCGCATCTACTTGTTGCTGGTGCTACCGGAAGCGGGAAAAGTGTCTGTATTAATGGCATCATCACAAGTATTCTCGTACGGGCGAAGCCGCATGAAGTGAAAATGATGATGATCGACCCTAAAATGGTGGAACTCAACATGTATAATGGTGTCCCTCATCTGCTTGCGCCAGTAGTGACAGATCCGAAAAAAGCATCACAGGCCCTGAAAAAGGTTGTAAATGAAATGGAACGAAGATATGAATTGTTTTCCCATACAGGTACGAGAAATATCGAAGGTTACAACGATTATATCAAGAGGCATAACCAGGATGAAGAGGCGAAGCAGCCTTCCCTTCCATATATCGTCGTAATTGTGGACGAGTTGGCCGATCTGATGATGGTTGCCTCCTCCGATGTGGAGGATTGCATCACAAGGCTTGCACAGATGGCTCGTGCTGCAGGGATTCACTTAATCATTGCAACCCAGCGACCATCCGTTGATGTCATTACAGGAGTCATCAAGGCGAACATTCCTTCCAGGATCGCCTTCAGTGTATCCTCTCAGACAGACTCCAGGACCATTCTTGATATGGGCGGAGCAGAAAAGCTGTTGGGACGTGGTGATATGCTATTCCTTCCTGTAGGTGCATCCAAGCCTGTCAGGGTGCAAGGTGCCTTCCTGTCGGATGAGGAAGTAGAACGTATTGTAGACTTTGTCATTGATCAGCAAAAGGCACAGTACCAAGAGGAGATGATTCCTCAGGATATCAATGAAGAAGTGGAAGAAGTGAATGATGATCTGTATGATGATGCCGTTCAGCTTGTCCTCGAGATGCAAACTGCTTCGGTCTCGATGCTTCAGAGACGCTTCAGGATTGGATATACAAGAGCGGCACGTCTTATTGACGCGATGGAAGTCAGAGGGGTTGTTGGCCCTTATGAAGGCAGTAAGCCAAGGACCGTCTTAATGTCCAATTCCCACAGCGAAGACGTAGGATCATAATTAAGAGGATAACAGATTTCTGTTATCCTCTTAATTATATGGCTACCCAAAAAATAAGTGTGTATTCTGCACTCCCAGTTGATTTCCGTTCCAGGTGGCAGCGAAGCCGAAGAGGCTTCACAAACGCCCCGCGGAAAGCGAAGCCTATTGGGGAAATCAACAGCGGGGTTTAACAGACCGCTAATTTTATTATCAAAAACTTTATTTTCTATTTATTTTACGGGAGAATAGTGTTATATTATTTTGGATAAAAGGGCATATATAAATTGTTTTGTAAACGGTTAATGGGGGAAGAATTATGTCAATTCGGTCAGACAGTAGGCATTTATACTTGCTAGTGGTAGATAAATTAAAACAAGATATCGAGGATAAAATATATAAGGAAAAAGAAAAGCTGCCTTCCGAATTTGAGCTGTCACGCAGATTAGGTGTCAGCCGTGCGACTCTCAGGGAAGCGCTTCGAGTTCTGGAAGAGGAGAATATCGTTATCCGACGTCATGGAGTGGGGACCTTTGTCAATTCCAAGCCGGTTTTCTCTTCAGGGATTGAGCAATTGAACAGTGTGACGGAAATGATCACACAAGCCGGCATGAAAGCAGGCACGATTTTCTTGACGTCCACCATTGAAAGCCCAACAGATGAGGACATCAAGAAATTCGATGATCCTTCCATGGAGGAGCTTTTGCATTTTGAGCGGGTAAGAACTGCGAACGACCTGCCAGTGGTTTATTGTATCGATAAAATCCCGACAACGATTGTAGAAGACTACCAATCTTACAAAAATGAGTCATTGCTGGAGTTATTGGAAAAAGTTGCAGGCAGAACCGTCTCCTATGCAGTGGCCCACATTGAACCATTAGGCTACCATGATAAAATATCTCCTATTCTCGAGTGCGAACCGGAGACAGCATTATTAGTGCTAAAACAGATGCACTACGATCAAAACGATGAACCGATTCTCTATTCCTTGAATTATTTCAGAGCGGATAAATTCAGTTTCCACGTCCTAAGAAAACGTCCATAATCACCACACACAAAGTGACTTCCAAAATGGGGGTCACTTTTTTTGTAAGGCTTTGAAAAGGAAAAGTGTTGATAATAGTGACTCTAGCTGATGATTGGAGCAAAAGGCGGAGACTCCTGCGGGAGATAGCGGTAGGCTGGAGACCCCACAGGGCGAAGCCCGAGGAGGCTCCAGCACCGCCCCGCGGAAAGCGCAGCCTTTTGCGGAAATCATCAGCGGTGTTGACCCCACCTTACACAAAGTAACAATAATATTATTATGTAAACAAAACACTCAAAAACCTATCGCAAAAACTTGTAATACTTTCTAATAAACCTTTATATTGGAACTAAGACTATTTTTCATGAAATAATGAAAGAATAGTACTGACTTGTTTGAAATAGTAATGAATACTATGCGAAAATTGAAACCTGCCTGCTATGTGTAAAGTAAAGATGAAAAATTATTATACAAATTAAGGAGGAGATATCTTGAAGCTGATCGATGAACGAACATTTTCCCTCAATGGGGTGAAGGTTCATAATGTATCAACAGATAAATTCAAAACGAATACGCTAGTCCTTAAATTGATGGCACCACTTTCCGAGGAGGATGTCACCTTCCGAGCGCTGATCCCTTATGTGCTTCAAAATGGCACAAAATCTCATCCCAAGTCTTCGCATTTCCGTGGATACCTTGATGAGCTTTACGGTGCAAGCCTGGCGGTGGATTTAAGCAAAAAAGGGGAGTCACACATCATCACATTTCGTTTGGAAATTGCAAATGAAAAGTTCCTTAAGGATACAACTCCTCTCTTGGAAAAAGGCATTCAGCTTCTTAGTGAGGTTCTCCTCCATCCGGTTGTTGAAGGCGATTCCTTCGATCAAGCCACTGTAGAAAAAGAAAAAAGAGCCTTAAAACAAAGAATACAATCTGTTTATGACGATAAAATGAGATACGCAAGCCAAAGATTGATAGAAGAAATGTGCGGTGATGAGCCGTATCGCCTGCAAGCAAATGGTCAAAGCGAACAAGTGGAAGGTATAACAGCTCAATCCCTTTATGAATATTACCAACAGATGCTAAAAAATGATGATATCCACCTTTATGTAGTCGGAGATATTGAAGAATCGGAAGTAAAGGCTTTTGTTGAGAAATATTTCAAAATGGAGGATCAAGGAGAAAAAAAATCTTCTGCAATTTCCGTTCATCCGAAAATTTCCAAAGAACCGAATGAGGTGGTGGAACGCCAAGATGTGAAACAAGGGAAGCTTAATATGGGCTATCGGACAAACGTAACTTTCAATGATGACCTATACTATGCCCTGCAAGTCTTCAATGGGATATTCGGAGGATTTTCCCACTCTAAGCTATTCATTAATGTGAGGGAAAAAGAAAGCCTGGCATATTATGCTGCGTCAAGGGTAGAAAGCCATAAAGGGTTGCTGCTTGTAATGTCCGGCATTGATTTCTCCAATTATGATAAAGCGGTTAACATAATTCATAAGCAAGTGGAAGCGATGAGGCAAGGGGAATATACCGATGCAGAAATTGCACAAACAAAAGCTGTCATTAAAAATCAGGTGCTCGAGACAATTGACACTGCACGTGGATTAATCGAGGTTCTCTATAATAATGAAGTCGCAGAAGCTGATAAACCGGTAGACCTTTTCCTCGAAGGGATCGAAAAGGTCACCAAGGAAGAGATCCAGCAGGTAGCAAAGCAGATCGATCTGGATACAATCTACTTTTTAACGGGAAAGGAGGCAGAATAAATGGAGAAAATAGAATTCAGCCAACTGGCAGAAACCCTATATCATGAAACCTTGGATAATGGACTTCAGGTTTACCTATTGCCTAAAGATGGTTTCCACAAAACCTATGCCACCTTTACAACCAAGTATGGTTCGATCGACAATCAGTTCATTCCAATTGATGGAGACGAGTACTTGCATGTACCTGATGGTATCGCACACTTTCTCGAGCACAAGCTGTTTGAAAAAGAGGATGGAGATGTTTTCCAGGATTTCAGTAAGCAGGGTGCATCGGCAAATGCCTTCACTTCCTTTACTAGAACAGCCTATCTATTCTCCAGTACATCAAATGTCGAAAAAAACCTGGAAACATTGATGGACTTTGTGCAAAGTCCATACTTTACAGAGAAAACAGTAGAGAAGGAAAAGGGGATCATCGGACAGGAAATCACCATGTATGAGGATAACGCAGACTGGCGTGCCTACTTCGGCTTGATCGAAAGCATGTTCCATCATCATCCAGTGAAGATTGACATCGCCGGTACAAAGGAATCCATTGCAAAAATCACGAAGGATCTGCTGTATACGTGCTATGAAACGTTCTACCATCCAAGCAATATGCTGTTATTTGTTGTCGGACCAATGGATACGGAAAAAATGATGCTATTTATAAAAGAAAATCAAAGTAAGAAAACATTCAAGGAGCCAAAGGAAATAAAAAGGAATTTCGAAGAGGAACCGACCTCCGTTCACGAGGCGAAGAAAGTGCTGAAGATGAATGTTCATACCTCCAAAAGCTTACTTGGAATTAAAGAGTCAACTCCCGATAAGCAAGGTGAGGAGCTTCTGAAGCACGAACTAACTGTCAATGTGCTATTGGATCTTCTGTTTGGAAAAAGTTCCGATCACTATCAAAAGCTCTACGACGACGGTCTAATAGACGAAACGTTCGCCTATGACTACACAGGAGAAAATGGATTTGGTTTTGCCATGCTTGGCGGAGATACAGCCCATCCGGATAAGCTTGCTGAAAAGCTGAAAGAGATTCTGCTGTCCTTGGATCCTTCCACCATTAAAGAGGATGAATTGGAACGGATAAAGAAGAAGAAAATTGGATCCTTCCTGCGGGCATTAAATTCACCAGAGTTCATTGCCAACCAGTTCACAAGGTATGCATTCAATGAAATGGATCTATTCGAGGTAATCCCTCAGTTGGAAAAAATCACATTACAGGATCTCTCTGACGTGGCGAAAGCCCTTATTAAAGAGGAGGCTTTCACCGTTTGTCAGGTAGTACCGAAATAAAACCGGTCGATTCAACTGTGCAAAAGTACAGTTGAGTCGACTTCTTTCCTTTTATCGAATTTTAAGTTATGAAGGTGAATCTATTGCAAAAAAGAGCATTGATTATTGGGGCAAGCGGGGATATTGGTAAAGCAATTGCTGAAAATCTTTTGGAAGAAGGGTATTTTACCTATCTTCATTATAATCGGGATCGGCGCGCGGTGGACGAAATGGGAAGGAAATTTGGGAGTGATCAACTTATAGCCATACAAGCCGATTTGGCAAATACGGATGGAGTGGGTCTCTTAAAAAGTGGAATAGCTGACAAGCTCGATTGCATCGTTTATAATGCCGGGTCGGCCTTTTACGGACTTATGACAGATATTGATGAAGCGACAAAAATGAATATGATTCAACTGAACATAACATCGTTATATTCAACTATCCAGTTGTTCCTTCCTGATATGATCAGCAAAAAGGCAGGAAACATAGTTGTCATCTCTTCCATCTGGGGAGAAATTGGGGCATCATGCGAAGTGCTGTATTCAATGACCAAAGGCGCTCAAAATTCCTTTGTCATGGCATTGGCCAAGGAAGTTGGTTTGAGCGGGATCCGAGTAAATGCCATTGCTCCCGGTGCAGTAAATACAAAGATGCTACACCATTTTTCAAAGGAGGAAAAGGATGCCTTAGCAGAAGATATACCGATTGGCAGACTGGCCGAACCTTCTGAAGTCGCTGACTCTGTTTCTTTCCTGGTTTCTGATAAAGCTTCCTACATAACGGGACAAATTTTAGGAGTTAATGGAGGCTGGAATTAAGAATATGCATATTTTTTCTCCTGCAAGACATACTAACTCTTGAACATATGTGGAAGGAGGAGTTAATTATGTCAGTGTTGGATAATTGGGATCAATGGAAAGGTTTTTTAGGTGATCGCCTGAATCATGCAGAGCATGAAGGAATGGATCACGGTGCCATTTCACAGCTTGCATATGAAATCGGAGACTACCTTGCCCAAGAAGTGGAAGCAAAAAATCCACAGGAACGCGTATTGGCAGACCTATGGAAAGTGGCAAGCCCGGAAGAGCAGCATGCTATTGCTAACATGATGGTAAAGCTTGTTCAAAATGACGGTTCACACTAAGAGAGGCTAAATCCTCTCTTTTTTTTTGCAGTAAAAACTGCACTTACTTCAAATTTTGATTCATTATTCAGGAATTACTTTCTAATTTACTTATTATTAGCTATTATAGAAGTTACAATGGTGAACGAAACGTTTTGATGGACGGGAGTGGTTTGATGGAGAAAAAAGAGTGGTATTTAGAATATCAGATACATATTAACAGGCCAGGCCTTCTTGGAGATATAGCGTCTTTACTCGGAATGCTCTCCATAAATATCGTAACAATCAATGGAGTGGATGACTCGAGACGAGGAATGCTTTTATTAAGTGATACAAATGAGCAAATAGTCCGTCTTGAATCTATCCTGAATACAATGGATAATATAACAGTAACAAAGCTTCGAGAGCCAAAACTTCGTGATCGTCTGGCTGTTAGACATGGAAGATACATACAACGAGATGCAGACGACAAAAAAACTTTCCGTTTTGTAAGGGAAGACTTGGGCTTACTAGTTGACTTTTTAGCAGAGCTGTTCAAGCAGGAAGGGCATAAACTGATTGGAATCAGGGGGATGCCAAGGGTAGGGAAAACCGAATCCATCGTTGCCTCAAGCGTTTGTGCGAATAAACGTTGGCTATTTGTTTCCAGCACCCTGCTAAAACAAACGATTCGCAGTCAATTGATTGAAGATGAATATAGTGAGGACAACCTCTTTATTATTGATGGAATTGTTTCGACGAAAAGAGCAAATGAAAAGCATTGGCAGCTGATACGGGAAATTATGAGGCTATCTGCTGTGAAAGTGGTTGAACATCCAGATGTTTTCGTGCAAAATACAGAATATAAACTTGATGATTTTGACTATATTATTGAATTGAGAAATTCGGAAGACGAAGAAATAACTTACGAAGTTGGGCAATCCAATAATATGTTCGAAGATAATCCTTTTGGAGGCTTTGATTTTTAAAAATGTTGGAAGGTGTTAGGTAGTGACAGAACTCGGAAACAGACTGAAGCAGGAACGTGAAGCAAAAAAGATGTCCCTAGAGGATCTACAAACGACAACAAAGATTCAAAAGAGATACTTGATAGGTGTGGAAGAAGGCAACTATTCTATTATGCCTGGTCAATTTTACGCCAGGGCATTTATCAAACAGTATGCAGAGGCAGTGGGACTCGATCCCGAAGAAATTTTTGAAGAATACAAAAAAGATATACCAGTAAATGAAAAAGAGGATATACCGCAGCTTTCCCGTGTTAAAACGAGAAAACAAGTGCCTGCAAAAAGCACCAAGTCATGGAAGTTCCTGCCTATTCTATTTACAATCTTAGCTATTATAGCGATATGCGCGATTGTTTATACACTCGTCATCAGCCTGTCAGGTGGGGAAGGAAATGAAACAAATCAAGCTGCACAGGATTCTCAGCCTGCAGAAATAGATACCACGAATCAAGATGTAGCACCTCCTGCAGAAGAGGAAAAGGCTCCTGCTGAAGAAGAAGAGGAGCCAGCTGAAGAAGAGAAGCCTGCAAAAGATGAAGCTGCGACTGCAGGTACTTTGAAAGAGCTCGAAAAAGGCGGCTCAAATGCTACTTTGGAATTGATTGGTACGGATAAATTTGTTGTAGAACTTTCATCTCCAGGTGAAACATGGATTGAAATCGATAATGATAAAGGTAAAAATTTTCATTATGGATTGGTGAAAAAAGACGACGAGGTCAAACAAATTGATTTGTCAAAAGAAGCAGAAGTTAGCTTTAAAGTAGGAAGAACTTTTGAGACAGATATAAAGATTAATGGAGAACCATTCGTATTTCCATTTCCGACAGATCAGAAAACTACTCAGACATTCACTATTAAATTTGTACCAAATGGAGAACAATAAAGTCATCGGCATGATGGCTTTTTTTGTACACATTAATCTCATATGATTAGACAAACAAACCATATTTATGTATATTGGAAAAGCAATATTGAATGTTGGAGGAATGAATATGAACTTACCTAATAAAATTACCGTTTCAAGAATTGTGTTAATTCCAGTATTCATGGTATTAATGCTTGCGCCTTTAGATTTAGGAGAACTGGCAATCGGACAAGAAACCATTCCCTATGCACATCTATTCGGAGCCTTCATATTTATCATTGCCTCCGTTACTGATTGGGTGGATGGTTATTATGCAAGGAAGCTTAACCTTGTGACCAATCTAGGGAAATTCCTGGATCCTTTAGCAGATAAGCTTCTTGTTTCCGCAGCATTAATAGCTCTTGTGGAACTTCAGATGGCCCCGGCCTGGATTGTCATCCTCATCATCAGCAGGGAGTTTGCAGTAACAGGTCTCCGTCTTGTGTTAGCGGGTGAAGGGGAAGTTGTCGCAGCAAACATGCTTGGGAAAATCAAAACATGGGCACAGATTATTGCAGTTTCAGCTTTATTATTACATAATATACCATTTGAATTTATCTCTGTACCTTTTGATACAATCGCGCTTTGGGTTGCGCTTATTTTTACCCTTGTTTCAGGGTGGGATTATTTCTATAAAAATAAAGATGCTATTCTTAGGTCTAAATAAAAGCTTCAGTTTGATAAAGGGGAGAAAAGTAAATGTTTAGGAGTGCAGAAATAATTGCTGTAGGTTCCGAGCTGCTTCTGGGGCAGATATGCAACACGAACGCACAATTTCTTTCCAAGCAGTTGGCGGAACTTGGAATCAATGTTTATTTTCATACAGTAGTTGGGGACAATCCTGATAGACTGACCACAGCTATTCATACCGCTAAAAAGCGGGCCGATCTTCTCATATTCACTGGAGGACTTGGACCAACCAAAGACGACCTGACTAAGGAAACGATATCGAAGGTTCTACAAAAGAATCTTGTGATGGACGATGAGGCATTAACGAATATTGAAGCCTACTATCAAAAAACAAAAAGAACGATGAGTGAGAACAATAAAAAGCAGGCTATCGTTCTAGAGGGTTCTACCGTGTTACCGAACGATTACGGAATGGCACCAGGTATGGCTCTTACTGGTCAGAATCACAGTTATATGCTACTGCCTGGTCCTCCAAAAGAGCTGCAGCCGATGTTCCTGAATTATGGAAGGGAATTTATCCTCTCCAAGCTTGGTGTGAAGGAACAGATAGTTTCAAAGGTTCTGCGCTTTTTTGGAATCGGGGAATCACAGCTTGAAACAGACATCGACGATTTGATTGAGCAACAGACAAATCCTACTATTGCGCCTTTGGCAGGCGACCACGAAGTAACCTTGCGATTGACGGCGAAGCACCATTCGGAAGAAGAAGCGAATAGGTTGATCAGCGTTACGGAAAAACTTATTCAATCCAGAGTGGGCGAGCACTTTTATGGTTACGACGAAGATACCATTTTTTCTGTCCTTTTCGGGAAAATACAGGATTCCCACTATACAATCAGTAGTGCTGAGAGTTTGACGGGGGGACTGTTCTCAGAAAAGATGACAGCCTTTATCGGGGCCTCCGAGGTGATAGAGGGAGGTATCGTTTGCTATACCAACGATATCAAACATAAAGTCTTAGGTGTTTCTGAACAAACACTGGAACAGTATGGTGCTGTAAGTGAAGAGTGTGCTGCAGAAATGGCTGAACAGGTGAAAAAAATATTTAAGACGGATATCGGAGTCAGCTTCACAGGCGTTGCAGGACCTGGTACGATGGACGGGAAGCCCGTAGGGACCGTATATATCGGTTTGTCCTTGCCGTCCGGCAGAACAGTAGTGCATTCAATTCTGCTGGCTGGTGGAAGGGACTCCATCAGACAAAGAACAGTAAAATATGGTTGTCATTTCCTGTTAAAGGAGTTATTCAAAAGCAGCTGATACCTTCAGCTGCTTTTATTTTGGAGACTAAATGAAAACTGAAAAAAGTTTTTTGAGGCAGCTCGCCCACATAAAAGGGTCATTTGGTTTTAAGGAAAACGTCATTTTTGTTCTATTTTCAATTATAAAAAAACCGAATGGATGTTCGTTTTTTAGTTGCCAAACACACTGAAAAGAGGTATAGTTAGATTAGTTAATAGATATAGATTATCAAGTTTCATAGATATAAAGGAGGAAATTGAGTGAGTGATCGTAAAGCGGCCTTAGATATGGCATTAAAACAAATAGAAAAACAGTTCGGTAAAGGTTCCATCATGAAGCTGGGGGAACAGGCGGAGCGTAAAATCTCCACAATGCCAAGTGGTTCCCTGGCATTGGATGTAGCATTGGGTGCTGGCGGATATCCACGAGGAAGAGTAGTAGAAATCTATGGCCCCGAATCTTCAGGTAAAACAACGGTTGCACTCCATGCCATCGCTGAGGTTCAGCAGCAGGGCGGACAAGCAGCATTTATCGATGCCGAGCATGCACTTGATCCTGTATATGCGCAAAAATTGGGTGTGAATATAGATGAATTGCTTCTATCCCAGCCGGATACTGGGGAACAGGCCCTTGAAATTGCAGAGGCACTAGTAAGAAGTGGTGCTGTTGATATCATTGTAGTCGATTCTGTTGCAGCGTTAGTACCAAAAGCGGAAATTGAAGGGGAAATGGGAGACTCCCACGTAGGTCTTCAGGCCCGACTTATGTCCCAAGCACTTCGTAAGCTTTCCGGTGCAATCAATAAATCCAAAACTATCGCGATCTTCATCAACCAGATTCGTGAAAAAGTCGGTGTCATGTTCGGTAACCCTGAGACTACACCAGGAGGGCGTGCGCTTAAATTCTATTCTTCCGTACGTCTAGAGGTTCGTCGTGCCGAACAGTTGAAGCAAGGTCATGACATTGTCGGGAATAAAACGAAAATCAAAGTAGTGAAAAATAAAATTGCCCCTCCATTCAAGGTAGCGGAAGTGGATATCATGTATGGAGAAGGAATCTCCAGAGAGGGAGAGGTCATTGACATGGGCTCTGACCTGGATATCGTACAAAAAAGCGGATCTTGGTATTCCTATAATGAGGAAAGATTGGGCCAAGGCCGTGAAAATGCCAAGCAATTCCTGAAAGAAAACAAGGAAGTTCGACAAGAAATTTATCAATTAATCCGTGATCATCATGGTCTCGATAAAGATTTGACTGCTCCTCCGGAGGAAAATGACAAAGAGGAACTTCTCGATTTTTAATTTCCGATTAGTTAAGTTAAGTGCTTGTATCGATTTTTCTGACGCAGTACCTGTTTGCACAGTGGTACTGTGCCGCAGAAGAGTCGGTCCGGCACTTTTTTTAGGTAGAAAACCATGCAGTTATACCTATTTTGAATGGTTGAAATAGGATTAGTTTACCAAAAAGGTAAAATGCTTGATAGGACAGGCTTGACAATAAATTTTCACAGATTTACAATTAGTATGTATAATTTACATTTTGTTAGAATTTTAGAGCTATAAAAAAGCTAAAAAAGCCTTTGAGCTGTATGTTGACACACATTGTAACAATGTACATGCCGACAATGAAATCTAGCAAGAAAAAAGTTCATAGCAAGAGGAGGTGTAATAATGGAAACTGTAACAATCATCTCCGCTTTGCTTGCCTTATTCGTCGGTGTAGTTGTTGGCTTTTATGTTCGTAAATCTATTGCTGAGCAAAAGATTTTAGGCGCTAAGAGTGCAGCTGAACAGATTGTAGAAGAATCGAAACGTGAAGCTGAATCACTTAAGAAAGAAGCACTATTAGAAGCTAAGGACGAAATTCACAAACTTCGCACAGAAGCTGAACGTGAAATTCGTGACCGTAGAAACGAACTGCAAAAACAAGAAAATCGTTTAATGCAAAAAGAAGAGAATCTAGATCGAAAAGATGAATCGCTTGATAAACGTGAAGTAGCTTTGGAAAGGCGTGAAGATTCTTTAAACGATAGACAACAGCATATTGAAGAATTAGAAAGCAAAGTGGATCAATTAGTGCGTAAACAGCAGGAAGAGCTAGAACGCATTTCGGCTTTAACACGAGATGAGGCTAAAAACATCATCATTGACCGTGTTGAAAACGAATTATCCCATGATATTGCTCTGATGGTGAAGGAAAGCGAAAACAGAGCAAAAGAAGATGCGGATAAGAAGGCAAGGGAAATTCTTTCATTAGCTGTCCAACGTTGCGCAGCGGATCATGTTGCAGAAACGACAGTATCCGTTGTTAACTTACCTAATGATGAGATGAAAGGTCGAATCATTGGACGTGAAGGACGAAATATCCGTACTCTTGAAACATTGACTGGAATCGACTTGATCATCGATGACACACCAGAAGCTGTAATATTATCTGGTTTTGATCCGATCCGTCGTGAAACAGCGCGTATTGCCCTTGATAAGCTAGTACAGGATGGGCGTATCCACCCTGCGCGTATTGAAGAAATGGTTGAAAAATCAAGACGTGAAGTGGATGAATACATCCGTGAAATGGGTGAGCAGACTACATTTGAGGTCGGCGTCCATGGATTACACCCTGATTTGATTAAAATCCTGGGTCGATTGAAATTCCGTACAAGTTATGGACAGAACGTTCTGAAACATTCCATGGAAGTGGCCTTCTTATCCGGTCTGATGGCAGCTGAGCTTGGCGAGGATGAAACACTGGCTCGTCGTGCTGGATTGCTGCACGATATCGGGAAAGCGGTTGACCATGAAGTCGAAGGTAGTCACGTGGAAATCGGCGTAGAATTAGCTACGAAGTATAAGGAGCATCCTGTTGTTATCAACAGTATCGCTTCCCACCACGGAGATACGGAACCGACTTCCATCATTGCGGTACTGGTGGCAGCAGCCGATGCACTATCAGCTGCAAGACCGGGAGCACGCAGTGAAACGCTCGAAAACTATATCCGTCGTTTAGAGAAACTGGAAGAGATTTCAGAATCCTACGAAGGTGTTGAGAAATCATTTGCAATTCAAGCAGGTCGTGAAGTGCGTATCATGGTTAAACCTGATACAATCGATGATCTGGAAGCGCATCGTCTTGCAAGGGACATCAGAAAACGTATTGAAGAAGAACTGGATTATCCAGGACATATCAAGGTAACGGTGATTCGTGAAACAAGAGCCGTAGAATACGCAAAATAAAGTGGTGCTCGCACCACTTTTTTTGTTTGTCTTTAAAGTGGTTTGCCTATCAACAAAAGATATGGGAAACTATTACTAACAAGATATACAGAAGGGAATCGATTAATCTTGAGAATTTTATTTGTCGGAGACGTTGTGGGTTCTCCCGGTAGAGATATGGTCAAAGAATATTTGCCGAAATTAAAAAGTAAATTCCAACCTGCAGTCACCATTGTCAATGGAGAGAATGCAGCAGGAGGAAAAGGAATCACTGAAAAAATCTATCAAGGATTTTTATCTGCTGGAGCCAATCTGGTGACGCTCGGAAATCATACGTGGGATAACCGTGAGATTTTTGAGTTTATAGAGAGTGCGAAGTTTATGATACGCCCTGCTAATTTTCCAAGTGAAACACCTGGGAAAGGCATCGCTTATATCCCTTTTCATGGTAAGGAGCTTGCCGTAATCAATTTACAGGGAAGAACTTTTTTGCCTCCTATTGACTGTCCTTTCAAAAAAGCTGATGAACTAGTAGAGGAAGCGAGAAAGCGGACCCCATTTATATTTGTCGATTTTCACGCAGAAGCGACCAGTGAAAAGCAGGCGATTGCCTGGTATTTGGATGGGCGGGTAACAGGAGTCGTTGGGACGCATACGCATGTTCAGACAAACGACTATCGTGTATTGCCTGAAGGAACTGCTTATATTACGGATGTAGGAATGACAGGACCCTATGACGGCATATTAGGGGTTGAGCGGGATGCAGTACTGAAACGGTTTATAACGTCCCTTCCAGTTCGTTTTGAGGTGACGGAAGGAAGAACACAGCTTAATGCTGTCATCCTCGATGTAGATATGAAAACAGGTAAGGCGAAGTCCATCAAACCACTGATCATTAATGAGGATCATCCGTTTTTTGATTGATTATTTGTTTTTTGAATATTAAGACATCTATATTGATACAAGTTGGAATACATCTGGCTTCTCCCGAATATAGTAGGAATGAAATTATTAACAATTCATTCATCTATGGATCTTTCACCATATACTGTAAATGTTAAGGAGGAGCTAGAAATGGAAATATTAAAGGTTTCAGCCAAATCTAACCCAAATTCGGTAGCAGGGGCTTTAGCAGGAGTTTTAAGGGAACGAGGGAATGCAGAAATACAGGCAATCGGGGCTGGGGCACTGAACCAAGCTGTAAAAGCTGTAGCGATTGCCAGAGGCTTTGTCGCTCCAAGTGGAGTGGACTTGATATGTATTCCTGCTTTTACCGATATATTAATTGACGGTGAGGAACGAACTGCAATAAAATTGATTGTAGAACCTAGATGAAAAAGGAAGAATAGTATAAAGTGAAGCCTGTTTGCCATCTAGATGCAGACAGGTTTTTTTTATTATCATTGAATAAATATATCAAAGGTGGGGAAATATTTGCGAATTTTTGATGCTCATTGTGATACTGTTTTCAAAATGTGGGAGGAACCGCAACTATCCTTCAAAGATAGTGCAGATCTTCATGTTACATGGGATGGTCTGAAAAAGACTTCTGCCAGAGTGCAGTGCTTCGCCATTTATATTCCGGAAAAAGTAAGGGAAGAGTCCAGGTTTGATGTAGCTTTGGAGATGATCGATATCTTCTATAGAGATATCCTGCAACGATTTCCGAAAATGAAGCTTGTTACCTCAAAAAGAGATATGCTGCATTTGAAGGAAGATGAAATCGGTGCCATTCTGACATTGGAGGGCTGTGAAGCGATTGGCAACAGTTTGGAACGATTAAGAACTCTATTCCGATTAGGAGTTTCTTCTGTTGGTCTGACATGGAATTATGCCAACGCAGTTGCGGATGGAATTCTCGAGGAGAGAGGGGCAGGACTGTCATCGTTCGGTAAGCAGGTTGTACTGGAGAACAACGACCACTTTATCTGGACGGATGTTTCCCATTTATCCGAAAAGGGATTCTGGGAGGTGCTGGATATAGGTCGATATGTGATCGCATCTCATTCCAACTGTAAAAAGATTTGTCCAAATCCAAGGAATTTGACAGATGAACAAATAAAAGCACTGATTGAAAAAGATGCTGCCATAGGCGTAACCTTTGTTCCACAATTCCTCTCCAATAATCCTGAATGCAACATTTCTGATGTGATACGTCATATAGATCATATTTGTTCTCTTGGCGGTATCGATCATATCGGGTTCGGGTCGGATTTTGACGGAATCACAAAAACTGTCAGTGGATTATCCAGATACGAAGATTACTCAAGTCTGGTGAATACATTATTAAAATACTATTCTAATACAGAGGTGGAAGGCTTTCTTTATGGGAATTTCTTTAAAAGATTCCCTAAATGAATAGTAAGAAGTACCTTTGTATGCGTTTTCATATTTTACTAATAAAATTTTCAAATTTTTTGAAAGAAATTGAATCAAACGCTTGTATTTTTAAAAAAATAGGTCTACAATGAAAGCGTTTAGTACATATTTTACCTGATTTTATAGTAGTTTCTATTCCATTTTTCCTCATTAATTAAGTAATGCAATGGGAATAGTGTTACAATTGAATTCGTATGATAAATTCTGACAATGAAGGTAATTAAAGGGGTGTAAGGCACATGATCAATCAACTTTCATGGAAAGTTGGAGGGCAACAAGGAGAAGGTATCGAAAGTACTGGTGAAATTTTCTCCATCGCATTAAATCGTTTAGGATATTACTTATATGGCTATCGCCATTTCTCTTCTCGTATTAAAGGTGGACATACTAACAATAAAATCCGTGTTAGTACAACACAGGTTCGTTCCATTTCTGATGATCTTGATATATTAGTAGCGTTTGACCAGGAAACAATCGATGTAAACTACCATGAATTACGCCAAGGCGGAGTGGTTATTGCCGATGCAAAATTCAAGCCAAGCATTCCTGAAGATGGCAAAGCAACGTTGTATGCTGTACCATTCACAGAAATCGCTACTGAACTTGGAACTTCTTTAATGAAGAACATGGTTGCCGTTGGGGCATCCAGTGCCATTCTTGATTTGGATGCAGAGTCCTTCCGTGAAGTGGTACAGGAGATTTTCGGAAGAAAAGGCGAATCCATTGTGGAAAAGAACATGGAAGCGATCCGTGCTGGTGTTGCATTTGTGAAGGAACAATCAGAAAATGTCCAGACGATGCAGTTGGAAAAGGCCGATGGCAAAAAGCGCCTGTTTATGATCGGAAATGATGCAATAGCAATGGGTGCTGTTGCTGCAGGTTCACGTTTTATGCCTGCTTATCCTATCACTCCGGCATCTGAGATTATGGAATACCTGATTAAAAAGCTCCCTAAATTCGGTGGAACAGTTATCCAGACAGAAGACGAAATTGCGGCATGTACAATGGCAATCGGTGCTAACTACGCTGGGGTACGTACGCTGACAGCTTCTGCAGGTCCTGGTCTGTCCTTGATGATGGAAGCGATCGGACTTTCCGGTATGACAGAAACTCCGCTTGTTGTCGTCGACACGCAGCGTGGAGGACCAAGTACAGGTCTTCCGACTAAAATCGAGCAATCTGATCTTATGGCCATGATCTATGGGACACATGGTGAAATCCCTAAGGTTGTTATGGCTCCAAGTACAGTTCAGGAAGCATTCTACGATACAGTGGAAGCATTCAATATTGCGGAAGAATATCAAGTGCCGGTTATTCTATTGACAGACCTGCAATTATCATTGGGCAAGCAGTCAGTTGAGCCTCTTGCATTTGATAAGGTAGAAATCCGCCGCGGTAAACTGGATATAAATGCAGAAGTTCCGGATAGAGATGACAAGAGCTACTTCAAGCGCTATGAAGTAACAGAAGACGGGGTATCTCCACGTGTGATCCCTGGTATGAAGAACGGTATTCACCATGTTACCGGTGTTGAGCACGAAGAAACAGGTAAACCATCAGAGGTTGCGGCTAATCGTCAAGCTCAAATGGACAAGCGTCTACGTAAATTGAACAATTTGAAGTTCAACAACCCTGTTCATGTTAATGTGAAGCATGAAGATCCGGATGTATTGCTTGTAGGATTCAACTCTACAAGAGGGACAATCGAAGAGGCAATGGAACGTTTGGAATTAGAAGGCATCAAAGCAAACCATGCGCAAATCCGACTGATTCACCCATTCCCGACAGATGAAGTTCTGCCATTGGTTAAAGCGGCGAAAAAAGTGATTGTTGTGGAATACAACGCTACAGGTCAGTTGGCCAGCATTCTGAAGATGAATGTCGGTCATGCTGAAAAAATCCGTAGCCTCTTGAAGTACGATGGAGATCCATTCCTACCGAAAGAAATCCACACAAAATGCAAGGAGCTGTTATAAGATGGCAACGTTTAAAGACTTTAGAAATAATGTAAAACCTAACTGGTGCCCAGGCTGTGGAGATTTTTCTGTACAGGCTGCCATCCAACGTGCTGCTGCTAACGTTGGACTTGAGCCAGAAAACCTTGCTGTAGTATCAGGTATCGGCTGTTCCGGTCGTATTTCCGGCTACATCAATTCATATGGTTTCCACGGTATCCATGGTCGTTCCCTTCCGATCGCACAAGGTGTGAAAATGGCCAACAAAGATTTGACGGTTATCGCATCAGGTGGAGATGGAGATGGATTTGCCATCGGACTTGGACATACTATCCATGCAATTCGCCGTAATATAGATGTTACGTACATTGTAATGGACAACCAAATTTACGGATTAACAAAAGGTCAAACTTCCCCTCGTAGTGAAGTAGGTTTCAAAACGAAATCCACTCCACAAGGGTCTATAGAGTCCTCATTATCTGTAATGGAAATGGCATTGACTGCGGGTGCAACGTTTATTGCACAAAGTTTCTCTACAGACCTGAAGGATTTAACTTCTTTAATCGAACAGGGAATCAACCATAAAGGATTCTCCCTAATAAATGTATTCAGTCCATGTGTTACCTATAACAAGGTCAACACGTATGATTGGTTCAAAGAGAATCTGACTAAACTGAGCGATATCGAAGGCTATGATGCTCATAGTAAAGTCACTGCTATGCAAACACTTATGGAGCACAATGGTCTGGTTACAGGTCTTATCTACCAGAACAAAGAGCAGAAATCCTACCAGGAATTGGTGCACAACTACAGTGAAGAGCCACTGGCAAAAGCCGATCTTCAACTGGATGAAGCACAGTTCAATGAGCTAGTAAAAGAATTCATGTAATAGAATCAAATCAAAAGGGCTTGGACAACTGTCCAGGTTCTTTTTTTTAGTAAAGGCTGTGTAAAAGCATAGGGTTGATTTTTAACGTCACTAGCTGTTGATTGGAGCAATAGGCGAAGACTCCTGCGGGAAGTAGCGGTTAGTGGAGACCCCGCAGGCAAAGCCGAGGAGGCTCTCGCAAGCCCCGCGGAAAGCGAAGCCTAGTGCGGAAATCAACAGCGGTGTTTAACAGAGCTTCTAGTAATATGAAAGCGCTTTACAAACGATTAAAAAAATTTTCCGTAATTTTTCCCAACGTAATCACTTGTACACGTCCAGTGGACACTGCTATTTACTCAAAACTTCATAGATGTTACACTGTTAATAGAAATCAAGTATAATAGTCTTATTTATTGAGGGAGTGTTCTCTGTGAATGGAAAAATGAAAGCAATTGTGAAGCATCATCGTGGATATGGTGCGGAACTTCAGATGGTTGATATACCACAAATCAAAGAAGATGAAGTACTGATAAAAGTGAAAGCGACATCTATCTGCGGGACAGATGTTCATATATATACATGGGATGAATGGTCCGAGAGCCGAGTGAATCCTCCATATGTGTTTGGTCATGAATTTGCGGGCGAAATCGTAGAGGTTGGAAGCAAAGTAACGAACGTAGTATTGGGAGACCAGGTTTCTGCAGAAACACATATTGTATGTTATGAGTGTCCACAATGTTTAACTGGGGACTACCATATTTGTAAAAACACGAAAATAATCGGGGTTGATACACACGGCTGTTTTGCTGAGTATGTAGCACTCCCTGCGGTTAATGTGTGGAAAAATCCGAAAGATATGCCATACGATGTTGCCTCTGTACAGGAGCCAATGGGGAATGCTGTTCACACCGTTCTTGCCGGTGATGTTGCAGGGAAAACGGTAGCGATAATCGGTTGTGGCCCGATCGGAATCATGGCAGTGGGAGTAGCAAAAGCTGCCGGTGCTTCTCAGGTCATCGCAATTGACTTGAATGAATATCGTTTGGACCTTGCAACTAAAATGGGAGCGACAACTGTCATCAATGCAAAAGAGAATAATCCGGTAGATCTTGTAATGGAGCTGACTGATGGTAATGGTGTGGATGTCATTTGTGAAATGTCCGGTCATCCGGTAGCTATGAACCAAGGATTCAAGATGGTGACAAACGGTGGTCGAGTTTCTATTCTTAGCTTACCAGTCCGTCCAGTGGAGCTTGATATTACCAATGATATCGTATTTAAAGGTGTGACGGTCCAAGGGATTACGGGCCGTAAAATGTATACAACATGGCAGCAGGTTTCAAGACTTCTTAAATCTGGCCAAGTAGACTTAAAACCGATGATCACACATCATTTCCCACTCGAGGACTTTGAAAAAGGGTTTGATTTAATGATTTCAGGTCAATGTGGTAAAGTTGTGTTACAACCTTAATTTTAATTTAAAAGTGAACATCTATTTTCAGGAGGGGTTTTAATGAAAGGGTTTGAATACCTGCAGGAAGAATTAGATCAAATGAAGGAACAGGGCACATTTAGAAAGCTGGTTCCTCTAGAATCCGATCAAGGATCCAAAGTGGTAATCAACGGGAAGGAAGTTATTCAATTATCTTCCAACAACTACTTGGGACTTACCTCTCATCCTCGCCTTAGAAAAGCTGCGCTTGAAGCAGTTGAAAAATACGGTGCAGGAACAGGTTCTGTACGTACCATCGCGGGAACTTTTACTATGCATGAAGAGCTTGAAGAAAAGCTCGCAAAGTTCAAGCACACAGAGGCAGCGCTCGTATTCCAATCTGGTTTTACAACAAATCAGGGAGTTTTGTCCGCCATTCTGTCACCTGAGGATGTTGTTATCTCAGATGCGCTGAACCATGCATCCATTATTGATGGTATTCGTCTGACAAAGGCAGCCCGGAAAGTATACAAGCACGTGGATATGGAAGATTTGGAGCGTGCACTTAAGGAATCAGCGGACTTCCGAAAACGCCTGATTGTAACAGATGGTGTATTCTCAATGGATGGCAACATTGCTCCGCTTGATAAAATTGTGGAACTTGCTGAAAAATACGATGCACTTGTCATGGTCGATGATGCCCATGCGTCTGGGGTGCTTGGAGAAAATGGCCGTGGTACCGTTAACCATTTCGGTTTGGACGGAAGAGTTCATATCCAAGTCGGGACATTGAGTAAAGCGGTTGGGGTACTTGGCGGTTATGTAGCTAGTACGCGTTCTTTGATTGACTATCTAATCCACAAAGGCAGACCTTTCCTTTTCAGTACCTCTCATCCGCCTGCAGTTACAGCTGCATGTGATGAGGCGATCCAGGTTCTTTTAGAAGAGCCGGAACTGATTGAAAAGCTATGGGACAATGCGAAATTCTTTAAGGATGGGCTTGTGAAGCTTGGTTTTGATACAGGAAATAGCCAAACTCCTGTTACGCCTGTTATTGTGGGAGAGGAAGCATTATGCCATAAATTCTCCGATAAATTATTGGAATATGGTGTATTCGCTCAAGGGATTGCATTCCCGACAGTGGCGAAGGGGATCGCACGTGTACGTACCATTGTTACTGCACAGCACTCAGAAGAAGAACTGCAACAGGCTCTGGATATTTTTGAAAAGGCCGGGAAAGAGCTAGGGATTATTTCATAACAAACCAACAAGAGAAGAGACACCGCTATCTGTGTGTCTCTTCTTTTATGTAGCCTGTACGGTCCAAAGGTGAAAAGATAGATTTAAAGGTCAATTTTACACTTTAGTAAGACTTATAATTCCTTAGGTTTCCCCCTGTTGATTGGAGTGCAAGGGGTGAGACTCCTGCGGGAGGAGCGTGTCAAGGGAGACCCCGCAGGCGCAATAGCGCCGAGGAGGCTTCCGAAGCCGCCCGCGGAAAGCGAACCCCTAGAACGGAAATCAACAGGGTGTTTAATGTGAACCCCTTATCTTCAGACTAGCCCTACGCATAAAGCAATAATCTTTACGAAAAGAACCTTAATGTATGAATATGAACATTTTCCTACAGCTCGTGTATTTATATTGTTTAGAACTGGATAAAATTATATACTATGTTAATGTGTAGAGTTTTATAGACTCTATGGAAGGGAGTCATCTTAATGAATGAAAAGCAAAGAGTAGAATCACAGCAAGTAGTCGCTGGAAATCCATCGGACAAAAAATCCGCAAAGGATTTCAGCAAGTACTTTGAAACCGTGTATGTTCCACCATCCTTGAAGGATGCAAAAAAGCGCGGAAAAGAAGAAGTGAACTATCATAATGACTTTCATATCTCAGAAGAATTTCAAGGATTGGGCAACGGTAAGAAATTCTATATTCGCACATATGGCTGTCAGATGAATGAGCATGATACTGAAGTCATGGCCGGTATTTTCCTGGGGTTGGGATATGCTCCTACTGATACGGTGAATGATGCAGATGTCATTCTTTTGAATACCTGTGCAATCAGGGAAAATGCCGAAAACAAGGTGTTCGGTGAATTGGGGCATTTGAAAACCTTGAAAAAACACCGTCCTAACCTATTGATCGGTGTTTGCGGCTGTATGTCCCAAGAGGAATCAGTAGTTAATAAGATTCTGAAAACCTACAATCAGGTGGATATGATTTTTGGTACACATAACATCCACCGTCTTCCAAACATACTTAAAGAGGCTTACATGTCTAAAGAAATGGTTCTCGAAGTTTGGTCCAAAGAGGGCGATGTTATCGAGAACCTTCCTAAGGTCCGTAAAGGTGAGATCAAAGCCTGGGTTAATATCATGTATGGCTGTGATAAATTCTGTACGTATTGCATTGTGCCTTATACTCGCGGAAAAGAACGAAGTCGCCGTCCAGAAGATATCATTCAGGAAGTTCGCCATCTTGCAGCACAAGGCTATCAGGAAATCACCCTTCTCGGTCAAAATGTTAATGCATATGGAAAAGACTTTGAGGATATGACTTATGGACTTGGAGATCTGATGGACGAAATAAGAAAAATCGATATACCTAGAATCCGCTTTACAACCAGTCATCCAAGGGATTTCGACGATAGATTGATTGAGGTTCTGGCAAAAGGCGGAAACCTGCTTGACCATATTCATCTTCCAGTACAATCGGGCAGCTCCGAGGTGTTGAAGATGATGGCACGAAAGTATGACAGAGAGCGCTACCTTGAGCTTGTTGGCAAGATTAAAGCGGCGATGCCCAACGCTTCTCTGACTACTGATATTATCGTTGGATTTCCCAATGAAACGGAAGAGCAGTTTGAAGACACTCTTTCCCTTTACCGTGAAGTGGAATTTGACACTGCGTATACTTTCATCTATTCTCCACGTGAAGGAACTCCTGCTGCCAAGATGGTGGACAATGTTCCATTGGAAGTGAAAAAAGAGCGTCTTCAACGTTTGAATGCCCTTGTAAATGAAACCTCGGCGAAAAAGCTGAAAGAGTATGAAGGGCAAGTAGTGGAAGTGCTGGTAGAAGGGGAAAGCAAGAAGAACCCTGATGTATTGGCTGGTTATACAGAAAAAAGCAAACTGGTTAACTTCAGAGGACCAAAATCCGTTATCGGTAAGTTGATAAAAGTGAAGGTAACAAAAGCGAAAACCTGGACACTTGATGGTGAACTGGTAGAAGAAGCACTGGAGGTATAAGGATTATGGCTAAATATACAAAAACGGACATCGTTGAAAGAGCAAAAGAATTGGCACAAATGATCGCGGAGACGGAAGAAGTGGATTACTTCAAGCGTGCAGAAGCACAGATCAACGAAAACCAAAAAATCAAGGAAATGGTTGCAAGTGTGAAGAGCCTGCAAAAACAAGCGGTGAACTTCCAACACTACGGCAAGCAGGAAGCACTAAAGAAAACAGAAGAAAAGTTGGATAATCTGTTAAAAGAATTGGATGAGATTCCGATTGTTCAAGAATTCAAAAACTCCCAGCAAAGTGTAAACGACTTATTGCAATTAGTTTCATCTGCCATCTCCAATAAGGTGACAGACGAAATCATCGTTTCAACCGGTGGCGATATTCTACGCGGGGAAACTGGCTCCTATGTAAAGAACAGCCACGGCGGTTCTTGCAGTTAATTTGAATAAAGTAGCGGCTTAATGGGCCAACCATTATATAGAAGCAGCAAGGATAAGACTCAATCCTTGCTGCTTCTTTTTTTTGATAACCGTTATGGCCAACCAACAGGGTGTTTAAAGTTGGTACCTTATTTTCAGAGTAGACTATATTATTTGAGCGCACTCATCCTCTTATAAAAATTCGTAAAAAATAGGCACATATCTTGGAAAGCTTGCATACAATGAACTATACGTTAATGTGTTAGAAATTATAGTTTACGTTTTTTAAAGCCATTATAAAGCACAATAGTCATTTAACCCGCATAGGATGAAATGAAGATTGTCATGAGGAGGGTGTATGCTCGAATGTCTGAATACAGAGAAATTATCACAAGAGCAGTTACCGGTAAAGGCAGAAAATTTACACAGTCCAAACATACGATTAGTCCCTCGCATCGTCCTACTAGTATTTTAGGATGCTGGGTCATTAACCATAAGTATGATGCGAAGAAAGTGGACGACACAGTAGAAGTGGCAGGGCATTATGATATCAACTGTTGGTTTTCCCATAGTGACAATACGAAAACGCAGGTTGTCACGGAAACTGTCTCCTATAATGATGTTGTGAAGCTCCGCTACAAGGATGATAACAGTATAGGTGAAGAACATGAAGTGGTAGCACGTGTCCTGCAGCAGCCTAACTGTCTGGAGGCGAGCATTTCTGCGAATGGTGGAAAAGTAGAAGTGCAGGTGGAAAGAGAGTTTCTTGCTGAAATAATCGGAGAAACAAAAGTGGTTGTGGAAGTGCATCCCGAAACTTCCACTGATGATTCAGACTGGGATGTAGAAGACGAGGATTTCGAAGATCTGAATCCTGACTTTATTGTAGACGGATACGAAGAGTAAGAAGATTACTAGGGAGGCCACTTCCTAGTTTTCTTTTGTTTTAGCATTATGTTAAAGTGACCCAAGCTCACATCATTCAACAAAATCCAACATAACCAATTCCTCATAGCTATAAGCTCCATGTGAAATATGATATAATAAAACAGCAAAAACAATGGAGAATGGTTGGGGATAACATGGCTTCTTATACGCCTATGATACAGCAATATTTAAGAGTGAAGGCAGACTACCAAGATGCCTTTTTATTTTTTCGCCTTGGAGATTTTTATGAAATGTTTTTTGAGGATGCGGTTAAGGCATCCCAAGAGCTCGAGATTACATTAACGAGCCGTGATGGAGGATCCAAGGACCGGATTCCGATGTGCGGGGTTCCATATCATGCGGCTCCTAACTATATAGAACAATTAATAAACAAAGGATTTAAAGTGGCGATTTGCGAGCAAGTCGAAGATCCGAAGCTTACCAAGGGTGTGGTAAAACGTGAAGTGGTCCAACTTATCACTCCAGGTACGGTTATGGAAGGTAAAGGTCTAACAGATAAGCAAAATAACTTCCTGACGACCTTATCCGACTTTGGTGACGAAACTTACGGATTGGCATTCGCCGATCTATCTACTGGGGAAATACATACGACCATTATGTCCGGCCCTGAACAGACGCTGCTGAATGAGGTTTATTCAATTGGAGGGAAGGAAGTTGTGGTAGAAGAGGGGTTTCCGCCACATATTGTCCAAATGCTAAAAGAGAGAATGGTAGTCACATTCTCCTATGAGCAATCAACGGTAATTACTCCGGAATTTTCCCATATTGCGGACAAGCTGGAGCAGGAGAAACTGCTTATAACTGTTGGACGACTTTTAAACTATCTTAAAAGAACTCAAAAACGGAGTCTTGACCATTTGCAGCCAGCCAAATTCTATGAGCTGGATCAAACGATGAAAATAGATCTGTTTTCAAAAAGGAACCTGGAGTTGACGGAAACCATCCGATCCAAAGGTAAAAAAGGCTCCTTGCTGTGGCTGTTGGATCAGACTGTAACAGCTATGGGAGGACGACTATTAAAGCAATGGGTGGACAGACCATTAATAAATAAACAAGAAATAGAAACCCGTCATGAACTAGTTGAGACGTTAATAATGGAGTATTTTACGAGGCAGGAAATAAGAGAGCTCCTTAAAGAGGTCTATGACCTGGAAAGGCTGGCGGGGCGTGTGGCTTTTGGGAATGTGAATGCCCGCGACCTCGTGCAGCTCCGAAAATCGTTATCGCAAATTCCTGCATTAAAAGAGCAGATTCAAACTCTCCCGATTGACACGGACAAAGTGTTGGAACATATGGATGAGTGCGCTGATCTAACAGGACTTTTGCAAGACAGTCTCGTGGAACAGCCTGCCCTTTCAGTTAAAGAGGGCAATATGATGAAGGAAGGCTTTCATGAGGAACTTGACAAGTACCGGGATGCACGAAAGAACGGCAAGACCTGGATTGCGGAGCTTGAGAAAAGAGAGCGCGAGCTTACGGGCATCCGTTCACTGAAAATAGGATACAATCGGATTTTTGGTTACTATATTGAGATAACAAAAGCGAATCTCGCTACATTGCCAGAAGGTAGATATGAAAGAAAACAGACACTAGCAAACGCGGAACGCTACATTACCGAGGAGCTTAAGGAGAAGGAAACACTTATTCTTGAAGCGGAAGAAAAGATAGTGGCATTGGAATACGAGCTGTTTCTTAAACTGAGAGAAGAAGTGAAGGCCTATATTCCAAGACTTCAAAAGCTGGCAAAAGCGGTCAGTGAAATGGATGTCCTGCAGTGTTTTGCGACTATCAGCGAAGAGCGGCATTACACGAAGCCGACATTCAATGACGAACGGAGAGTCCATATCAAGGATGGTCGTCATCCTGTCGTGGAGAAGGTTATGGACTCCAATGAATATGTGCCGAACGATTGCTGGATGGATAAGGAAAACGAGATGCTGCTCATAACAGGACCGAACATGTCAGGGAAAAGCACGTATATGCGACAGGTTGCCCTGACTTCGATTCTTGCTCAAATCGGGTGTTTTGTTCCTGCCAGTGAGGCATCCCTTCCAATCTTTGACCAGATTTTCACAAGAATCGGTGCGGCGGATGATTTGATTTCGGGCCAGAGCACCTTTATGGTAGAAATGCTGGAAGCGAGAAATGCGATCGTCTATGCAACACAAAATAGCTTGATCTTGTTTGATGAGATTGGTCGAGGAACCTCCACCTATGATGGAATGGCGCTTGCCCAGGCTTTGATTGAATATATCCATGATAAAATCGGTGCTAAGACGTTATTCTCTACCCATTATCATGAATTGACCACCCTGGATCATGATCTGGATAAACTGAAGAATATCCATGTCAGTGTTGTGGAGCAAAACGGAAAAGTTGTATTTTTGCATAAGATGAAGGAAGGGCCTGCCGATAAGAGCTATGGTATCCATGTAGCGGAACTTGCAGAACTGCCAAAAGAGCTGATAGCACGTGCCCAAGTCATACTGGAGAAGCTTGAAGCGGAACCTGGTTCATCGACTATTCCAGAAACAGAAAACCTCAAAACAGAGGTAAGTGCAAATCCACTTACTCAGCTATCGTTCTTTGAAGTGAACGAAGAGCGGTTTGGTTCAGAGAAAATGAGTAAAGCAGAAACGCAAGCAATTGAAAAATTAAAGAAGATGGATCTACTTGATACGACACCGCTTGATGCGTTAAATAAACTGTATGAAATTCAAAAGCTGTTAAAAACGAAAAAATAGGAGAGGAGGGAGCTAGATGGGGAAGATTATCCAGCTTGATGAGAGCCTTGCTAATAAAATTGCTGCAGGGGAAGTGGTCGAACGGCCTGCATCCGTTGTAAAGGAGCTTGTGGAAAATGCGATAGATGCAAATTCCACCATTATCGAAATTGAACTGGAAGAAGCAGGATTGACCAGGATTCGTGTCCTTGATAATGGAGATGGGATGGATCATGAGGATTGTATAACAGCTTTCCAGCGGCATGCGACAAGTAAGATCAAGAATGAAAATGATCTGTTTCGCATCAGAACGCTAGGTTTTCGCGGCGAAGCACTCCCGAGTATTGCCTCCGTATCCTTATTTGATATTACAACCAGTACTGGAGATGGTCCTGGCATCTGCCTAAAGTTCAAAGGTGGACATCTCGAGGCAAAGGAAATGGCCAGTAGCCGCAAAGGGACGGACATTGTCGTACAACATCTTTTCTTCAATACGCCTGCGAGACTGAAGTACATGAAAACCATCCATACGGAGCTTGGTAATATTTCAGATCTGGTGAACCGGTTGGCGCTTGCTCATCCATCCATTTCCTTTAGGTTGAGTCATAATGGGAAGCGAATGCTTTCCACAACAGGAAGCGGAGATAGTTTGCAGGTGCTTGCGGGGATCTATGGAATGAATATCGCCAAGAAAATGATCCCTGTATCCTTCTCCTCACTCGATTTTGAGGTGAGAGGTTATATAGGTTTGCCGGAAATCACCCGCGCATCGAAAAACTATATCTCCACCATCATCAATGGAAGAAACGTGAAAAACTATACCATTATCAGAGCAATACAGGAGGGGTATCATACCCTTTTGCCGATTGGGCGTTTTCCTATATGCTATCTGCAAGTGGAAATGGACCCATTGCTTGTCGACGTCAATGTGCATCCTGCAAAATTGGAAGTGCGCCTAAGCAAGGAAGAAGAACTGTATCGCCTCATTGCAGACGGAATAAAATCTACTTTTCAGGATAGACAGCTCATACCTTCCAATGCACCGCGGAAAACGGCCAGCCTTCATAAGGAAGAAAAGCCTTTGCAGCAAGCATTTAGCCTGGAGCACAAACTGGAGCGAATGGAAGAATCGCCAAAAGTGGAGAGATCGTTATTCACCGAACCTAAAACGCCATACTCACAAAAAGAAAATGATGACGAATCTATATTAAAGGAAAGTGTCGGTACGGCTTGGAATGGTCCAAAAGTGCAATCAGAAGATGAATGGAATACCAAAGAGAATGTCGTTTCGGAAAAAGTGTATGAACAGCCTGTTCAAGATCCAGTTCCAGGGCAATCTTCCTCCAGGATTCCTCCTCTTTATCCAATCGGCCAAATGCATGGAACCTATATTCTGGCGCAGAATGAAAATGGACTTTATCTGATTGACCAGCATGCTGCCCAGGAAAGAATCAATTATGAGTATTATTATAAGAAGCTTGGGCAGGAGGAGCGGAATCTTCAGGAACTGCTAGTCCCGCTTACGATTGAATGCTCCCTAGACGAGTATTTATTTTTAGAGGAGTATGTGGAGGAGTTCCGCGAGGTGGGAGTGTTTCTAGAGCCTTTCGGTCATCAAACATTTATCGTCAAGGCACATCCTGTCTGGTTTCCGAAAGGGGAAGAGCGTGAAATCATCGACGAAATGATGGAGCATGTGATGGATAAAAAGAAAATAAAGCTGTCCGACCTCCGTGAAGAGGCAGCCATCATGATGAGCTGCAAAGCGGCAATCAAAGCAAATCATCACTTAAGAACAGAGGAGATTTCAGCACTGCTGGATACATTGCGAAAAGCGGATAATCCATTTACATGTCCCCATGGACGACCTATATTGATCCATTTTTCCACCTATGATATGGAAAAAATGTTCAAAAGAGTGATGTAGAGGGAGAATTTCCCCATTTTCATTTAATGTGGATTGAACCCATAAAAATGTGGGTATAATGATATCTTGTGATACAGATTAGTTGAGAGAGTGAATGAGTGTTGGGAGAAAAGAAGAAGGTTATTGTTATTATTGGACCAACAGCAGTTGGTAAAACGAGATCAAGTGTGGAATTGGCAAAAAGAGTCAACGGGGAAATCATCAGTGGGGACTCCATGCAAATCTACAAGGAAATGGATATAGGGACAGCCAAGGCTTCCAAAGAGGAAATGCAAGGTGTCCCGCATTACCTTATCGATGTGAAAGAGCCAACTGAACCATACTCTGTTGCAGAATTCCAACGGGAAGTAAGAGAACTGATTGATGTTATATCGAAAAAAGGCTGTGTTCCTATCATTGCAGGAGGTACCGGTCTCTACATACAATCTGTTCTGTATGACTATCAGTTCTCTGACACGGGAAAGGATGAAGAGATTCGTCTGCGCCTTGAAAAGCAGGTGGAGGAAGAGGGGATGGAAAGAGTCTATGAAGAGCTTCGGAGAATCGATCCTGTAAGTGCAGAAAATATCCACCCCAACAATGTGCGCAGGGTGATCCGGGCGCTGGAAGTCTTTCATTCCACAGGCAAGACCATGGCGGAATACCAGGAGTCACAGGAGCAGGAGCTATTGTATGATGTGGCCTTTGTCGGTTTAACCATGGACCGGGAAGTATTATATGATAGAATTAATTTGCGGGTGGACCTTATGGTAGAACAAGGTCTTTTTGAAGAAGTGGAGTCACTTTACAAAAAAGGAATACGAGATTGTCAGTCAATCCAGGCAATAGGCTATAAAGAGCTCTATGGCTATTTTGATGGTTTGCTTACAAAGGAACAGGCAATCGCGGCATTGAAACAGAACTCCAGAAGGTATGCAAAACGGCAGCTGACATGGTTCCGAAATAAAATGGATGTTACGTGGTTTGATATGACAGATGCCAATTTTGAGGTCACCTTAGAGGAAATTTTTTTATTTGTAGCAGGAAAGCTCCAACTTGAAGCGAATAAGTAAGAAATATAGAGATAAGAGGAGGACGAAAAGATGAAGCAATCGATTAATATCCAAGATCAAGTTCTGAACCAACTAAGAAAAGATAGCACAGGTGTAACGGTATTTTTATTAAATGGGTTCCAACTTCGAGGATTAATTAAAGGATTTGATAATTTCACTGTGCTGTTAGAGACTGAAGGCAAGCAGCAGTTAATTTATAAACACGCCATTTCCACTTTTTCTCCGTCCAAAAATGTCCAAATCGAAACGGAAGCTTAAAACCAGCATAACTGCTGGTTTTTTTATTTCCATCATTAAGACTCATGTTTCATCGCACATATACATATAGTTAGTTAATAAATGGAGGTGTTCTCTCCAATTATTTAAAAAATTCCACATTATTTCTCGGGAAAGCGCATAATATGACAAAAATGTCAATAGCTTGTTGAAAAGTTTAGTAAAATGTAGAAAGAAATCGAATTGAGGCAGAAATATAGGTAAATAGATTGGTGTTTGTCTCAATGGCAGCAGGAATTATGGAACCTGGTTTGGACGGAATGAGAGGTGAGCGCTCTTGGAACAATCAATGACCAATCATAATGGGAAAATAAATATCGTCCTCAACGGGCAGAAGAAACCGATTAAAGTAACTCATATTCAACCGATGGAAGAGCAATACACATATCCCAAGCATGCGATATTAAGGGAAATAGAGAGGGAGCTTGGAGAACTAGTCGGTCTGCAGGAAATGAAAAAAGTAGTCAAGGAGATCTATGCTTGGATCTATGTTAATAAAAAAAGGGAAGAAGCTGGGTTGAAGGCGGAGAAACAGGTCTTGCATATGATGTTCAAGGGAAACCCGGGTACTGGGAAGACAACAGTAGCCCGGCTGATAGGGAAATTGTTCTGTGATATGAATGTGCTGGCCAAAGGACATCTGATTGAAGCGGAAAGAGCGGATTTGGTTGGGGAATATATCGGTCATACCGCCCAAAAGACGCGTGATCTGGTTAAAAAAGCGATAGGGGGAATATTGTTTGTAGATGAAGCCTATTCTCTAGCAAGAGGTGGAGAAAAGGATTTTGGAAAAGAGGCAATTGATACCCTCGTCAAGCATATGGAAGATAAGCAGCATGAGTTCATCTTGATACTTGCAGGATATCAGAGGGAAATGGAGGAATTTCTTCGCACCAATCCTGGTCTTGTATCCCGATTTCCCATCATTGTCGATTTTCCTGATTACACTGTGGATGAATTGATGGAAATCTGTATGAGGATGCTGAAAGAAAGGGAGTATCTGTTAAGCAAAGAAGCGGAATGGAAGCTTCGTGAGCACTTGAATCAAATGAAAACCGTCATGCTTCCTTCGGCATTCAGCAATGGAAGGTATATACGAAATATCCTCGAGAAATCGATCCGTACACAGGCGATGCGACTGTTGATGGTAGATCGGTATGAAAAAATGGAGCTGATGACGATCGAAAGCAAGGACCTTATACTCCAATGGTAACAATAAGCAAGCGGATGGGTTTAATACATGCTTCCCGCTTGCTTTTTTATTGTTTCTTTTACTTTTTTCGAGACCTGAAATCCTACTTATGAAAAATAGAAAGTTTGACTAGACTAGATAACAAATTGCTGTCTGTGAAACTTTGAATGAAAAGATAGATAAAATGATATAAAAAAGGTGGTGTCAGGATGCTATTTCAATTATCCGCTTTGGAGGGAACCGTGGTAAATATAGTGGCATGGCTCATTATTCACCTTGGTGGGGCATATCTATGCAATCAGATACCCGGTTGGTGGCTGAAAGAGGAGCGGGAATGGTTTGAGGAAAAGTCTTGGGAAAGCACATTCTATAAACGGATAATGATAAAGAGGTGGAAGGACCTTGCTCCTGATGGTTCTGCAATTTTCAGCGAGTCCTTTTCGAAAAGAAATCTTTCAAACAGATCATTTTTCTACCTACACCAATTTATTCTGGAAACAAAAAGAGGGGAGGTAGCACATGCTATCACCATTATTCCAGGGGTTTTGTTCTTTTTGTGGAATCCGCCGTCAGTGGGTGTGATGATGGTTTTGTATGGCTTTTTTGCCAACCTGCCATTTCTCTTCATACAGCGCTACAATCGGTTTCGCATTTTAAAAATTATGGGGAAAGCAAAAAAGATGACGATTAACTCGCCATCTTCTCATTATTCATCCTCTTCAAGCAGGGAGTGCTAAGCTTGCTACTGAAGAGATCGGTTCGGAAGTCTCCATTTGTACGTGTAGGACAGAACCCGTAATAGCACGATCAAAACGAATAGTACATAAAGCTGCCAAGGGGAACTGGTTATTCCGAACGCAATCGCAAGCCCTGCAAGAATGGCCCAGGCTGCATAGATTTCCGCTCGGAGCACCAAGGGTTTTCTGCCTGCCAAAAGATCACGGATAATCCCGCCGCCACTACCGGTTAAAACAGCAGCAACGACAACCGCGCTGATCGGATGGTTCATATTGGTAGCATAAAGTGCGCCTTGGATGGCAAAAGCCGCCAATCCAATGGCATCAAAGAAGTTGCCCCATTTTCTCCAATGGCGCAATAGATTGTTAGGAAACAAAAACACTGCAGTCATTGCCACTAAAGCTACCTGAAACAGCATTCCTTGGTCCCAAAGGGCGGAAATCGGTACACCGATCAATAGATTACGAACTGCTCCACCGCCGAATGCTGTCACAATACCTAATATATATACACCGAGAATATCATATTCTTCCTCCATCGCGACAATTGCTCCACTTATCGCAAAGGCGATTGTCCCGATGATACTAAAGACTTCCCAAGTCATTTTATCACTCACTCTCTTGCAAAACATTAAAGCCTTCCTGATTTTATATAGAATCCACAAGGAAATCAATAGTTTACAAGAAATATTAGAGAAATGGGCGATATTTTGATATGATTAGATGAAACTTTCTATTTACATACATATTCATATCAATATAAATATCAATAAACTACAGGAAAAAGGGGTATCGCGCTTGAACGAGACGCAAAACACAGAAAAAGAACAAGTCATATTAATCGGCTGCCAACTGCCTAATGTTGAAGAGGAATCGTTCCTTTATTCAATGGAGGAGCTGGAGTCCCTGACAAAAACGGCAAATGGGAAAGTGCTCGTTACGCTCACGCAAAAACGGGATCGAATTCACCCAGCCACCTATATCGGCAAAGGGAAGATAGAAGAACTGGTTCAATTGGAGGAAGAACTGGAGCCGGATATCATCATTTTCAATGGCGAGCTGTCTCCGAGTCAGAATAGAAACCTTTCCAAAGTGCTTGACGCGAGAATCATCGACCGAACTCAGCTTATCTTGGACATCTTTGCACAAAGAGCAAAGTCAAAGGAAGGAAAGCTTCAGGTTGAATTGGCTCAGCTGCAGTACCTTCTTCCCCGGTTAAGTGGAAAAGGAGTAGAGCTTTCACGGCTTGGTGGAGGAATAGGTACGAGGGGACCCGGGGAAACCAAACTTGAATCTGACAGAAGACACATTAATCGCAGAATCGTTGATATTAAACAGCAGCTTACTTCCATTGTAAGCCATCGTGAGCGCTATCGTGAACGCAGGAAACGCAATCAGGCCTTCCAGCTTTCTTTGGTCGGCTATACGAATGCAGGTAAGTCCACCATTTTCAATCGTCTGACGGAAGCGGGGACATTCGAGGAAAACCTTCTATTCGCCACTTTGGATCCGACTACCAGAAAAGTGGGTTTGCCATCTGGATTCCAGGCGTTATTGACGGATACGGTAGGATTCATTCAGGATCTTCCAACGTCATTAGTGGCGGCATTCCGTTCCACATTGGAAGAAGTGACGGAGGCGGACCTTATCCTGCATGTAGTGGACAGTTCTAGTCCAGATCATGTGAACCATGAGAAGACGGTAGATAAGCTTTTGAAGGAGCTTGGCGTCGAGGGGATACCGGTGCTTACCATCTACAACAAAAAGGATCAGGTGACAGAATCCTTTGTTCCTTCCTATAATGAAGAAATGCTACATATCAGTGCTTTGAATAAAGAGGATATCCATGCTCTTGTACAAAGAATTGAAAAAATGATGGTAAAAGAGATGAACCCTTACCATATATTCGTCCCTTCCGAACAAGGGAAATTAATGTCGCAGCTCAAGCAGGAGACCATTGTCCGTAAATTGGAGTTTGTGGAAGAAAAAGATGGCTACGATATGGAAGGGTATTACTTTGACAACTCCAAATTGTCTACAGAGATAAAAAATAGAAAGCGGAATTAGAGGAGATTAGGCATGTTTCAATTATTACAGCACGGGGAAGCGATAAAACCATTAGTAACCAAAGTGGAAAATCAGCTTCAAGAACTATTTAAGCAAGTGGACTCGAATATCGAAACCAATCAATTCAGGGTTCTGCAAAGTTTTCAGCAGAACAGGGTGAGTGACTCCCATTTTATTCCGACTACCGGTTATGGCTATGATGATAGCGGAAGAGATACATTGGAAAAGATCTATGCCGAGGTGTTCGGCGGGGAGGCAGGCTTGGTCCGTCCCCAAATCATCTCCGGTACACATGCCATTTCCATAGCTATGTTCGGTGTATTGCGTCCAGGCGATGAGCTGGTCTATATGACTGGCAAACCGTATGATACATTGGAGGAGATAGTTGGGATTCGTGGAACCGGAGTGGGTTCACTAAAAGAATTCAACATCGACTATAAAACGGTGGATTTGAAAAATAACCGTGGAATCGATTGGGAGGCTGTCAACGACGCCATTACTCCGAAAACAAAAATGATCGGTATTCAACGCTCCAAGGGATATGCAACACGTCCATCCTTTACAATAGAAGAAATCAAGGAAATGATCGCGTTTGTAAAGGAAATCAAACCGGATGTGGTAGTGTTTGTCGATAACTGCTACGGGGAATTTGTCGAACAGCTTGAACCTTGCCATATAGGGGCGGACTTGATTGCCGGCTCACTGATTAAAAATCCAGGTGGCGGAATTGCCAAGACAGGCGGCTATATTGTAGGTAAGAAGGAATTGGTTGAGGCATGCTCGTATCGAATGACTTCCCCTGGAATCGGAGCCGAAGCCGGAGCTTCCCTCTACAGCCTTCAGGAAATGTATCAGGGCTTTTTCCTTGCCCCACATGTGGTGGGACAGGCATTGAAAGGCGCCATGTTCACTGCTGCATTTTTAGAGGAACTGGGCATGAATACATCGCCGAGCTGGGATGCTCCAAGAACAGATCTGATTCAATCCGTCCAGTTTGACGACAAGGACAAGATGATTGCATTCTGTCAGGCCATTCAATATGCATCTCCTGTCAATTCGCACGTTACGCCTTATGCAAATTATATGCCGGGGTACGAAGATGACGTCATCATGGCGGCAGGTACCTTCATCCAGGGAGCAAGCATCGAGCTTACAGCGGACGGTCCGATTCGTGCACCATATGTGGCCTATGTTCAAGGTGGACTTACCTATTCGCACGTGAAGATTGCAGTATGCACTGCGGTCGATCATCTCATCGGAAAGAATTTATTGGATATTTAAGTGCAAGAGCTCTCTTTTTTGAGAGCTCTCTTTATTTTTGATTTCCTGACTCGGATTTCAGTGGGAATTCAATGTTTTCATTCATTGTGGACAGGCTATAGTAATAAGGGGCATCCATCAAAAGTACATAATTCACTCCAACTCCAAAATCCATGTTAGAAAACCTAACATATTCTTGACAGATTATCTAACATCAGATAAACTTAGGTTAACTTCACAGGAATTAGTGAAAGGAGGATTTGGAATGAGTGACAATATCAGACGCTCAATGCCATTGTTTCCAATAGGGATTGTCATGCAGCTTACGGAATTGTCCGCTCGGCAAATCCGTTATTATGAAGAGAACGAATTGATTCAACCTGCACGTACTGAAGGAAACCGCCGCCTTTTTTCTTTCAATGATGTGGATACGCTACTTGAGATCAAACATCTGATTGAACAGAAGGTTAACATAGCAGGAGTCAAGCATTTGATGGCTATGAAAGATCAGCTGGCAATTCCAGCCCCTGAAATGGCCGAAAATGTTGCAAAGCCTGATTTATCGGACGAAGAACTTCGAAAGCTATTGCGAGCAGAAATGATGCAAGGCGGAAGACAGAATCGAACCAGTCTTCGCCAAGGAGACATGTCTCGATTTTTCCATTAATTTTTTGAGTTATTTGGTAAGTTTTATTAAAAACTAACATAGTAAAAATTCTGAGGAGGAACACGAAATGGCTAAGTATACGCAAGAGGATATTAAACGCATTGTTCAGGAAGAAAACGTAAAGTACATTCGTCTTCAATTCACAGACATCCTTGGTACCATCAAGAATGTGGAGATACCTGTAAGTCAATTAGAAAAGGCTTTAGACAATAAAATGATGTTCGATGGTTCATCCATAGAAGGATTTGTACGTATTGAAGAATCAGATATGAACCTATATCCGGACCTGGATACTTTCGTAGTATTCCCTTGGACTTCCGAAAAAGGTAAGGTTGCCCGTTTTATCTGTGATATCTACAATCCCGATGGAACTCCATTCGATGGGGATCCTCGTGCGAACTTAAAACGTATGATTAAAGAAATGGAAGATTTAGGGTTTTCGAACTTCAATGTTGGACCAGAGCCAGAGTTCTTCCTATTCAAGCTAGATGAAAAAGGAGAACCTACTTTAGAATTAAACGATAAAGGTGGTTACTTCGACTTGGCGCCAACAGATCTTGGTGAAAACTGCCGTCGTGATATCGTTCTTGAGCTTGAGGAGATGGGATTTGAAATCGAAGCATCTCACCATGAAGTAGCTCCTGGACAACATGAAATTGATTTCAAATATGCTGATGCAATTACAGCTTGTGATGATATCCAAACATTTAAGCTAGTTGTAAAAACAATTGCACGCAAGCATGGATTACATGCAACGTTCATGCCTAAGCCGTTGTTCGGTGTTAACGGTTCTGGTATGCACTGCAACCTATCCTTATTCAAAGATGGCGAAAATGCTTTCTATGATAAGAATGGTGATTTAGAGCTGAGCGAAAATGCAAGACATTTCATTGCAGGTATCATTAAGCACGCTACAAGCTTTACAGCAGTAACTAACCCGACTGTAAATTCTTACAAACGTCTAGTACCTGGATACGAGGCACCTTGTTATGTTGCATGGTCTGCACGTAATCGTAGCCCATTAATCCGTATCCCAGCATCCCGTGGCATCTCCACTCGTGTAGAAGTACGCAGTGTAGACCCGGCTGCGAACCCTTACTTGGCAATGGCTGTTTTACTGCAAGCTGGACTTGACGGAATCAAGAATAAATTGGAAGCTCCAAAACCAATTGACCGCAATATCTATGTAATGAACAAAGAGGAGCGCGTAGCTGCAGGAATCGCAGATCTTCCGGCAACACTATCTGCTGCACTTGACGAATTGAAATCCAACGAAGTAATTCAAGCCGCTCTTGGAGAGCACTTGCTTGAGCACTTCATTGAAGCGAAAGAAATAGAGTGGGATATGTTCCGTACGCAAGTTCATCCTTGGGAACGCGACCAGTATCTATCTCAATACTAATACCTGTAAACCCCTGATGCCGTTGGTGTCAGGGGTTTTTTGTTGTGCTCGCAAAAAACCTTTATTCACTAACAACTTTTAATGAATAATTTAAAATAATAAATTTTTTATTTTTTTATATAAATAGACGAATATCCAAGCAAGAATTAAACTCCAACAATAGATATAGATATATACTTTTTTTAGGAGGAAATAATTTATGGGTATATTTATTGATAAAAGTGATTGTACTTACTCTGGATTTCAAAAAAGGAATAAATATGATTGTATTGACTGTTGCCAAAAGCCTTGTCCACCTGGGCCACCCGGGCCAATTGGGCCACAGGGACCAGAAGGACCACAAGGGCCTGCCGGTGGTCCGCCTGGCCCCCAGGGACCTGCAGGAGCAACAGGGGCAACAGGAGCAACAGGAGCAACAGGAGCACAAGGAGTAGCAGGACCAGCAGGACCACCGGGAGCAGCAGGACCAGCGGGAGCAGCAGGACCAGCAGGACCAGCAGGAGCGACGGGAGCAACGGGGGCTGCAGGACCAGCAGGAGCACCCGGAGCAACAGGGGCACAAGGAGCACCAGGAGCAACAGGCGCAGCTGGACCAGCAGGAGTAGCCGGACCAGCAGGACCTGCAGGACCAGCCGGACCAGCCGGACCAGCAGGACCAGCAGGACCAGCAGGAGCACAAGGAGCACAAGGAATACAGGGACCAGCAGGACCAGCAGGTGGGTTGTCCCAATATGGGTATATATACAACCTTACTCCTCGAACGGTAGCAATTGAGGCTCCAGTACTTTTTGATTCAAATGGAGTTATTACAGCAGGAATACTTCATACTCCAGGCACCTCTACCATTCAGGTTGTAGACCAGGGTGACTACGAGGTTACTTTCTCGGTGTCAGGTTCAGAGCCCAACCAATTTGCACTGTTTTTAAATGGAGCGCCGCTTCCACAAACAGTCTATGGTTCAGGTGCCGGCACCCAACAAAACAATGGGCAGGTTATTCTCACTTTAGCAGCAGGTAGTGTTTTGAGTCTTCATAATCATTCTTCTGCTGCAGCAGTTACCCTTGCTCCTGTAGTAGGAGGCACTCAGGCGAACGTAAACGCTTCTATTGTAATAAAAAAATTAAGCAGTTAGATTTGGCGATTTTGTCCATTCATGGCTCTGGTAAAGGCAGTGAGAGACTACAGCCAACGTTAAATGTATTTGGTATAATGAAAAGGCCTTTCCTTAATCTGAGGGGACTTTTTCATTTTTATCAGTTTCTATTTCCGACTATAATTCTCCAACTAACTTAAGTGTTCTGCCATCTGCCAGCAATCCCGATAATGCAAATTCATTAAAAATATTCGAGAAGGTTGGACTACATTACGGGAGACGAAATGGTCTGCTGATACAGACCAGGAAGAACCTTATTACGTACTATTTATTTAATTACATCCAATGTAAACAACAAAAGAGTCCTTTCCGCCACTGGAAAGGCTCTTTTTTTCATGTATTTTCTAAATAGAAATTTACACCACGAATAACGCAAGAAGTAATAATTTGTCTCCTGAAAAAATATGATGGACTATCTACACTTTTTAGGAGGCAGAGGAATGTCCAAAAGAACGGAGCAGCAACTCACTGCAGATATGTTGGAGAAATATTACGAGTACAACAAGAAAAAAAAAGAAATAGAAGTAGAAATGAATCGTTTAAAGGAAGTATTCCACCGATACTTTGACTATCAACTTGGTTCAGATGACAAGGGTGAAGTGCTTTTGGGAGGCTTTAAGCTTCAAAGGCAGGTCAGAAAAACGGAGAAATACACGGAAGACACTACCATAAAACGTCTGGAAGAATTGCAGATGAAAGATTTGATTCAGGTAGTGAAAAAGCCCGATGAAGCAAAAATAAAATCGGCCATCCAATTGGGGTTGTTGAAAGAAGAGGATTTGGAAGGGTGTTTGACAACTTCGACATCTCTGGCCATATCCGTCAAACCGGTAACTCCTAGATAAAGAGTTGAAAAAACAGTCAAAAAGGAGGAATTGAAATGTCTGAAGCACCTATTAGACCGGTATCAAAAGGGGCTTGGTTTCGTGTTGTATTCCTGGTTCTTGCTCTAGTAAATCAGGTTTTGGTTATGATGGACAAATCTCCAATTCCTATCAGTTCCGAGCAGCTCGAACAGCTTTATACTATAACTTGGACTGTTGTGGCATCGCTCATTGCCTGGTGGAAGGATAATGACTGGACAGAGAAAGCAAGAAAAAGGGTAAAATAAAGGTCAAAAAAGAGCCAACAGCAATTGTTGGCTCTTTTTTAGTGGATGTTACGATATACACCAATCACCTTACCAAGTATGCTCACGTTACGAACAATAATCGGCTCGAGTGTGGAGTTTTCCGGTTGAAGACGGATGTAGTCTTTTTCCTTGAAGAAACGCTTTACAGTTGCTTCATCATCCTCTGTCATGGCAACAACAATATCTCCATTATTGGCGGACTGCTGCTGGCGTACAATGACATAGTCTCCATCCAGGATTCCAGCTTCGATCATACTGTCTCCCATAACTTCAAGCATGAAAACCTGCTCATCTGGTGCAACATAACGTTCAGGCAGCGGGAAGTAGTCTTCGACGTTCTCGATTGCTGTGATTGGTTGGCCAGCAGTTACTTTACCGATGATTGGAACATTGACTGCAGAAATTCTTGGCGTCATTTCGTCTTCCATATCTCTGATCTCAATGGCTCTGGGTTTAGTAGGGTCACGACGGATAAGCCCTTTGCTTTCCAAGCGGGCAAGATGTCCGTGGACTGTGGAGCTCGAAGCAAGTCCTACCGCTTCGCCTATTTCACGAACGGATGGGGGATAGCCTTTATCCTGTACTTCTTTTTTAATGAAGTTCAGGATATCTTGTTGCCTTTTTGATAGTTTCATATTCCGCACCTCTATCATTAATATTATGAATAGTATAGCATGTTCGCATCAAAAATGCAAACATAAGTTCGAATAATTGACAGGAATATTTGTTCGCATGATAATAAGTTATCTAGATATTTATTGGAGTGGTATCGATGAAGGGCATCATCTATTGCCGAGTCAGTACAAAGAAAGAGACACAGGAAACGTCACTGGTAAGACAGAAGGAAGAACTGCTCATGTTGGCCGGGCAGCACCACATTGAAATTGTGGAAATAATAGAAGAGCAGGCCAGCGGTTTCGATTTGGATAGGGAAGGGGTTTTCAAAATCATAGAGATCACGTCCAACCAGGAAATAGATGTCGTCCTTATACAGGATGAGACACGCTTGGGGCGCGGAAATGCAAAGATTGCATTCTTGCATTGGCTGAGAAAGCATAAGGTGAAGATATTCACCATCACAGACAATGGGGAGGTGTCCCTATCGGATTCCGATTCCATGGTGTTGGATATAGTAGGGATTGTTGAAGAATATCAGCGCAAATTACATAACCTCAAAATCAAAAGGGGGATGCAACGTGCAGTCAGGAATGGATATGATCCTTCCAAGAACCTTTCCAACCTGCATGCAAGCCCAGGCCGCGTGAAGCTTGATGTTCCAGTGGAGGAGATCGCAAGGCTCCGTAACAACAAGCTGACCTTTCATGAAATTGCAGCCACACTAAGAGGCCTCGGGTATGATGTCTCCAAGGCGACTGTCCATAGGCGATATAAAGAGTACATGGATGAGAAAGACGGCGGTTTGCTTGTAAAAAAAGATTCTCTCTAGTAAGATTAAAGCATATGTTTACTAGGATGAAAGAAGGGTTTTACATGCTATCAAAAGAAAAAATCGCAAGAATTAATGCCTTATCGAAGAAATCCAAAGAAGAAGGTCTTTCCAATGTTGAAGCTGTTGAGCAAAAGCAGCTTCGCGAAGAATATATCAAGACTTTTCGTGCTTCCATGGATAACACGCTGCAAACCGTCACCATTGTAGATCCGGAGGGCAATGACGTTACACCGGAGAAGCTAAAGGAAATAAAAAAGAATTTAAGGCATTAATCGCTTTTTTTCAGAACATTGGAACATACTATTTGTGATAAAATATAATTTTTCCAAGAAAAAATCAAATAAAAGAAAGGATGGAAATGATGACACACAATATAGATCAACTTTCCATTAACACAATTCGTACATTATCTATCGACGCAATTGAAAAAGCGAACTCAGGTCACCCTGGTATGCCGATGGGTGCGGCTCCTATGGGCTATTCTCTTTGGACAAAATTCATGAACCATAACCCAAAGAATCCAAACTGGTTCAACAGAGACCGTTTTGTATTATCTGCAGGTCATGGTTCCATGCTGTTATACAGCCTATTGCATTTAGGTGGCTATGACTTATCCATGGATGACTTGAAGGAGTTCCGTCAATGGGGCAGCAAAACCCCGGGACATCCTGAATTTGGCCATACAGCAGGCGTAGATGCAACGACTGGTCCACTTGGACAGGGTATTGCAATGGGTGTTGGAATGGCAATGGCCGAGCGCCATCTTGCAGCAACCTACAATAAAGAAGACATGGAATTGGTGAATCATTTTACATACAGTATTTGCGGAGATGGCGACTTGATGGAAGGTGTCTCTGGTGAGGCGGCATCACTTGCTTCCCACTTGAAGCTTGGACGTTTTATCGTTCTTTATGATTCCAATGATATCTCTCTTGACGGTGATTTGGACCGTTCCTTCTCTGAAAGCGTAGAACTTCGTTTCAAGGGATATGGCTGGCAGGTCATCCGGGTTGAAGACGGCAATAACCTGGAAGAAATTGCAGCGGCAGTGGAAGAAGCAAAGAGCGATCTTAATCGCCCTACTTTGATTGAAGTGAAAACGACGATTGGATTTGGTTCCCCGAATCTTTCCGGTAAGTCTGATGTTCACGGAGCACCACTTGGAGCGGATGAACTGAAGCTTACAAAAGAAGCTTACAAATGGACGTTTGAACAAGATTTCCATGTTCCGGAAGAAGTATATGTACATTTCCGTGAAACGGTAGCGGAAAAAGGGCAACAGGCCGAAGCAGCTTGGAATGAGCTATTTGATTCCTACAAAGCGAAATATCCAGAATTGGGTCAACAGCTTGAAACGGCAATCAAAGGCGAATTGCCTGAGGGTTGGGATTCTGAGATTCCAGTATACGAAGATGGGAAAAGCTTGGCATCCCGTGCTTCCTCAGGTGAAGTGCTGAATGCAATTGCGAAGAAAGTTCCTTATTTCTTTGGAGGTTCTGCGGATCTTGCGGGCTCCAATAAAACGAATATTAAAAACGAAGCGGACTTCACTCCGGAAGACTACAGCGGGCGCAATATCTGGTTCGGTGTACGTGAATTCGGAATGGGTGCGGCGTTAAACGGTATGGCACTCCATGGCGGGCTAAAAGTGTACGGCGGAACTTTCTTCGTATTCTCCGATTACCTACGTCCAGCAATCCGTTTGGCGGCACTTCAAAATCTGCCTGTAACGTATGTGTTTACACATGATAGTATTGCGGTTGGAGAAGATGGGCCGACACATGAGCCGATCGAACAATTGCCATCACTGCGAGCTATGCCGAATCTTTCTGTGATTCGTCCGGCAGACGGTAACGAAACTGCTGCAGCTTGGAAAGTGGCAATGGAATCAGAAAAAACACCAACTGCGCTTGTATTGACTCGTCAAAATCTTCCTACGATCAAGGGAACTAGTGAGACAGCATTAGAAGGCGTGAAAAAAGGTGCATACGTGATTTCCAAAGCACAAAAGGAAACTCCGGATGCGTTAATATTGGCAACCGGATCCGAAGTCGGTTTGGCTGTAGAAGCACAACAGGCTCTTCAACAGGAAGGCATCGATGTTTCAGTTGTAAGTATGCCATCATGGGACCGCTTCGAACAGCAATCCAAGGAGTACAAAAACTCCGTATTGCCGAAAGATGTGAAAAAACGTCTTGGAATCGAAATGGCTACGCCACTAGGGTGGGAGCGCTACACTGGAGATGAAGGCGATATCCTGGCAATCAACACGTTCGGTGCTTCAGCTCCTGGTGAAAGAATCATGAAGGAATATGGCTTCACTACTGAGAATGTAGTTGCTAGAGTGAAGGCACTATTGGATAACTAATAAAGTGGAAAAGGGCTATGCATTTGTGCATGGCTCTTTTTTATATTCTTCGAAAATATTGTTTAAGTTGGAAAACTTCATATATTCGACAATTTTCAACAAAAGAAGTCAATAGCCGCGCCATCAACAGACAAATCTTTCCTCTATCATTCCTTATAATAAAATAAAAGAGGATGATAGGAGGGTTTTGTTTGCGCCATTATATGATTTATCTCATAGAGGAAGAAATAGCAAAGCATTATGCGGGCAATGAATTGAAATTATTTCAGCTTTTTCAGCAGTATGAAAAAGAAGATCAACTTCAGGATGTAGTGAAGCAGCAGGTGGATTACATCACCATCCCCATACCGACCTTCCCCCTCCAGCAGGCGATAGAAACTTCCATGAAAAAAATAGAAGGTTACCAGGCACAATCCTATCAGCACAAAATAGAAAAAAGAGATTCCATCGCTAAAATGTCGATTTTTGAAAAATATTTGAAACTGTCCTCCTCTGGGTCTTTTGAAGCAGAGGCGATTTTCTTTGAAGTGATACGAAAACAGGCTCCATTCTTCCTGGCTATCGATACCAAATCTGGGCGGTTTGGCTGGTTGCAGCCGATTAAACAGAGAAAATATGTCTAGGGTATAGAGAAATTAGCGGAAAATGTTGTATAATGATAGTTGGTTTAGTACACTACATTGGTAGACATAGTTTAGAGGAGGAAATGTTAGATGCAACCTTGGATTTGGATTTTGCTTATTGTTCTGGCTTTGATTGCTGGAGTTGCACTAGGATTTTTCATCGCCCGTAAGTACATGATGACTTACCTGAAGAAAAACCCGCCGATTAATGAGCAAATGCTTCGCGTGATGATGATGCAAATGGGAATGAAACCATCCCAAAAGAAAATCAACCAAATGATGAAAGCAATGAGCAACCAACAAATGAAATAAACGATAGGGCACTCAGTCAAATGAGTGCTTTTTCTTTTGGTTAGGCTACCCTGAATATAAGTGTGCGTTCTATTTGAATCCCTGTTGGTTTCCGTTCCAGGTGTTCGCTTTCCGCGGGGCGGTGCTTGAGCCTCCTCGGCTTTGCCTGTGGGGTCTCAAGTCTACCGCTATCTCCCGCAGGAGTCTCACACCTTGCACTCCAACCAACAGGGGAGGCAGGTGAAGCATAACGTCTGCACTATATTTTCATCTCTTATAGTATAAAACTTATACATGAGAGTCTCTGTTATAGACTGGTCTAGATTATTAAGGTGTCGTCTAGCTGTTGATTGGAGCAATAGGCGAAGACTCCTGCGGGAGGAAGCGTTTAGTGGAGACCCCGCAGGCTTGCCGAGGAGGCTCCACAAACGCCCCTCGGAAAGCGAAGCCTAGTGCGGAAATCAACAGCGGTGTTTAATGGAACCTTTGAATAAAATAAGATGAAAAAATCTTCCTAAATATTAGAATTTTTGCTAAACTATCTAAGTTGAATATAGATAAGTAAGAGATGTAACGGGGGATTACGATGAGTATATTTAAAGATCTATGGTGGTTTTTCAAACTGGAAAAGAAATCTTATTTACCAGGGGTATTCTTGCTGGCACTGGTTGCGCTTCTGGAACTTGTACCGCCACGAATTGTCGGGATGACGGTAGACTATATTGCAGAAGGAGAACTGACAAGGAGCTTGATTTGGCAGTTGATGCTAATCCTTTTGGGAACGGCTGTCATCGTTTATATTTTGAGGTATCTATGGAGAATCATGATCTTTGGACCTTCAGTCAGGTTGGCTAGGCTATTGAGAAACGATTTGTATGAGCATTTTACAAAAATGTCTCCAAGTTTTTATCAAAGACGCAGAGTTGGAGATTTGATGGCTCACTCCACAAATGACCTTCAGGCAATTCAGCAGACTGCAGGTGCCGGAGTACTGACATTGGTCGACTCCCTGATGACTGGTGGATTCGTAATGATAGCCATGGCCACAACCATCAGCTGGAAGCTTACCCTAATCTGTCTGATACCCTTACCTTTCATGGCGGTTTCTACTAACTACTACGGAACGTTGCTCCATCGTACCTTTCATAAAGCTCAAGGAGCATTTTCTTCACTGAATGACAAGGTGCAGGAAAGCGTCAATGGTGTAAAAGTCATTAAAACGTTCGGTCAGGAAAAAGAAGACATCAGGGAGTTTGAGAAGCAGGCTGAAAACGTTGTAAAGAAAAATGTTACGGTAGCGAAAATTGATTCGTTGTTTGATCCGACGATCGGCTTGATTATCGGAATATCCTTTTTTCTGGCTTTGGCTTTCGGGTCAAACTATGTACTGCAGGGAGAACTGACCATTGGGGAGCTTATTGCCTTCACAACCTATCTTGGCTTGTTGATTTGGCCGATGCTTGCGTTTGGATGGCTATTCAACATCGTGGAGCGGGGACGGGCATCCTATGATAGAGTATCTTCGCTGTTAAAGGAAGAGGTGGATATAAAGGATGGAACAGATCCTAAAATCGAAGTTCCTTCAGGAGATATCATTTTTAATGTCAACACGTTCATTTATCCTAACGAGACGGAGCCGCTCCTGAAGGGGATTCATTTTGCACTTAAACAGGGGGAGACGCTTGGGGTAGTCGGTAAAACAGGAAGCGGAAAAACATCTCTGTTAAAGGTGTTAATCCGTGAATTCAACGGAGTGGAGGGGGACATAACGATAGGCGGACACTCCGTCCATAATTTCTCACTTGAAGCTTTAAGAAGGGCTATTGGTTATGTACCTCAGGATCACTTCCTGTTTTCTGCAACAATTGCGGATAATATCGCTTTTGCAGTTCCGGAAGCTTCCTTTGAACAAATTATTCATGCTGCAAAACTGGCAAACATTCATGAGGATATTATCCAGTTCACAGACGGCTATCAGACGATGGTGGGTGAGCGTGGAGTATCATTATCTGGAGGACAGAAGCAACGTCTGTCCATAGCCAGGGCGCTATTGATGGATCCTGAAATTCTCCTTTTGGATGACTCTTTATCTGCGGTGGATGCCAAAACGGAAGAAAGCATCCTAACCGCTTTAAAAGAAAATCGCCAAGGGAAAACAACCATTATCACCTCACATCGATTATCTGCAATACAGCATGCACATCTGATTCTGGTCATGGATGATGGAAGAATTGTACAAAATGGGACACATTCGGAGCTGATGGAGGAAGAAGGCTGGTATCGTGACATGTACCACCGCCAAGCATTGGAATCCCTAGTGGAGCATGGGGGCTAAAAGATGAACAATCAAACCTTAACAGCTAAACAGCAGAGAATCGTATTAAAAAGACTACTATCCTACACTAAGCCGCATACGAAACAGTTTATTTTTGCTTTCTCCTTATTGGTATTGGCAACAATCGGTGAAATTGTAGGTCCTCTGATCATCAAAGTATTCATAGATGATTATTTGACTCCTCAAGTGATGGAGAGGGGACCTATCATATCCCTTGCAGCTCTCTATTTAGGGATACTTGTTCTCAAGGTTTTTATCACCTATTTCCAGCTACTCAAGTTTCAGGAGATATCACTGAAAATAATACAGGAACTGAGAATAGACATATTCTCGAAGGTGCAAAACCTTGGCTTAAAGTTTTTTGATAAGACACCTGGCGGTAGCATCGTTTCACGAGTGACAAACGATACCGAAGCAATCAAGGACATGTTTGTAAGTGTCATTTCCACCTTTGTCCAGAATGGTGTATTTCTTATCGGGATATTTATTGCCATGTTCTTCTTAAACGTCAGATTGGCATTGTTCTGCCTTCTGATCATCCCTATCATTTTCGGGATCATGGCAACCTACCGCCATTTCAGCTCAAGATTTTATGCCGATATGAGAGAAAGGCTCAGCCAGCTTAATGCAAAGCTTAACGAATCCTTGCAGGGGATGTCTATCATCCAGGTGTTCAGACAGGAGCGCAGGCTTCGACGTGAATTTGCCGAAATCAATGAGGCCCACTATCAGGCGGGCGTCAAAAACATCAAATTAGATGGACTTTTACTTCGTCCGGCAATCGATTTTGTGTATGTGCTTTCATTGATACTGGTGTTAAGCTACTTTGGGATTTCGTCGATCGGCAACGTAATTGAAATTGGTGTCCTCTATGCCTTTGTCAACTACTTGGGGCGCTTTTTCGAACCGGTCAATCAGATGATGATGAGACTTTCGATGTATCAGCAGGCAATCGTATCCGCGTCCCGTGTATTTGCATTACTTGATGAAAAGGAATTGGCGCCAAAGGCCATGCCAAGTGACGAAAAGCCTGTAATCCATCAAGGGGAAATTGAGTTCAGAAATGTGACCTTTTCCTATGACGGAAAAAGGGATGTGCTCAAAAATGTATCCTTTAATGCGAGACCAGGGGAAACCATTGCACTTGTCGGGCATACAGGAAGCGGTAAAAGCTCGATCATCAATCTGCTTATGCGTTTCTATCAGCTTAAAAAAGGAGAAATCCTTTTGGATGGTGTGTCATTGAATAATTTTGAGGATGCGGAGCTCCGGAAAAAGATGGGGTTGGTCCTACAGGATCCATTCCTTTTCTATGGTACCATCAATCATAATATTCGATTACACGATACTACTATTACAGATGATGAGATTGTGGAAGTGGCAGAGTTTGTCCAGGCTGACAGTTTTATCCGAAAACTCCCGGATCAGTATGAGCAGCTGGTAGTGGAAAGAGGGGCAACTTTCTCAAGCGGGCAGAGGCAGCTTGTCGCGTTTGCAAGAACCATCGCCACAAAACCGAAAATACTTGTGTTGGATGAAGCAACCGCCAATATTGACACCGAAACCGAAGAAGCGATTCAGACGGCGCTCGAAAAGATGAGAAAAGGAAGAACCACCATCGCGATCGCCCATCGACTATCGACCATACAGGACGCTGATCAGATTCTGGTGCTACATCAAGGGGAGATTGTAGAAAGGGGTACGCACCAGGAACTTCTGAATCAAGAGGGGCTCTATCATAAAATGTACCTTCTCCAAAACGGCCAGCCCGATAAGGTGGAAGATGTAGTGGGACATTCTTAAAAGATTTTGCTTCCCCCTCGCAAGCGAACCTATAGTATTGATTAGCAAAGTAAAAAGAAAAGAACCATCAATCCGAAGATGGTTCTTTTCACTATGTAACACTATCATTATTTAGGTACAATTAAATGGTTATACTTATTTAATAGAATATCTAGTTCCTGGCTTATCTTTAAAGTTTTAGAAGAGGACATTCCGTATTTTGCAACAATATCTATTAACTCTATGCGTTTTTTCTCGATCAGTTGTAAAATCTCCTGTTTAGTAGCCAATGTTGGGTTTCCTTTCTTCTTCCAATTCGTATCATTATTATACAAGAATCCGATAGGGAATTCAAAGAATATTTTCAAGTTAATGGTACTTTAATGTTTGTCATAATAGTGAAAAAGATATATGGAAGATTGTCATGTTTTCGTCATAGAATGTTAAAAGTACAGGCGTTTAACAACGGTGTAATCTGATACTATTAAGAAAGATATAAATGTGTAGGAGTAGTGATAGCATGGAAGCAGATGTAACTTTATTATTGGCGTTTGGTGCAGGATTCTTATCTTTTATTTCACCTTGTACGCTACCGATATACCCGGCGTTTCTATCTTATATTACCGGTGTGTCGGTGGGGGAACTGAAAGATGAGAAAGGGATGCTGCAAAAGAGAAGCATTTTACACACGCTTTTCTTTCTAATAGGCTTTTCGATTATTTTCATTGCATTAGGTTTCAGTACGTCATTCATCGGAGAATTTTTCACTCAATATCAGAATCTGATCCGACAAGTTGGAGCAATCCTTATTATCTTTTTTGGGTTTGTCATACTTGGTGTATTCCAACCCAAGTTTCTTATGCAGGACAAGAAGTTTTCATTTAAGAACAGACCTTCCGGATTTATTGGAACCGTCTTGATCGGGATGGCATTCGCTGCGGGCTGGACGCCATGTACCGGTCCGATCCTAATCAGTGTTATGGCTCTGGCAGCCTCTAATCCGACTTCCGGTGTCATCTACATGACCGCGTATGTGCTCGGTTTTGGGATTCCATTCTTCATCCTGTCATTTTTCATTGGAAAACTTGGCTGGATTAAGCGTAATCATGTGCTAATCATGAAAATCGGCGGGTACGCTATGATTTTGATGGGTATTCTCCTGTTCTTTAACTGGATGACAAAAATTATTGCCTGGTTTACGAGAATTACAGGTGGATTCCAAGGATTTTAATAGGAGACATTATAGTTTTTAGTTGCGTCCTCCTAATAAAAAGAGTAAAGTAAAATTGGATATATAGGAAAATAAAAACTTTTTTATAGGACATAAGGAGGATTTCTGCGGTGGCTAATGTTTTAGTGGTGGATGATGCAAAATTTATGAGGCTAACAATTAGGAACATTTTAACAAAAGCCAACCACACTGTTGTCGGGGAGGCCGAAAATGGAAGAGAGGCTGTTTCACTTTATCGTGATTTTCAACCTGACCTCGTGACAATGGATATTACCATGCCAGAAATGAACGGAATAGATGCGGTTCACGAAATTCTGCGTCAGTTTCCGAAAGCAAAAATCATCATGTGTTCAGCGATGGGGCAGCAACGCTTAATAGTCGAAGCGATAGAAGCCGGTGCCAAGGATTTCATCGTAAAACCGTTCGATGAGAACAGAGTGTTGGAAGCGGTTAAGAGAGTTCTAGGATAATAGTCTGATAAACTGTCATTCAAGCTTTTGCTGAATGGCAGTTTATTTTTTTCTGAATGTATAAAGGCTTTTTATATTTGCTTTTATTATTTTGTTTTTTCGGTATAATAGTAAGGGGAAAAAGTTGTGAAAATAAGGGATGATCTTAGTGCAAACAATTCTATCTACGATACTCGCTGTATGTATGGCTCTTCTAGTCATCTTTATTAGAATGAAGGCGGCCAAAAGGCCTTCATCGGTGAAAAAAATTATCTTACCTCCTATCTTTATGAGTTCGGGAGCATTGATGTTTCTATTTCCAGAATTCCGGGTGAGCTCTTTGCAAATTATCGAAGCGCTTTCTGTAGGGGCGGTTTTTTCCATCTTTTTGATTAAAACCTCCAAATTCGAAATCAGGGATTCTGATATTTATTTGAAGCGCTCGAAAGCATTCGTTTTTATCCTATTGGGACTGCTCGTCATCCGAATTGTGATGAAGCTGGTGTTAAGCACGAGCATAGACATCGGGGAGCTGACAGGCATGTTCTGGCTGCTTGCTTTTGGAATGATTGTACCTTGGAGAATCGCAATGTATATCAAATATAAGAAGCTTGAAAACTCGGGCTTTCCACAAACGATAAAAACCTCGGTTTAACCGAGGTTTTCGTTTTAGAATAGGTGCTGATATGGGGTTTGGTCGATGTTCAGATCTCTTAATTTTTTTAGGAGAAATTTGTGATCCCGTTTAGGAGTTGCCAGGATGTATCCTCTGACTACATGCTCTCTAGTGATGGCGGTAGCTTTTTCTTTGAAGGCAAGCTCACCTATTTTACCAGCGATCTTCTGTCGGGCGATATCCCGAAATAGTTCAGGTACCGGCGAAACGAGCTCCTCCAATAGGGATTTTAAATCCTCAGGCCACATGTGTCGCGTTTCTTTGATATAATAATCCTGCCAATCCAATTCGGACCAGCCGTCCTCTTTCGGCATACGTTTTAAAAATTTGCGAAACATGAAAAATCCGCCAATGGCTAACAGAACAACCATCGCCACTACCCAAAATAAAATTAACCATAAAAACCATCCGGTTAACATGTTCTTTCCCTCCGAACTCGTTAACATTCTTGTATTATTATACCCGAAACTATTATAATTGCACTAGTAAAACACTGATACTATTTGAAATTAATATGAACGATACATTTTTTATAATACCCACAGTTATATGGAGGTGGCCGCATTGAAAAAAATTGGAGCTGTAATAGGAAATATGGGAAAAACGGAAATCATCTCTTCTCGAGTATGTCCGAAATGCAATAGGGAAGTCAAACGAGTTCGCATGCAGATAATTGGTGGCGAGAACAAAGGGAAATGGCAGGAATTCGAAAATGAATGTGATTGCCGTTTGGCGCAAGAAACGATGGAAGCGGAAAAACGACGAAAGCATAAATACTTTGAACAGTTTTGTATCGTTCCGAGAGAACTGGAAGGTGCAACACTCGAAAACTTCAATGTTGAATATGCCAGTCAAGGGGAAGCGCTGGAAAGTACCATTGATTTCTTTGATCAGTTTACCGGAAAAGAGAACCTGTATTTCTATGGAAGGACCGGACGGGGTAAAACGCATCTGGCAGTCGGATTGTATAGATATTTTAAACAAAATAACATTACTGCCATGTTTTTTGATGTACCTAAGCTGATGGACACCATTGTCGCATCCTGGGAAAACGATTCCGGCTACTCGGAAAGCAGATTCATGAAGGCAATCGCGGATGTGGATGTGCTTATCCTCGATGACCTCGGAGTGGAGCGGATCAGTGAATGGGTCGACCAGACGATCTATTCCATATTGAATCAACGTCAAGGAAAGAGTATCGTCTTCACGTCCAATATCCACCCTGGTGATTTGACGAAGCGCTACGGGGAAAGAATTGCCGACAGAATTAAAAATAAGATGAGCCAAAATCAACTGATCTCGATTGTCACCCCGGAAAGCTACCGGACAAAGGATTTGACGATGTTTAAAGATTAAGCATAAACCTTATTTAACTCCATTAAGCTTGCTTAGTGGGGTTTTTTTTGAGGAAATGGAGTGCCAATTTCAAATAGTATCACTTTGGGTGAACTTTAAATTTCGATCGATTTCTTACCGTGAGTACCCAAAATGTTGCGCTGATACGGCACTCACGGTTCCTTTTCGTACCGTGAGTACCCCAGCTGTTGCACTGATACGGTAAGAACCACTTCCTTCTGGATCGTGAGTACCCGATTGCAGCTTAGGTACGGTACGAACTGCTCTTTTTTTACGGTAAGAAACAATCTTTTTTTACTGACACGGTACATACCACTCCTTTTAAAATTTTAGCCGGTAAATATTATCGGCTATTTTTTGTTAATTTGTCTATTTTTGCAAGAAATAATGGTAAAATAATTCTAAATAGATAGAAAACTAAAAGGGGTGCTAGGAAAATGGAATCAGTAATACAGTTAAAGCGGAAGATGGCCGATGTCATAATAGGAAAAGAAGAAGTGGTAGAACTCCTATTTAATGCCTTAATCAACAAAGGTCACGTACTTCTTGAGAGTGTTCCGGGTACAGGGAAAACAATGCTCGCGAAAAGCTTTGCGAAAACGGTGGAGGCGGATTTTAAGCGAATTCAGTTTACTCCTGATGTCTTGCCGAGTGATGTAACGGGGATTCAATTCTTCAATCCAAAGGAACAAACTTTCGAGCTTCGTCCCGGACCCATTATGACCAATATCCTTTTGGCGGATGAAATTAACCGGGCAACGCCAAGAACACAATCAAGTCTACTTGAGGTTATGGAGGAACGCCAGGTGACAATCGATGGACATACGCTCCCGATCCCTGGCCCTTTTATGGTGGTAGCGACTCAGAACCCAATCGAATCCCAACAGGGAACTTTTCCTCTTCCTGAAGCTCAGATGGATCGTTTCTTTATTCAGCTCGATATGGGATATCCAACATTTGAAGAAGAAAAGCAGATCCTGAACCGTTACAGGGAGGACGACCCGATCCAGCATTTGACCGCTTTATTTTCTAAAGATGAAATTTTAGATTTCCAACAGGATGTTAAAAAAGTGAAGGTCTCTTCGGTTGTAGAAGATTACATATTAGAAATTGTTCATGCGACCAGAAGCCATGAGGAGATAGAAGTGGGAGTCAGTCCCCGTGGTACATTGGCGCTGATGAGAGCTGCACAGGGCAGTGCCTATATCAATGGACGCGAATATGTTCTACCTGAGGACGTTAAAAAAATGTCACCATACGTGTTGAGCCATCGTATCGTCCTTACAATGGAAGGGTCCTTGAAGAAAACGAACAAGCAGATCTTGAATGACGTACTTTCGCGTGTGACGGTTCCAGTGGAGGCGACAAATTAGAAATGGGGACTTGGAGTCAACAAATTGATAATCTGAACCATCATAAATATCTTCGAGCGGGAGCTTTTATTCTGATGTTTGGTGGTATGCTGAGTGGAAATGCCATTTTCTTTTTTATCGGAAGCCTTTATATGTTTTACTTCTTGGCATGCTATCTTTACTTGGACAAGGTGGGCAAGAAACTGGAATTTTCGATTGTAGAGGAGCAAATTAAACTTTTCCCGAATGAGGAAGGAACGTTTACGATTAAACTCGAACAACACTCCAGATTGCCGATCTTTTTCGGCAATATCCTTCTCGCGGTCGATAAAAACCTCAAGTTTCAGGCTGGAGATGAAAGAAAACAGATGAGTATATTAAAAATACCTTTCTCTCTCAAAGGAAAAAGTGTCCTGCTTATAGATGTACCGTTTACGGCCCATTCCCGTGGTGTGGCAAAGATCCGACGGGTTGACATAGACATCCGCCATTTCATGGATGCAGGCAAGGTGTATCGCCATAAGACTGATCTTCAAAGATTTGAAACTGTTGTGTATTCGGATAGAAGAATCGTGTCAGGTATGGAAAGAATAGTACCTCGTAATCAGGGCAGTTATGCCACGAAATCTTCCCTTTTCGAGGATATGACAACCATAGTGGGAACAAGGAATTATCAGAACGGGGATCCGTTCAATAAGGTGCATTGGAAAGCAAGCGCTAGAATGGCAAAGCTCCAAACGAAACTGCATGAAAGAAGCTCCCAGTTTTCCTGGTTGATGGTGCTGGATATCAGGTCCACAGACTTTGAAGAAAGACTGAAGGCTGTTACATATTTGCTTCATCATGCTGCTGCTAACCACATTCCGTTCTCTCTTTTGGTCAATATTAAAAAAGCGGGAAAACCTTCCTACTTTGAATTGCCATCTGGTGAAGGGAAAAAACAACTGCAGATGGCGTTGACGTTTCTGGCAAGATTGCAATCCAACAATGTGGCCATTGGGATGGAATCCTTTGAAAGAATCACCTTTCAGCATGCATTGACTTCGCCATATGTCATTATTTGTGCGGATCAGGAGCGTATTGCCGGCTGGAAAATGCCTTCCTCCACTAAAGTGTATACCTTGGATAGCAGAGACCAGCTTTTCAGGTTAAACCAATGGCGTTCCTATCAGAGGCAGGAGGTGCTTCATGGTTAAGATTTGGATAAATAGCCTTACGATGCTGATGGAGCTGAATTTGTTTTTCTTTTTCATTTTACTTTTCTATATGGATGCTAAAGCACTGCCATCCATCCCAGGATTTTTGGGTGCCTATGCAGCAACTGTTGGAATCTTCATGCTTTTGTCCAAGAGACTTCCTGACACGTATGTATCCATCATGTTTATTGCGCCAGTGATCGCATTATTGGCGTACCTATTAAACTTCCACATAGCTGTTTCCATTTTGATCGGTATATTCTTGAGCTATCGTGGGTTTATGTATTTTATCCAGGAAAGACGATTGTCTTCCTTTACCTTGTTGATGCACTCTTTCTTCTGGATGCCCATCATTTATGTTGGTGGAGTGGCGGTCGGTTATCCTTATGGTGGCATTTTGCTTACTTTGTTTGCAGGTCAGCTGGCGTTTGTCCTACTACTATATACCGGGGAGACACTGTTTTCTCTAAAGGGTAATGGTGCGATGCAGAAGAGCGTTATTACTTCAACTGCTGTTGTTGTAGGGGTGGTCCTTGCTGTTGCAGTAACGTTTTCCACCTTTGGGAGATGGCTGCTTGGCGGCGCATTCGGCTGGTTTGGAAGTGCTGTCTCCTTTATTGCAGGCTTAATAGCGCGACCAATCATTTATTTGCTGGGTTTGCATGATTGGACTGTGAAACCAAAAGGGCCAGTAGAAGAGAGTGGAATTGAATTTGAAGGCGAGCAGGAGCCTGAAGCGGAAATGGTTTTAGAGCAGGGTAGCCTGTTTGATAACCCTTGGGTCCTGGCTGTAGCAGCTGTTGTGGTCTTTACCGTCCTTTTTCTGATCCTTCGGAAAAAGCGGGTGGAGAAGGATGTGGACGAGGATATGGACCAACCAACCTTCCTGACTTCCTTAACGAAGAGAAATGACGGCTTCCGTTTTTCAAATAATGTTAAAAAGCCTCCAGAGGACCAAGTAAGAAGGTTAATGTTTGATCTTGAAAAGCTGGCCAAAAAGAAAAACAGAGGCAGATACCCTTATGAAACTTTAGCGGATTGGTTAAATCGCGAATCGTTCCTGAAACAGGAATTTATGCAGCTGTATGCAAAAGTGAGATACGGGGAGCTTCAATTGTCTGAAGAGGAACATGAACAATGCCGTGAAATGGCCCTTGAGCTCCGAAAGACATTAAAAGAATTGAAAAAAGCTGGCTGATGGTTTAAGGCCGTCCAAAAGGGAACTTTGCTTCCTTTTCGGATGGCCTTTTTTTGCTTTAATATGCCTTTGTATAAAGCCTGAGGATAATATTGGTAATATCCGATACTTAAAAACCGGCATATTCCGTGATATTCCGTGATTTTCCCCCATTATTGCGATTTAAAGATTTATGCTTAAGAATGTTAGCGTTTACACTCACTATCTGGCTCTTATGCCAACTAATGAGGATTTCCCCCTTGAAACTGCCTCTCTACATGTTAGTATAAATGCGTTGGAAAAAAACGGACGGACATGTCAGGAGAGATAAGATGCTAAGCGAAAAAGTGATTGGATTTATCGGAGCGGGATCAATGGCGGAAGCAATGGTTTCAGGAATTGTTGCAAGTAGTATTGTTCCTGCTGAAAATGTGATTGTAAGTAATCGATCAAATAAGAACAGATTAAATGAACTCCAAGATAAATATGGTGTACTCGGCATTGCAAAGGACAATCTGCCTTTTGAAGACTTGGATATTATTGTTCTTGCGATGAAACCGAAGGATATCGATCAGGCGCTTTCTTTTTTAAAGGACAAAATAAAGCCTCATCAGCTGCTACTTTCCGTATTAGCTGGCATCTCCACTAATTATATGGAAGAAGGACTGCTTGGCAATCAGCCGGTTATCCGTGTGATGCCTAATACGTCAAGTATGATTGGGGAATCTGCTACTGCCATTTCCAGAGGTTCGTACGTAGGTATGGACCACGTGATGGATACTACTGAAATTTTAAGCACCATTGGGAAAGTGTATACCATCGAAGAGGAGCAGATGGACGTCTTTACGGGAGTTGCTGGAAGCGGTCCTGCCTACTTCTATTATTTAATGGAACATATGGAGAAGACGGCCAATGAGGCTGGATTGGATGAAAACGTGACGAGAGACGTAATTGCACAGACCATATTGGGAGCGGCAAAAATGCTTCTATCCAATCATGAAGAACCGGAAAGCTTACGTAAGAAGGTAACATCTCCTAATGGTACGACTGCAGCAGGTCTTGATGCATTAAGAGAAAATGGAGGTGGCAAGGCTATTTCCGCTGCAATCAAAGGTGCTGCACAACGCTCGAAGGAAATAAGTACCGAAAACGAAAAAGTATTGGTGTTAAGCTGAATACGCAACAAAGACTGTAACAGGAGTGATTCAATGAATCCCGCAACAAATACAAAACGGGTGGTAATAAAAATAGGGAGCAGTTCACTGACTAGCTCTCATGGTGAAATCAGTAGAAGAAAACTGGAGAGATTGGTAGATGAAGTCGCACAATTAAAAGACCTTGGATATGAGGTGCTTCTAGTTTCATCAGGTGCGGTAGCAGCTGGTTACCGTAAATTGGGTTGCTTGAATAGACCAACCTCCCTGCCGGAAAAGCAGGCAGCTGCCTCGATCGGACAAGGGTTGCTAATGGAGGCTTATTCCGAACTACTATTATCAAACGGTTATGTAGCCTCTCAAATCTTGATTACAAGAGAAGATTTTTCGGATGAAAATCGCTACAATAACGCGCGTAACACTGCAAATGTCCTTTTAGAGCGTGGTATTGTACCGATCGTCAATGAAAACGACACCGTCACGGTCAATAGGCTGAAATTCGGGGACAACGATACCCTTTCTGCGAAGGTGGCGGGCCTTGTGGATGCAGATATGCTCCTTATCATGTCGGATATCGATGGGTTGTATGATGCAGATCCACGTAAAGATCCTGATGCCACTCTCCTCAGAAAAGTGGAGGAAATCACCCCGGAAATTGAAGCAGCTGCAGGTGATTCCGGAAGTGCGGTTGGTACCGGCGGTATGAAATCTAAAATAGATGCGGTCAAGATAGCGATGGCATCAGGCATTCCCGCATTTTTAGGGAAGGCTGGTGTACCGAATATCCTGCTTCAGGCAGTCAAAAAACAAGCGGTCGGTACGTATTTTGAATCTAACGGCAACTTAAATCATAAAAAGCAATGGATTGCATTTAATTCCGGTCCTGAGGGTGAAGTGATCTTATCGGAAAATGCGGATATATCCATGCTTGGTAAAAAACGACTTCTTCCTTCTAGCATCAGTAAGATCAATGGTTATTTCCAGGAAGGATCTGTCGTGAGAATTCTTGATTTTGAAGGCAATCGTATTGGTTTGGGTGTTGTCAATTATTCATCTGAACAATTAAGAGAATATGATCAGAGTGAAAAAAATAAGTATACAGAAGAAGTGGTCAAGCATGACAATCTCGTCTGTCATCTTGAAGCTTCAATCCCTGTAGGAATATAAGATAGTCAAAAAATAGGAGGAATGGGATGTCTTTAGTAATGGACATAAACATAGAAGCGCAAGCGAAGGAAGCGAAGAAAGCGGCAAAGGTGGTCAGCTTGCTGACCACAGAACAGAAGAATACAGTACTGAAACAAATAGCGAACACGCTTGAAGGAAATGTGGACTATATTCTTAAAGCAAATGAACAGGATTTGGAAAAGGGCCGTGAAAAGGGTTTTACGGAAGCCTATATGGATCGCCTGGCCCTATCACCAGAGAGAATATCGGATTTTGCAAATGGATTAAGGAAAGTTGCAGAACTGGAGGATCCTGTTGGAGATATTCTTTCTGACTGGACGCTGGATAATGGGTTGCAGGTGGAAAAAGTGAGAGTGCCACTTGGTGTTATCGGCATGATCTATGAGGCGCGTCCGAATGTGACAGTCGATGCTACGGGATTGGCATTAAAATCAGGGAACGCCATTGTACTGAAAGGCGGTTCTTCCGCTATCCATTCCAATCAGGCCATTGTCGATATCATGCACAAGGCATTGGAAACAACAATGATACCGAAAGAGGCAGTACAATTCATCTCAAGTACGGACAGGAAGGCAACGGAGCAACTGTTCACCATGAAGGAACATATTGATGTGCTGATTCCGCGCGGTGGGGCTTCCCTCATTAAAGCAGTAGTGGAAAATGCTACGGTACCTGTTTTGGAGACAGGCGTTGGCAACTGTCATCTTTATGTAGATGAATCCGCAAACTTGGAAAAAGCTCAGTCCATTATAGTGAATGCCAAAACCGACAGACCTGCTGTTTGTAACGCGGCTGAAACATTAATTGTTCATGAAAAGTGGTTTAACAATAATAAAGAGGTAATAATTGAACTGTTTAAGGACCATAAAATCCAGGTTCATGGAGATGACGTTGTCGTGAAGGAATTACCTGGAGCATTACCTGCAGGTGAGGAAGACTGGACAAACGAGTACTTGAGCTTGGATATCGCAGTGAAAGTCGTTAAATCAATCGATGAAGCCATTGAACATATCGATGAATATGGAACCAAGCACTCTGAAGCGATCATCACAGAGGATAAGGAAGCTGCCAGCAGGTTTATGAAGTTGGTGGATGCTGCAGCAGTTTATCTTAATGCTTCCACAAGGTTTACCGATGGAGGAGCGTTGGGATTTGGTGCAGAGATCGGCATCTCCACTCAAAAGCTTCATGCACGTGGCCCGATGGGGTTGCCGACATTAACTACAGTTAAATATCAGATGACTGGCGATGGACAAATCAGATAAAAGAAGAATTGATATCAGCCGTATCTCTCTAAAGGGATACGGTTTTTTCGGTTTTTGAAGGAATTTCATGTCTTATTGTGGAAGAATCATTCAAATGGTAGTAATATGGTAGTATAAAAAAACAACTTACCCACTATACATAGATTTCTAGTGTAAATTTGTTACAAAGGATAGTGAAGTACAATCAAAACAAATATTTTTCTTGAAAGTATCATACAATTATCCATCTTTTTTCTATCCCTTAGTGTGCTTACACTGTTGAGAAGAATCTTAGGGAAATACTACAAATTTCTTCACCTCTTTATTTTAGCTGTATTTTCATTGTTTTTTTTATTTGGGGTGACCTCCTACTCTGATCGCTTCTTTTGGATGATTTTTGGAGTCATCTTGTTTGGGATCATCCAAATCGTTCAGGCGATTCCGGAGAATCAAAGGAGCCGCAGCTTTAGGACGGAAGGGGATTAAGTGGTTCACTCTTGATTGGAAAGACGCCTGAAAATTACAGGTGACTCAGACTGTAGACAAACTCGATGTGATTCGAGGTTGCCTACAGTTTTTTTGTGCACTTGTATCATAAAGCCCGTTGATTTCCGTTCCAGGCACTGCGTTTATCCGCGGGCGGTCCGGGAGCCTCCTCGACGCTATGCGTCTGCGGGGTCTCCCTTGTCCCTTCCTCCTGCAGGACAAGGAAGGCTACGGCAGCGATACATCGCACGAAGAAAATGCGTTAGCATTTTCAAGGAGTCTCCGTGCCTTCCACTCCAATCTACTGAGTCTTCTAAACTTTTTGGGGAAGATTTTTCAAGTGGTCTATCTAAAGATCAACTCCCTCTAAATCTTAAAAAGGGGTTCGGAATATGACCATTCCGAACCCCTTTGTCTACCAACTGAGACGCCTTAAAGTTTTAGGTGTCTTTTTTTATGCTATAAACCATTAGAGGGATTTAATGGAAAGTGTCGAATTTGGTAGTATAAACTTTAAGGGGATAGATAGATGGAAAACAAAGTCGGGGGAATTTTGCGGATTATTGGTTATGGAATAATCATTATCGGCTTTATCTTTGCAGTGCAGGTTATTTCTGAAACAGAGATATTTAGGCTAGGGGTCGCGTTGTTTTTTAAAATGTTCGTAACCGGTATGGTTTTTATTGGATTTGCTGAAGTGATTAATCTATTACAATCAATCAACAACAAAATAAAACCACTAGATAATGATGATATGGTTCATGTTGAGCAGAAAAGCCTTCCTGAAAATAAAGATCACTTTGAAGCTACAGGTTCCGCTGAAGCTGAGATAAGAGAGTTTTATGATGAACGGAACAGGAATGTTCAGGAGATAAAGCCTACTCCGTTCCAAGACTTCTATATTGTTAACGTCGATGGAATTACTGTTCTTGTTGAACTTGGGGGATTCAGTCCTGAAGTGTATGCTAGTAATAATTGGCCGGCGGAAATCAATACTTGGCATGAAGAAAATCTTAAAAATTAATTAAAATATCAAGAAGGTGTCCTTGGCTAAGAAGGACACCTTCTTTTTTGTATCATTCTACTCGCAACCGTTATTCCGATTTGGAATCCCTCTTTTTATAGTATCTCCTTACCCCAAAATAGACGATAAAAGAAGCCGCAGCCAATAATAGCAGAATCGGCGAATATCCAATCAGAAATACAGCAAGGCCGGAGAAGAATGCCGTAATCGAGTTAAGAGAAGCGGCAAATGTTTTCTTTATCTTTTCGCCTGTCTTCAGCTCCTCGTTGCCTTTCACATCCGGAATCGGGATGGACACATCCATAAAGTTCATTACCACTTCAGCGAATTCCGTTTTATTATCTAAGTATTTCATCCTGCCCATAACCTGTTCGATTTCTTCCTGTACGACCGATAAGTCACTTGAGATTTTGAGGAGATCCTCTGTTTTCTCTGCTTTGCTTAAAAGGTCCAGTAGGCGTTCTTCCACCACTCTTTTAGCTTTCAATCTGGAGGTAAGATCTACATACTCTTCTGTGACGTCCTGACCGACTACTCTTTTTTCTATCACTTTTCCAGAGTACTCTTCCAAGCCATCCAAAAACGCTGTTAGCGAATCAGTTGGAATTCGGAGCGTAATGGAGCCGTAGTCCTGCTCGTTGTTGGCTGTGAAATTGACTTCCACCACATACCCCTTAAGTTCCTGAACGTTTTTTTCAACCTCATCAATCGATTTTCCTATGTCATCCACTTCCAGGGACACAGACGCGTTGTACATTACCTTGCGTTCGTTATTCACTCCCTCAGGTGCCATCTCCCCATCTTCTTCAACACCAGCACTGTCATCTGTATCAGCCTCGATGCCACCTTCATAGGATTTCTCCTCGGAGGAGTCCAATGCATTGGATGATTCGCTAGAGTCATTCGATGCACTGCAGCCTGTAAATAAAAGTAGTATAAAAGCCAAGCCTATAAGTATTCTCTTTCCCATAAAATCACCCCTTTTAAAAAGTAGACGTGACTTATGAGATAAAGTTCCATAAATTTTGGCAATCGATTAAATATATTATGCAACACGAAAAAGTGAATCCTAAATAGAATTCTCGTGGTAATAAAATGGTTATGTGAAAGTATGGCGGGACTGGACTGCGTGGGAATCGAACACAACCGATAACAAAGTTAAGTCAGGTTTATAATATTTCCAATTGAACTAAGGTCATTTGAGTCACCGAGTAAAATTCAGAAAGGATTACAAGAAGCGTATATCGGTTATCTCAAACGGAAACAATATCTTTGTAGACTAATCAAATCAATTGGGGTTGCACTTCAGAAAGGACGAGAAAATGTCTAATGTGAATCTTGCTATCATTTATTACAGTTCCAACGGAACAAACTATCAATTAGCCCAATGGGCTGTCGAAGGCGGGCAACAAGCTGGGGCAGAAGTGAAGCTTCTGAAAGTACCAGAACTAGCTCCTAAAGCTGTTATCGACGCAACTCCTTCATGGAAAGCTCATCTTGATGCAACAAAGGACGTCCAAACGGTTTCTTTGGGGGATTTGGAATGGGCGGATGCGATTATATTTAGCATGCCGACACGATTTGGAAATCTTCCAGCGCAATTGAAACAATTTCTGGACACAACAGGGGGTCTTTGGTTCCAAGGAAAATTGACTAATAAAGTTGTTAGTGCGATGACCTCTGCTCAAAATCCACATGGTGGACAAGAACAGACCATCCTACAATTATATACCTCCATGTACCATTGGGGAGCGATTGTTGCTGCTCCAGGTTTTACTGACCCTTCTGTATTTGTTGCAGGTGGAAATCCATACGGCACAAGTGTTTCAGTTGATCAAGATGGAAACATGAAGGAAGATGTTCGAGCTGCGGTCGAGCACCAAGCAAAGCGAACCGTTACTATAGCAAAATGGGTGAAAAACGGGCTGTAATGACGTGTACCCAATATAAATAATAAACTGATATTGGAGAGGAGAAACTTTAATGCCATATGTAAACATTAAGATAACAAACGAGGATGTAACGCTTGAAAAAAAAGCCCTTTTAATCCAAGGGGCAACTAAACTACTTGTCGATGTCTTGGGAAAAAATCCCCAAACCACATTTGTGGTTATTGATGAGGTGGACACTGATAATTGGGGAATCGCAGGGGAAACCGTAACAAAACGTAGAAAAGAAGGAAAATAAATAGTATCCGATTTATTCTATTTTATTCTGAAGACCAGTTAATACAAATAAAATTGTGTTTGGCTGGACTTTGGTTTATGAATTTGCAAGAAGAGAAAAGGATGTAAATTAAGAGAATAATTCAAGTGATTATCAGAAGCGAAAAATGGAGGGAAGTTACAAGGAAATCCTTTCAAATGAACGGATTCACTAATTATAACTATATGTTCACAAAAAAGAAAAGCTAGGTCAAAAAAGTAGCCGTTCAACGACCTTTTGACCTAGATTTTTTTTGTTATCGTTAAACAATACGACTTTCAAGCGGATATTCTCAACGAAGCGCAATTCGAACCTTAGTTAAAATGGTCTCGCATCTCTGACAAAAATGCTGACATAGCTGGCGTGATTTGCCCGTCTTTTCGACTAATGAACACTGTTTTGACAATGGCATGGTTGCCGAGGATTTTATGGCAGCGGATTCGCCCCTGTTGCTCTGCCTCAGTTACAATAGACCAAGGCATAAGGGAAATGCCGAGACCGGCACCGACACAACCGATAATCGTTTCAAGTGATCCGAACTCCATTATTTTGTCAGGCAAAATACCTTCTTCCTGAAGCAACTGATTTAATCTTGTCCGGTAGGAACAACCGCTTTGGAATACGAGAAACGTACGTAACTGCAAATCATGAATCGAATTTACTGACGGATGGGAGACAGGAGTGACGAGTACCAACTCTTCATTAATTACGTTTTCCTGAACCAAATCGGGATGCTCTACAGGACCAGCCACGAATGCACCGTTCAGCTCATAATGAAGAACTGCATGGATATGACTATCAGTAAAGCCGGTCTTTAAAGTTAGGTCGACCGCTGGAAATTTGGAATGATATTTGGTGAGCAGCTTAGGCAACCGAATAGCAGCGGTTGTTTCCACAGATCCAATTTGAAGCGGCCCTGCCGGAACAGAGGAGTCTCCGACAGCTAACCTTGCTTCCTGAACAACATGCAATATTTTCTCCGCATAGGAAACTAGAATTTTACCTGAAGGGGTAAGTGTAATCCCCCGATTGTGGCGATAAAAAAGTAAGGTCTGCAAATCTGCCTCCAGCTGTTGAATCTTATAAGTGACGTTAGATTGAGCAAAATTTAATTTATGAGCAGCTTTAGAAATACTACCTTCTTTTGCCGTGGTAAAAAATACTTTGAGTAATTGAGTATCCATGTTGTCCTCCTATATGCGAGTCTTAATATATGAATTTTAGAAAGTCATCATAACTCTGTATTATACATGATAACATAAATCATTGTTGAGAAACGGACGTTACCATACTGCTTTAATCGTAGCGCTGTTATCGTTTTGGAAGAGTTTTTCCTTCCGATAAGTATCGGTCGTAAGGCTTGAGTTTTCCACCGAGTGAAATGTAGATTAATCCTTCGTATTATGACGATATTGAGCGGCCGTCAGTTTAACTATCTAAATTATAGATACCAGATATCGTAAATTCGTATTATACAAGATATCAAAAATCTAGTATGATCAATTTGTGACCAAGGAAAGAAAGGAGGCTTGAAAAAGGCACCGCTCGATTTGGTGTTATCCTATGGTTGGGATATTTTGAGCTTTATTGCTGTCGGGACCTGTTTCTCCCAAATGTTTGCTCGTTCAGGTGAATGCGCAAATTATATAGATTAATGGCCAGCCTGTCTTAAAGAAGGCTTTTTATAAAAATAAAATTTCTATCTACTAATAGATAAGTAAAGGGGATTGAACATATGAGTTTACAAGGTAAAGTAGCCGTAATTACAGGCGGAAGTAGTGGTATTGGTAAAGCAGTGGCTATCGAATTGGTGAAAGGCGGAGCAAACGTCGTAATCAATGGTCGCCGCGAAGAAGCACTGGTGGCGGCAGCCAAGGAAATCGATCCATCAGGAGCACATGTACACATCGTTCCAGGAAACATTTCGGATCCTAAAACAGCTGTAAGACTAATTAGCGAAGGGATTTCACGCTTTGGGCGCATTGACACGCTTGTAAATAACGCAGGGATTTTTATTGCGAAATCATTCACTGACTACACTAAAACAGATTTTGAAGCCGCCCTATCAACCAATATATCAGGGTTCTTTCATGTTACACAGCTTGCTGCGAATGAGATGCTGAAGGCGGGTTCAGGCCACATTGTCAACATCACTGCGAGCGGGGCGTCAGACGTACCAATCAAAGATGTGCCCTCTGCACTAGCCGCATTGACTAAAGGAGGCTTGAATTCGGTTACGAAATCGCTCGCAATCGAGTATGCGGACAAGGGTATTCGCGTGAATGCAGTTGCCCCAGGAGTTATCAAAACACCTATGCATTCTGAAGAAATACATGAATTTTTGGCTAAATTACACCCTGTAGGCAGAATGGGCGATGTAAAGGAAGTTGCCGATGCCATTGTGTATTTGGAGACCGCACATTTCGTGACCGGAGAAATCATTCATGTCGATGGCGGCCAAAATGCCGGCAAGTGGTAAGCCTCAAAAATCATCAAATTGCCATGTAAAAAGGCGGCGTTTTTCTACAGCGTCTGCGAATAACTCACTTGTTTAAAAAGATGTTAAATACAAAAGGAGGAAGACTTATATGATAATTGAATTACGAATTTACCAAATCATTAACGGTCGCATGCAAGCAATATTGGATCGGTTTCGGGACGATACGATACGAATTTTCAATAAACATGACATGAAGATAGTGGATTTTTGGGTGGACGAGAACGATTCGAAAAATCGGTTGTATTACCTGGTTGAGCATAAGGACATGGAATCGCGCGAGCGGAACTTTCAGGCCTTTCAGGAGGACCCTGAGTGGCTGAAGCTTAAAGAAAGAACCGAACAAGACGGTCCACTTTATGAGAAAATCGAAGAAGTTTTTATGAAACAAGCGCCATTTTTCTATACAAGCAACGTAACGCGCAAAGCCTAGGGATCCAAGGGGTTCCTTACTTTGCGAGCAATGAGGCAGCCGGCCTATCCGGTCTACAATTTCCACTAGAATTGTGTTTGAAAAAAATTAATAGCTTGGAGAGATACAAATGAGCATTATAAAAAAATTATTTAAAAAGGAGAACAATACTATGTCAACATCCAAAGTGAATTTAGCAGTAGTCTATTACAGTTCAAACGGAACTAACTTTCAAATGGCTCAATGGGCTGCAGATGGGGGGCTTCAAACCGGAGCAGACGTAAAAATTCTTAAAGTACCGGAAACGGCGCCTCAATCCGTCATTGACAGTCAACCATCTTGGAAAGCTCATCTGGAAGCAACTTCAAATATTCCTACTGTGACTTTGGAAGATTTGGAATGGGCTGATGCGATCATCTTTAGCATGCCAACCCGTTTCGGTAATCTTCCGGCACAACTAAAACAGTTCCTTGATACGACAGGGGGTCTTTGGGCACAAGGTAAAACAGTAAATAAAGTCGTGAGCGCTATGACTTCCGCTCAAAATTCGAACGCCGGACAGGAACAAACAATCCTTCAATTGTATACCTCCATGTATCACTGGGGTGCTATCGTGGCAGCTCCTGGCTTTACCGATCCATCTGTATTTGTTGCCGGAGGGAACCCATATGGCACAAGCGTAACCGTTGATCAAAACGGAGTGATGAAGGAAGATGTACGCGCTGCCGCTGAGCACCAGGCAAAACGCACCGTATCGATTGCTAATGCGTTGAAAATTGGGTTGAATTCCTAAAATATTCTATCGCATATTGAGGATGACTACTCAATTCAAAATTAAACAAGTTAACTATACCGGAGTTAGCTTGTTTGAATACTTTGAGGAAATACACTAGAAAGAATCTATTAGAAGGAATCAATTTTTATCTTTTTTTGACTCAATCCAGTTAGTTCGGAAAGTGCTTCTGATTTAATAAATATGAGAACGGTCAGTAAAAATTCTTTACTAATCGTTCTCAAAGTGATATTTCTATATAGAAGGGAGGGAATCAGGATATGTCGTGATCCAAAATATGGTGATTGGACTGCGGATATTTGCAATAACTTCGACTGGTGTAGAACCTTCACCGCTTCGCAGACTTCACATTGGACATGTTAAAGCCTTAATTGACGGGATTTATTTTTGTTCACTTTAGAATGATCATTCTCGTAATAAGGTACGAGTAGACTTGGAGTAAGAATTTTTCGCGAATTTGAGAATGGTCATTCTCAAATAAATGATACTTTCAAAATTAATAAATATAAAGAGAATAGGAGAGATTACAGTAATGAGTAAAGTATGGTTTATTACAGGGACTTCAACGGGATTTGGTCGTCACTTTGTGGAGCAGTTACTACAAGCAGGTGATAAAGTCGTCGCAACAGCACGCAAGATCGATGCAATTTCGGATTTTAAACAAATATCACCAGAGAACGTTCATATTGCTACTCTTGATGTGACGAATATAGATCAAATAAAATCAGCCGTTCAAGAAGCAATCGACGTGTTTGGTAAAATTGACATTGTCGTGAACAATGCAGGCTACGGGCTTTTCGGGATGCTGGAGGAATATACAGACGAACAAATCCGGAGGCAGTTCGATGTTAACGTGTTCGGGATGCTGAATGTAATACGCGAGACCTTGCCTGTTCTTAAGAAACAAGGTTCGGGTCATTACGTTAATTTTTCATCTTTCTTCGGAACTTGGTCCATGCCTCCGTACAGCATTTATTCCGCATCCAAATTTGCCGTGGAAGGCTTCTCCCAATCATTGGCCGCTGAGATCGCCGGCTTCGGAATTAAGACAACAATTGTAGAGCCTTCCGTTTACGGAACCGATTTCTTTGGCCATTCCATGGACCAGACAGAGAAGAAACCGGAATACGCTCCATTGTACGAAGCTTACGAAAAAAGTGTTTCAAACATAAATATCGGCGACCCCGCGAAAGCGGTAAAAACGATTATCTCTATGGTCAACAACGATAATCCTCCACTGCATTTCCCGGTAGGCTCTTTCGCTGCACACACAATTCGCGATGCCTTTTCAAAACGAGTTGACGAAATCAATAGATGGGGAAAACTCTCTTCGCAAGCTGATTAATTGATATCAAACGGCTTGATAAAGTTCATAATAAAATTAGTTCTCCTTCAATTCTTAAGAATAACGCAACACATTTAAGAACGTTCGGTCAAAATAATCTTGACCGGTCGTTCTTAATATGATAAATTTACATTGAAAGGAGGGAAAATGCGAGTTGGCTAGGAGAAAGGAATTTGATGAAGATGCCGTACTGCTAAAAGCAATGCTTTTATTCTGGGAACAAGGCTATGAGAAGACATCTGTCCAGGATCTGGTCGCCCATCTGGGGATTCATAAAGGAAGCCTGTATGATACCTATGGCGATAAACATACTCTGTATGTCAAAGCATTGAAACGCTATATTGAAATGTTTGAGCAAAAGGTTACCCGTCCTGTTAAGAGTCATATGGTAAAAACCAGTTCTGCCAAGGAAGCAATCCGAATGATGCTTGAAATGGCGAGCCTACAGGAACATGGCTGCTTTGCCGTGAATACCGCGGTTGAGTTGGCTATACACGATTCTCATTCCAGAGATTATGTTCTTCTGGGTTGGGCCTATGCAGAACAGTTAATACACGATCTTATTGTAGAAGGCCAGCACTCGGGAGAACTTTCCAAGACGCTCAACCCGGAATGGCTGTCACATTATTTTAATAATGCAATAATTGGACTTCGCGTTATGGCCAAAACAATATCGGACAGAGAAAAATTTCGCCATATTATTGATATGAATATGTTGATATTGGAATGATGCGAAAGTAGCTTTATTACACTTAAACTTATGTCCGAACTTTGGAAAGCTGTCGATGTTGCGATGATCCTCGCTTCTGACGATTCTTCATATGTACAAGGAATCGTCGTTGACGGGGGAGCAGCAACTCCGCTGGGACGTACAGTATACCGAAAAGGGTTATTATAATTCATAATTGTTTATTTTTTTATTCATTTTTGAACGTTCGTTCCAAAATGTATTCAAGCCTAATCGGCGGTAATGGAGCGATTGTAAATATCGTTATAAAATAAAAATATTGCAGTTAAAAAGGAGTCTTATGAAAATGACTAAAGTGGAGAAAAAATTATATACAGCTACTGTAAACGTTCAAGGCGGAAGAGAAGGAAAAGCGGTTTCCGACGATGATAATTTGAACGTGGATTTGAGATATCCTAAGGAATTAGGTGGTAACGGAGCTGGAACAAATCCAGAGCAATTGTTCGCTGCAGGATTTGCCGCATGCTTTGAAGGTGCGATAGGTTCTGTTCTTAGACAAAAGAAGATTAAAGCGGAAGGTACAACCATAACTTCTCATGTTACACTCGGCAAGGATGCGAATGACGGCTATGTACTAGCAATTACTATGGACATTACAATTAAAGGCGTAGAATCTAGTGTGGCTGAGGAAATCGTCGCGGAAGCGCATAAGGTTTGCCCTTATGCTAAAGCAACTCGTGGCAATATTGAAGTGGTAACAAATCTTGTTGGTTAATCAGAACACAAATAGTATAAAATAATCCAATTTTAAAAGGAGAGTTATGAAAATGATTAAAGTGGAGAAAAAATTATATACAGCTACTGTAAACGTTCAAGGCGGAAGAGAAGGCAAGGCGGTTTCCAATGATGACAATCTGAACGTGGATTTGAGATATCCTAAGGAATTAGGTGGTAACGGAGCTGGAACAAATCCAGAGCAATTGTTCGCTGCAGGATTTGCCGCATGCTTTGAAGGTGCGATAGGTTCTGTTCTTAGACAAAAGAAGATTAAAGCGGAAGGTACAACCATAACTTCTCATGTTACACTCGGCAAGGATGCGAATGACGGCTATGTACTAGCAATTACTATGGACATAACCATTAAAGGCGTAGAATCTAGTGTGGCTGAGGAAATCGTCGCGGAAGCGCACAAAGTTTGCCCTTATGCTAAAGCAACTCATGGCAATATTGAAGTGGTAACAAATCTTGTTGGTTAATCACCTTTCACGGATTCTCTAATGGAAATGAGTTGTATCTGCTTTTTCCGATAAACCTAATAGCTGCAAGTTAAAAAAATATATCTGACTATTGCTCAATTAGGCTTGTTACAGGTACACTCTGTTTATTATTTGGATCTGCAAGCGTATGAATGGTCGCTGTTCCATTTTGCTGATACACGTGCTCGATGTAGATGCGCTCGCCATTATAGGTTACATTAATCATAGTTGATGAAGAAGAGATTTCTTGTGCCCGTTGTGCATTCAATTAAGTCACCTCCTTTATATGCAGCAGTTATAATATTTGTTTTTATTTACTGGGATATACAAGGGAATGTTATTGAGAATGTGTCACATTCCCTTCTTTTTTCCCGCTTATTTTTGTTTTTAACATGTATGCTATATATAAAAGTGGAATATATACATAGACAAAATAAAATCCGATGTCTGACACAACGGAGCTTAATAGAGCCACTTTTGATTGGTCGTCAATCAGTATGGACGCAACAAGTATAATGAATGTTAATACTAATAATAAAAGTCTGGGCTTAATATTTGTCAATTGTTTTAGGATCCTTGTACAACTCCATATTGGTATACAAATTGTTGGAATGATAACAAGCAGCCAAAAGAAAATAAATGAAAATTCAAACCTTTCAATAAAAGGCATTTCGATAATTTTTGTCATTACTAATGTGGGCCACAATGTGTGGCGAAGATGGCCATGACTAAAGAATAAAATAGTTACAATCGTTACTGCAACATATAAAATAGTAGTATATAAAGCAGCAAGGTTTGCCCATTTAAATGATTTTTCCGGATGTTTAATAAATGGAAAATAGATTAAGATTGCTTCAAAGCCGATAAAAACAATAGTAGATGCTTTTGATGATTTTAAAATTTCCGATATTGAATGATTAAACACCGGTAATAAATAGTTATATTGTGAATACTTTATTGGATAATAAAAGGTGAAAAGCAGGATAGAAGGCAGCAATACTCCTAAAAAGCTAAAACCTGTAATGACTCTGAATCCTCCGGAAACAATGTAATAGATAATGAATATGAGAAGGAGACCTAATTCCCATGTTTTAATCTCAGGAAATACCCAGACTTGCAGTATTTCTAAATAAACGCGGACAACCGTAGTAGCGAGGATAAAAAAATACAGTACTAACAAAATAGATAGGACATTTCCAATCATTTTCCCAAAACAATATGTATGTAATGCCAAAACGTCTTTGGTAGGATTTGTTAACATTTTATATATCATCCAAATGATAACATGGACGCTTAAACCAGTTAATAGAACGGAAATCCATGCATCTTGACCTGCACCTTCAACAATAGATTGTTGGAAACCTAACATGCCGATGCCGGTTTGAGAAGAATGAATTAAAAAAAAGACAAAAAAAGAGGTAACTAAATACTGTTCTTTAACTGGTTTGTTCATTAATTCCCAACTCCTGACTGCATTAATTTCACATTAACCTTTACTTCAATCGGTATAGATGGATAGATGGTATAAAATGTTTTCTCGTCCCAGTCTCTTTGATTCTCCCGGAAAATTTCCCCTAACCCTACTGGATCTACCTTATTTTCTTGAAAGTGAGCTAATAATCTTTCGATATTAGTTGAAAAATGTGTTTCAATTAAGTCAGAAATAGATTCCACATCTTCTTTTTTGGAAAGATCGAAATCGGAAGGATAATCTTTAACCATTATTTTTAACTGAAGATTGAACACTGCAGTTTGTGTATTGTTTTTTCCCTTTATTGTAATTTTATTTTTCCCGTCCAAAATTTTAAAAAATATTTTCGTTTCCTCATTTATTTCATAATTACCGGATACTATTTTATCTTTAATTAGTTTAAAAAGTAGAGTGTCTTCTTTATTTAATTGCATGGCCAATTTTCCGCCGCTGAATATTCCAAGTCCATCCATCATTAAAAGTTCTCCAGATTCAATTTTAATTAATGGCAAATAAATATCCTGCCCCTCTCCATAAAACTGGGAAATAACATAGTGAATATTCGATAAAGGAAAATTGCCCTTTTCCATATTATTTTCGATAATATCAGAGAAAAAGTAGGGAGGATATTTCATGGTAAGAGTTAATAATTCACTCGCGTTTTGCCTTGAAATAATTATCTTCGCGTTGTTGCTAATGATTGGATCTCGCACTAATGTTTCTACCAAATCGGAAATGCCATTTTTCGCAAAATCCTCACTAATGACTATTGCCCGGGTTTGTCCTATTTCAATTGGGATATGCGAATGGGAAGTAAATTCTTTAAAAATTCCATTTATTGAATCCGATCTTCCTGTAAAAAGATACATTGGTGAGTTTTCGGGTATTTTTTGATAAACATGAAATGCGCCGCTTCCCAAAATCTGATCACCTTCTATATCGTAGCCTATCGTATCAATCAGCTTTATTTCATCAATGTTTTTTTCCCTCATACAGCCAGAGAGTAACAAAATAATAAAAAAAGTGATACTAAAAGTTTTTTTCATTTTCTCACATTACCTTCTTTAGGATAAGTTATTCTGTATTAAAATCATCCACTACATCTTTATGCTTTTTAACTGTAAATCGTTGACTCGATAACGGCCTTGCAAATTTAAATCTCTTATTCGTTATGCTTAAAGGGGTCCGAATAAAACTATCACTAAAATCTTCGTACCGAAAAGGATACAATGGAGCAAAATAAGGAGTTCCCAAAGATTTTAATCTTAATAAATGGCAAAACATGAAGGTTATTACGATCATGATTCCATATCCTCCCCAAATAGAGGCAAAAATAATAAGAGGATATCTTAATATCCGAATGGTACTCGACATTTTAAAAATAGGCGTTGTAAAGGAAGCCAGGGCTGAAAGGGATACAATTATTAATAATATGTTACTTGTCAAGGCTGCTGCAACAGCAGCCTGTCCAATTACAATTCCGCCGACAATGCCCAGCGTCTGTCCGATTTTTGTAGGCAATCTGGCTCCAGCCTCTCTTAACAGGTCAATTGTAAACTCTAAGAACAGCGCCTCTAAAACAGGCGGGAATGGAACATTTATTCTTGATTCAATAATAGGGCCAAGCAAGTCTTTAGGAACAACAGCATAATGGAAAGTGATCACGGCAACATACAATGGTGTAGCCAATATAGAAAGTAAAGTTCCGAAAATTCTGACGATTCTTAAAAAGGAACCCAAAATCCATGGAAGATAGTAATCTTCCGGCGAGTTAAAAAAATCTAATACCGATGTAGGTCCTGCTATCGCTTGTGGGGATTTATTACTTAAAATTATTACTTTCCCGATGGTCAGGTTATAAGCTGCACGGTCAACACGTTCCGATGACATAAATAAAGGAAAAGGGGTACTACTATTATCAGTCATAATTTGATCCAAAAAGGAACTGTCATATACGACATCAATATCTAAATCTAAAAGTCTTTGTCTCACAGTCTGAATATGCTGCGGATTGGTAATTCCTTTTATGTAGGCTACCATTACCTTTGTTTTGGATAATGAACCGATAGTAAACTCCTCAAAAATTAAATCTTTTGAGCTAATAATTCCCCTTAATAAACTTACATTTATATCAATATCTTCCACAAATCCAACTTTTGGGCCAACTACACTATATTCATTTTCAGCATCGTTAAAATTTCTTTGTCCCCCTTTCGAATTTTTTAGATTAACTAAAACTCCAGAATCTTTTTCATTGTTTAATTGGATGAATACATACCCTTTCATTATATATTCCATTATTTCGTATTGTTTTGAGCTAATCATTATATCTTCAATCGGTATCAAAGTAGTTAATTGCTTGTTATGTTCGAGTTTATTTATATTGTCTTGAATTGGCGGAAGAATATATTCATGAAATTTCGTTTCATCAATTAAGCATGTATAATAGGAAAACTGGATAGAGTGATTTTCACTAGTTAGATGATATTGGTTAAAATCGTCTGATTTAGCTGCTTCTTTTAATAATGTAGTAAGATCTGTTTGACTTGCCTGTTTTTCATTATCAATTGCTTCTTTCAACTAAATCACCTAGTCCTTAAATATATTGTATCTCAACATAGTTTCAGCCTTTGCACCTACGATTATTCATACAGAAATATAAAACACATGTTATGAAAAACTCTTACAAACTCAGCTTATAAAGCTAGATTTTGTAAGATTTTGTTCTCTTTAGGAGAATGCAATATTAATAAAATAAATTTGTAATCAGAATTCACCTTTTATCGTCTAATGGTCCAAAATTGGCGTGCTGCCATCTCTTTAATATAGGATGCCTCCATTACTCCTGTGAAAACAGATAGTAAAGGAAGATTTAAATTAACTGCCTTTGAAGTAGAAAATCAATATATTGAACCAGCTGCCATAGTAGGCGGCTTTTTTCTATTTGAACCAATAGGGCAGATTGCGCTTTTTTATTGACATAATATATATCCTAATGTTAGGATATGTTTATACCCTAATATTAGGATATATAGTTTCGAGATAAATAACATTAGGATAAAGGGAGAGGTTTTTAATGGGTGTTTTATCAATTATTCTTCAAGTTATATTAGGATTAGGATTTCTTATGTTTGGAATTTTGAAGTTCGGTTCAAAGCAAATGGTGGATGAATTTGGGCGTTATGGATATCCAGGAGCTTTTAGGATATTTACAGGTCTGGTTGAAGTTATTGCAGCGGTATTAGTTATTACGGGGATTTGGAATGAAAAATTGGCTGCGTGGGGTGGATTATTCATTGTTGGGACAATGCTAGGAGCAATATTCACACACTTTAAAGTAAAAGATTCTGTAAACAAAATGATGATGCCGATTGTTTTATTAATTCTTGGATTAATTGTTTTATTAATAAATTTTGGATCAATGCTTTAAGCCTGATCATATAAGGGAGAGATTAAATTGGAAATAAATATTATTAAACCAAAGGATCAGGCATTTGAACTTTTTGATGGAGGTAAAATAACAGCACAAAAACCCATAGGCTTTTCTGGTGAAGGTTCCGTCATTAATCGTCTTGGCCCTTTGTTTTATTGGGGATGGGGAAAATCTGAGGGCGAAGGTGGTATTGGCTTTCATCCTCATCAGGGTTTTGAGATATTAAGCTACTTCCTTAGGGGGAGAGGTCGTCACCAAGATACACTTGGTACGATTAGCGAAGTAAGTGTTGGTGGTGTTCAAGTGATGCAAGCTGGCTCAGGTGTACAGCATGCCGAAACACTTCTTGAGCCGTCAGAAGCGTTTCAAATTTGGTTCGAGCCGTATCTAAATGAAGCCATTAAGCGAACACCCACTTACTCAAAATACGCGCATGAAGATTTCCCACTCGCTTCAGAAAACGGTTTAGTGGTAAAAACAATATTAGGTGAGAATTCACCAATCAATCTCGTGACAGATGCCAAAATGTACGATATTGAAATTGGAAATGGTGCAACCTATAAGGTTGCTATTTCACCTAATCGTACACTAGCTGGTTTATCTATTAGAGGTAATGGTGGCGTGATTGATGGATTGGAGGTTTCATTTGAGAACAAGGATTTCTTTATTATACAGTCAGAAAAAGTTGAAAGCTTTACCATTAAGCCTAATGGTGAAGATCTTCGGGTGGTGCTAATAGAGATTCCAACTGAAGTTGATTATCCCTTATATAGAAAGCCAAGATAACCATAAATTTTAAAAGGAGGTTGGGTGATGCAAGATCAAAGTAATCTGGATTTGAGATTGTTTCGTATTTGGATGAAGGCATCCAAAGCTGTTTTTGAAAATACTCGGAAGGATATTGAAAGTCATAAAATTAGTAGTGAAAATTTTATGACGCTTGAATTGCTTTACAGTAAAGGACCACTTCCTGTCCAAAAAATTAGTGAGATACTCGCTATTCCTAGTGGAAGTATCACCTATGTTGTTGATAAGTTAGAAAAGAAAGGGCTGGTGGAAAGACAAACAAACCCTAATGATAGAAGGGCTTCTAATGTCGTCCTGACAGAAGAAGGACGAGCACTATTTGACGAGATTTTCCCAAAACACGTTGCAACCATTTCTCAAAGTTTATCATTTATCTCGAATAATGATAAAGAAATGCTTATTGATTTATTAAAGAAAATCGGAATAGGTGCACAGAATCTGGGAAAATAAATTTAAAAACAAACAGGAGGAAGAAAAAATGGCAAATGAGAGATTAAACATTGGAATTATTTTAGGTAGTACAAGGCAAGGGAGAGTTAGCCCGCAAGTGGGAGAATGGGTTAAAGGAATTGCTGACAAACGAGGGGATGCAAACTATGAGATTGTAGATATTACTGATTATCAATTACCGTTTTTAGGAACAACTGATGGGTCTGAACCAGGAATTTCAGCTTGGAATGAAAAACTTAACAGCTTGGATGGATTCATTTTTATCGTTCAGGAATATAATCATAGTATTACAGGAGCCCTAAAAAATGCAATTGATTTCGCACGTGAAGCTTGGAATAACAAAGCAGCTGGTATCGTTAGTTATGGTTCAACTGGTGGTGCTCGTGCAGTTGAACATTTACGAGGAATTCTTGGTGAATTAATGATTGCAGATGTCCGTACACACCCTACATTGTCCTTATTTACCGACTTTGAAAACTATACTACATTTAAACCAGCTGACTTGCATCTTAATAATGTAAATTCAATGCTTGATCAAGTTGTTGCTTGGAGCGGTGCATTAAAAGCCTTAAGAAATTAATCAAATCTCATATTGAATAGTATTTCGAATATCAGATACTACCTAATAGTAGTTTTTGATATTCGTTTTTTTATAGTGTACTTTTACTCGCTAAAAAAGTTGAGAATGAATGTATCTAAACTAAATGGGGGCTTTCCTTAATATATAAGTAGTACCTTTTTTATTGAATAAAGGAGGGAGTTTAGTTAAGAAAAGCAGGGAGAAACAGTCAGCCATAATAAAGCAAAAAGAAGGAGTATCATGAGTAATTTCCTCTCTTTTGCTCCATTATTGTCATTTTCACATTAAACCAATTTAATTATTGCCCTTTTTTCTACAAACAGTTATTGTTTCACCTGCAATGCCCCAATTATCAGTATCAATTTCTTCAATCACTACTTTTCATTTTTGGTAAATGATCATATCGAATTCCACTTAGAAGAAACACTGCCCCAACTATTACTAAGCTAGCAGCACCTATCAAAGCAGAATCATAGCTTTTCGTATGGGATGAAAGGATTCCGGCTATTGTTGGCCCTATCATTTGGCCAACTGCATAAATAGCAGTAAGATAGCCAATGATTCGACTGCTATTTAGTGGACACATTTGGCGAGCTAAGGTTGTTGCAAGTGTGGTAATTCCCATAAACGTAGCTCCAAATAAGAATGCACTTATTATCAGACTTGTTTGAGATAACCAAAAGACAGGTAGTGCAATACCAATGGCTTGTAGGGTCATCGAAAACAATAACGATTTAACAAAGCCTCTTCTTTTAGCAAGTGCTGCCCAGAAGATACATGATGGAATGGCAGCTATTCCTACAACTATCCAAACAAACGTTGCGTCCCTACTAAAGGCAGAGGTCTGTTCAGCAATCGATACAATAAATGTCCCTGTTACAATGTAACCTAATCCCTCTAGTCCATATGCGATAATTAACCATGGAAGCCATTTTAGGGGAGGTACTTGTGTAATTACTGCTTGTTCATCATTGTCCATTTCCGAGTATGAGGAATCTTTGAGCCACAGGCAGACAAAAATAATAAGAATGACGCTTACAATTGCTAGTCCTTTCCATACACCTTCCCACTCAAATAAATGGTTTAAAGTTGGAATGAAGAGTGTTGAGAAAAAGATACCGAACCCCACCCCTGAATAAAACAAGCCTGCCCACTTTGTTTTACCTGTAACAGCCAGTTTATCTAATACAATACTTGAAGCTAAAACAAAAATGAATGCACTTGCCACTCCAGAAACAAAACGAAACACAAACATCAGAATATAAGAATGAGAAAGCCCCATACTGAACGTAGTAAGAATACTTATCATAAGACTTGCCCTCAAATATAATGTTTTATGCATTTTCATAGGGAGGACTCCTGCCAAGATCGCACCAACGAAATAGCCTGCGTAATTGCTTGAAGCAAGGTAACCAGCCAATGTATCCGTAAACGAAAGAGCGTTTTGCATAAGTGGAAGAATGGGAGTATAAGCAAATCTTCCAATTCCCATCGCAATCATTAATGCAAAAATTCCCCCAATTAAATAAAGAAAAGGACGATCTTTCAATTTTTCACCCCCAATTATAATATTATCTATTTCAATTTTTATCTTATCTGATTTTAGCTATAAGGTATAATACTTAAAGTCGATATGAGCCATCATTTTTCTATATATCAAAAGAGGGGAAGAAAGTATCCAGCGTTTGATCTTACATTAAACATGCCAAACAGTACAAAATGTTCAAGGTGTTTGTACAGTATGAACTAGATTATATCGAGGCAGCTTGGAAGTCCGGATCTTACTTATATTTCTGTAATTTAATTAAAGTAGAGTTAGTGCTGGTAACGAATGTATTCCATCATCCATTATCTTCTATTAATGAACTGCAAAATCGAAGAACGAGATTAGTTTTTCATATGGTCAATTCAATAAACAATTTTCACTCATACACACAAAATACGAGAACAACCAGTAAAAAATAATTCTTTATCGATCGTTCTCAATATGTTATAAATTTATACAGAATGGAGGGATTAGATATGCCAAGAGCCAAGGAATTTGATGAGGATGAGGTACTATTGAAGGCAATGAGGATATTCTGGGAACAAGGATATGAGAAAACATCGATTAAAGATCTAGTCGAATATTTGGGCATCCATCGAAGAAGTTTGTATGATACGTTCGGGGACAAGCATCAATTGTTTATAAAAGCAATCGAACGTTATAATAAGTTCTTGAACGGGTATTTCCAATCATGCATTAACCGTGCCGATAGCGCGAAACAAGCCCTGATTTTTCTATTTGACTTCATGATTGAAGGATACGACGACAAGCCCCAGGGGTGCATGCTTGTCAATATGGCAGTAGAGCTTGCTCTAAGGGATACCGAAGTGGACATCAAGGCAGGTGAAAGCTTCGATAGGATGGAACACCTTCTTGCCGAACTGATCAGGAGAGGACAGGAAAATGGAGAGTTCGCCACTACCCGTGACTCGGATGAACTGGCGGAAAATATTCACAACACGATGGTGGGATTGCGCGTACTCGCCCGAACTTCGACAGATAGGGAGAAGCTTCACCGCATAGCAAATTCTGCTATGGCAATGCTTGATATATAATCGGATAAGTAATTTTATGTACATTTTAGTACGGTAATTCCCAAATAACGGTTTAACAAATCAATGATTTAGAATTTAAGCCGAGTATAAGGTCTGGATCCATCAGAGGTATATTGCGACCAATGCATATTGAATAGGGCATCGTTCAATAGATAATCTAAACCAGCTAATAATCTAATGAAAATTATCATGTATAGTAGATAACTACAAAACAACTCAATAACCATAAATTGGGTTGTTTTTTGTTGATAAAAATAGCCTAATCCATACTTGCTTCAACAAGTGCTCTAGCTTTTGGATTCAGGATTTATTTGGTGAGAGCATAACAGAAATTATTGGATGGAGACTCTGTTTCTAGTTGCTTTTTGAAAATACCAACAGGTTCGTTGATATAGTGTGATACTTCCAAAAAACTACAAGAAGAAATCACTTTGATACATCATCACTATAAGTATTAATATAACTAAATTGTTATTCTTTGTTGTAACTTTTCATCTGAAGCACTTATTTCTTTTCTTACTTTAGAACTATAATACATCAAGACAAACTAAAATGAAAAAATGGAAATAATATTATATTATAAATTATATGAAAATAGTTGACTGTGGTAACTTTAATGCATATTATTATATTGAATTCAAAACATTTGAATTAAAAATATTTTAGGAAAACATTTCGGAAAGAGAAATAGTACTTTTTCTTGACTTAAAATTTCGGGAACAAGTTTAAGACTGAAATGATAAAGTAATGAAGCTAATTATATATGGTTCAAACTTGAAGAATGGGGGTTAAGACATGAGGAAAAAAAAGAGAACATATAAAGAATTATTAGAAGAAAACAAGCTGCAGATTTCAAATGACTCAATTAAAATGGAAGAAATTCTAACAGTAATTGATGAACGGAAAATGAAAGAATCGATTATTCCACTTAAAGGTATTGAGTCAAATTCGATTAATGCATGACTTTAGATAAATTTCATTAATTTTATTAATGGACAAACTATGCAAACCTGGCTGAATAAGCCTACAAAGCAGCTGATGCCGAGTAATTTTATTAAGTGGAGTATAATTACTGACCCAGCACCTTTTAATAAAGACAGGAATAGCTATAGAAATAAAAAGACTCCGATTACTATCCGGAGTCTTTATTAATTCGCAATATCAATTTTCAACGAAAGAAAGATCATCCAATAGAGTTCTTCGTGAAAAGTTTTATTCTTCTACCATTTTTTGTGAGAAATAGCCTACATAACAAGGGGGCTAAACGGTCTAGTATCAATTACACACTCTCTCAATAATTAACACATAATTTTTAAAAGATCTTTGGCGGGACTGCGTGGGAATCGAACCCACCTGAGACGGCACGCGCCTCACAAGCGGTTTTGAAGACCGAGACAAGCACCAGCATTGCAATCAGCCCCATTTAAGGTTGTTATATCAACGTTTTAAGCAGTATTTACTCGGTTTTTTAGTAAATACTGTCTCGGTTTTACTCTTATATCGCACGGTTTTATTATGAATGAAAAATTATAGGAATACAAGCAGAAGAAACCGCTGATATAACTTCAACGGTCATTTTTTATTAGTTTTGAATTTTAATTGAAATAAGTGTTGTCGTTTCTTCTTGATGTTTAAATTCAATTTCACAAATATAATGTGTATGAATAATGCCTTCAATGGTTTCTTCAAGACTTAAATCCAATCCAGTTACTAGATTCTGATTTTCAGCAATGAATTCTAACTTTTTGTAACACACATCTGACAACTTAACTAATAATTCTTTCATTTTTTTCTCCACCTTTTCTTTTTTGATTATTTTCTTTACAACCCTATAACAACAGATGGACATATTTCAGACACTTAAAGAAATGATATCTTATGTGCAAAATTTGAGTAAAGCTTACAGGGGGGATGTCGAAATGTCAGTGTCGCAATTAACTAGGCAAAGTATGGAAGTAGTTGTAACATAGTATATAGAAGATTGAAAAAGGGGTTGGAGAGAATGGCAGAAGGGAAAGGATTTTCATTTACTGCAATAGGGGAATTCATGGAAAAGTTTGAACAACAACATAAAGAATTTAGGGATTTGGATATTACTAAACGCATAGACCACTCTCGTTTATTTAAAGTTGCACCACTGCAAAGAACTGAAAAAGAAGCTGAGATACTTTCCGAGTTAAAAAAAATAGCTGGACTACTGGAAGAAGGTAACCATACTAGTAAACAGTTGTTAATTAAGATGGAAGAACTCAACATAGCAATATCTTCAGCATCATCACGTGAAGAAGCTGAAAGCATTGTAAGGGAATCATTGAACAAAGCCACTGAAGCTAAGGAATCAATTGATACTATTGTAGGTTTAGGGAATTATGCAAAATTTGTATTGAACATACTTTTCCCCGAAAGTGGATTATAAAAAAAAACCAGAAACAATGGATTCAAATAAAGAACCTCCCACTTAAGGAGTGTTTGTTTTCGTGTACCAGCTATTTAAATTATGTTCTTCACCAAAACTTTATCAATCGCTTGATTGCTGGCATTTACTTGATTAAAAAATCCATTGAACATATGAAAAGGTAAGCACTAAACCAAAGGTAGTAATCGCATATATAAGTAATAGTACAAATAAACCTTCTGTATTGGCTTACAGGTGGTATTTGTTTGTAATAAAATTGCAGTTTTTATCTACTATTAGGGAAAATTGTTATATAATTGAAGAAAGTTAAGCGAAGGGCGATGAAGGAGATAAATAGAAAAAAGTTGATTTACAGTATCTTGAAAGAAATTGAAGAAGGTAACGAACCAAAGCGTGAAGATTATGGACTAGAATTTGAACAGTGGGGGGAACTTGCTGAACTAATAAAGGATTGTGGTTTAGCTAGGAACATTGGAGTGATGTATGCTAATGATGCTGTATACATTGTTTCCTTTTCTTCAGCAAAAATAACTTTGCAAGGACTTGATTACTTGGAAGAAAACAGTGTATTTGCAAGAACCTATAAAGGATTGAAAGAAGTTCGAGATTGGATAAAATAATAATTTATAAAACAATTAATGAATTAACGAGGTGATTTTTTGCATGAGACAATACTATTCTGAAAGAAATGGATTAGTTAAAGAGAAATACCGTCTTTCATTAAGTGAAATGAGGTATTATTTTGATAAGATTTACAATGAATATGAACCGTTAGGATGTTTCCATAAATTGTCCGAGGAAGCAGAACATGATTACACTCTCTTTTCTATTGAAAGATTTAACAAGGTACATGTATTACCTTACAATAAGGTATTTAAATACCAAGAAGATGATATCTTTGATTTAATCGAATTGTTATATGAGTACATTGATGTTCCTTTCCGGAAAATGGTTTTTGGTGCCCCGCTAAATAATGATGCATTAAAAATAGATTACAAAAATGACTTCCGAAAAAAAATGAATCGAGTTATATCTAAGTATGATGAAGGCTATTATCTGACAGAAGAAGGTGAAATAAGAAAAGGTGTTACCGATGGTTTGGACATTCTAGTGAACACTGAAATTACTATAAATGAAAATATAGTAGATGATGCAAATAACAGTAATGAAGTTGAGAAAGCCAAAGCATTATTCTTACATCATAAATCTTCAGAAACAGATAGGAGAAATGCTTTATTAATTCTGGGAAGGGTAATTGAAGTAAACAGAAAAGAACTTAAAACAGAATTTATGGCTAAGGATGAATCGGAACTCTTTGAACTACTGAATCGGTACAATGTAAGACACAGTGATTTATCACAAAAGAAAGATTATCCAACTGAAATTTATTTTGATTGGATGTTTTACAATTTGTTATCAGCTATAGATGCTTTCTACAAAATTAAAAACGTACAAAAGGAATCTAATTCAATGGATAGCAATAATGTCAATTAATGCAAATATTGATAGTAGATTAATCGACAATTTCCGAAACAAAATAAATGAAGAACCTGCAATTGAAGGTAAGTTAAAAAATGTTAACGGTAAAAATCATTGGAACATACTTTGTTCAGCGATGGATTGGATTAATGTTGCTACTGGTGGACTACCTCAAATTAAATTAAATACTCGTGGGTTTGGTTATAATCATTTTGATACTATCAATCTAATGCAATACATTATAACAGTGGATGTACTTGTAGAATCAATTATTCAGTTATTCAGAGTAATTGAAGGTAAAAATTCATACCCATTGATAAATAGTAATTGTATTTTTAATCATAAACAATTAAGTGATGATAAGTATTTTAAGCATATAAGGGCGGTTTTTAGTACTCATCCTGTTAATTTAAGTAGTCTAGATGGTGTGAAAAAAAATAATGGTGAAAGATTTTATGCTAGTTGGGTTGCTAAAGATGGAATTGATGACGATTTTAATGTTTTTCTATACAGTAATAATCCAAATAAAGATGACCTTTACTCTTTTGGTATAAAGGTTGCTGAAATCAACAAGTACGCTGAAATGCGGTATCAGCTTTTAGAAGCATTAACAATAAAAATAGAAAATATTATCAACTAACATGTAAACTTGGGGGTTTATTTATGGAAGATAATTCAAAAATAAAAGAATGTGGAATTATTATGCCGATAGCAGCTATGCCTGGGTACACATCTGAACATTGGTCAGAAGTAAAGCAAATTATCATTGAATCTACGAAAATTGTTGAAGGAATTGAATTTAAAACAAGTATAGTTAGTGATTCTGATGGAGAAATAGACGTAATACATAAAAGAATTGTCCAAAATATCTACAATGCAGACATTGTAGTTTGTGATATTAGCGGTAAAAATCCAAATGTTATGTTTGAGTTAGGTATGCGGTTAACCTTTGATAAACCAACTATAATTATTAAAGATGATGATACAGATTTTATCTTTGATACTGGGGTTATTGAACACATCACTTATCCAAAAGATTTAAGATTTTCAAAAGTAGTACACTTTAAGGAAGATTTAGCTAGAAGAATAAAAGCTACTTATGAAAAAGCACAATCAACCCCTGATTTTTCTACTTTCCTTGGGAACTTTGGACAATTTAAAGTACCTTCTTTAGACCAGACAACAGTTACAGATGTTAACCAATATATCCTTGAAGAACTAGGGTTTCTAAGACATGAATTTTCTGCTTTTAAGAAAGAAGTTGCGGTAACAAAAAGGTCACCTAGTTTGAATAGTAGGGGTATGATGCAATTGGAACTTATAAAATTGCAAGAATTAACTGAAGAATATATTCTTGGAACAGGAAATATAAACTCGCCCGATATTTATATGAAAAACCATGAGTTCGTAAAGCATTTAGATATGAATGGTATCGAAGTAGATAAAATTCCCGAAACTTCATTTCTTAATGCAATAAAAAAAGCACGAAACAACGTTATGCATCATTTTGAAAAATAACATTCCAAAATACTTCTTAAAGACTACCTTTTTCAGGATAGTCTTTTTTAAATCTCGTTATTTAAATACCGTTCCAGCAAATATCTCATTCTTTTACTTGGGATGTATAAGTTTATCTGCTTACCTTCCCTGATTCTACTTCTGAATACCCACTGCAACAATTCGGATAAAGCAAAGATATCTTCATCAACTGTTACGCCCTGTTTCGCAAAAAAGTTTTTGGTTACAGGGTTAAGAAATCTGTTAGCTAGATAAATACAAGTTGATTTATCTTTATACTCATTGGTTGCCCGGCTTGTTACCTCCACAAAACAATCTTTTAAACCAACGGGTGCTATTCCCCCATTACCTTTAAAGTCCTTAAAAGTAGTCCACATCACTTCATCAGCAGGAACCTTGCATTTATTGCGGTAAAAATTATAAGCATTGTCACGGATAACTTTTCGAATGGCAGACTGTTTACGTCTTGTTTTCAGGTTTGAAACACTAAAATCAGTTCTTTTAGAACCTATTTTGTTCATATCTTTTTTATCTGAAGGAGTTGCATAGTAGATATTTACATTTTTCTTAATATGTATCCGGTTTTCTTCAGCATGTGTAATGTAGTCCACTAAGCAATAAATACCTTCTTCCTTTTTAATAGAATGGTATTTGTACTTGAAGTCAAATAAATCAAAATAAGCACGCTGAATCTGACCATTAAAGAGATAGGTTAATAGGTATATTTCTGTAAAACATTTAAAGGATTCAGCCGGGAAAGTCCAATAAAGTACAACTGGTTGTCCTTCTTCATCTTCATACATCATCAAGTTACCTGAATTAGCAAGGTTACGTATCTTTGTGAAATATCCTTCTTCACTTTTGTAATCAGGCTTGTTCCAGTGAACAAAACCTTTATCATCTACTTGTATTATTCCTTCATTGTGAAGCAACTTTAAATCTGATTTCGTATATTCATCTAATGGTGATATAACATTCATTACTTCATCTAATATTAGGGTGTAATCTTCAATTTCAAGCAATTCAAGCAGTTCTGCATCTACACGCTGAAAAAGGGAATGAGTAGAGGCGATATCAACACCTTCAGATATAAGCCGTTTAAAATCGTCTAGTTTAGTTCCATTTTGATTAGAAGGTTGAACAAATTCCCTGTTAGTACATTCAGAAATAATCCTTTCCACTTCATTTGTAAAAGGTGTAATGTAAATGAATTTCTTCCTTACTGGTGCATCATTCATGAACTGAATTGCCCAGCTGCTTTTACCGCTTCCCATAATAGAATCTACTACATTTATTGATGGTAGTTTGTTGTGTGTTGTTGGTTTGGTTAAGTTGGTTCTGGACATTAAAAGTCTTCCTTTCTGGTTTTGGAGTTTTACAACCCTTAAACAGAAGAAGGAAGGGATTCAGACAATAAATAATGTTATGGAACACCTTCAGGAAAAACCACTTTACTATCCTAGCTTAGTAAACGAACGCTGAAACCCTTGGGGGAGTAAGGGTTAAGGGGAATTCCCTTTAAAGAGAAGTATAAAAAATAACAACTGTACAACTGGATATTTAACCGTAATGAGGTGGAAGGAAAAACCGCCTTCCCCCAAAATTAAAAGCAATCTGATTCATTAACTGAAATATTAGCTGACAAATACGCGGTTATTATTCAGGGTATCTTTTCAGAATTATTGTTTAGGTTTAAAGCTTGGAAGGAAGGGGTGGTTTTCCCCTTTCTTCCAAGAAGGTATTAATAAATGCGAAAAAGTTATATACCTTGAAAAAATAGCTTGTAGCAGTAAACTACAGAAAAGTAATATGTCTACTTTCATTTAAAAGTTGTTAATGGTTTATAAGCAACTATTTAATGAAAGGAAGATACTAATGTCAGAACAAGTATTAAGCGAAATCGATTTAGAAATATGTGGTTCATTATTAATGATGGAGTGGGGAAAACGTTATAAACGTGTGTTTAAATTTGAATACGGTTTGAAAATTGGAGATACAAACCGAATAAAAGCAATGGTCAGGAAGTGGGGGTATGATAAAACTTTCATTTGTCTGGCTGGTGCTATACGTTATTATCCTGAAGTATGGAAAAGTGATAAGTTTAAATGGCTTACAATCAACCAGGTATTTACTTGGATTGGAGAAGAAGTTTGGAATAGGTATTTGAACAAAGAATTTAAAGTGAAGATTGTTAGACCAAAAATATGAAACTGAAAGAACTGGTAAATATACTGGTGCTTTAATTTGTAAAATTTCTATAGCAGCTATGTTCTTAACAAAGGTATGACAGATTTGTGAACGAATATCTGTTATCGAAGGGTTTTATACATGTGGGGACTGCTAAAAAGAAGCATGAAATGAAGTTGAAGGACGGAAAAGAAAATCTTGTAAAGTATTTTAGCTTGACGGAATATTGGTTTCTAATGTTCAACATTAAATAAAAAAAGAACCAGCATCAAGAACTGGTTCAGAAACTTGTTATTTTTTAACTACTGCTTGGACATGTGCTAGATTAACTAGAAAGAACAATTTATATACGGTTTGACGTTTTTCATAAACTATATGATGAAACAGGAATTCGGCATTCCATGTTTTACGGTTGTTACAGAATATTACCGTATGTCCACCATTGTCGCTACATTCTTGAAAGTCCTTAACTGTTCTTTCAATTTCTACTTCACTTTTAACTGCTTCACGTAGTATTTCTTGATTGTAAGTGTTGATTAACTGTATTTTATACAAAGAAAACCACCTCCAATAAGATAGTTCAATTGTACCACTAATAAAAAGTAAAAAGGTGGAAATATGAAATAAAATTGGAAAAAGTGTAACGTTTTATAGTTTATATTCTTTTTTTGTAAGCATTATTCAGCCCCAGCTACTTCACGTTTCATTTCCCTTTTTTGTATCTCTCTATAAAGAATAGATTTACTTACACCAGTTGCTTCTTCAATCTCCTTAATTGTCATTTTGTTTGTACTGTAATTCATCCATAATTGAATAGCTTGTTCCACTTGTCCACGTGCCTTTCCTTTCCTTCCAAGCTTCACCCCTTTATCTTTTGCATTCTTTATTCCGGCAGTTCTTTTTTCAGCAAGAAGTTCACGTTCATTTTCTGCTAATGCGGAAAGGATTGTAAGGAATAGTTTACCGTTCCTATTTGTCACTTCCATTCCAAGTTCAATGATGAAAAGAATGATGTTTCTATCAGCAAGTTCTTCGACCAGTTCCAGCAGTTGTTTTGTATTCCTTCCTAAACGGTCAACACGTGTAATTATTAGTTTGTCACCTTCCTGAAGTTCCAGAAGAAGTGCTTCTAATTGTGGTCTTTTCATGGTGCTTCCAGTGTGCTTTTCTTCAATGATGTAATCACATTTATAAGACTTCAATTTTTCGATTTGTGTATCAAGGTTTTGTTCTTTAGTGCTGACACGACAATATCCGTATATCATTAGTTTCACCATTCCCTTTAATTATGTAAAGAATCACATGGTGCTTTATTTCTTGTCCATTCAGCACCTTCTAATGATAGAAGTATCATGTAACTCTAGTAAGTTAATGCTAGCATACCATGACATTTAGGGAATGAAAATAGGGAATGTTTAAAGCTAGTAAAATCAAGGATTTTTTCTTATTCCCTATATCTATACTTTAAGGGAATACCCCACTCTTTTTGCTAGTAGGCATGGTGACGTTTAAAAATGTGGGGTAGGTGTTTATATATATCAGACATCTATTGCTAATACATAAGAATCTGAAGCAAGCAGGGTGGTGGGTGTAGCTTGGTATTTATTCAGCTATTATTTCAGCACCTTAATAAGCATGTACACAGAAGCTATTGCCGACAGTGTGCTGGATGATAGGAAGACGATAATGTAGATACATAGGAAGAAGTAAACGCTGGTACGGGGACTTTATTGCAGTGTGCAGAACTGATAGAAGTTTGTGCGGATGCTGGACCAACTTGAAGAAGATGATGAAACAAATTCATATAAGACGCATCTTGTCCAGTGCTTCAGTAATTGAATGAAATTGATTATTAATATTCAAAAATACTAGCTACCCACCCAACAGGGGGGACGGGGGTGCTGGTTTTGAGGAGTTAGCTACTCATAAATACATACCTTTTTTTCCAGCATCTAACCTTTCCCACCTTCCGAATCAAAAGGGGGGGGATATCAGGAATCACTGAAAGTTAAATATGAAAAAGTGCTTATAAAAATTACAGAAAATTTTTTGGTCTGAATCCCTTTACAAAGGTGTTAAAGGTTTGTAAGAGGAGGTGATTCAAGAAAAGAGATTGGAAGTTAAAAAAACTTAATGATTTTGAAATCTATGAAACTGATAACGAAACAGAAGGGGGGAAAGTAACAATGCAAGCAGTGAAGCAGAATCTAGCATATATAAAACAAACAATGGAAAATGATACTCATAGGGAACAGAGTGCCATAATCCATATGTTGATAGAAGATATTCTTTTATCAGTGAAGGACCATGTATTTAATTATGAAGTTCCTTATGTAATGGATAAAGACAAATTTCACTTTAAAGTATTTGTATCACGTTCCAGACAAGCGAAAGCTAGTTTGACATGTGATTTACATGAGTTGAACCACCTGATAACAAATAAGCACACTGATAAGAATATTAAACGGTCTGTAGGCATCATAAACAAATTACTGCAAAACAATCTATATCAAGATGAAATACACAGGACCATTAACAAATGGATAAACCTTGCACCAAAATATGAAGTAAAAAAGAAGAAAATGCGTGTTAAATAATTTGAATCGCAGCTATACAAAAAAAGGGGATGAATGAATTGACCATGACAAATAGCATGACATCTAACAAAAAAGAAGTACCAGTTCCTTCAGGTTTATCTGAAGAACAAGTAAGACTTGCAAAAGCTTATGTAATGGAAAGGCATACTTCAGGAATAAGTATTGCAGACTTTCTTTCTAAACATAAAAAATCCACAAAAAGCTGGTATCAGTGGTTAGAAAATGAAGTGTTTGCTAGTTATTTAAAGGCACTTGGTGGAACTATTGTTTCAGATGATGAGAGAGAAGCGTATCAGATAGTTAAAAAGAAGATTATGAGTATGGCAACGAAACAAAATGCTTCAGTGAAGGAAGTGGAACTTTTCCTTAATACCTTTTCGCACATAGTAGAAGCAGAGAAGCAAGACCGCATGAAAGAGTTGGGCATAGTTCCAGCACATGAAAAGGCAGTATCTGAAAAAACCGTTGCTGAAAGAAAGAATATTTTAATAGGTCGCCTGACAGGAAAATCAAGTACAACCAACAAAGGGGAAATGTAAAATGATACAGTATGATATACAGAAATTAGTATCTGATAGACAAGCACCTATGAAAGCTTTACAAGCTGGATTTGAAGAAATACGTGTAGCAGAAGCAGAGAAACGTGCAAAAGCAGAAGCTGAAGAAATGGCACTACTTCCACCAAGAGAACTAACACCTGAAGAACAGATTCAGCTTCTCACAAAAGCCGTTGACGAACTCACGATAAAATTAGATGGAAAAGGAAAAGGGGAATAAGGATATGAAAAAGGCAATACTTAAAACACTGGATGGACTTTTCACAAAAGCAGATAACACCGAAGTAAGGTATGAACAGGCAATGGAACGAAAGCAAGAAGAGATAATTCAGCTTCAATTAGACCTGAAGGAAGCATCTACAATACATGCAGAGTTCCATAAAATGAAACTACTTGGTGATATTCAAGAAGAAGTATATGAAGTTGAAAAGCTGAAGGTGGAAGAACTTCAGAAGAAGCTTCAGGAAGCACAGAAGGAACTGCACCTGATAGAAGAATATAAGACAACCGATATTAAGGCAGTAGTGGAAGAACTGGAAGCTGAAAGGGGTAAAGCTTCACAGGACAATCAAAAGGAAATGGAAAAGCTGAAGTTGGAACTAATGGAAGCAAAGCTTCTTTATCTTCACAAGATGAAAGAGTCTAAAGAAAAGTACGATACGCTGGTAGCACCGACACGAAAATTAGATATGTTGAAGATAAAACTAGGCATTAAAAAGAATAGCTACGTTTCTGATTCTTTTCAAGCACTGAACAATTATTCTATTGCTAATGGTGGTTATGAGGTCTTATACCTTGAAAAACCAGAGATATATAACGCACTTGCCTATGGTAAAATTCCCGAACGCTTGGAAAAGCTTGTACAGGGTGGGAAAGATAAAGGTATGCTTAAATAATTTAATATTAATCTTGAAAACAAAGCCCACTGGTTTAAATATCAGTGGGCTAATTTTTATTTGTATCAAGTTTACCTTTTACAATTTCCAATGCATCTTCTATAAGGTCAATTTTACCTTCAATTTGTGTAAATCTTTCGGATACTTCAGCAAACCCTTCATGTACATCCTTCACAAACAGTTCTCTATTTTTATTAAGTTCGAGAAGTAGTTCCATTATTCGTTCCGCTTCTTTATTTTTCACCACTCACCACTCCATTAACGATATTACAACTATTATAACATGAATCTGATGCTTCAAATTGTGCTTTAAATGAAATCAGAAATACAACTACACATAAACAAAAAGTTAATTCGCTTGTACGCTTCAAAAAGTTTGAAAAAGTTATGTCTGAAGTTCCACTGGATGTTGTTTCAGGTTTGTAAGTAACAAACTAATTCATATTAACATTTAAAGGGGAACTAAAAGATGAAAACAAATGTAATAAACGGTTTATTTATGGTTGGTTTTATTCCAGTAGATACTGCACGAATAAAAATAGGGGATGCTGAAACGGATGCAAATCCAATTATCTTTGAAACTGGTGTTGATGGCTTATATGCAGTTCTTGCACAAACTAATGAAGAAGGAATTGTTCAGAAATTAATCATTGATATTGGTGAATATGCCCCCTTTGCTTTTCATGAAGAAGTTGCAATTGAAGCTGAAAATATTCTAATGAAAGATAGTTAATCGTTTTTCTTAAGGAAGATGAAACTAAAGATGAAATTTCTATCGTTGAAGATTATTAGAAAGCTATTAGCGATGTAGGTAAAAGTTATATGAACCATTAGGTGTATATTTTTTTGTTCAAAAACAATCATTACCATTAAATTAAGCAAATTTGTTTACTAATTTTTCCTGTATAATTTAGTTCAGGAGGTGACTGAGATGAAAACAAAAACAAGTCAAATTATTAAGAAAGTAAATAATATTGATTCTGAAATAGAAGCAATTACCTTATTAAAAGGGTTAGAATTGTTCTGGACATTAGATAGAATAATTGATGATAAAGTTAATCACTTTACCCAAAATATTGATACGTACTATATTAAGAAAAAGCACCAAATAACTGAAATGAAAGAATTATTAACGGAATTAGGAAATAGTATAAGTAATAATTACTTAAACACTGGTTTAGGCATGTATTTCTCAAGGGAATTACTAAAACACTTAGGATTTGAGTATGATGATATCGTTGATGAGATTATTACGGATTATGCTATGTCAGATGAAAAGGACATGCGTTTATTAAAGAAACAACTTATAGAATGGGCAATTGAGATAGACGGTTATGAAGATTAATTAATACTAAAAAAACGTTCCCAATTAGGGGAACGTTTTGTTTAAAAGATACTATTCAAAGGTGAAAAGGTGTTATGTTGCCTTCTGACATCTGTATCTGTCATCTGAATATACTTTCTTACCATATTCATGTGACTATGCCCAAGTATCTTTTGCAACGAAAAAGGGTCTCCACCATTCATAATATAAAGTAATGCACCAGTGTGTCTAAAGGTATGCGGGCTAACTCTTTTGTTAGTTATTCCGGCAATTTTACCGTATTTTGTTAAACTCATACGAATAGTTGTAGGGAAAATATTGTGACCATCATAAGTTAAGAAAAGGTGTTCATCATCAAAGTCTTCTGTTTCCTTCATGTATTCTTTTAACAATTTTATAGTTTTAGTGGAAAGGGGGACAGTTCTTGTCCTCCTTGTTTTTGTTTCCATTGCTTCTAAAGTAATGAATCCTCCTTCTAAATCCACATTTCTTTTCTTTATTGCAACTAATTCTGAAATCCTGACAAGTGTATCAAGTAGTACCAAAATAATTACTTTATCTCTAAATCCAGTGTACATTTCATCATCAATTACTGAAAGTAATCTCTTGATTTCAGATGGTGTGAGTGATTCTAACGTGTCTTCCGGTGTTTTTACAGGTTTGAATTTTTCATGTATTGGAGTTTTAATGAAACCTTCAATGTAACAATATCTGACAAAGGCACGCATAGTTCTTATCCTTACATTTGCAGTTACCGGTGATAACTCTAATTCATGTAACATATGACCGGTGAAACCACGGAATACATCAGCATCTAATTGTTCAGCAATTAAATCTTCACCAATATATTTTTTGAAATACTCAAAGTTATTGTAGTAATCAGTAATAGTTCTGGATGATAAGGCTTCAGTTTTCTTCACTGTCATGAAGCGGTCAAACATTTCAAAAAGAGTAAGTTCGTTCGTTACCTTTTTAGTGCTGATAGCACCATGCCCACGTTTGTATTTACGTACAGTATTCTTTTGCATAAAAATAAGCCCCCTATAAAAATTTATTAGGCGACTAAGAGTAAATGTACAGTACGGTTTTTCTTATCGGACTGTATCGGTTTTGTATAAAATCACCGAAAAGACCGTACCAAACATATTGAGTTTTAAACGTTGAAAACCTTGATATACCTGAAGCCGTTACGGTTTTTTACAGGTAAAACAATCAAGCGGTTTTGAAGACCGAGACAAGCACCAGCATTGCAATCAGCCCCATTTTCATGACAATTTTCATTCTACTTATTCTACAAGGAATTTGCAATAAAAATAGCGAAATAATCTATACGGATAAGAAGGGAGCGATTGATATGAAACAGGAAAGTAAGAAAATAGAAAATGGTTTTCCAAAGGGTATTGGAAAACCGGCAACAAGGGCGCTCGTTGCAGCAGGATACACCCATTTTGAACAATTGACTGCAATTCGGGAGAAAGAGCTGTTGAAGTTGCATGGAGTCGGCCCGAAAGCGGTTGGCATTCTTCGAGGGGCTTTGGAAGAGAAGGGACTTTCTTTTAAGAGTTGACGAAAAAATTAGAAAAATTAAAATTTCCCATTTCAATCATTCCCAAACTCTTATATAATAGGGGTAAGTTTTTCGTAAGGCGAAATATATTTTTTAGATGGGGAGAGATTTTATGACGAAAGTTATGAACAAGACCTTAACAAGAAGTGAAGTGCCTGTTGAACATACTTGGGACCTTCGAGACCTGTTTGAAACTGAAAAGGACTGGGAGGCTGAACTGGGTGCCATTCCACAGGATCTTGATTCAGTTACTCAATACAAAGGAAAAGTGGGAGAGAGCGCGAAGACACTTCTGGACAGCCTTCTTGCTAAAGACGCTTTAGCTGAACGGATCACCAGAGTGATGACCTTTGCCAGTCTACGTCAGTCGGAGGATGGAACGAACCCGGTGAACCAGGCAAATTCCGCACGCGTTGCATCGATGTTAGGAGTTGTGCAATCTAATATTTCCTTCCTATCCTCTGAAATTCTTGAGTTGGATGAAGAGAGTGTAGAAGCATACATACAGCAAGAAGCAGGGTTAAAGGATTATAGCAAAACATTGCATGACCTGATGGCGACAAAACCGCATCGACTATCCCCGGAAGCGGAAGAGGTGCTGGCAGCCTTTGGTGAAGTGCACAATGCTCCTTATATGATCTACCTACGAAGTAAAACGTCGGACATGAAGTTCTCATCCTTCACAACGGATGACGGAACCGAGCATCCATTGACTTTCAACTCTTTTCCTTTTTATGAGGAATCAGCGGATACCGAGATCCGTAGAAAGGCGTATGCCTCCTATACAAAAACACTGAACCAATATAAGAATACTTACGCTGCCACCTATGCGACGGAAGTAAAAAAGCAGGTCATTGAATCTCGTCTGCGAAACTATGAATCTGTAACAGATATGCTGTTGCATGATCAGGATGTCTCAAAGGAGATGTATCATAACCAGCTTGATACCATCCAAACTGAATTAGCTCCACATATGCAAAGATTTGCAAGGCTAAAGAAACGCCTGCTCGTATTGGATAAGATGACCTATAGTGACCTGAAAGCACCTCTTGACCCGGAATATAATCCGGAGATCACCTATGAGGAGTCCTCCAAGCTAATCTTGGAATCATTGGGGATCATGGGAGAAGAATATATGGAAATCATGGAAAGGGCGCTCTCGGACCGCTGGGTTGATTTGGCGGACAATGAAGGGAAAGCTTCAGGTGCATTCTGTTCCAGCCCTTATGGCGTACACCCTTATATCCTGATTACATGGAATGATTCCATGCGAAATACGTTTACTCTGACTCATGAACTTGGACATGCGGGGCACTTCAGTTTGGCCGGACGCTATCAGACAATGACGAATACCCGTCCGTCGAGATATTTTGTCGAAGCACCTTCCACGATGAATGAAATGCTATTAAGCCAGCATATTCTGGCCAAATCGAGCGATGAGCGCATGAGACGCTGGGTGATCCTGCAATCACTGGGAACGTACTATCATAATTTTGTTACGCATATCCTGGAGGGGGAACTTCAACGCAGGGTATATGAATTGGCTGATAAGGGGACGCCGATCACGGCAAAACTTCTATGCGAACAAAAAATAGAACTTTTGTCCAAGTTCTGGGGAGACTCGGTTGAGCTGGATGAAGGAGCAGGCTTGACCTGGATGCGTCAGCCTCATTACTATATGGGTCTGTATCCATATACCTACTCAGCAGGACTTACAGCGTCTACTGCTGCTGCACAAAGCATCCAGGAGGAAGGACAGCCTGCTGTTGATCGCTGGTTGGAGGCATTGAAAGCGGGAGGCACCTTGAAGCCGTTGGACATGATGAAACTCGCAGGTGTAGATATGTCCACTCCGGCACCTATCCAAAAGGCTGTCGCGTATGTAGGGCATCTAGTTGACGAACTAGAAAAAAGCTTCTGAAATTTTAATGAATTTCATTGACGATTATGAATTTCTTGTATAAACTGTCTTAAGGAAACAGAGTGAAAAGGGGGAAGAGTAATGGTGAGACGTTCTAAGCAAACGGAAACTGGTATTATTCTTATCCTCCATATTTATCAGGACTAAAGGTGTTTTTGCCTTTAGTCCTTTTTATTTGAAGAAAGGGGTGTGTGCATGTATAAGAGAGTCATGATCAAATTAAGTGGTGGAGCACTCGCGGACCAGAGCGGAAACAGCTTTTGTCCTGAACGATTGGAGCATATCGCGAACGAAATACTTTCCATTGTAGAAAACGGGATAGAGGTGTCCATTGTAATCGGTGGAGGGAATATTTTTCGGGGAAGCATGGCGGATGCATGGGGCATCGACCGGGTAGAGGCGGATAATATCGGAACGCTCGGTACGATCATCAACAGTTTGATGCTGAGGGGGGTACTAAAGAGTAAAACGGAAAAGGATGTCCGGGTCATGACATCCATAGCAGTTACTTCTGTCGCAGAACCGTATATCCGCTTAAGGGCAATGCACCATTTGGAGAAAGGGCATATTGTCATCTTCGGAGGAGGGAATGGTCAGCCATTTGTGACAACCGACTATCCAAGTGTGCAGCGGGCGATTGAAATTAACTGCGATGCGATTTTTGTTGCCAAACAAGGTGTAGACGGAGTCTTTACAAGCGACCCTAAAACAACCAAGGACGCAAAAATGTATAGGGTATTGCACTATAATGATGTCATAAAAAATAATATCAAGGTGATGGACCAATCCGCATTGCTGTTGGCGAGGGATTATAAACTGCCAGTGCACATCTTCAACTTTGATGAAATAGGAGCAATGGGCAGGATATGTATGGGGGAGCCTATCGGAACGATTGTCAACAATGAGGAGACTGTGAAATAGTAGGGAAGAGTGGATGATTAATAAAGAATATATGGGCTTGGAGGCGAAAATACCTGTACTTTAAACCTTGGACGTTTCTGTTGTATACAGAAACGTTTTTTTGTCTTGCAATTATATTTTTTCTATCAGTGTAAAACCGATATAATCGAGTGCGGATTCCAGGTTCCTGACTTTTTTCGTTGCTAACTCGGTCAAATGTCCATTTGCAACCTCAAACCTGGCCATATCCGGAGTTATTCCTGTCAGTATGGATTCTATCCCCATGAGTTGGAGGGATTGGATAAGTTCTGCGAATATTTTTGGGAACTGACCATCAATGATAATGAGGCCGGATAAATCAATGGTGAAATATTCAATCTGATGGGTATTGCAATATTCTAAAACAGCATAAATGATTAATTGTGCTCGTTCTTCATCTATTACCCCTTGGATAGGTAAAACTGAAACACCATTTGTAATGGGGATGATGGGATTTTGCAAGAAAGCCATATTGAATTTAGTCCGATCTAGTTCGATGATATGGGACAACAGACCAGCCATGGATTTGAGAAAGTTTATATCTGATTCGTTGAAGTTTTTTTCCTGACGATCCATCACGCACAATGTTCCAAAAACATTGCCCTGCAAGTCTGATAAAGTCACACCCAAAAACCCTTTCGTTTCTAGCTGAGAGGTAACTTCCAATTCCTTTGTGAGGATGTCTTTTGTCAGGTCAACCGAGTTCATATGTTTCTTTTCATTCATGATAATGAGACGGCAATAAGTCCCTCCATACTCGACAGAATAGCCTTCTGGAATGATTTGATCCGCTTCATTATAAGAACTAAGGACCGTCATGACATTTGGTCCTTTTTGGGTTACATAGACAGTATTGACATCGAGTCTTTCGGCAATTGATTGAAAAATCCGTTTGGATGCTGTGATCAATGATGGAAAAGTTGAAGAAGCAATATTAAATTTACTTGTCACTGTCCGCACCTCCTATTATAGAGTTTAATATGGAAATGAGCAATTTCTCATCTAATAATCTGTAAAAACATGAAACTTTTTGAAAACTTGCCCGTAAATTAATCGTGTTCTCAAAAAACTAATTTTAATTGGTGTAGGGGGTATTGGCATGTCCTTTTTTAACAAGGCATTGGCGAGTATTGGGATAGGGGCAGCGACGGTAGATACCAAATTGGTGAACGACCGTCTGATTCCAGGTGAAGAAGTAAAAGGTATTGTAGAAATTAAAGGCGGTTCAACCGAACAGCAGATCGATACCATCTATCTATCGCTTGTCACGACTTATATGAAAGAGTCCAATGACACAAAGGTACAAAAACAAGCAACCATAGAAACTATTAAACTTGTGGATCCTTTTACAATTGGTTCGAACGAAAAGAAAGAGTTTCCTTTTAACTTTGTTCTGCCTTACGAAGCCCCTGTCACGATGGGAAGCACGAAGGTCTGGATTCAAACAGGACTGGATATTAAAAATGCTGTGGATCCTTCAGACAGGGATTTTATCGACGTGATGCCTTCCACTATCATTTCTGCAGTTCTGAAGGCTGCAACTGATATCGGTTTCCGACTTAGAAAAGTGGAATGTGAAGCGGCGCCTTATCGCTTGAAAACACGCCAACCCTTTGTCCAGGAATTCGAACTTGTTCCTACATCCGGTGCTTACCGTGGTAGATTGGATGAAATAGAATTTATGTTCCTGAATCAGACAGACAACCAAGTGGACGTTTGGATGCAGGTGGATCGTAAAGCAAGAGGTTTGGGAAGTCTCCTTTCTGAAGCGTTGGAAATGGACGAATCACATGTGAACTTCACGGTCACGAAACAGGACCTGCCAAATTTGGAACAGAAGCTGATGGGCATAATTCAAAGATATAGCTGAAACATCAAAAAAACAGATGCTGAGCAATCCGCATCTGTTTTTCTGTATTTTTGAAGCTGTATATGGTTTATTTTAGTTTCTCTCATAAATTGATATAATGAACCTACTAAGACAAGATGCTGGAGGAAGAGATTGGATTTATATTGTACGAAACACAAAAAGAGATTGGCAGAGCGCTATGATCCGAAAAGCACTTACATAGAAGCATACTGTGTCGACTGTGAAATGGAGCAGAGATATCAATCCCTGCTGGAACTTTCCATGGAAGAGCGCAAACAGGTAGTAAGGAGATTTTCCTATCGGAGAAGCATCATAATTGCCGGTGGAGTTGCGGCAATACTACTCCTGCCACTACCTATACCTCTAAAAATAATATCTTTTTTCATTATCAGCATCATCATATTTAAGGTCCTGATCGAGCCTCTATTCTTTGAACCTTCCGCCCAGAAGCCTATCTGGGAAGATATACGTGCGAAAGCCTTAAACCAGAGCAGCATTCAGGCAAATAAAGTGGATAATGTGAAACGGCAATGGAAAAAAGGCTTTTTGCAGGAGCGCAAAAATAGGCAGTGGACAGAGGAAGAGTGGCAGCAGTATCTGCAGCAATTCTATAAAAAAAAGTAAGGCAGGGACGACCACCTATACAAGCTAAAACATGCTGTCATACCTTAAATTAAAAGGGGTGACAGAAATGGCATGTTTTATCAAGAAGGTAATTATTGAGAATGTGAATGGCGGTATCGTGAATTTCGGGAATATTTTTAAGGTGTGCCCAATGGCTGAAGAGACAGGTGTGACAGGTTCCGGCAGCGGCAACGTCGGTAATAACATCAAAACATTCACTAAGATCAGTGTTGTGAAAGTATGCGGGAAAAAGAACGTCCAGTTTAATGAAGAAATAGGTGAGAATATTGACTAAACACTTTACGATCGGGATGGCCGGTCATATTGACCACGGTAAAACCACGTTAACCAAAGCTTTAACTGGTGTGGACACGGACCGTTTAAAAGAAGAAAAGGAGCGGCAAATCTCCATCGAACCGGGATTTGCACCATTGCATTTAGGTGATGGATCCATCGTTTCTGTGGTCGATGTGCCGGGCCATGAGCGATTTATCAGGCAAATGATTGCAGGGGTTTCCGGCATCGATCTTGTCATTCTTGTCATCGCAGCCGATGAAGGGGTCATGCCGCAAACAAAGGAGCATCTGGAAATCCTGAAATTTCTACAGGTGAAAAAGGGCATGGTGGCATTCTCTAAAATAGACAAAGTCGATGAGGAGTTCCTGGAGCTTGCGACAGAGGAAATCGTGGAGGAGCTTACGGGAACTATTTTTGAAGGTGCCCCAGTTGTATATGTGGACAGCTTGAAAAAGGAAGGAATTCCCGAGTTGAAGCAAATGCTCCAAAAAGAGCTGGAAGCTTTACAGGAAAAGCAGGTTACAGGCAATTTTCGGCTACCCATCGATCAGGTTTTTACTTTGAAAGGTCAAGGGACGATTGTCAGGGGTACGATAACAGAAGGATTGATTAACAACGGGGATTCCGTTGAAGTATTGCCAAGTAGACAAGTCGCAAAAGTCAGGCAGCTTCAGGTACATAACAAGCAGGTGGAACAAGCAGTTGCCGGTCAGCGGGTTGCCGTAAACCTCTCAGGATTAAGCAAGGATAACATACAGCGCGGCGATGTTCTCGCTCACGAAAATACATATGATACAACCGATACCATTGATGTATCTCTCCATATGGTGGAAAATCTTCGATATCCCATAAAACAGAGAAGTCGTATAAAAATTCATACCGGTACAGCGGAAGTCCTGGGTAAGATCGTCTTTTTTGATCGAAATGACTATAACGGCCACTCAGAAGAAGAGGTGCTATGCCAGCTTCGACTAGACGAGCCCATTACGTGCAGCCGTGGAGATAAAATTATCCTCAGGAGACCCACTCCAGTAGAGACCGTAGGAGGAGGATGGATCATTCAATCAAAGGGATCTGTCTATAAATTTGGTCAATCAACCGTTGATACTCTGCTAAGAATCAAGCAGGGTACACCTGAAGAAAGGGTAAGAGAGGCTTTTTCTAGAAGTGACCTCCTTTCAATGGAGAATCTGAAAAGGGAAGCGGGATTGGAGGATAACGTACTCGTGCTACTTGAGGAGCAAGGGCTTGTTGTGAATGTCACTGGTGAACTATATGCCTCTGGCCAGATGATAAAGGAAAAAGAACGTCAGTTGGCTGGTCGTATTCGTGAATATCACGTTATGCACCCCTTAAGACTTGGAATTCCCAAGGCTGAGCTCCTTTCTGAATTTAGTCTAACCATATCAAATGGGCTATTTGAGTTTCTACTGGAAAAAATGGCAGCTGCTAAATGTGTGCGAAGGATGGATAATTTACTGTATTTGGACGGATTCCTGCCAAGCTATCCGAAACAGTGGCAGAGAAGAATGGAACAGGTGGAGCGGGAGCTTGCGCAGGATAAGATAACTCCACAGGCGTTTAGCCAATACTGTGAAAGTGCAGGTCTGCCTGAAAAAGAAGCTCATGACTTGAAATATTTCTTTTTGAAACAGATGAAAGCTTATCAATTGGATGATTCCCATCTGATTGACGGCCAGGAATTTCATATGACTGTTGAATATTTGAAAAGTCAAACGGAGGAAAAGATTGAATTAAGCGAAATAAAGGATATGCTGCAGTTGTCCAGAAAATATCTGATTCCTTTCGTTGAGCTGATGGATGCCCTTGGGATTACGGAGAGAGAAGGAACCAAACGCAGATGGCTATAGCAGAAAAAGAGCAATCCCTCTAAAATGGAGGGATTGCTCTCTTTTAATCAACGAGGATAAGTTTTTCATTAGGCTCTCCAACCTCACCAATAATGGCAGCTTTGAGATTCTTTTTTGCAAGCATATCCAGATACAGTTCCGCTTCATCTTTTGACAGGCTCACAAGCAGCCCACCGGAAGTGATGGCATCACATAGGACAAGCTGCTGCACCTCTGTAATGTGAGAGGCATAACTTACATCGGACTTCAGCCATTCATGGTTAGCCTTGGATCCACCCGGAACCACTCCCTCAGTGGAAAGTTCAAATGTTCCAGGAAGGACCGGAATGCTGTCCATATGAATATGTAGACTAACTCCGCTGCCCCTCGCCATTTCACTGGCATGTCCCAATAAACCAAATCCGGTTACATCTGTTACGGCATGTGGGGAAAAGTGCTGCAATTCTTCGGCAGCCATTTTATTGAGTTCACTCATGACAGATGTCACGAGCTCTATTTGCCCAACTGTTGCTTTGCCTCTTTTGATGGCAGTGGTCATAATTCCCACCCCGATCGGTTTTGTCAGGACAAGCACATCTCCTGGCCTTGCACCGACATTTTTCCAAATTCGTTCAGGATGTACAAAGCCGGTAACAGAGATGCCGAATTTCGGCTCCTGGTCATCGATGGAGTGTCCACCAACTATGACTGCTCCAGCCTCTTTCACCTTGTCAAAGGCACCCGCTAAAATCTGATTTAGAATGGAAGGACCCAATTTCTTGATCGGGTATCCTACAATATTTAATGCCGTCTTTGGAACACCACCCATTGCATACACATCACTGAGTGCATTGGCGGCAGCAATCTGTCCGAAATTATACGGATCATCCACCACGGGGGTAAAATAATCAACGGTTTGAATCATGGCAATATCTTCTGTCACTTTATATACTCCGGCATCATCTGAAGTGGCATATCCCACTAACAGATTAGGATCCTCCAAATTGGAGGGCAAACCACGCAAAACTTGCGTGAGGTCACTTGGACCAAGTTTGCATCCTCAGCCAGCTTTTGTTGACAGTGAAGTTAAACGGATCTTTTCATGTTCACTCATTGGGACCACCTCCTGCTAGTTTAAGTATAGTCAGTAGTGAAAATGATTTCCACTAATTAATTTTCATACTTTTGCGAAAAGCGGATGCTTGTATTACAATTAAAGTAAGCGCTGACAAATTTGCCGGCTCTTGTAGTACATCATGCATTAGGAGGGAAAATCATGACAAATTTCAAAGTATCCATCGAATTCTGCATGCAGTGAAACTACGCACCAAAAGCCGCGAGTTTCGCGGAATCACTTTTTACCCATTTCCGTACCAATATCACTTCCATGGAACTCATTCCAAGTTCCGGAGGAGTTTTTGAAGTGAAGGTGGATGGAGAGACGGTTCATTCCAAAAAAGAAACAGGAGTCTTCCCGAAAGCGGAAGATGTCATTGCAAAATTGGAAAAAGGCTAAGCTGGAGGAGGGGATAACCCTTCTCTTTTCCATTTTCTGCTCTACTATCCTGCACATGTTATAATAGTGGGAAAATACTTAAGACAGGTGAAATAGATGATAAATAAAAGTCTACGGGACATTCCTCCGGTTCATGAACTGCAACGGGATGCGATGTTTATACGGCTAAGGCAAAAATACAATGTACATGATGAAGTGCTGACGGTTCATATTCGTAAAGCCTTAGAAGGAATGCGTTCTGATATAAAAAAAGGGATCGTCATAGATGGAAAGTTTGCAGAAATCATATGGATAGACGTTGAAAATAAGTTGATGGAAGCTCATCAAAATCGTTTGACACGAGTAATAAATGGAACAGGTACTATTTTACATACGAATCTTGGTCGTGCCAGACTTAGCAGGGACGCCATTAATCACGTGGCAGAGGTGGCCGCAAACTATTCCAACCTGGAGTATGATATCGAATCAGGGACTCGTGGTTCGAGGCATGACCTTGTGGAAGACTTGATAAAAGAGGTCACTGGAGCTGAAGCGGCAATGGTAGTCAACAATAATGCGGCAGCCGTTTATTTTATATTAAAAGCCTTTGCCAAAGGGAAAGAGGTAATAGTATCCCGCGGGCAGCTGGTGGAGATCGGTGGATCTTTTCGTATTTCCTCCATCATGAAAGAGAGTGGCGCAAAGCTGGTGGAGGTAGGAACCACCAACAAAACACATGTTAAAGACTATTCTGACGCATTGAATGATGAAACTGCGATGCTTTTGAAAGTTCACACGAGCAATTTCAAGACAATTGGATTTACCAAAACAGTCTCTACCGAGGAGCTTGTTGAGATTGCAGGAGCCCGTGAAGAAGTTATGGTATATGAAGATTTGGGGAGTGGCGTCCTGTATGATTTTGCAAAAGAAGGGATAGGTGAGGAACCGGTCGTCCAAAAAGTGATGGAAACTGGTGTAGATCTTGTTTCCTTCAGCGGTGATAAACTGCTCGGCGGCCCGCAGGCAGGAATTATTGCCGGCAAGAAGAAGTATATCGATCAACTGAAAAAGCACCAATTGGCCAGAGTCCTAAGGGTGGATAAAATGAGCTTCGCCGCGTTGGAAGCGACTTTTAAAGCGTATCTGAATCAGCGCCCCAAAGACATTCCTACAGTGAGAGATATGCTGCAGCCTTTGGAGGAGGTCAGGGAGAAAGCTATGGAGTTCTGCGACGCCGTTTCCGAGTGGAATAGTTTTCAGGCTGAAATTATCAGGGAGTGTTCCATGGTAGGCGGAGGGACGATGCCGGATGTACCGATACCTACCTATGCCGTCAGGTTGAAACATGAGTCACTTGCTGCACATTCCTTGGGTGCTAAGTTAAGAAAAGGGACTCCAAGCGTGATAGTCCGAACAAGTGGGGACAGTATCCTACTCGACTTCCGAACCATCACGTGTGGAGAGCTCCCTGATCTGATCAAAGCGATGGAGATGCTTACATATCGTGACTAGAATTGTGCTTTTGTCGGGTATGATTGCGGTTCTTCACCTTATGTGATCCGCTTAAAGGCTCTGGCTGTCCTGAATGTTGGTTACCTTTGGGCTGGTTTCTTACCATGTCTTTATGGTCGTTTTTGTTCAATTTGATCTCCTCCTTTGCTTTTAGTTTTTGATAATTGTCGTGTATTATGCGGAGGGAATTCAGGTATAATTCTTTGCCATATGGGCAGTCTAGGTAGAGCTATTATTTTCTATCTGGAGGAGTGAACCCGCATGCCATATCATAAAGATAAACAGCAGGCTTTTCAAGCAGCTCAGCAAGGAACAGAGCAGGCAAGGGACGTATATGAAGCGATTGTAAGAAATGACCCGAATTATGGCCATGATTTCAAGCGTCTGGAAAATGAAGTGAATGAAGCGATGGAGCAGATCAATAATGCTTTGGAAGTGGCTTCTGAAACACAGCGTCCACAATTGATGCAATTCCAGCAGGATTTGCAGACGATTTTGCAACAAGGGAATAATGAAGGTTGAGAAGGGAGCTGCCCTGGACTATGGAGTCTGGGGCAGTTTTTTGGTTTTGTTGTATGAGTGGGGGACGCGGTGTGGGGTTGGGTGTATGATGGGCTTTTTGTTATTGGAACGCAGGTAAAAAACGCGTCATCTGGTGTATGATGAGCTTTTTGTACATGGACTGCAGAAGAAAAACGCGTCATAGAGGTTATGAAGGGCTTTTTCCACCAAAATTCCAAGTGAAAAGTCCATCATCAAGCTTATGATGACCCATTCGCCCGCAAATCCCAGTGAAAAGTCCATCATCAAGCCCATGAAGACCCTTTCGCACCAAAATCCCGAGTAAAAAGTCCATCATCAAGCGTATGAATGCCCTTTCACCTCCAAATCCCAGTGAAAAGTCCATCATCAAGCCCATGAAGACCCTTTCGCACCAAAATCCCGAGTAAAAAGTCCATCATCAAGCGTATGAATGTCCTTTCACCTCCAAATCCCAGTGAAAAGTCCATCATCAAGCCCATGAAGACCCTTTCGCACCAAAATCCCAGTGAAAAGTCCATCATTAAGCGTATGAAGACCCTTTCGCACCAAAATCCCGAGTAAAAAGTCCATCATCAAGCGTATGAATGCCCTTTCGCACCAAAATCCCAGTGAAAAGTCCATCATCAAGCGTATGAATGCCCTTTCACCTCCAAATCCCAGTGAAAAGTCCATCATCAAGCCCATGAAGACCCACACACCCCAAAAACCACACTAAAAAGGCCTTCATCCCACCGATGAAGACCGCAACCAATCCATAAATAACCTACTTACCCTACTGGTTCTTCTTACGCTTTTTATTATTCTGTTTCTGTGCTTCCGTCAATGGTTCATTGGAGAACTCTTCATTATATCCTGCACCCTTGCCTTGAGCTCCGGCTGCATTCATCCCCTCGATAACGTGGTTCGCCTTTCTTTTTGCCATTATCCATCACCTCCTACATTTATCATTACCAGCCGAAATCCACACATGTATTTGTCGAATATTATGAAAGATAAGTGTAACTTATGTGATTTGATAACTTTATTGATATTTACTTATGAAGAATGTTGTATTAAGATAATGTCGTAAGGACTATTCGGTGGGAGAAATCAATCGTAATTTGTCTCAAAGAAAAACAATCGCAAACGCTTTCCAAAGGTGAGCCTGTTTTTCAATGCCTATTAATTGTTCATAGCGAGGTCCTATTAAACTATGAGTAGCAGGGGGTAATACATATGACGAAGCAAGATGTTTTCAATGCACGTGCATCCTTCGATGTGAACGGCAAAACGTATCATTACTATTCTTTGCAAGCGCTTGAGAAAGCGAACGTTGGTAACGTATCACGCTTACCATATTCCATTAAAGTATTATTAGAATCCGTTCTACGCCAGGTAGACGGCCGTGTTATTACGAAAGAACACGTTGAAAACTTAGCAAAATGGGGAACAGACGAGCAAAAGGAAGTGGATGTACCATTCAAGCCTTCTCGTGTAATCCTTCAAGATTTCACAGGAGTTCCGGCGGTTGTTGACCTTGCATCTTTACGTAAAGCAATGGCAGACGTGGGTGGAGATCCTCAAAAAATCAATCCTGAGATTCCGGTTGATCTAGTTATTGACCACTCAGTACAGGTTGATAAAGCTGGTACTGCAGACTCTTTAGATTTCAACATGAAGCTTGAGTTCGAACGTAATGCAGAGCGTTATAAGTTCCTAAGCTGGGCAAAAAAATCATTTGACAACTACCGTGCAGTTCCACCAGCAACAGGTATCGTTCACCAAGTTAACTTGGAGTACTTAGCGAACGTCGTTCATGGCGTTGAAGAAAATGGAGAGTATCTAGCTTTCCCTGACACACTTGTAGGAACTGACTCCCATACAACAATGATCAACGGTATCGGTGTTCTTGGATGGGGTGTAGGTGGTATCGAAGCGGAAGCAGGAATGCTTGGCCAACCATCATACTTCCCGGTTCCTGAGGTTATTGGGGTTAAATTGACAGGTGCTTTACCAAACGGAACGACTGCTACTGACTTGGCGCTGAAAGTAACACAAGTATTACGTAAGCATGGTGTTGTTGGTAAATTTGTCGAGTTCTTCGGACCTGGTATATCAGAACTACCACTTGCAGACCGTGCAACAATTGCCAACATGGCACCTGAATACGGAGCAACCTGTGGATTCTTCCCGGTTGATGAAGAGTCTCTTGATTACATGCGCCTAACTGGCCGTAGTGAAGAGCAAATCAAATTGGTAGAAGCATACTCCAAAGCAAACGGATTGTTCTTCAGCCCTGATGCCGATCCTATCTACACTGATGTAGTGGAAATCGACCTTGGTGAAATTGAACCAAACCTTTCCGGACCTAAACGTCCACAGGATCTTGTGCCTCTATCCATGATGCAGGAAACTTTCCGCAATGCATTGGTAGCGCCACAAGGAAATCAAGGCTATGGTATGACTCCTACTGATATCAACAAAGAAGTAGAAGTCACGCTTGCAAACGGTGATAAAACAACAATGAAGACAGGATCGATTGCCATTGCATCCATCACATCCTGTACCAATACTTCTAATCCATACGTACTGGTTGCAGCAGGTCTTGTTGCGAAAAAAGCGGTGGAATTAGGATTGAAGGTTCCAAGCTTTGTAAAAACTTCATTGGCACCTGGTTCAAAGGTAGTAACAGGCTATCTTCACGATTCCGGACTTCAACCTTACCTGAACGATCTTGGATTTAACATCGTTGGATATGGTTGTGCTACTTGTATCGGTAACTCCGGTCCATTAGCGGATGAAATCGAAGAAGCAGTTGCTGAAAATGACCTTCTTGTAACTTCTGTACTATCCGGTAACCGTAACTTTGAAGGACGTATCCATCCACTTGTAAAAGGTAACTATCTTGCATCTCCACCACTTGTTGTGGCATACGCACTAGCTGGAAATGTGGATGTGGATCTTCAGAACGACGTACTAGGCAAGGACAAAGACGGAAATGATGTATTCTTCAAAGACATCTGGCCATCCCAAGATGAAGTGAAGGAAGTAGTAAAAGCTACTGTAACACCTGAACTGTTCCGTAGAGAATATGAAAGAGTGTTTGATGACAACGAGCGTTGGAACCAAATCGAGACTTCCGATGAAGCACTATATTCATGGGATAATGATTCCACATACATCCAGAACCCGCCTTTCTTTGAAGGGTTGACTCCTGAAGCAGGAACTGTAGAACCTCTTTCAGGATTGCGTGTAGTTGGTAAGTTCGCGGATTCCGTAACAACTGACCATATCTCACCAGCTGGTTCTATCGGGAAAGATACGCCTGCAGGTAAATACTTGCAAGCTAACGGTGTTACTCCACGTGAGTTCAACTCCTACGGTTCCCGTCGTGGTAACCATGAAGTAATGATGCGTGGAACGTTCGCGAACATCCGTATCCGTAACCAAGTGGCTCCAGGTACTGAAGGTGGCTGGACGACTTACTGGCCAACTGGCGACGTAATGTCCATCTATGATGCTTGCATGAAGTACAAAGAGGACGGAACTGGCCTAATGGTTATCGCTGGTAAAGACTATGGTATGGGAAGCTCCCGTGACTGGGCTGCAAAAGGAACAAACCTGCTTGGAATCAAGACTGTTATCGCGGAAAGCTTCGAAAGAATCCACCGCAGCAACCTTGTTCTTATGGGAGTTTTACCTTTGCAGTTCAAAGACGGCGAAAGTGCGGAGATCCTTGGCTTAACTGGTAAAGAGACATTTGAAGTGGCTGTTGATGAGACAGTAAAACCACGTGACTTTGTAAAAGTTACAGCGACTGACGAAGAAGGCAACAAGAAAGAGTTTGAAGCACTTGTTCGTTTCGACAGCGAAGTGGAAATCGATTATTACCGTCATGGCGGTATCCTGAGAATGGTATTACGTGACAAGTTAAAAGCGTAATAGTGCAAAAACGAAGTTGGCCCCTCCAGATGGAGAGGCCAGCTTTTTTTCATCCAATCATATTTGTTATAAAATAGACACATGAAGAATCATAGGAAAGACATGAATATGATTTAATTAAAGTAAACGAGGTAAATTAGATGGATGCCATTCAATTAGGACCGCTGCTTCTCAAAAAATCAATCCTTGTCCTTCTTTTCTCTTTTCTCCTTGCATATTTATATATGGCCATCATCTTTAAAAAACATCCTGAGACATTAAGGATCATGGAGCAACATCTGATGAGCGCAGCCTTATGGTGGATTTTAGTGTTTAAATTTAGTATTCTTCTTTTTAGACCGTCCATTATCTGGACCAATCCATTTGGGATATTGTTTTTTACCGGGGGAACGAAAGGGATGTATCTGGCAAGTACCGTGGCAATCTTTCTCTTTTATTGGAAAGCATATCGGTCGGACCTACATATGAAGCCCCTGACATTAACCATCATATTAAGCGCCTGTATTGTATTAGCGAGCTATAACATAATGATGTATTTCGTATAAAGGATGGAGATCTTGTGAAAAAAATAATTGCTATTGCCTTTTTGGTGGCTCTGAGCGGATATGCGATATTCCAGGTCTTTGCGGAAAAAGAACCTGCAGTCGGGGTTAAAGAGGGAGAGTTTGCAAGAGATTTTGAACTGACCACCCTTGACGGAAAAACTGCCAAGCTTTCGGATTATCAAGGAAAAAAAGTAATCCTCAATTTTTGGGCGACTTGGTGTGGACCATGCCGAGCGGAAATGCCTGAAATGCAGAAGTATTCGGAAGAGAACAAGGGTGTGGAAATACTCGCAGTGAACCTTACTACTTCGGAGCCTGGTATTGATAATGTCCAGGAGTATGTGGAAGAGGGAGGCTACACCTTCCCTATTCTCCTCGATCAGGAAGAAATGTTCCGCTATTATGACGTTTTGACCATGCCTACGACGTTCTTCATTGATACGGAAGGAATCATCTCCTACCGACATCTTGGACCAATGACGTATGAATTGATGGAAGAGCAAGTAAAGAAGATGAACTGATGATAATAAGGAGCAGACCACACTGAGATGGGCTGCTCCTTTTAATATTTCCATCTGTAATGGCCAGAAATGGGGGATTTAAAGGATGACAATTTTACTTCAGCAGCAAATGGGTAGGTATTGTGAATAAGGTACGGGGTGCCGTCCTTTGCTCTTCTGTCGGATACTATTCCTACATGATCAAAGTCTCCACCCAGGAAAACCACAATGTCCCCCGGCTGCCATTGCTTCAGGTTTTCCACATCGTTTCGAATCAAATCCGTTGTTAACGATTCAGCAAACCGCTCGAAAAAGACGTCCTGATTGGGTACTCTCCGGAAATCAATATTTGGGTCTGGTTTTCCTCCAACACGGGGATATAGGTCAGTGTTTTTCGCTATATCCTTATCCATAAGGTCTTTCAGGTTGATGGCTGCTCCCATTAAACCCCGCCAAATAACATCCGTACATACTCCTTCTTCTTCAGGGGGATATCCTCCATCATAATAAACGCTTTTATATGATGTACGCCGATCGACTTCGCCACGAGCTGTCCTAACAACATCAAGCGGATCGGGAGTATCATTGCCGTTAGTATCTGCTCCTGAAAATTCTGCTGGCACCTCGACCTCATTGCCAAAAGGAAACTCAAAATGGAGGCCTATATGATCAAGAATAATCCCGTCTCGAAATAAGAAAAGAAAAACTATTATACCCAGTGCTACTACAGCAAAAATTCTCATCAGTTTTTTCTTCATAGCCTCACCTCGAATAAATAGAAAATTCTTGCTTTTATCCATATTTTAACACAATTTCATATTTTGTCTCTTCAAAAATGCTTCTATCTGCTTGATATGGTGATCATCATGTTCCACAAACATCGCCATAAATGTTTCCGGCGTAAATGATCTCTTTTCTTTTCCGATTGTAAAGACTGTATCCGCTGGAAGTGCCTCTATATTTTGAAGGAGACTCTCTCGTGTTAAGGAAAATTCATTTAACAGCTCTTTTGTGGATGTAAATTTAATAATGTGCTCCATGGCTTTTTCGTTATAGGTATCATGATCTGGAAATTCAGGAAGAGCAGCACCTTCTAACATCTCTGGTAGCATAACAGCAAGCAAAAATTTGTCCCAATAATAAATATGGCCGATAATTTCTTTGATACTCCACTTACTGTGCTCGGTTTCTTTCAATAATTTTTCTTCAGGTAAAGTGTGAAGGGATAGAAAATAAACTTTATTCTCCTCGTAGTTCTTCAGGCTATCGGTACTCATTCGATTTCATCCTTTCTAAATTTTCTCACTTCTTTACTATATCGTAAGTAATAAAAATGGACAAGAACGTATATTCGTGTTTATTAACTGGTTCTATCTACCAGTTTTCGTACTGTTTGAAACGGTTATATCTTGATTAACTGGCACAAATATCCCCTTTCGAAAGAAATTACTTCCAGAAAAGCCTCAAAAGACTGAGTATTTCACAATTTGTCGGAAAGTTATCATAATTTTAAAGAATTATGGACATTAATACTATTACAATAATAAGTAAGTAGGTGATATTATGAGAAGAATACGTAAACGTTCTTTTGAAGAGCTTGTGTTGGAAAATAAACAGCTACTGCTAAAAGATGAGGAAGCTCTTCGTAAGATTGAAGACCGTCTGGAAGAGAAGATGTTGAATAAGGCAGAATAACTTTCAAATATTTCTTGTTATGATTTTCCCTCCACTTAGAGATAGTAAAAGTAGGAGGGATGTTTTTATGAGTAATCCAAAAGGAAGCAGAAAGCATTTTATGCCAAACCATATTGGTACACAACCGCAGGAAGCGGGAGGCAATAAGGGGAAGCAGATGCAGGACACTTCAGGCAAGCATGCTCAAGTCATTCAGACTAAAGGCGAATAGCCTATCCAAGTTTTTCAAGTGTGTAAATCACTCAACAAGCACAAACTAGAGTTTGTAGTATATCTTCATGATACCAGGGAGGCGTTAGGCTATGGCAGAAAATCAACAACACCGTCCAAACCCGGATGATCGCAGTGACAATGTAGAGAAGCTACAAAGCATGGTCCAGAATACGATTGAAAATATCGAAGAAGCTCAGGAGTCCATGCAATTTGCCGGTCCAGAGGAAAGAGAGCAGATCGAGGCAAAAAATCATCGTCGTGAAGAAAGCATCGCAGCATTCCGTTCTGAAATAAAGGACGAAGCTAGCTCTCGTGAAAACGGCTTTCAGTAATCTATAGGACATTAGATGGGCATTTAACAATGCTCATCTTTTTTGATGTGGAAAAATATTCATTTATGGTATCATAATAGGATACTTTCTAAGCAAATGGGGGAAAGAGGATGTTAGTATCAACGAAAGAAATAGAAGTAAGATACGCAGAAACAGATCAGATGGGTGTGGTATATCATGCCAACTATCTCGTATGGATGGAGCTTGGCAGAACGCAGCTTATCAGAGATCTTGGATTCTCCTACGCTCAAATGGAGCAGGACGGGGTGATTTCACCTGTCATTGATATAAATGTCACCTATAAGAAACCCCTTCGCTACGGGGAAGTCGCGACTATTCAGACATGGATCGAAACCTACGATGGATTCAGGGTCGTCTATGGATACAAAGTGTTGACTCCGGGTGGGGAGATTGCACTTATCGGCAGTTCGTCACATGTCTGCGTGAAAAAGGAAAACTTTAAGCCGATCATTATCCGTAAAAAATATCCGGAGTGGCATCAGGCTTACGAGAATGCGAAAAAGCAAGGAGAGTAAAAACAATGGCCTTCGGGATTGCTCGAGAAGAACTTAAAAAGTGGAAGGAGCAAGTCTCCAATGGGAAGATGGCATATATTACCCATTATTGGATCCATCCACGTTTTGAGGGCATTAACACTGTTACGAAAGCGGGTTGCAGTGACCTGGAAAAGCTGATTGCATGGGGGCATTCCTACGGCCTTAAGGAAGAATGGATACATAATCGTGACCAATACCCTCATTTTGACCTGATTGGCGATAAACAGCTGGAGATTTTAATCTCTGAAAACCAGTTGGATCAAATAGAGCGGTTTTTTCCAAAAGAAAAGAATTAGGACAAATTCATCCTAATTCTTTCTTTTCATTCATAACCGAATTTCGGCTCGTTCAGCTCTTCGTCCATCGTAATATTTAGATCATGACCATCAAAGTACCATTCGTCCTTTTCTTCCACAAAGAATGTAAGGCCATCCTGTTCGACGCTTGCTGCAGGCTGATCGGGATTTTCCTGGACAATTCCCAGTGAAAATCCTTTTTGTACGGTGCTGCACCCGCCATAACGGATATGGAAGCGGATATGATCGCCACTTTTAAGGTCCAGTTCATTTTTATACCAGTCTATTGCCGGCTGAGACATAGTCATTTTCATAAGAGCAACTCCTTATTAATCGATTGCATGAATTTTTTTATGGCTTTGGAGTTTCCATTTGAAAAAATACATGGTCTTTATGTACCTTCTTATTATAACTAATTTCCACAGGATGAACCAAACGAAACCACTTAGGGGGGAAATCGATGGAACTGCCATACACGATATGCTTTATACAAAAGGAAGATTCCATTCTCTTGCTACATCGAAACAAAGCTCCGAACAAGGGGAAATGGAATGGTGTTGGAGGAAAAATAGAAAAAGATGAAACCCCATATAATGCCGTTTTCCGTGAAACATTGGAAGAGACAGGTTTGATAATAAAAGATCTAACCTTTCGGGGCACCGTATCCTGGAATAACAAAGGCGGGATGTATGTCTATACCGGAACGGAGATGGAAGGTACCCTCCAGGAGGGGCCTGAAGGCAAGTTGGAATGGAAGAGGCTTGAGTGGGTTAAAACTTCAGATCAAGTGGTAAGCAATATGCCCATCTTCTTGCCTGAAGTACTTGGTCCAGAATCGCCAAAAGAGCATGCATTCACCTATTCGGTCGAAGGACACATAATTGATTATCAAATGAAAAGACTGTCTTCATCAATCATTCAATCAGCAGAAAATCAATCAAGTTTCGCTCAGGTCGGTTCTGCTAAATAAAGGGGAAGTTCTGAACTTAGTTTTTTCATAATTCGCAATTTAGGGGGTCAGAGATGTGAAAAGAGTGAACGTAGCGTATGTGATTCTTCTTAGAGAGAACAAGGAGAAGATTCTTGTAGTGAAGAATACAGGAAAGAAAGGGTCTTACTACACCTTACCTGGAGGTGCAGTGGAACCAGGGGAAATCCTGGAGGATGCGGCGAGGCGGGAAGCTTTGGAAGAAACGGGTCTGATTGTAGAGCCGAAAGGGCTGGCCGGGGTTACCGAGGCGTTCTTTGAGGAAAGGGGCCATCATGCTGTATTTTTTTATTTTCATGCAGAGGTAAAGGGCGGAGATATCGCGATATCTTGTCCGGATGAAATAGAAGAAGTGGTATGGATGGATATTGTTCGAGCAAAAAAGTATATAGGAATTCCAAGTATTTCTGGGAGTGTGCCCTATAGCTTTCAAGGGATAAAATAAAGACATTGTATGGAGAGGGAGAACAAAATGACCATTAAAAGAGCCGGGTTGGACCATGTAAAGGAAGCGGCACATCTATTCAATCTTTACCGAGTATATTATGAACAAAAATCAGATATGGACGGGGCAGTCAATTTTCTGCACGAAAGGATTTCCAATGAGGAATCAGTCATCTTTCTGACTTATGATCAGGAGCAGGCAGTTGGTTTCACCCAGCTATATCCGTCCTTTTCATCCGTTCAAATGAAGCGGACATGGGTATTGAACGATTTGTTTGTGCACGAGGCACATCGAGGAAAAGGGATTGGGGAGCAGCTGGTGAAAAAGGCAATCGAGTTTGCAGACAGCAGAGGTGCAGCAGGCGTGCTCCTAGAGACGATGCCAGATAACGTGAACGCACAGAGACTCTATGAAAGAATCGGTTTCGAGAAGGAAGAGAACTATTTTTATTTCTATAAGATTTAAAGATTGCTAGATAATAGTAAAGGATGGTGAAGAATGATGTCTATCGAAGAAGTGGTGGATAATTATTTTCGTGCTTGGGATAAGGCGTTTATTACAAAGGATTCTTCGGAAATAAAAAGTTTCATGTCAGAGAAGTTTGTTGGATACTGGGCGCACTCAGGATTGGATAAGCCCGAACAGTATGATTATCACTTCGACCTTGTATCGTTGTTGAACCAATACAAGGATGCAACGAAGAATTTTGTGATTGGGTCCATCTCTTCCCGTAAAAAAGGACAAGAATATATTGTCATGGGTAGTGAAGCGGCAGTGATAAGCGGAGCGGAATATCCTGCCAAATGCATGTTCATTTGGCGGGAAGAGAACGATGAATGGAAATTAATCCGCGAGTACATTGAATTGGAGCGATAGATTTGAATGTTAGAAAAGTACTTCCTGAAGATGCAGATAAACTGGCCGAACTCATAAAGAAGGTGGAAGAATCCAACTTTATGCTCTTCGGTCCTGGCGAAAGAAAAGTGACAGGGGAGCAATTAAGACGTCACCGGATTGAACCTTTGGAAAATGACCACTTCTCCACTATACTTGTTGCTGTTGATGGGGAAGAACTGATCGGATACCTAATGGCAATCGGATCAACAACACAAAGGACAGCACATTCCGTTTATCTCGTAGTCGGGGTATCGGAAACTGCACGCGGTAAAGGGGTAGGGACAGAATTGTTCGGCAAGGTGGAGGAATGGGCGAAGAGTAGAAACCTTCACAGATTAGAACTGACTGTCATGGTACATAACGAAGCTGCAATAAATTTGTACAAAAAGATGGGATTTGAAATAGAGGGTGTGAAAAAACACTCTTTATTGGTGGATGGGACTTTTGTGGATGAATTTTATATGGGGAAAATGCCGTAGATGATAAAGCTACAAAATAGAGGTGCATATTTATATGAGCTGGAAATTAAAGAGTTTTAGTGATTTAACAAATATGGAGCTTTACACGATTTTAAAAGAGAGAACTTCAGTATTTGTGGTGGAACAAAATTGTCCTTATCCAGAGGTTGATGGCAAAGACCCCCAATCTTATCATCTATTTAAAGAGGAAAATGGGGAGATTATCGCATATTTACGAGTTTTGCCTCGAAGTGTTTCCTATAAGGAAGCTTCAATTGGTAGAGTTTTAGTGAAAAAAGAATATAGAGGCCGAGGAATTGCAGAAGAACTCTTAAGAAGAGGACTGGATTTTATCCATGACGAATTAAAGGAAGACACAGTAAAAATACAGGCACAGGATTATCTAAGAAAATTCTATGGCTCCTTTGGCTTCAAAGCTATAACTGAAACATATTTAGAAGATAATATCCCTCATGTAGATATGCTTTTACAAACTTCCTTGGCGAAAACGGGAGATCCATTTGATTGATCCTACTATTGTGGGCTGGAGTATTTTAGAAGCAAAATAAAAAGTCTCAGAGCATTTCATCTGCTCTGAGACTTTTTATGTATATGCATTAATTCCCCGCATCCTCATTAATCCACTGATACATATGCTCCATCATTTCCTCATGCTTCGCCGCACCATTCGGAAAACCGAAGTTTGAAGCATCCTTCAGTGGCACTACGTGATACTTGGTTGGATTGACCTGGGATACATAGGTCGGGATGAATTCATCCACTTTGATATCAATGTTTGTCTCAGCTCCATCCACGAATTTTTCCACTCGCAGCTGAAGAATTCCGCCGATATCCTTATAGTCATCCTTTTGGCCAGAGAGGAAGTTTCCTAGTGAATACACAACAAACATCTTCTTGCCATCGGGACGGTCTAGAAATTTCATCGGCTGCAATACGTGTGGATGATGGCCGATAACAATGTCCACATTCAAACCAGCCAAGAAATCGGCAAGGTCTTCCTGTTCGCTGTTAGGGAGTAAAATATATTCGACACCCCAGTGCATGGCTACTACAACTACATCAGAATTTGCTTTTGCTTCCTTTACATCGCGTTCGATTTTCTCGCGGTCGATCAGATTGACGAAATACTCCTTGCCTTCCGGAACAGGAATTCCGTTTGTCCCATATGTGTAGGAAAGGAAAGAAAATGTGATGCCGTTTTCTGTAATGGTACGAAGTGTGGCACGGTCTTCCTCACTTTTATATCCACCCACATACTGCATATCAATCGTTTCATAGTGGTTGATGGCGTTCATGATCGCCTTCTCTCCGCGGTCCAAGGTGTGGTTGTTGGCAATACTTACAATATCAACGCCAGCTTCCTGCAGTGCATCTGCCACTTCAAACGGGCTGTTGAAGCTTGGATAGTTGGATAATCCGATTTCTGTTCCACCGATGATCGTCTCCTGGTTGGCGATGGAGATGTCGGTTTCCTGCAAATATTGCTTCACACGTTCCAGCATCGGGTTGAAATTATAGCTGTTTTCACCAGTTTGTGCAGCATCGTAAACCGTACTGTGAATAAGGAGATCTCCTACAGCGGATATGGTTGCTTCAGTTCGGTAGGATTTTTCCGCCGCTTCCACTTGCTTGCTCTGATGCGCTTTTACTTCCTTCGGCGATTCACTCTCCGTTTTTGAGGAGGAGGTATTATACTGGTTTAATAATAGTCCTGAAAATGCCCCTCCTATTAGTAAAATTAATAGGATTGGTAATACTATTTTCCATTTTGCTTTCACGATATTGACCCCTTTTTTATTCTAATCTATCTTCCACTATAATACATTTTCCCTGTTTTTGTTATCCTTTCTTCGCAAAAAACGTCGAAACTTTATAAGGGATGCAGGAATTTTCATTTGTGTCCCGAAATAAAATGGGGAGAGCATTTATATATGAAAGGGGAATCATTTATGCTAGCCTTTAAAAAGCCCGAAGTGGAACAATTTTTTCGTGTGTTTAATATTCAGGATTTCACTGTAAGCCCCAATGAGACTCAGTTGGTCTACAGCACGAACCTAACTGGTCACTACAATTTATGGGGGATGGATCTGCCCAATAACTATCCATATCCGATGACATTCAAAAACCAGAGCTGTCATGCACTGAAATACGAGCCGAATGGCGAATACATTTTGGCAAGCTTTGATCATGATGGGAATGAATTGACACAGTTCTATGCGTTACCGACTCGAGGAGGGGATCTGGAGGATCTGCGGGTGGACGAGGAATATCGTCATATGAACCCCAAGTTTTCAGAAGATGGAAAAAGACTCTACTATACAGGTTCCAAAAACAACAAAACCTATTTGAATGCCTATCGCTATGATCTCGATACAAAAGAAGAGACACTCCTTGTTGAAGGTTCTGGAGCATCCACCTATCTCATGGATGTATCAGCGGATGAAAAGAGCTATCTTATCATGAAGCATTTTGCGAATACATATTCACATGCTTATCTGGTGAAGGATGGAGAGACTATTCTGCTTACTCCACAAACCGATAAACAGCATACGGTTTCCAACGCCATTTTTACAGGTTCTTCTATCTATCTATTAACCGATTATGATGACGATAAAAGCTACTTGGCTCATTATGATGTGGATACTCAAACTTTTACAAAAGTGACAGAGGATAAGTCCCTGGATCTGAACGGTATGTTCTATGATAAAAAGGGAAATCATCTCTATCTGGTTTCGTCAAACGGTGTAGAGGATACTTTCTATTCCTTCTGCCTGGAATCCAAGGAACTGAAACTGGAAGAAACTCCGGTTGATATTATAGACAAAGTCATCGTCGGTAAGAGTGGCACAGTATATCTTCTAGGTAAAACGGCTACTAAGCCTGCCAACATTTTCAGAAAAGATCGTGGAACGTGGGAGCCTCTTACCAATAACAGGGTTCCTGCTGTATCGGATGAGGACCTTTCCGAGCCAGAGATTTTAACCTATCCGTCCTATGATGGGCTTGAAATTGAAGCATTATTTTTCCGTGCCAAGGAGGAAATCTCCAATGGCCACGTGATTCTATGGCCGCATGGTGGCCCTCAAAGCTCGGAAAGGAAGTTTTTCCGCTCATATTTCCAGTTTCTTGTGAACCGTGGCTACAGCATATTTGCACCGAACTTCCGTGGTTCCTCCAACTATGGTCTAAGCTATATGAAAATGGTAGAGGGAGACTGGGGGCACGGCCCGAGACTGGATAATATTACAGGCTTGGAATGGCTGATCGAAAACGGCTACGCAGACCGTGATAAAATCTTCCTGATGGGTGGCAGCTACGGCGGTTATATGGCACTTCTTCTGCATGGCAGACATCCTGAATACTTTAAAGCGGTCATTGATATCTTTGGAGTGAGTAATCTTTTCTCCTTCATCGATTCCGTTCCTGACCACTGGAAGCCTGCAATGAAACAATGGGTGGGTGATCCGGTCGAGGACAAGGAAAGACTGACTGTGGATTCCCCAACAACCTATTTGGACACGATGACAAAACCGATGCTGATCATCCAGGGTGCTAATGACCCACGTGTAGTGCAAAAGGAATCCGATCAGATTGTCGAAGCTTTGAAAGAAAAAGGTCGCAAAGTGGAATACCTTGTCCTTGATGATGAAGGGCACGGATTCTCCAAAAAAGAGAATGAAATCAAGGTGTTCCAGGCAATTTTGACTTTCTTGGATTCACATTTATTAGATGTATGATTTATATCCAAGCTGGACTTTGGTGGGTCAGCTTGGTTTTGTTGATTGTAAGGTAGTTAGAGCTTTCACTCGATTTTTTATTTTATACAATTTCCTAATGATAGAAGGTAATGACATTTGCGATAGGAGGTAAAAAGTATGACGAAATTCGGATTCATCCGCCACGGAAGCACATCATGGAATAAAGAAAGAAGGGCACAGGGTAGCTCAGACATCCCTCTTGACCAGGATGGAATCAATGACGCTAAAAAGCTTGCAGCACGCCTGTCTTCAGAGAATTGGGATTACATTTACTCAAGCAACCTATCACGGGCCAAACAGACAGCTGAGATTGTGGCAGAAAAGCTGGATGTTCCTGCCCTCATCCTTGATACGAGGTTAAGGGAGGTAAGCGGTGGACTGATAGAAGGGACGACAGAAGCGGAAAGAGTGGAAAAATGGGGAGCCGATTGGCGCTCGATGGATATGGGAATCGAAAAGGTTGAATCGGTACTCGAACGTGGACTTGCATGCTTGAATGACATTCATCAAAAGCATCAGGAATCCAACATTTTGATAGTAAGTCACGGTTCTTTCATCAGGCATCTCCTAAGGAAATTGACACCTGGTGTAGATTTAGAAAGTCATCTTCAAAATACGTCCATTACTACTCTGACAATTGCGGATAACATATGGAATTGTGAGGCATATAATTGTGTAAAGCATCTGGATCAGACTGTTTTTAACGGATAAGAGAGTAAGAAAGGTGATGAAAATGTTCATCACCTTTTGTATTTCCAGAATATACTTTCATTTTTTGGCCAAAGGATTTATAATGAGAATATATGTTCGCAACCCGTAAAGGAGGGCATATATGCTCAAAAATGAATCAGATATTATAAGAATGATAGAACAGGATTCATGGATGATGGAGATCCTGAAAACGGCACGTACCCTGGATTTACCCGATTGGTGGGTTTGTGCAGGCTTTGTTCGTTCGAAAATCTGGGATACTCTGCATGGTTTCAAAGAAAGAACAGAGCTTCCAGACATTGATATTATCTACTTTGATATTCAAATGGATTCAGAAGTAACAGAAAAGGAATTGGAAGCGAAACTTGCCAGCATCCATCAAGGGATTCCATGGTCTGTAAAAAATCAAGTTCGAATGCATCTGATCAATGAGTTGGAACCATACTCTTCCTCAATCGATGCCATGTCCAAATTTCCAGAAACAGCAACTGCCCTTGGTGTGAAATTGGATGAGCACGGATCCGTCATCCTTGCCGCTCCATGTGGAGTAGAAGATGTTTTGGGGCTGCAGCTAAGGGCAACAGAATTTTTCACGGAAACTGAGAAACGGAGAGAGATTTTTGAAGACCGAATTCTAAAAAAGGATTGGAAATCCATTTGGACTAACATTAAGGTGGAGCATGTCAAAGTGTAAAGGAGGATGAGAATGTATGCAGGGATTGCTTCATCATGTGGAGATCTATGTTTCAGATCTGCAGAGGTCGAAAGAATTTTGGGGTTGGCTTCTCGAAGAGTTGGGCTATGATGTCTATCAACAGTGGGAAAAGGGGCAAAGCTGGAAACTTGGGGAAACTTATCTCGTTTTTGTGCAGGCTGATGAACGGTTTTTGGATGTCCCTTACCATCGAAGCAGAGTTGGTTTGAATCATCTTGCCTTCCATGCGGCTTCTAGAGCTAAAGTGGACGAGTTGACGCTCGCTTTAAAAGAGAGGAATGTGACGATCCTTTATCAGGATAAGCATCCCTACGCTGGGGGCAAGGATTATTATGCCGTATTTTTTGAGGATCCGGACCGAATTAAGGTTGAATTGGTTGCGCAGCAGCAATGAATTTAGTAAAAGAAGGGATTACCGATGACAGATAATATTAAAGTGGACATCTATACAATGTGTCTTGTTCAAAATGGAAATAACGTCCTGCTCCTGGATAGACCAAGTAAAAAAGGGTTTCCAGGTTTCATAGCCCCAGGAGGCAAGGTGGAATTTCCTGAGAGCTTGACGGAAGGAGCGGCACGGGAGGTGTATGAGGAAACTGGCCTTCGTGTCAGTAACCTGATCTACAAAGGTTTGGATGAATTTGTGGATGTAAAAAAGAACTACAGGTATATGGTATTCAACTACATTACCAGTACTTTTGAAGGGGACCTTTTACCGAATCCTCCGGAAGGAACACTGCACTGGGTTCCCTTTCATGAAGTAACAGAGCTTCCTATGCAGCCTTGGTTCAAAAGGAGATTTCCGCTGTTTTTCCAGGACGGTACTTTTGAGATTTACTCCGTATGGGATGAGGAAGAAAAAGTGACCATAAAAGAAACCGTAAAACAGCAATAAAAAAAGCCCAGATATTCTCTGAGCTTTTAATCGGAACTATATGTCAGTTTGTCTGTTTTTTCTTTTTCAAGCTTAGCCAAGTGATTTTTGGCTCCGTTTTTTTGATTATCCGGCTGATATTTGTCCGGTGTTTGAATATGACAAAGGCCGCAAGAAGTGATACGGCAATAATCAATGGAAGGTCGCCAAATATTATGCTGTATGCTGTTGTTACGATACCTGTCAGTATGGAAGATAGCGATACATATTTGGTTAGAAATAAAAATAAAAAGAAACAAAATAGCATAATGCCAAACATGATGGGACTGACAAAAAGCAATACCCCACCCGACGTTGCAACTGCTTTACCGCCACGGAACTTTGCAAAAACAGGGTATACGTGACCGACTACGGCACAAAGTCCTGCAATCAAGGGATGTATTTCTGCAGTCAATAGCACCGGTAGGGAGGCGGCAAGTGTGCCTTTCAGGATGTCACAGACCGTAACGATCATGCCAGCCTTCACCCCTAAAGTACGGAAGGTATTGGTTCCACCCAGATTTCCGCTGCCATGCTCTCTTATATCGATCCCATATCCAATTTTACCGACAACAAGAGCAAAAGGGATGGAGCCTAATAGATAAGCAAGAATAAGTATTATGATTTCAATCATTCTATAAACTCCTTTATGTAATATTCCTCTCTTTAATATATGCCAAATTTTAAGAGAAGCAAAGGGTTTCTTGCAAGTTGTGAAGAATTAAGTAGAGGTGGGAGTGGTTGTAACCAGTTGATAAAACTAAGATTTTAAGGGTATAACAAACACAGATACCATTTTGAAAGGGGATAAAAATAATGAGTCTAGCATATCCAAGTCGCGAGGAAATCGGCAAAATATTAAAGAAAAGCAAACGAATTGCGGTTGTAGGGTTGTCGGACAACCCCAAAAGAACGTCCTATATGGTTTCCAAAGCCATGCAGGATGCTGGTTATGAGATCATCCCAGTCAATCCGATTGTGGATGAAGTGCTGGGTGTTAAAGCCGTTGCTTCACTGAAGGAGATTGAAGGCCATGTCGATATTGTGAATGTCTTCCGTCGCAGCGAACATCTTTATGATGTTGCGAAGGAGTTTCTGGAGATAGATGCAGATATCTATTGGGCACAGCTGGGGCTCGAAGACGAGAAAGCTTACCATCTATTAAAGGACAAGGGCTATACCGTGATCATGGATCGTTGTATCAAAGTGGAGCATGCTTTAACAAAATAGTGCTTTTCATCCTTGTTTTCTTACATGAAACAAGGATTTTTATTCTTTTTATGACAATATTCGCCAAAGGTTATTGGCGAAAGTCGATGAACTCTATACAATAGAACGTAGACAACTTTAAAATGTATGTTAATATATAAACGAATATTTGTTTGTTGGGAAACGGCAAATTGGATAAATATTAATATATACGCAACACCTATACATATAGAGATAGTGGCAGTAGCAGTGAAAGGGGTATGTTTTTGGTGGCAAAGAATACATTTGAATACAACGATGATGCGATACAGGTTTTAGAAGGTCTGGAGGCAGTCCGTAAGCGTCCGGGGATGTATATCGGAAGTACGGACACCCGAGGTCTTCATCATCTTGTATATGAGATCCTGGATAACTCAGTCGACGAAGCACTGGGCGGATTCGGGGATCATATCATTGTGAACATACATAAAGACAACAGTATTAGCGTGAAGGATAAAGGCCGTGGTATGCCTACCGGAATGCATAAGATGGGAAAACCAACCCCGGAAGTCATTTTAACGGTACTACATGCAGGTGGAAAATTTGGACAAGGCGGGTACAAAACAAGTGGTGGTCTACACGGAGTTGGTGCGTCTGTTGTTAACGCCCTATCCGAATGGCTGACTGTAACGATCAAACGTGATGGCTTCATCTATGAACAGCGTTTTGAGAACGGCGGAAAGCCTGTAACGACCTTAGAGAAGATCGGTACGACGAAACAGACAGGTACAACGATTCATTTCAAGCCTGATACTACCATCTTCAGTACAACAACCTATAATTTTGAAACCTTATGTGAACGCCTGAGAGAATCGGCGTTTCTACTGAAGGGGTTAAAGATTGAGATAAATGATGAGCGTAATGGCGTCAAAGAAGTATTCCATTATGAAAGTGGAATCGAAGCCTTTGTCACTTATTTGAATGAAGAGAAAGATGCGCTTCATAACGTGGTGTCCTTTGAAGGTGCCCAAAACGGGATTGAAGTGGATTTTGCATTCCAATTCAATGACGGCTATTCCGAGACGATTCTTTCTTTTGTAAATAATGTACGTACAAAAGACGGTGGAACGCATGAATCCGGTGCGAAAACGGCAATGACCCGAATTTTTAACGAATATGCGAGAAAAGTGAGTCTTTTGAAGGAAAAGGATAAAAACCTGGATGGATCTGATATCCGTGAGGGATTATCTGCGATCATTTCAGTCCGTATACCGGAAGAGCTTTTGCAGTTCGAAGGTCAGACAAAAGGGAAACTTGGAACGAGTGAAGCGCGGTCTGCAGTAGATTCAATCGTTTCTGAGCATTTGGCTTACTTTTTAGAGGAGAATCCGGATACAAGCTCGATGCTTGTCAAGAAATCCATCAAAGCCTACCAGGCTCGTGAAGCAGCAAGAAAAGCGCGTGAAGATGCAAGGAGCGGAAAGAAACGCAAACGTTCCGATGCGATGCTGAGCGGAAAACTGACGCCTGCTCAATCACGCAATCCGCAAAAGAATGAGATCTACCTGGTAGAGGGTGACTCTGCAGGCGGTTCTGCAAAACAGGGCCGTGATCGCCGTTTCCAGGCGGTACTGCCATTGCGAGGAAAAGTAATCAATACCGAAAAGGCAAAGCTTGCCGACATTTTCAAAAATGAAGAGATCAATACGATTATTCATGCTATCGGGGGTGGAGTCGGACCTGACTTCTCGGTTGCTGATATCAACTATGATAAAGTCGTCATCATGACAGATGCCGACACGGACGGTGCCCATATCCAGGTGCTTCTGTTGACGTTCTTCTACCGTTACATGAAGCCTCTTATTGAAGCTGGGAAAGTGTTTATCGCATTGCCACCGCTGTATAAAGTAAGTAAAGGTACAGGTAAAAAGGAAGTACTCGAATATGCATGGTCGGATGAAGAACTGAAAGGTGCCATTCAGAAAATTGGGCGCGGGTATGTAATTCAGCGATACAAGGGTCTCGGGGAAATGAATGCAGATCAGTTATGGGAAACGACGATGAATCCTGAGACACGAACGCTTATTCGAGTGCGCATTGATGATGCAGCAAGAGCGGAGCGCCGTGTGACCACCCTGATGGGAGATAAAGTAGAGCCACGACGTAAATGGATTGAAAGCAATGTGGCCTTTGGGCTTGAGGAAGACCCGAATATCCTGGAAAATGATAATTTATTGGTCGCTGAGGAGGTATAACAGATGACACAGACAGAGAAATTTCATGACTTACCCCTGGAGGAAGTATTAGGCGACCGATTTGGACGTTATAGTAAATACATTATCCAAGAACGTGCATTACCTGATGCACGTGATGGACTAAAGCCGGTACAACGCCGTATTCTTTATGCGATGTATCACGAAGGAAATGTGGCAGATAAACCTTTCCGTAAATCTGCCAAAACGGTCGGTAACGTTATCGGTAACTACCATCCACACGGGGATTCATCCGTTTATGATGCGATGGTCCGTATGAGCCAAGACTGGAAAGTGCGAAACATGCTGATTGAAATGCACGGTAACAACGGTAGTATTGATGGAGATCCTCCGGCTGCTATGCGTTACACCGAAGCGCGTTTATCACCGATTGCTTCTGAGCTTTTAAGAGACTTGGATAAGCAGACGGTTGAATTTATCCCAAACTTTGATGATACGAGCAAAGAACCGACTGTTTTGCCTGCCATGTACCCGAACCTTTTGGTAAACGGGTCTACAGGTATCTCAGCTGGTTATGCAACCGATATCCCACCTCATCATCTAGGAGAAGTAATTGATGCAACAATTATGCGCATCGATAATCCAAACACTACCGTTGAGGAATTGATGAGCGCTGTTAAAGGACCTGATTTTCCGACTGGAGGCATCATTCAAGGTGTGGATGGCATTAAGAAAGCCTATGAGACAGGTAAAGGGAAAATCATCATCCGTGGAAAAGCGGAAGTTGAGGACGTTCGCGGCGGAAAGCAGCAAATCGTAATCACAGAAGTTCCCTATGAAGTGAATAAGGCAAACCTCGTGAAGAAGATCGATGAGCTGCGCTATGACAAAAAAGTGGACGGTATCTCCGAAGTTCGCGATGAAACGGACCGTACAGGACTCCGAGTTGTAATTGAGTTGAAAAAAGAAGCCGATGCAAACGGTATTCTTAATTACCTCTACAAGAATACCGACCTACAAATAACGTTCAACTTCAATATGGTTGCAATCTATAATAAAAGACCAACTTTGATGGGATTGCCTCACTTCCTGGATGCCTATATTGCGCACCAGAAAGAGGTTATCTCTAATCGTTCACGCTATGAACTTGAAAAGGCGCAAGATCGACAGCATGTAGTAGAAGGTCTTATGAAGGCCCTATCCATCCTGGATGAAGTTATTGCTACAATTCGTGCTTCCAAGGATAAGCGGGACGCAAAGGACAATTTGATTGCCCAATTTACATTTACTGAACCGCAAGCGGAAGCGATTGTTTCCTTGCAGTTATACCGTTTAACGAATACAGACATTACTGCACTTCAGCAGGAAGCAGATGAGTTGGCAAAGAAGGTAGCGGAGCTGGAAGCCATTCTATCCAGTGAAAAGAAGCTATTTTCTGTCATAAAAGCCGACTTGAAGCGTGTGAAAAAGCTTTATACGAATGATAGAAAGTCCAAAATTGAGCAGGAAATCGAAGAAATCAAGATCAATCTCGAGGTCATGATTCCATCCGAGGATGTAATTGTCACAGTAACAAAGGATGGATATGTGAAACGAACCAGTCTTCGCTCTTATTCAGCCTCCAATGGCCAGGATTTCGGCATGAAGGAATCCGACAGAGTCATTGCTAAACTTGATATCAATACAACAGATACATTGCTGTTGTTTACCAATAAAGGGAACTATCTGTACCTGCCTGTTCATGAACTTCCTGATATCCGTTGGAAGGACATGGGGCAGCATGTGGCCAATATCATCAGTATTGACAAGGATGAATTCATTTTAAAGGAAATTCCTGTCAGCAGTTTTGAAGAACCGAAATTCCTGTTGTTTGTCACGAAGAATGGGATGGTCAAAAAGACGGAGCTTTCACAATACAAGGCGCAAAGATATTCCAAACCGCTGATGGCTGTCAATCTTAAAGGAGATGACCAGCTTATCAATGTCCATATTACAGATGGTAATCAGGATCTGTTCCTTGCAACAAGAAATGGCTATGGACTATGGTTTACCGAAGAGGAAATCAATGTTGTCGGTGCCCGTGCAGCAGGGGTTAAAGGTATTAATCTGAAGGATGACGACTATGTCATTAACGGATTGGTTTTTGAAAAAGAAACTAAAGTATTGCTCTTCATTGCAACTCATCGTGGTGCGGTGAAAAAGCTGAAGATTACTGAATTCGATAAAGGCTCCCGTGCGAAACGTGGTCTGGTGATGCTGCGTGAGGTAAAAAATAACCCTCATTTGATTGCAGCAGTGGACATTGTACAATCTAAGAGTCTGGTTTATATTCAGACGGAAAAAGGCACCTTGGAAGTACTGGAATCTGCCAGCTACCGCAACAATGATCGCTATTCCAACGGCTCTTTTATCATCGATCAGCAGGATGCTGGAAATGTAACGGAAATGTGGATTGTCGAGCCTGAAGAAGCAAAATAGACTGAAAAGAATTCGCAAGTAAAAAAGCAGTGAACAGAAATTTCTGTTCACTGCTTTTTTCGTTTTGTTTTTAAACCTTGAAACATCCCTAGTTATCGTTAATCGTATAGTGGCGGGAATGGATGACATGCTCCCATTCCCACTTCCCATCAATTACTCTTCGGTCTACTTCTTACAATAAATAATGTCTGGAAGGTGGAATACAGAACACCTAATATAGTTAACACTACTCCGCTGAAAAGTGCAATTTTAAAATCTGCCTCTTTTTTATGGGTGATAAAAAACCAATTGCTAATCACATTCCCTAACAGTACAGGGATTACTATTAGCAAGATATGTTTCGTCTTCATCCAAAAACCTCTTTCATTGGAAGTATCCTATCTTTATTTTAGTAGTATAAACGTTTACCGGAAAATTATGTTGTAATAGGTACTTCTTTATGTAAGGGTTATTTCAATGCAGGAAAATGGATGCACTTTTATATAGCCCTACATAGAGGAGAAGGGGGGGATCAGTGATCACATAAAGGTATTTAAGGCATTTGTATACAACAGTGTTTCGACATGTCATATTTGTAGGAAATTTCGGTTACCAGCTATATAGCTGGTTGAAAAGAAAATGGTAAAAAAACTTGAATAGCCGAGAAATAGGATTTTATTTGGAGAAGAGTGTTTTCTATAACTGTATTATGTAAACTGAAAGTGAAATCACTAAAGAGGTGGGGCCAGGAGCAATTTCATGGATTGGAATGTATAAGCTACATGACCAAAATAAGATTGAATTAGTAAGGTCAGATAATTGTTATGTTTCACGTTAATGATATGAGATTTACGATGACAGAAATGATATATGATCTTGAGGTAAAATTAATAATTAAATAATTTAAAGTCACGTAAAAGTTTGATTAAAACAAAAATCCAAATTTAAATTATTTCGTCTCACTATCTAAAGTATACTTAGTTATTGATACAGAATTCGTATTTGTAATTCAATTACCGATAATTTATATTATGTTAACCCGCAGCAAAAATAAAAAAGATGATTACTCACCCTTTTTATTATGGATCTTGTTAATTTCTTCCCTGAATTCAATATCATTTTTTAGCCATTTTTTATAAGTACGATGCCCACTGTTGCACATGATTGCAGTATACTCCTTGACCTTCTGTACTCCTTGAGAAAATCATATAATTTTCGCTTCAGATGTAAATTTTTATCTTTATAAATCCAATTTGCAAATAATCTAATAGATTTTCTTCCAGAAATATAGAGTCTGTAGTGATTATTTTTCTCCATAATTCTTGAAAGTATTTCAACTTTATTTAATTTTCTTTGGAAAGCATTCATAAATGCAACGGACCCTCCAACAAAAGTAACTGTAAACTTTGGATAATTAATACTACCGTCTCAAATACTTTTCAGGAACTTTAGGAAATGCCACTGTCAGTGATTTATTGGGTGTTAACCCATGTAGGTTTATCAGATCATTCCTGATAACGCTGCTATGGATATGAAACAGCTATAGCCCTCTCTTCGTTTTCATTATAGGTTGATCAGATTGTAATTATTTTTTTATATTTTCAAGGATTTCTTTATGCTTTTGTGAGATGGTAACACTTTGAGCGGTTCCATTTATGTTGCCATCAGCAAGGATAAAGCCCAGAATGTATGCCATATTATCCGACCAGTTTTTAAAGTAATCTTCGTTTTACTGGTACTTCCTCTTCCAAGAACCACGAGGCCTCATCTCAACTCTGTTATCATTTAGTAATTGTCTTATATATCTACTCGAAACATTGGATTTCTCGGCTATTTCCGTCGTACTTTGACCATCCTTATATAATTTGATGATTTCTGATACTTCTAAAGTGAGTTTGGAAAAATTGCTACCTTTGGAATTCATAATCCACTCTCCTTTTTTTTGGGTATTTTGTACTATAACACTATTATACGAACAAATGTTCTCGACTGCAAATAATAGCACTTTTTATTAATCAAGTTGTTCAAAATACCTACTTATCCAATAAGAAATTTACTTTCAAAAATTTCATTATTAGACACAAAAAGCTAATCGATACCTCCGATTAGCTTTTCATTTATTTCAAATTTTAATTATTCGCTTTCTTTACCCACTCTGCAACTGTAACAGTACGCTTTGCTTGATGTTTTACAGCTGCTTGAACATCTTCAATCATTTTCCCATCTTGACAAACGGTTACACTTGTTCCATATGGATTACACCAGCTCCAAAAGTTACTGGATCTGTATAAGTTCAGCTAATCCGGCAAAAAGAGCCATGGTTACGCCTGGTTTCATACCAATGGATTCAAACCAATTTCCTGTACCTTTTAATCCATAACCACCAAACCAACCAAACAATTTTTGAGCACCGTGCCCCACAAAAAGTAAACCTACTATCAATCGAATAATTAATAAACCAATATTTAGAATCTTTAAATCCTCCTAGTATAATATCTTGGATTCGAGATATATTTATAAAAAAATACAAATTAAGATTTATTCCTTACTTTTTCAAATTTTATACCAAAGTCTCTTCTCCAACAGAAATTAATGAATGAAACATTTTAACCAGATTGGGTAGATTATTGTATTTTCTCTTCATTTAGTACACCTTCTTTAAAATCTTTAATTAAAATATCTTGAATCTGAGATAATAATACTTATGAATTCTTTTGTCAATAACCATATTAAATTTTGATTTAAATAAATTTTGTTTTTTCTTCTTGTATTGACCTGTTCAATCTTTTAGTTTAAGTACAATCTTTCACAATAACATGAATTTCAATATGTCCCCCTTTCTTTAAAGATATTGATCAATTATATGTTCCTATTCATTATGAAAGAGCGAAATACTTATTCCGGAAATTCGACCATTTTATGAAGTGAATATTTTGAGTCGTTTTTTTCTAAAACCATTTCCGCAGCTGATTTATATGAGCTATCTGCTATCTCTAATAGGGATCTTAAACACTTAACTTGAATTATCATAAAAAAAATAAACAAACTCCCCAAAGAGAGTTTGTATCCTATCCTTTTTTACGAAAACTTCATTAAAACAAGCTAATCAATGGATTAAAAACCGATTATTGTACCAATTATTTGAATAAAGGTAATAATGATTACCACATCTAAATATTTTTAGTAATTATCAATTGATCTATTTGTTAAAGGTGGCTCATTCAACCAGTTTTTCCTCACTAATAACTTAAACCCTTTCTCTGAATAGCTTTCTATCTGTTCAATTAGTTCCTTTAGTATTTTCACATGACTTTTTTTATAACTAGAAACTACAGCAGTTTGTAAATTACTGATTCCTATGGGATTTAAGAACATTATTAAGTTAGACATTAGTTTATCTGAAAATGGAGAATTCCTCACTTTATAGACGTGGGCCTCTAATCCGGTTGTGGTTGGAACACCGTTTTCTCTATATATATCGGAAAAAATAGTAGCTTGTCGATAAGCCAATTTGGTCCCTTCTTGCAAAAACCTCTTTGAATCTTCATCCTTTGCAACATCAGAAAATGCAGTACATATTGCTAGACCAACATTATTACATTGAAATGAACCAAACATACATGCTAATTCAACCGCATTAAGTGGCCGTTGCTGCGTTGATGCAACTTTAAAAATTTTGCTTTCTCTGTCTTCGGCATTTTTGTATGAAAATGACCTATTTTGTAATAAACCTTTGTTTTCTAACAATTTTAAAAGCGAATTGTCAATTTGTATTAACTTATTGAGTATTTCTTTAAAAAAATTCTTAACCTTTGGTTCTGTTAAGTCCGAATATTGATAAGAAAGTACACGTAGTCCATTACTACTTATATGCTTAAGAATTTCTAAAATTAATTGATCAGAAAACAACTTTTCTGAGGCGGAATGTAAATCATTTTCATTAAAAAACGGTGTGACAATAAACCCATTTTCAGTAAGAATTTGCAATGCTTCTTGTTCTTGAAATGTTGAAAGTGTTTTAATTTCATTTAAAACACCCGTTAAATCGATATCTTCAGCAGTTTCTATAAGATTCTCCAAAAAAATATTGACCATATTTGAACTTGATTGTAAGTACCAAAGAAAGCCTAATTCGTTTAAATTCATATATAAGACCCCTCCAACTCCACAATATATTTTATTCTTAGTTTGTAATCAAAGTTGGTAATTATTCATTATTTTATATTTCATACTAATATCTTACATGGTATCTCATTACAGGGATTAACAATAAAGGTTGCTTTGTTTAAATGTGTTCAATGTGTTTTCTCTTTTCTCTTTATTATTTTACTTAATAAGAATCCTACACTGCCACCTGGTATTACACACAATATTGGTAACCAAACAGGCCCTAATAATACTCCGAAAAGCTTAAAAGTAGAGGAATATATACACCCAACAGTAACAAAATATGCTGCAAACACAAATGGAAGAAACGAATAACTGTTTTTCCCTCCATCTGCATCTTTATAAGCATCCCACATAGCAAAGAAATACAAACAAGGATAAAACATTAGCCATAAATAATCGGTTTGTGCAATTGCCTTTTCAATATCTCCTTGAAAGCTTGAAATAATTACCTCGTTAAAATTCGCTTGTACATTTATAAGGAACTCTAAAAATATAATAACTATACCCTTTATTAGTTTACCGTTTAAAAATTGTCCAAAACCAGGAAGAGCAATACTCCATAATAACCTTTCTGTTGAGTTCTCCACTTTATTCTAGCCCCTTACCTAGTCTATAATATGGTTGGGTTAATTCCCTTTTCAAAGTTAAATGACATCAAAATAATTGCCATTATATTACTAATATAATCGGCCTTAAATTCAAAACTATTTTAACCCCATAAGGTTTTTTATATGTTAAAAAATTTCTATTTCATAATCCATAAACCATTTTCTAACCTCTAACTAACTTGAATTTCTTTATCTTCTTCTGCCTCATTTGATACTTTTGCTTTACAAATTTCATTAAATTCTAAACAATCCTCTCTTTTTAGGATCGAATAATCATTAACTTCCCGAAAAAGTGCGATTAAACCTGACGGAATACATCAACACATAAATAACAATGAGTGCAGCAAACAAGTTTAGCACGGTCAGCGAAATGTTCAAATTGAAAAATTTTGTAAGCGCCCCGACTCCAATAACGGGAACGATAAATCCAGAATATGCACACAAATAAAAAGCAGAAATGACTCGTGGCCGCGCTTTTGGTTCCGGTAACTGTCCGGCAAATCGCAATGCAATTTGAAAAGTCCATCCACCGCCGATAGACTGGATGATAATGCCTGTCCAGAGTAATGACAAACTTGATGTTAAACCAGAAGAAACAATAACCCATGATCCAATCGCAAGAAGCAGGATTCCGAATCTGATACGTGTAACTGGATGACTCGGCAAAGGTATGAACTGAGCCAATGCTGCTCCACTGAGAAGCACGAAAATGATTAATCCAGAAACGGAGAGGTTAGACGTTTGAATGACATTCTTGACGAAATTAGGAATAAGTGAAAACGCTATTCCTTGAATTGTGAAAACAGTGAAGATAGGCAGTCCGACCATTGACCAAAAATGAGAACGAATATTGCTTGGTACACCAAATGATAACTTAGTTTTTACGCATTTTTGCTCATGTGAAATAACATCTTTAGGAATTGTTTCCAGTACGATTAGTGAGACGATAAGCAGGACCAGCAAAATCCAAAATGGCAATCGGAGTGGTTGCCATTGTAAATATTGCAAGATTAAACCTGCGATAGCTGGTCCCAGACCAAATCCAACGAGAATCGTGATTCCTGATAACTTGAGAGCTGTGCTTACTTTATTTGGAGGAGTTTGCTTCATTAGAAAAGCAACAGCTGTTCCTGTAAAGGCTCCGTAAGCGATTCCTTCCAATAACCTGGCGACATAGAGCATCCAGGCACTTTGGCTACCCAGGAAAAACAAGGTAGATGTGATGGATATCCATATGCTAATGCGAACAACCATTTTTAATCCCAAAGTGCTCCCTTTTTCTCCAGCAACAAATAAAGTTGGTAATAGGAAAGCAGCATAAATGGCAAACAAAATCGTGATGTGCAAACTGTTCAGTTGATAAGTCTCACTATACAAAGGAAATAATGGAGTAATAAAGGTAGCCCCACTCGACATTAAAAGAGAAACCAATAGCATTCTTTTCACTACAACAACACCCACTTTCTATAATTATTTCTCCAAAAAGATTTTATTTAAACGGAGTAGTGATACTAATAGAATTTTTAAGGATATGGTTTAAACCTCACTTCCATTTAAAAAATCTAATAAAAAATCTACTTACTAGAAGGTAAGTGTAGTATATAAAAACCGGTTCTTACGGATTTCTTAAGAACCGGTTTAACTCGTTTAGTACTACGACTAATACTTCGTCACCTAGAACACGTCTGTATAATAATGCTCCCTTCACACTTGATAAAATCATTACCGCTAACTGATGAACGTCTTCAGAATCATTAATGATTTTTTCAGTTTGTGCCTCAGCAACTAATGCTTTCATTACCTTGAGTTCCAGTCTGCTGACTTCCTCAATCTTTTCTTTGACGTTATTTGGCAAAGATTCATAATCCGTCTGCAACGAAGAGATCGGACAAATTTCAGTACACTCGAATCTTTCAGCCTGTTGCACAATGAACTGCTTTAGTTTTTCTTCAGCTGAAACCGACGAATTATTAATTAACGACAAAGAGTTTTGTAGTCTTATTAAAATGCGTTCGGTAATTGCAACTCCTAAATCCTCCTTTTTCTCAAAGTGATAGTGAATACTTGCCTTGGTCACCCCAAGTTGTTTAGATATGTCATCATAGCTAAAGGCCACATACCCTTTTTGTTGAATCAATTTTATTGCTAAGTCTACAATTTGTTTTTTTCTATTTTCCATGCCCTCATAGTAACTTACTAATAGGTAAGAGTCAAGATGATAGATGACTTTGTCGAAATATAAAAATCCCCTTCTCAAAATTTTCGAAGTAATTCTTTATTATCAATCAGGCACTGAAATAGTTTTTTGCAGCAAAAGATAAGCTTAAGAAACATACCTATACACCCCCTGCAAGTCGTCCAAGATCACAAATATGTGCAATGACACTTACTTACTCCCCTCTTTAAAAAACGCCAAGCGGAAATTTTCTCATATTGGCAAGAAACTTAAAGTATTCCATTGTCAACATCAAGAGTAAAGTGAATACAATTTCAGATTATAATAATAATATGTACTAACACGATTTAGGGAGTACATTTGTTTATGATAAAGAAAAAAGATAATCCGCAGTATTCTACAGTTAATCAAACACCTACAGAAATATTGAAAAGAGCTAAAAAATCATCTGATTTTAAAATGCTTGAAAAGAATGTTTCAGGAGTCCAGATTATTATTTTTTACTTCACTACACTTATTGATCATAAGACTATGGAACATGTATTTCTTCCATATATTAATGAATGCGAAAAAAAGACTGGCCAAGCTTTTGATATTAATCAATTTAAAAACAGCCTTCCACTTGAAGACGTTATTAGAACAAGAGAAGCAAAAGAAATCGAAGAGAAAATTCATCAAGGATATATCCTAATTAAATTTGAAAATGACTTAGATGATTGTCTTTTGGTAAATGTAAATAATCTATCTAAAGGAATTAGAGAATCTAATGAAACAGAAAATGAATTTAATGTTATCGGCCCAAAATTAGGTTTTGTTGAGAGTCTTGATACTAATATTCTTTTACTTCGAACTAAGATAAAATCTCCTTTACTAACCACTGAAGAGTTCGTGCTGGGCACACTGTCAAAAACAAGGGTGGCCATTGTTTATTTAGATGGAATTACAAATGAAGTACATATAGAAACCGTAAAAAAAAGGCTCTCTGATATAGATTTTGATATTATTTGGGATACATCTGCATTAATCCAACTAATTAAAGAAAATTCTTATACTCCTTTTCCACTTTACTTTTCTTCAGAGAGGCTGGATAGAGTTTCTTATACACTTACTTCGGGCCAAGTAGTTATCTTTAGTGATGGTTCACCATACGCAGTATCTGGCCCTACTACCATATTTGATTTTTTTCTCTCATCTGAAGATTATTATTATAACTGGATTATTGGGTCTTTCTTTCGTCTTACACGAATACTTGCGATTATCTTTTCAATCTTTTCTTCCTCAATTTATGTTGCAGTTGTGACGTTTCATTATGAGGTGGTACCGGCGAATTTACTGGGTCCGTTAATAGATTCCAGAGCAAACGTTCCATTTCCGCCGTTATTGGAAGTTCTTTTTCTAGAAATGACAATTGAATTATTAAGAGAGGCAGGAGCTCGATTGCCTACTAAGGTAGGTCAAACATTGGGAATTGTTGGAGGTATTGTCATTGGACAGGCAGCAGTTATGGCAGCACTGACAAGCAATATCTTATTAATTATCGTCGCTTTATCAGCCTTAGCTTCATTCACTACACCAACTAACGTTATGTCCAATACCATTAGAATATTAAGATTTCCCTTTATCATAATGTCATCATTACTAGGCGGGTTAGGTATTATAATAGGTTTTGTAGTGTTACTATGCCATTTGTTTAAACTAAAATCGTTTGATATTCCTTACATGGTTCCTTTGCATCCGTTTCGCCGCAATAGTTTTGCGGATAGTATCATAAGGCCGCCTTATAATAAATTAAACAAAAGGCCAGATTATTTGAGACCTAAAGATAAAATTAAATATACCCTAAAAGAGAGCAACAAAAAGAAGGATGATATAAATGACGAATAACACATTTGTTAAAATTGGGTTTGTTGTTCTATCTCTAACCCTGGCAGGATGTGTACCTCACAATATTATAAATGAAATCTCTTTGATGCATAATGTAGGATATGATAAAGAAGAAGGTATGTTAAAAGCAAGTATTGTTTATCCAAATTATGCCGAGAAAAATAACTCTGCTTTAATCACTGCTGCTGCGAAAAATCCATCTAGCCTTCAGGCAGAACTTAGCCATAAGTCTCAATTTCCCTTTGAAATAGGTCAAGTAAGGTTAATGATATTTGGGGATAAACTAAGTAGAGATGGTTTAGTTGACGTATTAGACACCATCTGCAAGGAACCAAAAATTGGTATAATAAGAATTGTCATTACAGATGGATCTCCAGATTTAATTCTTAGTAAAACCCTGAATGAGAGTCCGCTATACTTAATGAATTTAATTGATAAAAGTATTGAAAATGAAGGAATTCCCGAATCTGACCTCCATGTAATGTATGACCAGTATTTTGGAAGTGGAATTGATATGTCCTTTCCGAATCTTACAGTTGATTCTAATGGAAATATTAAAGTCGATGGAATGGGGATTTTTAAAGGTGATAAATTATTACTTAGGATTTCAGATAAAGAAACATTCTTATTAAAATTAATGACGGACAGAAACAAAAGGGGGGTATATAGTTTTGACCTTAACATGAATGGACATAAAGCAAATATAGGGGTCAGAACTATCTCTGGAAAACATAAGGTAAAATTCATCAAGGAGAACCTCAAAGAACAAGTAAAAGTGAGCCTTAATTTAGATGTAGAACTTGATGCTTTGCCTGAGTGGATTAATCTGGAAAATGAAAAGGAACTTACATTCTTTAAAAACGCCTTACAGAAATCAATTTCAAACGAAGCTGAATTACTTCTTACCGATTTTCAAACAAATGGTGTAGATCCTATAGGTATAGGAAGAATGTATAAAGCAAATCACAGAAATTACTCTGAACGGAGTTTTTACGATAGGATATATCCTAATATGACATATGATGTAAATACCAAAATTGTCGTTAGGCAAACTGGAGTGGGAAAATAGTGAATGTAAAAGTAGAAAAACAATTTCAAGTTTCGGCTTTTTTTACATTTTTTCTCATTCACTCTTCACAAACCGGAATCGGTATTCTAAATTTTCAATGTCAAGTGATTAAAGGAGCTGAACAAGATGCTTGGATTTCTTTAATAATAACTGGTGTAACAACCCAAATAATACTCTTTATCATTTTTAAGCTATTAGGTGGGGGAACCAATGATTTAGTAGCTGTTCATCAGTATTGCTTTGGAAAAACGGTTGGTAAAATTATGTCTGTCATGGCATTGGTTTATTTCTGGCTGGCTTCTTTGACGGTCTTTCGTGCTTATATTGAGGTCATCCAAATATGGGTGTATCCTACAATAAAAACATGGCAGCTATGTTTAGTTTTCGGGCTCATATTTTATTATATTATCTCAAGCGGCTTCCGCAGTCTAACTGGCTTTAGTTTCTGGGGAGTTATTTTGCCTTCTTTTCTGTTCTTATTAATCTATTTCCCATTGAAGCATACGAATTATATTTTTCTGCTTCCAGCCTTCAGTCATTCCCTTAGTGAGCTATTTTTATCTTCTAAAGCTTATACCCTGCTTTTTCTTGGTTTCGAGTGGATACTGATGTATTATCCCTTCATTAGGAGTTCAAACAATAAAGATATTTCTAAATGGGCGTATCTTGGGAATATATATACTTTCATTGTGTACCTAATTATCACTTTAATTTCATTCTTATACTTTAATCAAGAAGTATTAAAGCATTTACCTTGGCCCACTCTAATGATGGTTAAAATCGTTAAATTTTCATTCTTGGAAAGATTCGAATATATATTCATTTTTATATGGCTATTAGTGGTTATATCCCCTATATGTATTTCTTTGTGGGCATGTACAAGAATCGTAAAAAGAGCTTTTTCAATTCCTCCAAAAGCAACTTTAATACTCTTACTTATTGCAGAGATGATTGCTTCCATGAGATTGAAAGAATTTAATAGTATTGATCATCTTATCAATTTTACGTCTAATGTAGGAATTGGTTTTGTATATGTGTATCTGCCGCTCCTTCTTATTATAAAATTGATTAAGAACAATTTTATTAAAGCTTAATCGTAATATAGCGAGGTTCACGATCCGATCATTGTTTGTGAAAGGAGAAACCTCGCTTTTGATAATTTCCCAAAGATAAATGTATGCCTAGTTTCCTTCTTTACTTTCTTTGAAGGATACCGGCCACAAATATTGCACATGTTCCTCCATCTTTTTAGTTAGTCTGAGCAAGTCTGTATTGCTCTGGACAGCTCCGGTGCCGTTACCATCAATATCCGTAAGTTGACCGTAAGCCTTCTTAAACCGTACGATCGTCATAGTATTTTCCCGGGCTGTCGTAAGCTGCTCGAAAGTCTCATTATCAACGATTATAATAAATCTGTGGTGATCTGTATAACGGGTAAAACCAAGCCAGCTGTTGGTTTCGTAGTGTACAGGCAAAGCCCTTCCTCCGATGTCGACACTGGTTAAGTCCTTGAATTTGCTGATAGTGGAGAGCGTTCCCTTTCCTTCCTCCATTTTCGGCATCGCAGGCAGCGGATCGGAAAAGGCAATGTCGTCCGTATTGCGCGCTTCTCTGAACAGTCCCAGGCTCACCATTTCTTCTGCAGTTGTCTGATTCAGAATCAGTGTCCCCACTTCAGATTCGTCTTGCTTAATTTTTGCCTCTTTAACGGTGTACGTATACACCTTCTTGATCTCGTTCCGATGCTCCTGGACCACAGCTTCAAGCTCGTGTTTCTCCCCCACCAGCAGCAAACCGTTTCTCGGAGCATCCATTTTGTCTGACCTGGGAAAAACCCCGAGCAGCACAATGCTTATTAACACTAACAATAGGATTATCCCTTTTTTCATAATTATTTCCTCCCCTTTCTTATAGATGGCAACTATTGCTCCTGCTTCCCATTCACCATATGACTCATATAACGCCAGCGGGCCACCAGAAAATACACGATCTGCACTAGTGTGAACGTTATTAAGATGGCAGCCCCTCCCTTGAAGACGGAATAGTCCACCAGTTGCTGCAGCGCGGTAAACGCCACCGTACTATGAATAAGGGCCATTATCAGCGGTACGAAAAACATAAATGACAGTTGGAGGGTGACGATCCTGCACAGCTCCTTGCGGCTAAGGCCAACCTTTGAAATCATCTGGTACTGAGCCCGATCCCGCTCCAGATCCGTATAGAGGCGCAGATAGAGAAAGCTTGCGGCAAAGGTGAAAAACACGATTCCCACCAGCACGCTTATGATCAGAATGAGGCCGTTTTGCTGCTTGGATTTGAGCCATTCCAGAACGAGCGGCTCCGCAAAATTGAATGGATTGCCATTCTGCCACGGAATCGCTTCTTTCAGCTTGTTCGCGACCTCCCTTGTCTCCGGCCAATTGTCTACTAGAAAGACGATTTCCCGTCCCTCTCCTGCCTCCCAGTCATGGAGGGGAAGACGGTCATACAAGGCGTCTGTCGTCACGATAGTGGCTTTTCCTATATCAGATACCACCAAATGCGGCACGTTTTTTACAATTTTCAGCTTTTCATCTACATCCCCAGCCACCACATCGATTTCGGAAGTGATGCCTCGTTTTTCTTCAAAATCTCTTTTCTGCGCATATGTTGTAGGGATGGCGATCGCCTGCTTATCGCTGTCCAAGGTATTAACGGGATAACCGAACGCCTTGAGTAGACTGTTGTAATCGCTCAAGCGCATCACGGTCAGGGCATTCTCGGTATATTTAATGGAAAAGCTGCCGGTCCGGTAAGAGAAGCCCGCTTGGTTCAGCTCCGCCTCAATGAGGTTAAGGTGATCTTCCTTCTTTTCGTTGCCAGGATCGGAATGATAGCGAAATGCAAACGGGTTGGTCATCTCCGTCAGTCCCGGATTGCCAAGAGCTATCGTGGTCCCCATTCCTGTAAACGCGACTGCCGAGATGACCGCCACCATAAAAAACATCGTCGCATTGTCTGTCATTCGGTACGATAGCTCGGAAAATGTAATGATGTTCGTCTTATTAAAGAAGAGTCGGCGCTTCCCCTTCAAGGCCCTAATCCAATACACGCTGAGCTGGGTGAACAGAAAATAAGTGCCCGTCACAGATAGAGCGACAATCAGAAACAGCAGAAGAAATGAAAAGTTGCTCTCGATAACAAAGTAAAAGGCAAGCCCGTAACCGGATACTATTAGCAAGGCTGCCAGCATTGACAACCCTTTTGAAGCTCTCGGTTCCTTCTTCGGCTTATCCTCCCCCTTCAGCAGCTCCACCAACTCTTTGGTTTTGACCAATCGGGAAGTGAACCAGGAAATGAGTAGAAACAGCAACACATATACAAGGGCGGTCAGACCAATCGCTTTCAGCGGGAAATAGAAATCTAAGTCCTTCTCAATGGCCAGCATGGTAGCGCTGATCAACAGGATCAACTTGGTGAACACAAGGCCGACCGCAATACCCGCGGCGATTGAGATAATCCCGATCACCATATTTTCCATAAAGACCATCCGGATTTGTTGTTTCGGAGAAAGCCCATGGATCATCAAAATGCCGAATTCCTTCTTGCGCATCTTCAGAAACGAGCCGACCGAATAGAGCAGAAACAGAAACGAGAATACAAAAATGAGTATCTGAGAGATCGTCATTCCCATCTTGCTCAAGGCGGCAATTGTTTCACTGGTTGACGCCAGTTCACCTTGAAGCTGAGGATGAAACAAGAGCATGGCATAGGTAAAGAAAATCATGACCGAAAATGCGCTGCTCAAAAAATGGCCGAGATACAAACGTTTGTTGCGATAAACATTATGGAAGGCGAGCTTACGAAAGGTCATACCGGTGTCCTCCCAACAATGACAGCACATTGATAATATTCTGATAAAATACAGCCCGGTTCTCTCCCGCATGAATTTCGTTATAGAGCTTGCCGTCTTTAATGAAAATTACCCTATCGCAATAGCTTGCCGCCATGGCGTCATGGGTGACGAGCATCATGGTCGCGCCTTGTTTTTTGTTCAGTTCGGTCAGTAAATCCATAACATCACGGGCGGCCTTAGAATCCAGGTTGCCTGTTGGTTCGTCGGCTAGAATCAGCGCCGGCCTGTGGATCAGCGCGCGGCCGACCGCCGTCCGCTGTGCTTGCCCGCCTGAAATTTCGTAGGTTCGGTTGTTTAAGATGGCCTGAATTCCCAGCTTCTGCGCCATCTGTTCGACCCGCTCTCCAATCTCATCTGGATCAACTCCGTCGAGGGCAAGAGGCAACGCCATGTTCTCCGCGACAGTCAAGGTATTCAGGAGGTTAAAGAACTGAAAGACAAAACCGAGCTTGCGGCGGCGGAACAGCGCCAGTCTTTCCGCATCAAGCAGATGCGGCTGCTCTCCTTCAATCCATAAGCTTCCCGTAGTTGGGGAATCAATGGACGAGATGACGTTTAAGAGCGTTGTCTTTCCGCTGCCTGAAGGCCCCATCACCCCAACAATGTCTCCCTTACTTATAGTCAAATCAATATCCTTAAGAGCCTCGTGGCGTACTTTCCCCTTATAAATCTTGCTGAGCTCCTTCACATGAAGCACTTCCATAAAGACATTCTCCTTTCTCGTTGTGTCTTAAGTATAATATCAGTATGCTCTTGCAAAGTATCGTTAAGCCTTTCACTAAACTTACATTCTTGTAAGATAACAAAAAAAGATGAATACGTTTATCGTATTCATCCGCTAGCCCGAAGCATACGGGAAGGTAAGATGCACTGTGGTGCCAGTTCCCACTCCCGATTCTATATGAATTTGATGATTCAGCTTTTGCACAACCTTTTGGACCAGATAGAGACCCATTCCGGTTGATTCCTTAAAGCTTCTGCCGTTCTCTCCGGTGAAAAATGACCGAAATACCCGGCCGATATCCTGTTTCGGAATTCCCACTCCGTTGTCTTTTACCTCGAGAACGATGGTTCGGTCAGACTGGAAGGCAGAAATTCTCACTGTTTGGTGGCTGCCCGCAGAAAACTTAATGGCATTGGACAACAACTGCTGCAGGATGAAGCGGAGCCATTTGGCGTCTGTTTCCACGGTTAAGCCGGCGTCCACAAGGTTCACCGGATAAACCTGACTGCGGATAAACAGACGTTTATTATCCGTTACCACTTCGTCTACCGTCTTCCGAAGCTCCACTTGTTCCACGTGGAAATCCTGTTCAAACGTCTCCAGCCGGGACATATACAGGACCATCTCCAGACCTTTCCTTATCCGTTCGGCCTCTTCAGATATACTTTCCATTTCCTCGTTGTCAGACTCCTGTGTCAGTAACTCAATCACAGATAGAGGAGTCTTCATCTGGTGAACCCATTGATTCATAAATTCAAGCCGTTCCGCCTGCTCGCGTTCCCAGTTCCTCAACTGCTGCCGGGAATTTCGGTAGTGGTGTTCCAGAAGTTCATCCAGTGCACGGGATAAGGCTGAGGAACCGGCCTGTCCTTGCGTTTCGAAAATATCCGCGCTAGGCTCTGACAATTGTCTATAGAATTCGCGAAGCGTGAAATATTGAACGGTCAGATAGACAGACATAATCAAGATGCCCAGAAAGGCGGCATACAAGGCGATGCCCAGTTGATCGTAGCCGTCAAACCAGAACACCATCAGGACCACGGCCAATTGTACAAGTATGAATCCGATGAGTATTAGGTGCGACCGCAGAAACAGCTTCATCTAGACTCCTCCTTCCATATCGGCAACAGTCGGTAGCCTGCGCCCCTAACCGTCTCCAGCGCATCGGTGATGCCCAGCTCTTGTAGCTTCTTGCGTGTGCGGGTAATATTGACGCTGAGTGTATTCTCTTCCACATAGGTCTGTTCGTCCCACAGCTTCTCCAAAATAATTTCTCTGCTCACCAGGCGCGGACTGCGGTCAAGCAGCAATTCGAGCAAAACGGCCTCTTTTTTGGTTAACATCACGCTCAGGGTGTCCAGTCTCAGCTCCAACCGCTCTGGATACAGTACAAGCCCCTCCAGCTTCACCTGCCGCTCCTCGCTCTTGGGCGCATAGTCTCCAAAGACCCGCCGCAGTTGGCTGCGAATCTTGGCAATGACCACTTCGTAAGAAAATGGTTTGGTGATGTAATCATCTGCCCCGTGTTCGAGGGCCATTATCTGATCCATGGTACCGCTTCTCGCGGAAATGCAGATGATGGGGCAAGTGGAGACGGAACGGATCTGCCTGCACCAGTAATAGCCGTCATAACTGGGGAGATTAATGTCAATGAGAACAAGATGGGGATCAATTTGCTTGAACAGATTCAAAACATTCTCGAAGTCTTTCACCATAATGCTCTCATCTCCATACTTATCAATATGAGATCCAAGGAGCTCAGCTATTTTGGGATCGTCTTCCACGATCATGATCTTATGCATATAAACAGGCCTCCTTTTAAAGGCGGTTTCTTCCCTGTTTATTGTACCCCGCTTCACCTCCGTGGTCAAAAAAGGCTGCCCCACTTCGCCTAAAAAGCAAGCCATGGAGGGTTGTAAATAGCTATAATGATAAAAAAAACAGATTAAAACTGGTCTTTCATGAATCTCTCCTCGACGAACCACCTGCCAACTCTATATACCATATGGGGTATCCCAGAAGCGAGCAATTTGCCCATTGATGGTCAGTAGTACTAATTTTTGTTAAGATATTGTTCTACATAAAAAGAGCGCATATCTTGTTAAAGATATGCACCCATGTGGTATGAACAAGAAATCCTGAGAGCTGATTAACCAACAACGTTCGATATTACTTCGATATTCCCATGAGTTGCTTTGGCATAAGGGCAAACCTTATGAGCTTCCGCTACGATTTCCTCAGCCACGCTAGTTTCTACGCCTTTAATAGTGATGTCCATAGTAATGGCTAGTACATAGCCGTCGTTCGCATCCTTGCCAAGCGTAACATGAGAATCAATTGTTATACCTTCTGCTTTAATATTTTTTTTTCTAAGAATAGTGCCCATCGCACCTTGAAAGCATGCGGCAAATCCTGCAGCGAACAGTTGCTCCGGATTGGTTCCAGCTCCGTTGCCCCCTAATTCCTTGGGATATCTCAAGTCCACATTAAGATTCTCATCGCTGGAAACCGCTTTGCCATCTCTTCCGCCTTGAACATTTACTGTAGCCTTGTACAATTCCTTTTCGATTTTCATCATTTTGAAACTCTCCTTTTTTTACTGAATTATTTTTACCGCTTGGAAGGCCCTCGGAAACTGAAAGTCCGATCTGCGCCGGTTTCGAAACCACTTTTTCCATCCGAACGACAGCTTACTTGTGTATAGGCCGTGCTCCCATATCGAAAGTGTGAATTTGATTTCTTACTAAGGATTAGTATATACTCGTTGTGAGTTGATTAACCAACAACGTTCGAGATTACTTCGATATTTCCACGAGTTGCTTTAGCATAAGGGCAAACCTTATGAGCTTCCGCAACGACTTCCTCCGCCACGCTGGTTTCTACGCCTTTAACAGTGATGTCCATAGTAATGGCCAGTACATAGCCGTCGTTCGCATCCTTGCCGAGCGTAACATGAGAATCAATGGATATATCGTCTGCTTTAATATTCTTTTTTCTAAGAACAGTACCCATCGCACCTTGGAAGCATGCGGCAAATCCTGCAGCGAATAATTGCTCCGGATTGGTTCCAGCTCCGTTACCCCCTAATTCCTTTGGATATCTCAAGTCCACATTAAGATTCCCATCGCTGGAAACCGCTTTGCCATCTCTTCCGCCTTGAACATTTACTGTAGCTCTGTACAATTCCTTTTCGATTTTCATCATTTTTGAAACTCTCCTTTTATTACTGAATTTTTTTTACTTTGGTCATACTGGTGACCGTATCTTTGCTTGCAAGTTAGGCTGAATATTTTTGAACGAACGTTCAAAAATGATTAAAAAAAATCAATCAAAATAACCCTAGTCGTTATATTGGCGCTCGTAGTGGAGCTGCTCCTCCGCCAACGGCGATTTCTATCCCCTGTACATATGAAAAATCGTCAGAAGCGAGGAACAACATTAGTAATTTCCTCTGATCGGCCGACCATACGTTTAAGTGGAATCCTTACCCATCATTCCAATACCAACATATTCATGTCAATAATATGGTGTAATTTTTCACTGTCCGATATAGTCTTAGCCATAACGCGGAGTCCAATTATTGCATTATTAAAATAATGAGACAGCCATTCAGCGTTTAGGGTCTTGGAAAGTTCTCCCGATTGCTGACCTTCTACAATAAGGTCGTGTATTAACTGTTCCGCTTTGGCCCAACCCAGAAGAACATAATCTCTTGACTCAGAATCATGTTTTGCCAACTCAACCGCGGTATTTACGGCAAAGCAACCATGTTCCTGGTGGGTCGCCATTTCAAGCATCATTCGGATTGCTTTCTTGGCAGAACGGGTATTTACCATTTGACGCTTAACCGGATGGGTAACCTTTTGCTCAAACATTTCAATATAGCGCTTTAATGCTGTGACATACAAGGTATGTTTATCTGTATAAGTATCATACAGGCTCCCTTTATGAATCCCCAAATGGGAGACCAGCTCCTGGATGGATGTCTTCTCATAGCCTTGTTCCCAGAATAAAAGCATAGCTTTTAGTAAAACGGCATCTTCATCAAATTCTTTTCTCCTAGCCAATGTATGTGCTTCCCTCCTTTCAATGTAAATTTAGCATATTTAGAACGTCCAGTCAATAATTATTTTGACCGAACGTTCTTAAATGAATTTGTCATGTAATTCACAAGAAATGATGGAGAATCCAGTTGCTATTGGCGATAAAATTTGCCCGTTTAAACCATACTTATCTCATAACTCTAATCTCTCCTATTCTCTTCACCCTTTATGAATTTGGGAGATATACCTAACAAAAAACTTACTAACTAGAAGGTGAGTTTCCCTCAAAAATTTTTGATGGTACTACCTGTATAGGAAACAAAAGGTCAGGGATAATCATTTTTCAGTTGCTATATTCCCCATTGCAATTGAAATTCTATTCCAGCTGTTGATTTGATTGATGATTAGAACAAGGTCAATATATTGTCGCTCGTCATAATGTTCCCGTACTCGCTGATATAGCTCATCCGGCACACGTTTTGTAGGGATCAAAGTCACGCACTCTGTTAATTCAAGTGCTACTTTTTCTGAATCAGTGTAGAATGTGCACTCTCTCCAAGCACTAATACAATATAAACGTTGTTCCGTTTCTCCCATTTTTCTAGCATCAGCTGTATGCATGTTAATGCAATATGCACACCCATTTATTTGAGAAGCCCTAATTTTTATTAGTTCACGAAGTTTACGGTCTATACCTGTAGTTTTCGTATACTTCTCCATTTCCATCATTATTTTCATTGCTTCTTGTGCCAGATTGTAATAATCAATTCTTTGTTCCAATATATATTCCTCCTTAAAATACTTATTCAATAATAATTGAACGTTAGGTAGAACTTTAATCGTCAATTGTGGATAGCATCAATCGCCGACTTATAATATCCATAATAAGGCGCATCTTTTATTATGTCAAACCTCTTTTAATGTTAATTAATACCAAACTTATATGTTTGACAAGTTTATAAAAAATTTCTAAGATTGATTAAATAATCTCATTTATGAAGAAGGTGTTTTTAATGCAGTATAGTATTGGAGTTGAGTATGCACTTCACTGCCTTGTCTATTTAATTGATAATCCAGAGGATTCACCCATTGGGATAAAGGAACTTTCCCATTTTCAGGGGATTTCTGAAACATACCTTTCAAAGATTTTTAGTAAATTATCCAAGGACGGTATTGTAAGTTCAGTGCCTGGAGTTAAGGGTGGTTATAAACTTGCTAAATCTCCAGAAGAAATTTCCTTTTGGGATGTAATTGAAGCAGTTGAAGGTCCTAAGCCTATTTTTCAATGTAAAAATATTAAAGATAATGGTTATCTGTATAGAGATAAAATCTGCTCTATAGGCAACTCATCTTGCACTATCAATTTAGTTATGCTCTCTGCGGAAGAAACTATGCGTGAATACTTGCGTGGCAAAACGCTTTCATGGTTAAAGGTTGAGTTGGAGCATGTCTTACCTAAACAAATACGTGAAGAAACCCGTAAATATTTTTCGAAGAGCGGCCTATAAAACAAACCTCTCATGAAATTCCTTAATTAATTGGAATTTTGAGAGGTTTGTTCTTTTTTCAGGAAAAACGTATCTTCCGATTTTCTGTTAATAGCTAAAATAAATCCTCAACTCATTCAGATAAATACGATTTCTTAAGAATTAAGCCGATTATGACTTTGTCCATTTTGATCGAGGTATTTAGTACTTTTGTGTCACTCGTAAGACGAGCGACTTGTTCATGAAAGCTTTGTCCCGAGCAAACTGTCGACCATTAAAGCATCCTTTTGGTAAGCTGGTTGTAAATATGAACGTTCAGTTTCTAAAATTTCAAGCATAGATAATCACCTTCCAAGAGTTTCATACGTGCTTATCAGGGAAACACTGTCACAATCACACCATCGATATTGTTACCTGAAATCTCATAACGAAGATTGGCAGGCACATTAATGGTCGTATTTTTAGTAATAGGATAATATGAAATCTCATATTTTTCCCCATTTACACTAGCAGAAATGTTTTTTTCTTCTTTTAGGTATTCCATATATTCTTCTAAAACGAAATTCTTTTCTTTCATAATCGCGCTATGAGGGAAACCAACATAGCGGATGTGCCACGGTTCATATTGAATTCCTGTTATGTCCGTTTTATCCTCTGGATAGCGTAAAATGAACCCGTATTTCCAAGCGTTTTCTTCTATCCACTTTCCTTCTGGTGCATCAGCCATCTTCATTTGAGTAGATCCTACATCAAGCGATAAACCCAGATTGTGTTCGCTATAGCCAGGTGGCAAGGCATAGGCAGAACCCATATCTTGATAAAGTAAACTTTGCTCATCAAAGTCTCGAAAGCCGCTTGTAATGGCGAAATATTGAAGGCCATCTTTTTCTGCAGCAGCAACCATCTCTGAGAATTTATGTGCAATATCCTCTGACAGATAAATGTCACTGCCTAACAACACGTAACTTTGTGCCAATTCATAGTTTGCAGATAAATTGACAATATCCGATTTAATACTCTCTTTGTGAACAGGATATTCACTATTGACCAAAAGCAGATCTCCTTGATAGATTTGGTCTTCTGTAATATCAATTTTTTGGATATTTACAGGGGTTCTTCCACCCACTTCTATATCATTTTCAGATTGATCATAGTTTTGTATTTTTACTTTTGGTTCAGAAAAAGGTTCCATATTTACGAAGGTTAACCCTAGGCACAATAATGATAATAATAAAAAGCCCCACTTCTTCATTTATCAGTTTCCTCCTTGTTCTTATTTGCTTATAAGTGTAGGGAAAACTATTTAAAAAAAGAGTGGGGTAAATATTAAATTTTTCTTAAATCCTTTACACGGATTTTTTAAGCTTCATCTTTCCTGCGGTAAGCTGACTTCAAAAATAGTACGTATTATACTACTTTCGGCAGTAATGGTTCCATTATGCTGCTCCACAATATTCTTGGCAATGAACAAGCCAATCCCGGTGCCACCTACTTGATGAGTTCGTGCTTTGTCACCGATATAAAACATATCAAAGAGATGGGGCAGCTCATTCTGAGGAATGGGATCTCCATAATTCACAATCTGAACAACCACTTTCCCAGAATCAATAAAGCCGTTAATATCCACAAACTGGCCATCGTTACCATAGCGGTTCGAATTGGTTAGAAGATTTTCAAACACACGTGCTAATAGCTCTCCATCACCCAATATAGGTAAATGCGGAGTCACATTCATTCTAGCTATCAAATCATTCTTCTCGAAGATAGGATACAATTCTTCCTTTAATTGATGAAGGAGGTCACTTAAATTTATATGATTTTTTTTAATTGGCAGTATGCCATAGTTCATTCGCGTTATTTCGAATAATTCATCAATAAGTCTTTCTAAACGCTGAGATTTAGTAAAGGCAATCGTTAAAAAATGTCTGACTTGTTCTTTCGTCAAATTCTCATCCTTAAGTATTAAATCTAAATAACCTAAAACGGAGGTGAGCGGTGTACGGAGATCATGAGCCAAATTTATGACTAGCTGATTTTTACTACTTTCCGAAAAATCTCCTCTTTCGATGGCTTGTTGCAATTTTTCACTTGCTAAATTAATATCCAGCGCAATATCGCTAAATTCATCATTTGATTGGACTTGAACACGATGTGTAAACTCACCACGAGCGAGATAATGAATTCCGTTTGAAATCACCTTGAAATAGGTTGAATAGCGTTGGGTCAGCAAATAAAAGAAAAAGATCGAAAGTGGGATAAATAGTAGTAAAAAGAAGTTAATGTCGCCAATATTGAGTATGAAGATACGAATTTTTTTACTCCACAGATCTCCATAATCAACAAATGTGTGATAATACCATTGAAGTCCTTTATAGATCAGATAAATTATAGCGCCGGACAGCAGCATACTTAAACCAAATAATAATATCATTTTTGAGCGGAAACTTCGTAGTATTTTACCCATTGAAAGTATACCCCACGCCCCATACGGTTTTTATAAATTTATTTTTCCGTTTATCTTCTTCAAGTTTTTTTCGTAATGTACGAATATGGACCATTACGGTATTCCCACCTTCAAAGTATGCATCGCCCCACACCTGCTGATAAATATTTTCTACACTAAAAACTTTCCCTGGGTGACTGGCTAGTAAGTACAAAATATCAAACTCTTTAGGCGTTAGTTCGATGTTTTCACCATATAGAGTCACTTTACGTTGATCAGGAGAAATAACTATTCCACCATTTTCCACGCAGGTTTTATTTTCTGTACCTTTTTTGGGTTGATTTAACTTCATAAAACGTCGGAGGTGAGCATTTACACGAGCAACCAATTCTATCGGGGTGAATGGTTTAGTCATATAATCATCTGCGCCAATTACCAAGCCCTGTACTTTATCGAAATCAGAAGTTTTGGCACTTAAAAATATGATTGGCATATTATGCTGTTCCCGAATGCGGCTGGTGACTTCATATCCATCCAATTTCGGCATCATAATATCCAAAATCAGCAAATCAATGACCTGAGTCTCGACAACACGAACAGCCTCTTGTCCATCCGATGCTTTAATCACATGGTATCCTTCTTTTTCTAAATGGATGGCAATCAGATCAGCAATTTCCTCCTCATCATCAGCTATTAAAATTGATAAACGTTTCATTGATTTCACTCCTATGTAAAGTGATATTCACTAAATATCCATCAAGCCTTACGAAGCTGCACCCCACAAAAAAATCGTTGTTGTTGGTAGGGATGCTTCATCATCATGATATTAACATTCGTGGCAGCTTTTTGAATAATTAGAGATTTAATTTATTATTTTTCCTTATTAAAGAATATGGTCTATTGCGTTGGTGGAAATCATTATCTTATTTTTTCTATAACAATACCCTTTGGACAAATTATTTCCAAAGGGGTATAACGGCAATGAGAACCCTTATTTCCTACTCATAACCCACTACAAGTATTGTTTATTAACTAATGAGAAAACCTCCAATTGCAAAAAAACTTTTACCTTCAAGTGTGATAGTTTAAATGAAATTTCTTAAATATATAATGGGAGAATTCTTAACTTTTTCTTAAGATAATATTATATTGTGCCTAAATACATTTTAAGTTTTATTCTTCGTCCACAATATTTCTTTTTATGGGAGATAGGATGAAGAATAAATTTGATTTTTCTCTTAACTTTTTTAACACTTTTGTGTCGCTTGTCATCCTTTCTTCGTTTTCATTATCGGTTGATCAGAACTTAATTATCATTAAGCAATTGGCTAATATATCGTCTGGAAACGTTTACTTTCACAGCTATTTCCTTCGTACTTTGACCATTCTTCAATAAAGATTCTTCCCAACTTATTATTCGCATAATTATTTATCACATAGGTAAAAATAATCTAACCATAAACGAATCGGCGGTGAGGCATTTGTTCATTAAGGTTTTCCTCTGGCTGAGCTTAATTGTTCCTTGGCTGTCTTTATTTTTTATGAAAAAAGATAGTATTAAGCGCTATTTGCCTGTAGCGATACTTGTTTCATTATTGCTTACAATTTTGTATGAAATAGGCTATACATATGATTGGTGGGTGCTGAAAGATAAAATCGTACCATGGGGACACATAACGAACATTTCTTTTGCATATGGACTTTTTTTAATATCAACAATTTGGATATTTCATTATACTTATCGTAATTTTAAATTATATATGGTTACGAATATAATTGTTGATGCAATTTTTAATTTTGGTGTGCTAAAACTTACAGAAAGGTTTGGAATAAATAAACTAATTAATATGCCTGATTGGGGTATTTATTTAATCATGCTTGGACTTGCTTTAATCATATATATATATCAGCGCTGGCAAGAAGGAATTTTTAAGGAAGAATAAGATATTAGTACTGTTCCATCTTCTAATACAACATCCCATTAAATATACTCCTATTATATTGGAGGTGTTAGGATGGACCATCAATCCTTCCTGTTGGAAGCTATCAAGCTAGCAAACGAAAATGTGAAAACGGGTTCTGGTGGCCCTTTTGGTGCGATCCTTGTAAAGGATGGAACAGTAGTCGGCCGGGGTGTCAACCGCGTGACAGGACAGTTGGATCCCACCGCACATGCTGAGGTGCAAGCTATAAGAGATGCCTGTCAGAATCTAAAAGATTTCCAATTGAAAAATTGCATTCTCTATACAAGCTGCGAACCATGCCCGATGTGCTTTGGTGCGATTTATTGGTCCAGGATCCGGGAGGTTTATTTTGCCTGTACTAAGGATGATGCAAAAGATGTGGGATTTGATGATGCCTTCATTTATGAGGAGCTTCGATCAAACAGTTCGGATAAAAAGGTCCCTTTTCATCATTTGCACATGGATACCTTAGAAAATCCATTTATTTTGTGGAAAGCTGCCAGAATGAAAATTGAATACTAATCCATTTGATTGGATATAGGTACTGGCACAAGTAAGAAGGTATTGCATAATTTAAAGTTGACCCAAATATACTTCAAAGGAATGATCAATTATGGGAACAACTGTGGATTATACCTCCCCTTCCGTACAATTTTTCTCCGATGTTAACAAAAGTAATTCTTTCATGAAAAACAGTCAAAATTATATAAACGTTCTTGGAGTAGAACAGTTAAATACGTTGGATAATGTTTCTCTACTGGATATTTTCCTGAGTAAAGATAATATTATTGAGCCTCATTACCATCAAAATGCTGCGGAACTGGTGTACTGCATTTCGGGTTCAGCTGTGATATCGATGTTGAACCCTTTTACGAAAGTGGTTCATAACTACAAGGTTACCCCTGGCCAGGTGGTCAATATTCCTCAAGGCTGGTGGCACTATGAAATTGCAACAGTAGACGATACTCACTTACTGGCAATATTCAATGCACCAACTCCAGAAGTAATTCTGGGATCTGATATTTTATCCTTAACGCCAGCAAAAATTATGGCACATTCATATTGTCTGGATGAGAACCAATGGAAAAAGGCGGTTTCTCCTATTAAACCAAATACTTTTATAGGACCGCCAAAAGACTGTGATAGAAATTATAGACAAATAAATCCAGGATATACGTCCCATTATCAATACCCATATCATAATTATTATTATTATTATTATTATAATCCAGTACGACGGTAAATGGATGTTTAGTTGGCTGGCGTTTTCAAATTTCCATTATTCTGGATTTCCACTTGGACTTTCATATCCATTGTCATATTCGGGTAGTAGCGGGAACGCCACTCTTTAAGATTTTTTCTTGGTATATCCCTTCTGAATAGCTGGCCAATCCCAAGAATATCAGCTTGTGTGGATTGTACGGATGTGAACATTCGTTCGAATCTTTCGTTTAGGAGCGTTTCCAAATCCTTTTTGATTTTGGATAGTGACGGGTCCCCCCTCGTTTCCAACAACATCACCTTCATATGGATGTTCGACTTTAAATGAGGCACATCATGATTCATGTCACTTTCATGGTGCATGGAGTTGGCTACTATAATGACACTTGCTTCCTTCATCACTTCGATTTTCCCATGGGTACTTTCTCCTTGAAAAGCGTTGTATAAGAGTGTTTCGTCGGAAGAGATTTTCCCAACCATTCTCCCGTTTTTTATCACCGCTGAACCCGATTGTTCAATTAAGGTAGTGCCTCCCATTTTTATTAACGGGATTGCAACATCCAGTGTATAGGAATGGATACTTCTATATACCTGCCATATCCGAGTTAAGGCTATCTGTGGTCCCCAGCCAGCATTCTTTTCAAAGCAATCCATTAAAATGGTACTGTCCGACTCTTGATTCTGTTCCAATACGGAAAATAACTCATCCAAACTATCTTCGCTTATTGCAACCAATGCTTTTGGGGAGACATCCCTTGAACGCATAAAGCCTGCAAACAGGTCCTTCACTCCAGCTTCTGCTAAATCACTGCTGATAACAATCACTTTGACATGGAGTAAATCAACGCTGCTTTCAATGTTTTTACTTAAATCATCCATCACTTGGTTGATTGTTTCCCCTACACCTGAAACTATTCTTATTTCAAAGGAATCTTCCTTTGGTACCGGTATTTCCATGAATACTTTATAGCCATCTTCAGTTGACCCAATCCCTAGCACAACAGGCATCACTCTATGATTGATATCCTTATTATCCCAACAACCACTCAGACTAATAAATGACAAAAAGAGAAGAAAAATCCCGATGGACTTTTTATGCATGTTTTACCTCCCCTTTCTTTCCTGCGCCTGCTTTTCTAACCTTTAAACCTAGTAGATAGATCGAAATCGGGACAGAGAACATTACATAGAACCTGAGAAAAGTATTCCATAGAAAAAGTCTGCTTACGTCATTCCAATTTGGGATCAATAAACAGACAATATAAATGAAGATGGAAACAATTATAGTGAGATATGTGTGTTTGGCAGAAGGTATTCCTCGATGGAGAATACGCATCAGTTTCCATAGAACAAGAGAGATGAAAAGCATGATAAACGTAATAAGACTCATCAAAAAGAACATGGTAATCCTGTCAAACATGAGCCAATTCAGGTTTATGGAGTCAACAGAAGTTACGAAAGGGAATAAAAAAGTTGAAGCGGTTGCATCACCAAATGTCAAGATAGGAATATAGACAGAAATTAAAAAACACGGCACCAATAAAAAAGCTGCAATCAAAACGATTTTCCTTTTATAGGAGAAGTATGGCTGAACAAAACCAAGAAATAAAAACCCGCCTCCTATCGCAAAAAAGCTTTTTAAATACGAATTGGTCGTCAGAAATTTGAATGATGTAGGCCACATAGGGAATAGATAATGCCAGTCCACATTCTGAAAAGATACCAGGAAAATAAAGAATATCAATGGAATGAATAGAAAGGTCAACAATAAACCGGTACGGAAAATGGCTTCCAATCCCCTTGTTGCAAGATAGCTTGATATGAACAGCAGGACTGCCATGACCGCCCATAAAGGAGTATTCGACAGGAATACGATATTGATGATCTCGGAATATGCCCTTACTGATAATATAATGGCAGCAAGAAAATAGAGGCTAACGGGGACTAAAAACAAAATAACCATCCATTTTCCACCTTTTGAATAAATATCGACAATATCCTGATTGTGAAATTCTTTGAGTCCGCTCATGTATATAGAAATGATGAAAATATGGACACTCACCCCTAATATGATCGGAAGCCAATGGCCTTGGTCCGTGCTGGAAATGATATCATCGGAGTACAAGAAAAATATAAGACTAAGATGTGTCAGGATATAGGTACAGACAACGCTAAACGACTTATCCACTTTTTATGTCACCTTTCGAAAAATTGAAGTTGATAAATGGAACCCCGAGAGTTGTAATACTTGCGTAATAGCTGCAGACAAAAAATACCCCTATGAGAATACCAAGCACACCAAAGATGGAAGCAAGGACCAATATCAAATATTTGAATATTCGGATAGAGGTTGAATGTTGAACTCCGATAATGGTAGAGTTTGCGATTGTTGTAGCAGCAAGAATGATTATTAACAGGTTGCTTACTAATTTTGCTTCCACTGCTGCCTGACCGAGAATGATTCCGCCTACCATTGTAATGGTGGGCCCAATGCTTTTTGGCAATCTGACACTTGCCTCTATAATCAATTCTAGTGTAATCAGCATAAGAAGCGATTCTACGAGTGCTGGATATGGTACGCCGTCTCTGCTTTCAGCGAGCGATAACGCCAATTCAATTCTGAGAACCTCGGGATTTACGGATACGAGGGCTACATATAATCCTGGAATGATCAAGGTTAACAAAGTTGCAGCTATCCTTAGAAATCTAATCGCTATCATGATCGGATATGGAAAATTATTATCATTTTCAATGAAGAACATATCCTCCAATCGACCGGGAGTGATAATCGCAAACGGATATCGATCGATAAACAATACCGCTCTTCCTCTTTCCAATGCATTGTTTGCCTCTTGTGGCAGTTCAGTGGTGGTGAAATGGCTGATTAGGCTCCAACGTGGGATTCCCATCAATCTGTTCAGATTTTGAAGGTTTTTGGGATCTATGCTGAGATTTTCTTTCAGACGTTTTTCCAACGTTTCTATATAAAGCATATTGGTCGATTCAAAATAAATTAAGGATACCTTCCTAGACTGCTCTTTCCCTAAGGTGAATGATTTTATATGAAGGTTCTCTGACACTATCTGTTTCCGAATAAGTCCTAAGTTTGTATCGAGATCCTCATTAAAGGAGCTTAACCCACCTTGAAGAATATTTTCATTTGTTGGTGCTTCAATGCTACGTGATAGAATTTTAGATATGGGATTCACCACAATGGCTTGTTTTTGTTCATTATTCAGCAGGATTATCAGTTTGCCTTCGAGAATGGAAGAGATTATAGCTTTTTTATCTTGAACAATGTTATCTCCCAACCCAAATAAAATGGAAGTGGGCTGATTATCCGCCGCTGTTTCTATGTCCAACCTATCTTTTAGGCTGAAAAGTGTTTTTGGCACATCGATTAAACTATTTAGTCCTAATAATATTAATTTTTCTTTACCAAAATCCTGATATAATTCAAAAAAATCATCATTGTTCTTTAAAACAGAAGTAATTTCCTGCAAATTCCCTTCCATCGTCAGGTGCACCTCCCCATATTCTTCAATATATTCCATTTTTCCCCGAGGAGAAAGAAATATGTATAATAATACGCTCGTTCAGGAATTGGTGAATTCTCCCATGAAAAAAGGACTTCAGCAATTGCCAAAGTCCATTTACATTGAAAATTATTCAGGTAGTACCTCATATGCCATTTTTCTGATAATCACTTCATGCTGCGGGTATTTCTCCAGCAGTTCTGCCTGAGAGAACAATTCGAAGTCTTCAAAGACAAAGCCTGGAGATACCATGCATCCAACTAAGGAACAGGAATCCTCTGCAGCAACAGACGAACCGAAAATTGCGTTTTTGGGTACTAAAACCTGTGGAGTCTCCCCTTTTTCCAAGTCCAATCCAAGCTTGTATTCCTGGTATTCACCTGATTCATGGATCACATGGACAGAAAGTGAGCTCCCGCCATGGAAATACCACAGCTCGTCAGATTTAAGACGATGAAAATGGGATACATTTTTATCCGTCAATAGGAAGTATATGCTGGAAAAAAGGGTTCGCTGGCCCTGGAAATCAGTGCTCAGCTCTCTATCAGAGATATTCTCTTGTGACGTGTAGGTCTGTTTATAATAGCCTCCCTCTTGGTGTGGCTCCAGTTCAAGTTTTGTTACCCAATAATCAAGTGTATCGATATGCATTTCAGCATTCCTTTCGTTATGTCGTTATCAATGTAGGGTGTCCAGCAATTCGACTCCGATATTATCTGTATCCTCCCACTCATGGAAGACCTCCAAGTGCCAGCCGTTAACATTACGCTCCAGGCCTTGCTGTTCCATCCATGTATGTAATTCCCTGTACGCTTTTCTTATATCATAGTTCGGGCCTCTATACGTGGTGCTGGCATAGCTTTGGGAAGGGATGCTCAGGGTCACCATATCTGCGGGAATATCTTCAAACTCCTCCACTTCCACACCAATCCAGTAGCCATCCTCTTCCTCTGAGGTAGGTTCCACTACAAATGCTCCATTCAAAAGATGAGGATAGAGTACATGTTTAATTTCATTCAATCTATCTGAAAGTCTTTTTGTCGCACGAGGTATTTCATATATGTACTTGTCACCTGGACACACGACGCGGAAGCCTACCAGTTTCAACTCGCCCAAATCCTTGATACCATTTTCATTATAGACGTTTTCTGTCACAATATCTCCCCTTCTTTTCCAGATGAATATTCAATATTCGCCAAAAAACACCAATTTCCTGCTTTTTTCCAGAATTAAAAAATCCGGAAGCATTCACACTCCCGGATTGCAGTTTCATTTTTCTAGAACTTCATCCACTATTCCATACGATTTCGCTTCCGATGCTGTCATAAAATTGTCACGGTCTGTATCCTTTGCCACCTTCTCAACAGGCTGCCCTGTCAGATCGGAAATCATCTGATTGATATCCTCTCTTAGTTTAAGGATTCTTCTGGCTGAAATCTCTATTTCAGTAGCCTGACCCCTGGCACCTCCCAAAGGCTGATGAATCATGATTTCACTATTTGGCAATGCGAGCCGCTTCCCTTTCTTTCCGGCCATCAGTAAAAGTGCCCCAAATGATGCAGCCATTCCAATACAGATCGTTCTGACGTCGGGTTTTATATAGTTCATGGTGTCCAGTATGGCAAAGCCTGCAGTGGTGGAACCACCGGGGCTATTGATATAGATGGAAATATCCTTTTCGGGATCGTCTGCGGCCAGAAAAAGCAATTGTGCAACGACACTGTTTGCTAATTGATCGGTTATTTCATCCCCTATCATGATGATTCTGTCCTTCAACAGCCTTGAATAAATATCGTACGACCTTTCCCCTTTATTCGAGTGTTCAATGACATATGGAATCATATTCATTGCAATTCCCTCCTTTTATATTATGCTGCACTTTGTATGGTGCAAGAAGGAGTGTGTGTAAAACCGGAGTGGGAAGTAGAAATAGGCGTCTTCAAAGTTCTAAAGGAAGGCAGTTGCCTAATTAAAATGGAAGGATCAGCACGGTGGATGCTTTCATCCATAAGTTGAGCCATTTTGTTTGCCTCATCATCCAACCAAATGCAGTCGATCAAAGGCTTCTCTTCTTCGTTTTTCTCTTTATTTAACCGGTTCCTATAGCGGTGGACAATCGCTTTTACCGCTCCCTCCGTCAAATGAAGAAGCTCCCCGATTTCCTGGTTCTGATAATGGAACGCTTCTTTTAGAAAAAAGGTGACGGCCTGCTTTGGAGTCAACTGTTTCAGCAGAAAGTCATGAATGATGAAAGGGCTATCGATAGTTGAAGCTTTTGCATCTGAGAACTCAGGCATTGCTGCCGACAAGTCCTCCCTCTTTCTTTTCCTCATGATATCCATCCATTGGTTAAAGGCTATTTTCTGGATGAGTCTCCTACTGATAGTCGGACACTCTTTGTAGGTAGCTAAAACCTTTGCAAATGTTTCCTGTGCCAGATCATCGGCATCCCACCGGTTGCGCGTTAAATAGCGACAGTACCTTTGCAGGGTATTGTATTGTTCTACAAGCTTTGTTTCCATATTTTCCATTCTAATACTCACTCCTTTTACACCACTCATTTATTAAACGTTTGTAAGAACTGCAAAGATACGGGGGATAAAAATAATTCGATTGACCCCCAGAAAACTCCGTCTGATTGTTAATATTCTATTGATACATACATTTTACATTACATATTACGATCGAAGTTAAAGGAGGTACTTTAAATGCAGGCATCATATGTGAAGGAATCCTTACGGGAATGGAAAGAAGAAATTCTTTTACAAAAGAAAGAAATTGACGATGAATATGAAAAGGTAAAGTGCGATCTCCAGCTTTATTCCATCAAATTCAGTATCACCAAACAGGTCATTCAATCTACCATCAATGATGAAATCATCAACAATATTAAAAACACCTATCATAGACCATACGAGGAGAAATTCAACGAACTGAAGCAATACATGAGGGAACTAGATGAGAAAAGAAAAGTGTTCCAGATGTTTGTTGAAAAAATTGAAAAAGTAAGTGAAGATGATCTTGTAGCAAAATGATGATGAAGGAAGTCCCTGATTGTCAGGGACTTCCTTTTATGTTATGATCCTCCCCAACTCCCATATTATTAGCTCTCTTACCCCCTTGAGTTGCCAATCATGTCGGATGGATCTACTTTCTGATCAAACTCTGATTCCGTCAACAGTCCTGTCTTAACTGCGGCTTCCTTCAGTGTAATACCTTCATGATATGCAAGCTTTGCAATTTTCGCTGCATTTTCATATCCGATATGTGGATTCAACGCTGTTACAAGCATGAGGGAATTTTCAAGGTTTTCTTTGATCTTATCATAATTAGGTTCTATTCCCACCACACATTTATCATGAAAACTAAACATGGAATCCGCTAAAAGGCGAACGGATTGGAGAAAGTTGTAGATGATTACCGGCTTATAGACATTCAGTTCAAAGTTGCCTTGACTGGCTGCGATTCCGATTGTTACATCATTTCCCATGACCTGGGCTGCAACCATTGTTAGTGCCTCGCTTTGAGTGGGGTTAACCTTCCCTGGCATGATGGAACTTCCTGGTTCATTTTCAGGGATGAATATTTCTGCGATTCCGCTTCTTGGACCACTTGCGAGCCATCTGACATCATTGGCGATCTTCATTAAATCTGCAGCAAGCGCTTTCAACGCGCCATGCACATGGACCATCTGATCATGACTTGTCAGTGCATGAAATTTATTTGTTGCGGATGTGAAGGCCTTTCCGGAATAAAGGCTTATTTCCTTTGCTGCCATTTCCCCGAACTCAGGATGGGCATTCAATCCCGTTCCAACCGCTGTTCCTCCTATTGCAAGCTCCTTCATATATACGCTGCTTTCCATCAGCATGCTTTCACATTTTTCCAGCATATGATGCCAACCGCTTATCTCTTGGCCAAGCGTCAAGGGAGTTGCATCCTGAAGATGGGTCCGGCCAATTTTAATGACGCCCTGAAACTCCTCCGCTTTTTGATTCAACGTGGTCTTCAATTTTGTTAAAGCCGGCAGGAGCTGTTCTTCAATAGCTAGGACACCTGCAATGTGCAACGCAGTAGGAAAGGTGTCATTGGAACTTTGGGACATATTCACATCATCATTTGGATGAATAGTGGTATCTACTTCTCTCTCTTGAAGTATTTGTGTGCTTCTTGTAGCAATGACCTCATTAACATTCATGTTTGATTGAGTTCCGCTCCCGGTTTGCCAGACAACTAGAGGAAATTGGTCATTCCATTTACCGGTGTAGATCTCTTCGCAGGCTATCGTTATGGCCTCCGCTTTTTCGAGAGGCAATTTTCCGAGCTTATAGTTGGCAACAGCTGCCGCTTTTTTTAATAGAGAAAAAGCTTGTATGACCTCTAAAGGCATCAATTCATTTCCTATTTTGAAATTCTCCAGGCTTCTCTGTGTCTGAGCACGCCATAACTTATCTTTAGGGACCTTTATTTCGCCCATTGTATCCTTTTCTATTCGGTAGTCCATATTTATCCTTCCTTTCAAAGTGGCTCTTTCTGGATAAGATACTCTTTATTATTCTATTCCTACTATGTATCTATCCAAAACATAATTATTAGGCACCAAGAAATTAAAGGAAAATTAAGAATATTTTATAATATTTGTGATATAATAAAATTACCTATTTATTGAAGTCAGGAGGCTTAGCATGGAGATAAACACCTATGTAATCCGACTTTCGTTCTTGATTATCGGGATTTTTGGGGGAGTTTTTTTATTTCGTCTAATTAAAAATGGCGAGCTGTTATTAGATCAGTTGATAGGGGTGTCATTTGGTGCTCTTCTATTGGTTACAGCAGTTATCTGGAGGAAATTTAATCAGACCTCATCCTCTGCAAATTGAAACACCCCGTTACATACCGTAACGGGGTGTTTTTGGATTAGTTCACTTGTGCTTCTTCACGAATTGATGCAATTCTTTCGTTTACTTCCGTTTCTGTCAGACCATGCTCTGCAATATAGCGGTTTCTTGGATGCTCTCTGCATTCGTTTGAGCAGCTGCGAAGATAGCGGTGTTCGTTTTCCTCTGAGCTTAGTATCTTTTTATTGCATTCCGGGTTCGCACAGTTAACGTATCTTTCACATGGTTCTCCGGAGAAATGATCTTTTCCAACCACTACATGCTCTTTTTGGTTGATGGGAACACTGATACGGTCGTCGAACACATAGCACTGTCCATCCCACAACTCGCCTTGAACCTCTGGGTCCTTGCCATATGTTACAATTCCACCATCAAGCTGGGAAACATCCTCAAAGCCTTCATCCAATAGCCAGCCTGAGAATTTCTCACAACGTACTCCACCTGTACAATACGTTAAAACCTTTTTGCCTTCAAAATTCTTTTTGTTTTCCTTGATCCATTGCGGCAGTTCCTTGAATGTGTTGATATCCGGGCGAACAGAGCCTCTGAAGTGTCCAAGGTCATATTCATAATCGTTCCGTGCATCAATGACTACTGTATCCTCCTGCTGCATCGCTTCAAAGAATTCTTTAGGCTTTAGATGCTTACCTGTCGTCTTGTTCGGATCTACGTCGTTTTCAAGGCGCAGTGTAACAAGCTCTGGGCGAAAGCGGACTTTCATTTTTTTGAATGCATGCCCTTCTGCCTCATCGATCTTGTATATCATGTCTGCAAAAAGGGGATTGGCAGTCATATGGGCAATATAGGCATCCGTTTGTTCCACAGTACCAGAAACCGTTCCATTAATCCCTTCAGTTGCGATCAGTATACGTCCTTTCAATCCGAGCTCCTTACAAAACGCCAAATGCTCCTGGGTAAATTCCTCGGCGTTCTCGATCTCTACATATTTGTAATATAATAGCACTCTATAATCTTGATTCATTTTTTATCACCAATACCTTTATGAGTATATTTATCCAATGTATGTTTCTGTAAGGAACATACAACATATTACTATAGCAAAAATAGTTCCATAGATGCAACCTTTCTATTCCAAACAAATAAAAAGACTCCAGTGTGTACTGGAGACTCTTCTATGTTTATTCAGGTGCTGAAATTACATATTGCTTCAATAACTTCCTGCTCCCACCTGTAGGAGTTGAACGTATGATCTGCTCCTTCAATGTGCAGAAGTGTTGCATGAGGATAACAATTCGTCCTATAAAGTGATGAAACATCTACATGTACCGCCTGATCGTTCGTTCCGTGAATCAACAGGACATCATTTGAGTATCGAGCTGCAGTTTCCCATACCTCCAGGCTTTTCAATTCCGTTACGAAGTCCTTACCTAAAAGATTGCCTCCAAGATCATAGGCGTTTTGCTCTTCTATAAAAGTTGCAAAGCCCAATTGTTTTTCTATGATTTGAGGCAATGTTCCAGCCGGGGCGAGCAAAATAAGTTTCTTTATATCTGCGGGCTGCTTCCCTGCCAGAAGGCTTGCAACCAATCCGCCCATGCTGAACCCTAGAACAATAGTGTTTTCTTTATCGATGGAAGGATGGGATCGGACATATTCCAAAATCGTCCTTGCCTCTGCGACCTCACTGAGCACAGTCATCTCTTCAAAATTCCCGTCACTTTCCCCGCTTCCCAAAAAATCAAATCGGAAAGAAGCGATTCCCATCGTTTCAAGTGCGCGGGATATTTTCAAGAAGAATCTGTGTGGCTCAAGCTTTGTACCAGTAAAACCATGAAAGAGAATGACAGCAGGAAGGTTGTTTCCCATAGGAATATGCTGCATCCCTCTCAAAATCTGTCCCTTATGTTCGATTTCGATTGATTTCTGCAAATTAGTCACCCTTATAACTATGAATAATAACCATATTGTAACCTAAGTGCGGAATGGTGACCAGATTTCAATTATGCCATGACAGTGATATCATTTTTACGCACTTCAAATTTCCCTCGGTTAATCTTCACTATAACATCCGATGTAGCAGCTATTTCATTATTATGCGTTACCACAATGATGCATTTGTTTTCTTTATGGGCAAGTTCCTTGAATAGCTGGACAATTTCCTGTGCAGTGTCTTCATCCAGATTTCCTGTAGGTTCATCTGCCACGATAAAATCTGATTGGCAGCATAGGGCACGTGCAATGGAAATTCTCTGCTGCTGTCCGCCGCTCAAAGTCAGTACTCTCTGATTGGCCTGCTTTTCATTGATCCCCACCTTATTTAACATCTCCAAAACAAATTCCTTTTTCTTTTTCACCTTGGAACCGGTAATCTCCATTGCTGTAATGATATTCTGCATTGCTGTCATATATGGTAAGAGATTATAGGATTGAAAGACGATAGAGACAAACTTGTTACGGAAATGCGAAAGTCCAATTTCCTGGATATCCTTCCCGTTATAAAGAATCTTCCCCTCCTTTGGGACATCCAATCCACTTGCCAATGACAGAAAGGTTGTTTTGCCTGAACCTGATGGACCTATTACAGAATAGAAATGGCCTTTATCAAAGGCAACATGGACATCCTGAAGGATTGTCTGTTGTCTGCCTCCTTGTTTATACCAATAGCTTACATTAGAAAACTCCAGTAATGCATTCATTCTAACACTCTCCTAATCCTGTTTGGTTAAAATCATTTTTGGCTGCAAACGTAAAATTGTAAGGGATGGAATAATAGTCGCAAGCATGGATACAATGAATCCGATAAGTGCCAGCAATCCAAAATCCTTGGACGTGATTGCAATTTCGAGCTCATCGATGGGATCAATCTGCTCTTGTACAAAGCCAGGTCCCATATCGCCTCCCATCATACCCATGCCAGGTCTCCTAAAAGATTCCGGATTGGAGGCGGATTCTGTACTTTGTTCAAGCTGCTGGGTCAGTAGTTGCTCTCCAACCTGGTTGGCAACAAGGTTACCTGCCATAGAGGCAAAACTTAGGGAAATAATTGCTATTATCAGGATTTCGACAATAAATTGTCCCATCAGCTTCCATCTTTTTTCCCCGATAGCCAAAAGCACACCCATTTCATATTTTCTTTCGCGAATTGTCAGCATCACAATCAAGCCCAATATGACAGCTCCTGCAATGGCGACTAGGTAGACCACGTTTTTCGAGAACGAGGCGACATTCTCTATCGGTCCGACCATTTGCTGGTAGACCAGGTCATTGGCATCGAGCTTGAAGGTTGCAAAATCGATGGAGCTTTCTTCCTCTGCCCTGCCTATAAAGTCCTCAATATTACGGGGATCGTTCATATAGTAAACGGCGCTGTCAATCGTTCCTTCATATCCTTCTCCCATTAATGTGGTAGCTGCAGTATATGGAACGTAAAGCTTGTTGTACGGATTCAAGGCAGTGAAATTCATGCCGGTGCTATCTCCTGCAACAGCCGTTTCGTATATCCCTATAATCTCTAACTCCAAAGTGGCCGCTTCAACAGGTGACTGTATATTGATTTTGTCGCCAATAGATAAATCATTTTCCTCTGCTAAAGTCTTCTCTATCATTGTAAAAGGCTGATTTGCATCTTCTTCGGTCAGATGACGACCTTCCAAAATGGTGGAATCTCCGTCGAGGAATGCTTGTACAGAATCAGAAAAAAGTACACCCTCAACGGAAAGGTCGGCAAGCATCATCCCTCCCATTCGTCCTGGTCCTCCTTGATTGGACTCAGAGGAGGACTCAGAGGAATCTTCTTCTGTTGCAGAACCGCTTTCTATCGTTTCAAAGTCAATTGCGTTGCCGAAAGTGGATGAGGTAAAGTTATATCCTTTTACCTCCGGATAATCTATCAATTCCTCCGCCTCACTTAACAGGATAGGTGTCAACTCGAAGCGTGGTCTTCCTCCATCCGCTGCCTGCTGCTCCATCATTTTTTCACGATCCACCTGCAGTGTTACGTTCCCACCGATGTTTTGCCGAGCAAGCTCTGCTGATTTACCTGCCGCGGTTTGTATGGAAAGTCCGGATAACACAAAAACGCAAATAACGGTTAAAGTGAAAAGGAGAAGGAGACTTTTTCCTGCTCTTGTTTTGATGCTTAAAAAAGCGCGTTTCATAAAATTCATTGTCTTTCCCCCAATATAAAATTTTTTTGTAGCTTGTCTAAGCTCAAGAACAAGAATAGCTAGTGAATGTGTCAGGTGTGTGTCGGTGTGGAAATAGAAATAAAAAAACCACAAGGAAACAATGTGAATAACATCATTTCATTATGGGTTTTCATTAGTTCTAATTAATGGAAGTGAAACTTTAAAGGTCGATCCTTTGGTTGAGGATTCTACTAATAAAAGATTTCCGCCAAGGGCATGTGCAATCATTTTACTGAAGGGGAGTCCGATTCCCAACCCTCTGACTTTAAACTTCTTGTTATCTCCCCGGTAAAATCTCTCGAAAATAAGACTCTGTTCTTCCATTGGAATACCACAGCCACTATCTTGTATAGTGATCGAGAGGTGATCGTCTTCTTTGCTCATGCTGATTGTAACCTTTCCCTCTCTCTCAATCGATTGTTTGGCGTTGTTCAGAAGGTTGAACAGCACCTGTTTTAAGCGCATGCCATCCGTTTCTATCTGCTCATCCTCTTCAAGAAGACTAATTTCCAGCTTAACACGGTTATCCTGTTGTGAGTGAGTCCATTGATAGGCAGTTTCCTCTACTACCCTGTTAATAAAAAGGTGCTCGTTGATGATGGACAGCTGGTTAACGGAGAACGAATTGAAATCCAGCAGATCTGCAATCATTTTTTGCATTCTGAACGTTTCCTTCAAAGAAATTGCTACAAATTCCTTTGCATCTTTTCCCGTCACAACGTCATCTCTAACTGCCTGCAAAAGGCCGCTGATAGATGTAACAGGTGTCTTCAACTCATGTGTCACACCAGCCAAAAGCTCTGTGCGCAAGGCTTCGAGCTGCTGTAAGCGATCTGCCATCTCTCTAAAGGATTGTACGAGTTCATATGTCTCTTCTTCGTGCAGATTTTCAGGCAATTGAAAGGAATAGTTTCCCTCCTGTACCCGCTTTGCTGCGATAGCCACCTCTTTGATCGGTGAAGAAAGCTTCCTTGATAAAAAATAGATTGCTGCCCACCCCAGTAGGGCCAAACTTCCAAGCATAATGAATAATAGTCCATATTCCTGTTTGACTTCTACCAATTCGCTTTCTGGTTGGATGATTACGACCCACCCTACAATCCCCCCGTTAATTTCTATGGGAGCCTTTACTAGATATTCCTGAGTATCCCCATTGCCGGCATCAATTTTTTGAACCTGCTCCTTATCATTCAAAAGATTCTGTGGCAAAAATCCTTTAAATGATTGTCGCATGGAACGATTGGCAGAAAGTATAGCTCCATCTTTATCAACGATATAAATGACTCCATTCGTTCTTTGCTCCGGATCTTTGAACATGGGATTATTATCCCTTGGAATAAATCTCCCTTGTTCATAATTCGAAACTCGACTCGCTATTTCCTCTGCCATAAAAATGGTCATATTCAATCGGTTTTCCAAAGCGGAATGTTTAATCCAAAACACTGAAACGAAAGCGATGACAATCAATCCGATCATCAGAGTGATAAAATATCTTGTTGTCCAATATCGTAAAAGTGATGGTCTTTTATCTCTAGTCTTTAACACAGAATTGATACCCCAGTCCCCGCAGTGTCTTTATCTCCCCTTCATGGATGGACCATTCCTGGAGAGCTTTGCGTATTCTTTTTACAGCAAGATCTACAGCTCTGTCACTGCCGTCATAATCCAGTCCCCATACCCGATCTAGTAGTTGTTCTCTTGTAAAGGTTTGATTTGGATGCTGTGCGAAGAACAGAAATAAGGCCAAGTCCCTTGGAGATAAGGGGATTGTAACTCCGAAAAGAGAAACAGAATGAGACTTCCAGTTTACCGTCAATTGTCCGAATTGCTTGATACCATCAGGTTTGGTTTTATTGCCGGCCCTTCTCAGAACAGCCTGTACCCTTGCAACCACTTCATCTGCAATAAAAGGTTTCGTTATGTAATCATCTGCTCCGCCTTTTAATCCGCTTAGGCGGTATGTGATCTCATCGAGTGCCGTCAGCATGATTACCGGGCAGTTACCTTTCATTCGAATCGACTCAAGGATTTTCCATCCATTTGTTTCCGGAAGCATGACATCCAGTAGCACCAAAGCCGGGAGTTCCTGTTGATAAAGACGGATTGCTTCATTTCCATTAAAGGCTTGTACCACTTGATAACCTTCTTTTTGCAAATATACCTTAAGCACCTGATTGATTGCCACCTCATCCTCCACCACCAAAACCTTCTCCATCCGTTCCACTCCTTTGACCCTATTATACCTAAACTTGATTAAGCATGATATTCGCAACTACCATCCAGCCATAGTAGACCAAGAATATGTCGGGAAGATGTCGATGAAATTAGTTATGGAGAATTTCATTTGGTGAATTCTGAACTTTTGATTCAAAAGTATTGCTAGGTTTTCATAAAAAGGTTATATTTACAGAAATGAATGCCCTTACATACCGAAAAATCGAAACGTTTCACCCTATGGGGTATTTTATTCCGTTTTATTAGGAAAGGAGATAGTTGGATGATAAAATATGTAATTTCGGCAATATCAGTAGTTATTCTTGGCGCTATTGTTTTCCTTGTATTAAATTACATGGATGCGGGTATGAAAGCGGATGGGGAACTTAATCAGGAATTACTGGTCACTGCAGAAAAAACGTTTCAATTTTTTGAAGGATATACCGAACCATCCACTGGTCTCACAATGGATCGGGTTGATTTTGAACCAAATGAGGTTAAAGCGGAGCGCACCTCCCCGACCAATATTTCAATGTATTTGATGGGAATGGTATCAGCTGTTGAACTTGACTTGATTTCAAAAAAGGATGCCGAGGAGAAGGTTGAAACAACCCTTCATACTTTGGAGAAAATGGAAAAATGGAATGGGCTCTATTATAACTGGTACTACACGAAGGACGGCTCGCTGAAAAAGGATTGGGGACAGTTTATCTCAAGTGTCGATAATGGGTGGCTTACTGCTGGGCTGATCGTCACCGGACAATATTTTGAAAACTTGAAAGAAATGACAGATCCGTTGGTTGCGGATATGGACTATTCCCATCTTTATGATAAGGAAGTGGGACATCTATACGGAGGCTATGACCTAGAAAAGAAAAGCGTGACCTCCCACCACTACGGACTGTTCTATACGGAACCACGTGTTGCCAGCTATTTGGCAATCGGAAAAGGTGATGTGCCAGAAGACCACTGGTGGAAGCTTTACCGTGCATTCCCTCCGGAATTTGACTGGCAGAAGCAGCGGCCAAACGGAACGATGAAAACGTATGATGGAATCGAACTATACCAAGGCTACTATGAATTTGATGGAATCAAATATGTTCCAAGCTGGGGAGGCAGCATGTTTGAAGCACTTATGCCGAGTCTCGTGCTAAAGGAAAATGAGCTAGGAACGAAAGCTCTGGGATTAAACAACAAGCATCACGTTGAGGGACAGATTCGGTTTGCTGAAAAGAACGAGTACAGAGCATGGGGCTTCTCACCGGCAGGAATCCGGAATAATTATGGGGAGTTTGGTGTTCCGGTACTCGGTACACAAGGGTATGAGGATAAGGCGACTGTCACTCCACACGCAACCTTCCTGGCGCTTGAGCATGCACCGGATGAAGCTCTTGCTAATATCCAAGCGTTAAAAGAACTTGATGCTTACGGTACGGATTATGGATTCTATGATTCAGTCAATCTTACATCCGGGGAAGTGGCACACTCCTATCTTTCCTTGGATCAGGGAATGATTTTAGTCTCCATCGCCAACTATTTACGTGATGGAGTTATTCGTGAATACTTCCATCAGGATCCGATCGGGAAGAAACCGGAGCACTTGTTGGAGAAGGAAAACTTTAATATAAAATGATGTGATAAAAAGCAGTCTATTTAAATGCCTTGGTTCTTTCCGAGGCTTTTTCTTTTTGGTTTAAATTTTGCTCAGTAATAATGGAAAATTGCTTGTAGAGAATCCATTATATATTCGAAATTATTTTCAATACATGTGAACGATTTTTCATAAGCGTATAAACTTCTGCTCGTTTGCATTGAACAAAAGTTCATATGCTTTGATTTTAATAACAAGACTTACAATTATCAAACATCCTACGCCCTCACTGATGAACTAAACAAAAAAAGCGGCAGATCTCTCTGCCGCTTCCCTCTCAGATCTTATCAAGCATCCGCTTCAAAATCAGTGGATGGCGGACTATTGTAGACACTGGTATCCAGGTTTCCGGTTGCTTTGCCGGTCAAGACTCCTGCTGTCATGCTTCCACTTACGTTCAATGCAGTACGTCCCATATCAATCAGCGGTTCAACGGAAATCAGCAAGCCTGCCAAAGCTATCGGAAGATCCATCGCAGATAGTACAAGAATGGCAGCGAATGTTGCCCCTCCTCCAACTCCCGCCACACCGAAGGAACTGATGGCAACGACTAATATCAGCATGAACAAAAACGATGGATCAAGAGGATTGATTCCGACAGTTGGTGCAATCATCACTGCCAACATCGCAGGATAAACTCCGGCACAACCATTCTGACCAATGGATAACCCGAATGAGCCAGCAAAGTTTGCCACCCCGTCTGATACTCCCAGTTCCTTCGTTTGCGCTTTTATATTTAACGGTAACGTACCAGCGCTTGTTCTGGAAGTGAAAGCGAAGGAAAGAACCGGAAATGCCTTCTTTACATATGTTAAAGGATTCAATCCTGCAAACATCAAGAGCAGCAGGTGAATGCCAAAGACAATAAGAAGCGCGACGTAGGAAGCTGCTACAAACTCCCCCAGCTTTGCTATGGCGCCGTAGTCACTGGTGGCGGTCACACGCGTCATGATGGCCAAAATACCATATGGTGTCAACCGAAGAATCAATGTTACCACACGCATAATAATCGTATAGAAGGTATCCACCAGTTTGGCAAAAGATTCGGCCTGTTCGGCATTCTTCCTGCGAACCCCAAGATATGCAATACCGATAAATGCTGCAAATATGACGACAGCGATGGTAGAAGTGGAGCGCGCTCCTGTAAAATCAAGGAATACATTCGAAGGCAATAAATCCAGCATCTGCTGTGGAAAGGTTTTGGAAGCAAGGTCACCAGCACGTGATTCCAATTGTTCCCCTCTGGCTGTTTCTGCATCACCCTGCTCTATTTCAATTGCTTCAAGATCAAACAGGACAGTCGTACCGATACCGACTGCAGCGGCAATCGCTGTCGTACCGAGCAATATGCCGATGATTAGAGCACTCACTTTTCCTATATTGCTTTTTAGCGTCAGGCGTGTAAACGCGGCGATAATGCTGATAAATACAAGCGGCATGACAATCATCTGAAGAAACTTCACATAGCCTGAACCGACGATATTAAACCAATCGATGGAACCTGCGAGCACCTCCGAATCTGTTCCATATGCGTATTGCAATCCCAGACCGAAAACAATCCCGATGCCTAGACCTGCAAATACACGTTTGGCAAAGGAGACTCCCTTCTTTTGCATCTTGTACAGCCCAAAACACAGTAAAAGTAAAAGAAAAATATTAAGGACGAGTAAAAAATTATCCATGTTGTCTTTCCTCCCTTTATCTTCATCTTCATTACTGAAGCGTTGAGGCTTCTCTACATCATATGGGCTTATTCGATGAACATGCTTAGACAATAAAAAAAGAAAGTAGGACAGGTACCTTGATTGGGTACTTGTTCTACTTTCCTGCTTCTTATTCTTGTTCTTCTACTACTCCCTCGAATGCAGAGGAAACTTTATCAAATTCTTCGTCGGACTCTATTTCGGAAAGTTCGCCATCCTCTTCCACTTTCAAGAAAAAGATGTCTACGTCACCAGTCGTCTGTTTCTCGATTTCTTCGACAAACGCAACTGCAACGTATGTGGAGCCCTCCACATCCATTGTTCCTAATACTTCAAGTTCCTGATCCTGGTCATTTTCATCCTGAACGATGAAAATATCTCCTACTTCCACTTTATCCATCCTTATATCTCCCTTCCATTTATATCCTTGATATTCACTATTATCCTATCTTCCCTTTTAAGAAAATTAATATACCTCCGTAACAAGAGAAAATGGACCTTCCTATCTTACCATAATGTGCTAATCTATTAATAGTCATACTACAGAAATGAGGTGTACATGTGAAAGATTATTTGGGGATGGATGCAGTAGGTCTTAGTGAATTGGTAAAAAAGAAAGAAGTAAAACCTATTGAACTGGTGGAGTCGGCTATTGACAGGAGTAAGCAGGTTAATCCCCTCATCAATGCCGTAATTATCGAGATGTTTGAGGAAGCAAGGAGTTTGGCTGAATCGGATGACTTGTCTTCACCCTTTGCAGGTGTCCCTTTTCTTATGAAAGACTTGGAGTTTTTTGCTGGAGCACCCTATTCAGGTGGTTCAAGACTTTTGAAAGATTTCTTATGTCCAACAGATTCTGTATTGTCTTCACGGATACGCAAGTCCGGATTAATTACAATTGGAAAAACGAACTCATGTGAGCTAGGTATTCAACCAATTACCGAACCGGAGCTTTATGGGCCAACTCGAAATCCCTGGAATCTTAGCCTTACAGCAGGTGGTTCGAGCGGTGGATCTGCTGCTGCGGTGGCAGCCGGAATTGTTCCCATGGCTCATGCCTCGGATGGCGGTGGTTCTATCCGGATACCTGCTTCTTGCTGTGGAATTTTCGGAATGAAAATCAGTAGAGGACGAAACCCAAGAAACCCAGATACTCTCGGGTTGGGTGTCAGTCATTGTGTTTCCAGGAGTGTCCGTGATAGTGCTGCATTACTTGATGCTACACATGGGCCAGGACTTGGAGATCCATTTATTGCACCCTCGCCTAGTCAGTCTTTTATCAAAGAAGTTAAGACAACTCCTGGTAGGCTGAGAATAGGTTTTCTATCAACAACATTCCATGGGAAGCCGATTGATCCCGATTGCAGGGATGCGGTAGTGGATGCAGCCAAATTGTGTACGGATTTAGGTCATCATGTGGAAGAAGCAAGCCTGGCAGTCAATGTGGAAGCATTCACGAATGCCTTTACCGTTTTATGGTATCAGATGGTAACGCTCGGAATCGCTTCTCTCCCTGCACTTGTCGGAAAAGTGGCAAGCGCGGAGCATTTTGAACGCCTGACTTGGGAAATAGGTCAGGCTGGAGCAAAGTATACCGGAGTGGAAACTCTGTCGGCCATGTCCTATATGCAGCAATTGGCAGGTACAATGGCACGATTCTTCACCGGCTATGACTTGCTTCTTACACCAACCCTATCCAAGCCACCCGTAAAAATAGGGGAATTGGTATACAAGGGGGATCTTGAGGAGTATTCAAGGCTGGCGAATGGCTGGGTTCCTTATACACCTCTTGCAAATGCGACTGGGATACCGGCTATGAATGTGCCGCTCTATTGGAATGATGACAATCTACCGATCGGTGTTCAATTTTTTGCCCCCTACGGCGACGAGGCCACCCTGTTCCGCCTTGCAGGTCAGCTTGAAGAGGCACGTCCATGGGCTGGTAAACTGCCTGTTTTAACGAAAACTTCATAACAGCAAAAGAAACCCAGCGTCCGAATCGGATGCTGGGTGGTTATAAGTTTAAATTAGTATGTAGGTACAAGCCACAACTGCCGTAACTTAGTATAAGAAAGTTTTAAACCACCACTCCTGAAAGTGGGTGTTCGCAAAAACATTCCTGTCGTCCTCTATCTCGGAGGCTTGACATTCCTGCTTTTATATAAAACTCCCTAGTTAAGTATAAAGGTTAAAACTTTGTTATGGTTACGTGCATCGCAGCTTGTTTTACTATAGTACAGGAGAATAGATCGAAATGCAACTATCAACTATTAGGTGGAATCATTGAAATTATCCGTCTATTACCTGCGCTCTGGCTAGTGTTGTCCTTTTGCTTAGATAACACCATTCACGAGCTGCTTTATGCAATACTCTTTCACCATTGCCAGCTCTTCCTCTTCCAATTCAAAGTCAAGCAAGGTGTGGGTTTTATCCTCGTAGAGATGATACTGGACAATTCTTGTACCGTTGTCCTCAACTGCGACAATCGCTTTGATAAAGACACCATTTTCCATATGCATCTCATCATCTTCCGGGATTTGAATATCTATGAGGAATTCATAGCGGTCTCCCGTCAATATTCCTGTTGGATCTTTCAGTTTTTCTGCTTCATATCCGGTAATGTTCATATCTGACATCCTTTCTCTACTATCGTTTTCTTCTATTGAATTCTTGTTTTTGGCTTGCGGAAAACTCCTTTTTCTTCAGAGCTGTTTTTCTTGCTTTTTTGATGTTCATTTCTCTTTCCTTCTCGTAATCTTCTCGATCGGGAATGCTGATTCCTTTTATGACGACTCGCTCCAAGGTCTGCTTGATTCCCTTTTCAATCAACTGTAGATTATCAACGTCCCTTGGTGCAAACAAAGTATAAGCAGCGCCATCACCGCTTGCTCTGCCGGTTCTCCCGGTTCTATGTATGTACGTCTCTACATCTTCTGGGACATCATAGTTATAGACGTGTGTAACACCTTCCACATCTAGCCCTCTTGCCGCCACATCCGTTGCAACAAGATACTGAAGCTTAGCATCCCGGAAGTTCCTCATCGCACGCTGGCGCTTGGATTGAGGGATATCCCCGTGTAATTCATCTGTTAAAAACCCTTTTTCCTTGAGGGTCGCATTTAATTTTTCCACCCTTGCTTTTGTCCGGCAGAAAATGATAGCCAAATAAGGCTGGTGTTCCTGTATCAGGTGCAGCAAAGTACCTTCTTTGCGTCGATCGGTGGTTTCAACAGCGTACTGCTTGATCTTATGGACGGTAACCTGTTTTTCTTTGATTTCAATATGCTCAGGACTTTTCATATACTTATTGGCAAGTGCATGAATTTCCTTAGGGATGGTCGCGGAAAATAAAAGAGTCTGGCGTGATGGGAATGTTTCGTGGATAATAGTATCCACATCAGGCAAAAAGCCCATCAACAACATCTGATCTGCTTCATCTATGACAAGCATCTTCAAAGTCGAAAGATCAATCGTCCCACGTCTGACATGATCTAAAAGTCTTCCAGGTGTAGCCACAATGATATGCTGCGCACCTTTCAGCTTCTTCAACTGATGCTGGACGTCCTGCCCCCCAAATATCGCAAGTACACTTACTCCAACTATGTTTTCCGTCATCTTCTTTATTTCTTTCGTTATCTGATGAGCAAGCTCACGAGTAGGTGTTAAGATTAAAGCTTGTGTTTCGGGATTGTTAACATCAATCTTCTCCAGGATCGGCAGGACAAACGCCAACGTCTTTCCTGTACCGGTCTGCGCTTGTGCAATAATATCTTTTCCGTCCAATACGGCTGGTATCGTTTTTTCCTGTATGGGTGTTGGTGTGACAAGTCCAAGGGATTTCAATGTATGGTTCACTTCTTTTTTTATTCCCAATTGTAAAAAGTCAGGCATGTAGATCACGTCTCTCTTCTATTAAGTTGCTATTTTGCTTCCTAACTATAACATAACCAAGATTAACAAAAAATAAAAAACGGTCCCGATGGAGTCCGTTTCTTGATAAAAATATTATTTGAACCATCCCTTTTCCTTGGATTGGGTAATGGCTTCAATTCTATTTTTCACTTCGAGCTTATCGAGGATGGTAGAAATATAATTTCTTACCGTGCCGCTTTTGATACTGAGCTCTTCTGCAATTTCCTGTGTATTCTTACCATCTGCAACAAGCTCAAGTACCGCCTTTTCCCTTTCAGTCAATGGATTTTCCTCTCCATAAACATCATCCATCAGCTCAGGAGCATAGATCCGTTTTCCCTCCATAATGCTGCGAATGGAGCTGGCAAGCTCTTCACTGGGACTATCTTTCAACAAATACCCTTTCACCCCGGCTTTTAATGCACGCTGGAAATAGCCGGTGCGGGCAAACGTTGTTAAAATGATGACTTTGCAATCCGTTCCCTTCAATTCTTCTGCAGCATCCAACCCAGTCTTCAAGGGCATTTCAATATCCATCACGCAAATATCGGGCTTGTATTGATTGTAGAGGGCAATGGCCTCCTCGCCGTTTCCAGCCATGCCCACCACTTCCATATCATCTTCAAAATCCAGCAATGAACCTAAAGCACCCAGCATCATTCTCTGATCCTCGGCTATTACTATACGAATCATACATACTCCCCCTTATCTCTCTGCATCACCACATTCGGTACTTTGATGAGAACGGTAGTCCCTTCTTCTGCTTCTATCTCCAGAGTACCGTTCACAAACTCAAGTCGTTCCTTCATACCTGATATGCCGCTGCCTTTCAATAGATCCTGCTCCTCTTTCATGCCAATCCCATTATCTGTGATGGTTAGAAGCAACTCCTTCCCTTTTTGCTCGATCTGGATATGACATTCGGTTGCATTACTGTGTTTCACCACATTTGTAACAGATTCTTTTAGACACATGCTTAATATATTCTCCAGAAACAGTGAGCTGTTTTTCAATGGGAGGTCATGATTAATCGTGTAAGCTATTTCTGCTGCATCCAAGATTTGTCTTACCCGTACCATTTCTTCCTTCAGTCGTATTCCCCGCATCTGGGAGACCATTTTCCTTACTTCATTCAAAGCTGTTCTTGCGGTCTGCTGGACATCCTTCAGCTCATTTTTTGCCTGCTCGGGATTTTTATTAATAAGCTTCCGTGCCAAATCACTCTTAAGTCCAATAAGTGAAAGCTTTTGCCCTAAGGTATCGTGCAGGTCCCTGGCAATCCTCTGTCTCTCCTCTTGCTTGACCAGCTCGGAAATTCGTTTGTTTGCAACGTCCAGTTGTGCTTCCAGTTTGTCTTGCTTTCCTTTATTGAAGAGGTTGAAGGGTAAAAGGATAACGCTGATCCAGATAATTACGATAAACGGTAATTGAGTCAGGAATAGATCATCCCTTAATGCCAGGTTAATATTGATTGCAACGGTTGTTGCAACTAGATGAATAATATAAAGCGTGATAAAGGCTAATCGATTTTTTATTTTTCCATTATAGTAAGCGATATAAAAAGCGAAATAAATAAAGTGAAAAACGATGGTCATTGTAATGGAAATGGCAATCAATATACAAGTCCATAAATAGACAGGCCATTTTTTGGATAAAAACGCAAAACGGTAAGATACAAAAAATAAGATAGTCAGGACGATTCCGATAATAATCTCTAGTGTAGAGGAGGATTGAAAGATGAAATAAAACGGTAGGATACTGAAAACACTCCATATATACGGGTTTATTCCAGAGCCTTTTTGAAAAATCAAATACCTTTTTTGCATCATGTAAACCTCTTTTTTCTGTAAGTAAGTTTTGTCTTTCTGCTATTTTACCATACTTAATAGGAAAGTAATGTAAAAATAAAATTTTGTCGAATCTAAAAAATGTACTTATTTCAAGTACATTCTAAAACATTACTCATTATATCGTCCATTGATCATGAATGATTCCCACCACATACCATTTGTTATCCAGCTTTTCTATTACCACCCGGAGGCTCTTCCAGTCCATTCCCTCATATTTGTCTTCGAATCCAGGAAAATGAAACTCTACGACCGTTGCATCCGGATATACCTCCATGCTGTTATCTATGCTATTGCCTTGACCCAGTCTTTTGTTAATGGAAATTTCCTCTGCTTGTAAATAGTCAGCGTCATAGACAAACTTTTTATAGTATTCATCGAAGGACAACTCAATCGGGTCGCCTGTACCGTCATATTCCCCCCATAGATAGATCTGCTGATTCTTTTGGAGCTCACCCACTTCTTTAGCAGAAAATACGAGATTCTTTCCTAAATCGATATAGCCGTACGGGGTAAAACGGACACCCTTGGTGGGATGGATCAGGTCTTTTAAAGCGGCAAAGTCTTTTTCTTTTAATAGCTTTACAGTGGCAAAAGCAGTATCCTCTGCACTTAGTTCCTTTACCACAACAGGTTCAGAGTCCTCCATCTCTTTCACCTCTTTAATGGAGCATCCTATAGAACTAAAGCCTGTAACCATAATTATCAAAAGGGCAATCATTCTCATATTTCTTTCTCCTCCATATTCCATTTATATTAGAGTATTGCCAATATGGGGGCGCGAGAACAGTGGAGCCCCATCTTTTTCAGTTGGAGGGATTCTTATCGAACTTTTTGTTGGTCAGTACATTTAAAGCTGCCATCCCATCGCTTGGACATCCATTTAGATGATCAATGGGAAACAGGGAGAAAAAAACAAAGTAAAAGGAAAAATAGGTGAACTGATAGATTAGGATATTAGGCTCGAGCATCCCCTTCATGATCAATCCATTCAAAATCAGGATGGAGGCAAAGTTAAACAGGGATCCCCCTAAATATACCAAGGCTTTTTCCATTTTCCCTGCTCTTTTACTGACGGTGATATATTCACACCAACCATCATAAAAGTATAGCTTTCTAATTCTGAGCGAACCAATTTTAAATAGTACGTTTCCCGTACCAATATGAACAATCACTTTTCCGCCAAATAATTTTGCAAAGAAAAAGTGTCCTAATTCATGCAAGATGGTAACCATTGGCAGCACGAGAAAGAAAGAGACGAAGAACTTCCATAGATCATTAAATCCGAACATAAGCAACCACTCCTAAACCTGATTCTTTTAAAGTAAATAGAAGTCTCTTTCCCTTAAACGAACAGAAAAAAACACACCTCCCTAAAGGACGGTGTGCTATATTTCAAAATCGTTACTTTCCAAGGACTTCAGACTTAGATGATGGTGGTTTTATTCTTCCAAACCTTTAAACTTAACTCATAATATTTGCAGGCTAATTGGTACCTATCTGAAGAAGTATAATACTCTGCCAAAATCTCGGCATGTTTGGCCACATTATCTTTGTCCCCTGCTCTAGTAAAATAATCAATCACATAATCGGATATATATTTTTCGATTTTAGGATTTTTAGTTATTAAATATATGTGAACATTGAAATGTATAATATATTCCTCTATTTTATTTCTTTGGGCCAAAACCAAACCTTCTTCCGCCCACCCGAGAGCAAATTCATACTGATTAAGCTTGTAATACTCCTTTACCAGGGTATTGATGGAAAACAAACTTCTGTCTTCCTCTCTTTTAAGTTTAAGAGATTCCAAAAAATAATTGATGGCTTCTTCTGAGTTCCCAAAGAAAGATTGCATGCAGCCAAGATTATGCAAGGCCATGGATTCCAGATAGACATCCTTCAGGTCTACACCAATTTTTTTTGCATAAAGATAGTTTTCTTCGGCCTTTTCCACTTGGTGGACTTTATGATAGCTCAATCCAAGAATAACGTGGCACTCTGCTGATCTCCGGTTATAATAAAGCGATTGATATATAGTAAGCGCTTTTTCTGCGTAAGTAATCGCTTCGAAGTAATCGGATGTTTTTTGGCTTGTCAATGCAATCTGATAAAACAGCTCCGCCTTATCTTCTTCTGATACAGGAAGTTCATTATGCAACTCCAATGCCTGTTTTAAAGTGAATATGGATTGTAGGTTGTCATTTACTCGGTAGTAGTAGATCCCGATTGTCTTCTTTCGGATGTACTCAATGATAGTATTATTGCTTGTCGGAAGAGCAGATATTTGATTATAAAGGCTGTCAATTACCTTCTTATCAATGATCAAAAGGGAATATTTCAGTTTTACGCATAAATAAAGCAGCAATGTATCGTGATGCATGGTTTGGCTGCAAATATTGTATTCCTCATTAATATAGCTCAGTTTTTTCCAAGACTCTTTCGGGTCCTGTCTGACAGTACTTTCGTAGCAGCTTAACAGCTTGTCCACTATATCCGATAGGTGTGAAGCGGGAAAAATCCCTTGAGATAAGCTTTCCTGTGAGATACCTTTTTTGTTACGGTAGTATTTGATCATTTCTCCGTTTCTCAATGCCAACACCCTTTATTTGAATTATAAGAATATTTTACCATCAATTTCTACAAGTATATACATTTTTCTGTGAAATTTTCCTATCACATGTGCTTATCAGGACGTAAGTGCTATATTTGATCTTTTGTTATGCCCGGTCACAAATTCGTCGCTGACCTGCCATAAAGTTGTCATAAAGAGTACGCTCTACCCTGTTTTGTTAAAAGAGAAAAGGGAATATACTTAAGAACATACAAGAACTTAAATCTTATATTGTGAAGTATTGAGCAAACTATTGTATACTATTGTTAAGAAATTATTATGGATGGTTCTATCAGTGATCAAAGGAGTGAAAATATGTTTGGTTTAGAGTATGATCCGGTTTTATACAGCAGAATTTTAACTGGTCTGACGCTTGCGGTCCACGTTATCTTCGCAACAGTCGGTGTTGGGGTTCCGCTTATGATTGCTCTTGCGGAATGGATGGGTATCAAACGGAATGACGAACATTATCGTCTTCTCGCACGCAGATGGGCCCGCGGTTTTGTCATTACTGTTGCAGTCGGTGTTGTGACGGGTACGGCTATCGGCCTGCAATTAAGCCTTTTATGGCCGAATTTGATGCAGCTTGCAGGACATGTAATAAGTCTTCCGTTGTTCATGGAGACCTTCGCTTTCTTCTTTGAAGCTATTTTTCTAGGTATCTACTTATATACTTGGGATCGATTTAAAAAGAAAATCTATCATTTTATCCTGTTGATTCCTGTTGCTATCGGTGCCATGGCTTCTGGCTTCTTTATATCCACTGTCAACAGCTTCATGAATTCACCAAGTGGATTCGAAATCGAGAATGGTGTACTGACGAATATTAGTCCCCTGGGCGCAATGTTCAACCCGGCCACACCAACCAAAGTGGCACACGTGTTATCTTCAGCTTATTTGACAACAGCATTTGTTCTGGCAGGAATTGCCGCTATCGCTATTCTGCGTGGAAGAAATCATGTTTATCATAAAAAAGCACTGCATCTGACAATGACAGCTGCAGCCGTATTCGCCATTTCCACTGCGGTAATCGGGGATTTGTCCGGTAAATATCTAGCAGAGTATCAGCCTGAAAAACTGGCTGCTGCCGAATGGCATTTTGAAACTTCGACTGAGGCACCTCTACTTATCGGCGGATATCTGACAGAGGCCAACAAAGTCAAATATGCACTTGAAATTCCATATGCATTAAGCATCCTCGCCCATGGTGACCCAAGATCTGAGGTAATCGGGCTTGAGGAATTTCCTGAGGAAGAGCTTCCGCCTTTGGTCGTACACTATTTCTTTGACCTGATGGTTGGTATCGGGATGTTCCTGGCCCTTGTCTCTATCCTTTATGTTGTGATTGCCCGTGTGAGAAAATGGAATGAATGGAACAGGCCGCTTCTTTGGGCAATTGTAGCCGGCTCCCCATTAGCATTACTTGCCATAGAGATGGGCTGGTTCTTCGCGGAGCTAGGAAGACAGCCGTGGCTGCTTGTCGGATATATGACTGTTTCAGAAGGGGCTACCACATCCGAGCATGTCGATCTCATGCTGGTGCTATTCATCATTCTTTATGCTGTACTTTGTACAACATGTATTACGGTACTAAGAAAAATGTTTAAAAATAATCCAGTCGAAAAAGAACTGCAAGACAAAGGCATGGAGTAAAGGAGGGGAAAACATGAGTTATGAAGTTGTTGGTATTACAGTTTTATGGACATTTCTATACGGATATTTGATTGTTGCTTCAATTGACTTTGGAGCCGGATTTTTCAGCTACTATTCTTCTGTTACAAAGAAGCACCATCTCATTGATAAAGTAATTGTCCGTTACCTCTCTCCTGTTTGGGAGGTCACCAATGTGTTTCTTGTATTCTTCTTTATAGGGATTGTCGGGTTCTTCCCTTCCACTGCCTATTATTATGGAACAACCTTGCTGATCCCTGGTAGTATTGCGATTATCCTGTTGGCGATCCGTGGAAGCTATTATGCCTTCCATCACTATGGTGCAAAAGGCAGTAAGTTTTATCAGCTTCTATATGGAGCTACCGGCCTGTTGATACCAGCCGCACTTTCTGTTGTATTGACGATATCCGAGGGTGGATTCATCAGCCTTGCTGGTGATGTGGTAACACTGGATTATGGTGCTTTGTTCTCTAGCTTCTATTCCTGGACGGTTGTCATTTTGGCGCTTGTCAGTGTGCTCTATATTTCCGCATATTTTCTGGCATTCTATGCAAGAACAGCCAAGGACGAAAAGGCTTTTGAAGTGTTGCGCAAATATGCCCTTAACTGGAGCCTTCCTACCATCCTGGCAAGTATACTCGTATTCTTCGCGCTTAGCGACCACAATCCGAGCCACTTTGACAGAATGCTGAATCTTTCCTGGATGTTCAGTCTTTCTTTCCTGTTCTTCCTTGGAGCGGTGTATCTGATGTGGAAGAAACAGCGTCTTGGACTTTCTTTCATTTTCGTCATGCTTCAATTCGCGACAGCATTCTTTGGATACGGGGCATCTCATATGCCATACCTTCTGTATCCATACTTGACGATCTATGACGGGTTTACAAATGAGTCAATGGCAATTGCCTTGATTACCGCTTTCATCGGCGGACTATGCTTATTGATTCCTTCTCTTTATCTGTTAATGCGTCTTTTCCTATTTGATAATCAATATGTCCAAGGTAAAAAGTAAGGAGGTTCTAAAATGGAGAATTTCTTAATTATGATCGCTCCCCCTCTTATCATTTTCGTGGCGATTGGTGTTTTGTTTTTGTGGGGAGCTAAAGGGAAAGAGAAATATTAATAAGAAAAAGCGCAAGGCTAAATGCTTTGCGCTTTTTCTTATTTCATGTCCATATTGCTTTCATCCATTACATCCACAGTCTTCTTTTTTCTTAGCATTGGAATAATCAAGGAAAGTAAAGCGATCCCTATTAATGTTGCACCTATCGGACTTTGAACGAAAACCAGCCAGTTCCCGTTAGAAATTGTCAGTGCCTGACGCATTGCCTGCTCCATCATTCCACCTAAAATAAATGCTAGAATAAAGGGAGCGGCTGGAAAAGACAAAGTCCTCATTAAAAACCCAACTACTCCAAACAACAGTAAAATATATAAATCGAAGGTACTAAAGCTGATCGCATAGACCCCTACCAGGCTAAACATGATTACCAAGGAGATTAATAGGGGACGGGGGATTTTTAATACTTTTGCAATGTAAGGAATCAAAGGTAAATTTAATATTAGTAAAAAGATATTCCCAATATACATACTGGCTATAATACCCCAGAATACTTCCGGATTATCTTGTACCAATAAAGGTCCAGGTTGTACCCCTAATACCAAGAAGGCACCAAGTAAAACAGCCGTTGTTCCTGAACCGGGAATACCAAGACTTAATAAAGGCACAAATGCACCACCAGTAGCAGCGTTGTTGGCTGTTTCCGGTGCGGCTAGACCTTTGATGGAACCTTTCCCGAACTCTTCCGGATTTTTCGAAATTTTCTTTTCCGTTACATAAGCGATAAAGGATGCGATGGTGGCTCCTGCACCAGGTAATACCCCAAGCAAAAAGCCTAGGAAGGAATGTCTTGCCATAGGTCCCTTCATTTCGTTTATATCTGCTCTGGATAGTCGTAAGCTTCCTATATTTTGGCTCATTCCGCCTGAACTACCTTTTCGATTGAAAATCAGTATACAAACTTCTGCAAGTGCAAATAAACCAAGTGCAATAACCAAAAAGTCAATTCCTTCTAGTAGGTTAATACTTCCAAATGTAAATCGTTGTGTACCCGTTTGTGCATCGATTCCAATTGTTACGGTCATGAATCCTAAAACTGCAGAAATCATAGCCTTTATTGTGGAGCCATCGGATAGACTGGAAATTGCAGTCAGACCCATTAGCATTAGCCCAAAGTACTCAACTGGACCGAAAACAACCGCCACAGATGCGAGCAATGGAGTGAAAAGCATCAACAATATAACGCTGACGGTTCCTCCCGTAAAGGAAGCTATCGCTGCAATGGCCAATGCTTTCCCTGCTTTCCCCTGCTGTGCCATCGGATACCCATCAAAAGCAGTAGCAACTGTTCCTGCAACTCCTGGGGCATTCAAAAGAATGGAAGAGGATGACCCACCGAATATGGCTCCGTAATAAACGCCAGCCATCATCACTAATGCCAATGCAGGATCCATGCTGTATGTGACCGGAATCATGATGGCAATCGCACTGATTGGCCCAAGACCCGGCATCATTCCAATAAAAGTTCCTATAAATACCCCTAAAAATACAAATAAAATTCCTTCTAAACTGAATGCAACTTGAAACCCTGTAAATAGCCCTTCAAATGATCCCATATGCTTTCTCCTCCTAAAATGGTAACAGTCCAGATGGCAAATAAATTAGTAGTAGATAATTGAAGAGAAAGTAAAGCGCCAAAGAATATAGCATAGCTACAATTGCACTTATCTTGTATTTTTTATATCCAAGAAAAGTCGAACAGGTAAAGATAAACAAAGTCGTCATTAATACAAATCCTACAGTCTCCAATAGGAAGATATAAATGAGAATGAAAAAAGCAACGGCCAGTAAAATGAGGAGCTCTTTTCTTGGGATTGTTCGTTTTTGTCTCTCTGCTTCAGTTTCTTTTGCTCTTTGAAAGAATAATAGAACAGCCAAAAATAACAATAAGAATCCTAATCCTTTGGGAACCACATTTGCATCTACGGTAGCATAAGTATAGGAAGGTATTTGAAAGCTAAAAAATAGATAAACCATGGCAAATGTTGCTAATACAAGACCTAGTAGTCGATTGATTGGTTTTAGAATCACCTTGTGACCTCCTTTTAAAGAAAGCCAATGTCTGTAATACATTGGCTTTTATGTGGCAATTTAATTCCCTAATCCAAGTTCATCCAAAAGCTTTTGCATTTCTTCATTTTCCTTTTCTAAAAAGGCCTGGTATTCATCACCTGTCATAAATAATTCATTCCATCCATATTTCTTCCGAATTTCATCCCATGCAGGAGATTCATTTAATTCTTGGAACTTCTTCACGTAATATTCTACTGCAGCTTTGTCAAGATTTGCTGGTCCAAAGAAGCCGCGCCAGTTTACAAATGTTTCATCAATACCTTGTTCTTTTGCAGTTGGGAAGTCAGAAAGTACTTCTCCTTCTAAACGATTTTCTGCTGTAATGCCGAGCACTTTTATTTTTCCAGCTTTTACTTGTTCAACCGTCTCAGCTGTCCCGGCAGAATAAACATCAACACTTCCATTCAATAAAGCAGTAAGTGTACCACCCTCCTGCTCGGACACATATTTTACTTTTGTTATATCCACACCGGCTGCTTTAGCAATTTTCACAAATTGTATATGATCCATACTTCCGGGTGAAGATACCCCTATGACTGTAATACTGGATGGATCCTTTTTCATGTCTTCAAAAAGCTCATTCAGGTTGTTCCATTTTGCATCTGCTCTTACTGCAAAAGCTCCATAATCTGCAATGACGTTAGCAATTGGAGTGAAGTCATTAAATGTGTTTTCAGATTGTCCATTTAATGGGACAAGAAGTAATGGTGGAGAAGAAACGAACAAATGATGTGGATCCGCTTCTTTCTTTGCAATATAAGACCATGCTACAGCCCCTCCTCCACCAGGTTTGTTCACTACAGGCATCCTTTTATCTATCAGTTTTTCTTGCTCGAATGTTTGGGCAACCATCCGAGCTGTAGTATCCCAACCTCCACCTGCACCGGCAGGAGCGACCATTTCTACTGGTTTGGCGGGATTCCATTCTCCATCAGCATTTATCCCTGACTTGTTGGAGCTGGAACAGGCAACCGTTAACGTCATCATCATACTTAAACCTATCAAGCCCACTTTTCTTATCATCACATGCTCTCCCCCTTTGAATATTGTCTAATGATTCTCAAGGATAATTGTAAGGAAAATTCACAATAATGTAACCGTTTGCAAAATAACCTTTATTAAAATCAATATCATCATTTTGTTCATTTTGATCACGGAAAGTTTAGATGAAAACAAACAAAAACAGTTTGAAGAGACAATGTTGCTCTTCAAACTGTTAAACTTCCATATTCAAATGTAGATCAGGCTCGAACTACCATACTCCCATTGTTATTGGAAACTAAAAAATCCAGCAGCCTTATCCTCATCATAAATTCTCAGGAAATGGATTACAGAAAGCATATTTGGAATGGGCATTTGTTCGGTCATTCACTTTCCCTTTTTAAGGCGGAATTTATAGCTGAGAACGTTTCAAAATAAAAGCGGTCCTCATGATGTACAAAGTGGTTTTTTGTGACATACTCCTCCCAATCTGCTCTTTCTCCAGAATCATCAATCCTGAAGCCAGTAGCTAGTATTTGCGGGGTTCTTTCCTTCCAAAGATCTATAAAATCTTTAATTTTCACTTTAGCAATACCGGAAACTTCTTCATGTTGCAATTGAAAGTCTTCCATATTATATTTTTTTTCCAATAAAAAAACATGAGCCAATTCTTTATCTATCATTTCATGATGTTGATTTATATAGGGTATAATCCCTAAAGGAATGAGTTCATCCATGGTGACAACCACCCCTATTTCCTCTTTGACTTCCCTTACTCCATCCTCCACGGACTCACTAGCAAGTAGATGCCCAGCAGCAGTAATGTCCAATAGATTAGGGTAGTCCTTTTTCCCCTTACTGCGGAGTTGGAAGAGAACATATACCTCATTGTCTTCCCTGTTGACCAACCATAAATGAAAAGTCTCATGCCAATGCCCTTTTTTATGTACTACCGCTCTTGTTTCCACCCCTATAAACTTTCTGTTTTCATCAAAAATCTTTAATTTTTCCGATTCCATTTAACTACCCCTGCTATAGTATTTTCGTTCTGGTCTTCCGACAGCCCCATATTCTAGTTCCGCTTTCACTTTATCGACGGAAATTAAATACTCTAAATATCTTCTCGCAGTTGTTCTCGATGCACCAAGCATTTCTCCTAATCCTTCTGCGGTGCAGCCCTCTTCCATCGCTTGCAGCAGATTGGAAACTTTTCGCAGAGTTAGCGGATCGATTCCCTTTGGAAGATCCTTCACAGTTTTATTGACTGTTTCAACATGTAAAAACCGATCAAGGGTGGATTGGTTTAACTCACTGTTACTTTGCATAAGTTCTTTTCTGTTTTTATACTTCTCAATGGCATGAACGAATCGATCATATGTCACGGGTTTGATAAGATAGTCCACGACTCCATACTTTAAACATGCTTCCACAGTGGGCATGTCTGTCGCTGCCGTGACCATAATAACGTCAATTTCAGGATGTTTTTCTCTAATTATTGGCAGCAAAGAGACCCCTAGCATGTCTGGCATATAATTATCTAGAACTATTAGGTCCACCTTTTGTCCATCAACCAACTTTAAGGTCTCTTCTGCATTTAAAGCCTTTCCAATTAATTGTATACCTTTGATATCATTGAAAAATTGTTCATGAATAAATGCGACTCGAAAATCATCTTCCGCTATTACTACGTTAATCATTTTCTCCCACCCCTTGTTGCTTTTTTGGCAGATAGACAGAAAACACCGTCATTCCTTCGCGTGAACGGTTTACCTCAATGTATCCACTTAGTCTTTCTACCTCATATTGTACTAAAGCTAATCCATACCCTCTTTGCATGGATGATAATTTAGTAGAGTATCCTTTCTCAAAAATCTGGTTCATCATATCTTGAGATATTCCTGGACCATTATCACTGACCTCCAAAACGAAATCCTGGCCGTAATCGAGTGCAAAAAAAGTAACAATTCTTGTACTTTTTTCCTCAACAGCATCCATTGCATTGTCGATTAGGTTTCCTATAATGGTAATTAAACTTGATATTTCGATATGAGGAGGAAGGCTTTGAATAGAACTCCCTTCATCCAGTTCAAACGTAATTCTTTTTTCGGATGCTACAGCCATTTTACCTAATAATAATGCTTGTAACTTGTTGTCTCGAATTTGATTAAACAAGATATTATTTTGACCTTGATGTACATTATATTTTGATTGGATCCATTCTATTGCTTCCTCATATTTACCAAGCTCCAACAGGCCTGAAATGACGTATAGCTTGTTGGTGAATTCATGAGTTTGTGCACGAAGTTCCTCTGAATACTTTTTCACTTCCAGTAGTGTATGGAACATTTCCTTCATTTCTGTTTTATCCCGGAAGCTTGAAACAACACCGATAACTTCACCATTTTCTTTTATTGGAATTCGATTCACTATTACATGTTTATTTATTAGGGTAGTTTCTTTGTTTTTCTCTGGTTTTCCCGATTTGATAACTTGAAGAATATCCGTATCTGGGATAATCTCATTAATTTTGCGATTGAGCACAGTCTCTTCTTTCATCTCCAATATTTCTAGTGCAGATGGATTTGCCATTGTAATGGACCCGCTTGCATCAATGGCGATAATTCCTTCTTTTACAGATTGTAAAATAGCATTTCTCTCCCTATACAATGAAGCAATTTCATGTGGTTCCAAGCCAAGTATGTCTTTTTGGATATTTCTCGCAAGCAATATTCCACCAATTATTCCAAAAGCAATCACAATTAGTGCAATTGCCGCTATTTTCTGTATGCGCGACTCCACAATCTCTTTAATGTCATCCATTAGAAATCCTACCGATACGACTCCGATTATCTCATCTTTTTCATTGATTATTGGTGCTTTACCCCTTAATGAGGGGCCCAAAGATCCTACTGCTTTTGAAGTATAAGACTCGCCGGAGACAAGCGCTTTATCGTTATCGCCGCCAACCATCTCCAGACCTATTTTTTCTTTATCAGGATGAGCGTAGCGAATGCCATCAGCATTACCTATTACAATAAATTCTGCACCCATTTCTTTTCTTATTTCTTCGACAAAAGGTTGTAGTATTTCAAATGGATTTTTACTTTCCATTGCTTCTTTGACATCAGGCATATAAGAGATCGTCTTCGCAAATTGTAAGGCAAGATTCCCGATATTCTCTTCAATTTCTTGTTGTTCCAAATAAACCAATATCCCTGTTAACAGTGTGATGATAAATACAATTAGGGACACAAATAGTACGATGATTTTTGTCTGTAGGCTTACTCGTTTGATGTTCATTCTGTGTCTCCTATTTCCTAGATTAGTATTATTTTTATTTTATAATAGTGATGTCGTTTCTTCTATCGAAATTTTCGGATATTTAAAATGAAGACGTGCAAGGAAACCGTGCACGTCTTCATTTCAGGAGCTTTTAACTCTAACGAATTTACGTTTTCCAACCTGAATAATAAAATCCTGTTGAAATTCTACAATCAGGAATATATCATCCACTTTCTTACCATCCATTCTTATTCCACCGTTTAGAATCATGCGGCGAGCCTCACTTTTAGAGCTTTGCAACCCTAATTGGACGAGCAAATCAATTATCGGAATTGACTTTTCTCCTTCCCATTTGACCTCAGGAATATCTAGTGGTATGGCTCCGCGCTGGAATACTGTTTTAAAATGCTCTTGGGCAAGTTTTGCTGCAGTTTCACTATGGTACATTCGCACAATGACTTTTCCAAGATGCATCTTCGCATCCCTTGGATGTAAGTCTCCTTTTTCCAGCTTCTCGGCTAATTCAGTCTTTTCTTCTTGCGACAGTTTTGTTATCAGATTGAAGTACTTCATTGTTAACTCGTCGGGAATGCTCATGATTTTCCCGAACATCTCGTTGGGCTCATCATCAACACCGATGTAATTATTCTTGGACTTAGACATTTTCTCCACTCCATCCAAGCCTTCCAATAAAGGTAGCATAATCACAACCTGTTTTTCTTTATCGAAATGCTCCTGAAGGTGTCTGCCCATCAGCACATTGAAATGCTGATCCGTACCGCCAAGCTCCACATCACTTTCCAGTTCCACAGAATCATATCCTTGCATTAGTGGGTAGAAAAACTCATGAAGGGAAATCGGCTTCCCTGACGCCAATCTTTCCGAAAAGTCATTTCTCTCCAACAATCGTGCAACTGTAATACTGGCGGAAAGGTTTATGGTGTCTTCCAGACCTAGTTTGGAGAGCCAGGCTGAATTGTAGTATAGCTCCACCTTCTCCATATCCAGGACTTTGCTGAATTGTTCAAAGTACGTTTTTGCATTGTGCTTCACTTCTTCGTTGGTCAATTGCTTCCTCGCCGTCGATTTGCCTGTAGGGTCGCCAATCTTCCCAGTGAAATCACCAATGATCAACTGGATGATATGCCCGTTTTCCTGAAACTGCTTCAGCTTATTCAGCACCACCGTATGCCCCAAATGTACGTCTGGAGCCGATGGATCCAAACCAAGTTTAATTTTGAGCGGACGCCCTGTCAGAAGTGACTTTCCAATTTTCTCCTTCATTTCATGTGCCGGTATAATTTCCGATACCCCATTTTGGTATATCGCGAATTGCCGCTCCATTTCTATTTGTTGCTCTTTCGAAAGCTTATTTTTCAAAGTCCCCATCAACAATTCCTCCAATTATATAAAATGAAAAAACCACGCCCCTAAATAAGGGACGTGGTTTACGCGGTACCACCCTTTGTTGAAAATCTCTCTTCCACTCAAACGAATAACGGTTCGGCCGTCTTCTGCTACTCTTAAGTTCACAAAAGAAGTTCAAGGAGGTAATTCGCCATTATCTTTGTACTGATTTCCACCTACCATCAGCTCTCTCTAACAGGGAGATAATACACTACTGGATTCCTATCAAAACTCATTGTTTAATTTTTATTTATTCTAATGGATATTCCAGATAAATACAACAAGAAATGTGGATTTTTTGATTATATCATCTATTTATCTTCGATTCGATTAATCTATCGAATTAATGTATAATTTGATTATATAGTCGAATTAATTTAAAATATATGCATAAACTAGTAAAACGTCTAGTTGGATGATGGAGGAGGACAGCTTATGAAAAGACCCGTATCGGTGTTTATGATGGATGTAACGGATTCCAGCAGAAATTGGAAAGATGTTTCCTCCTACTTGGAAACGGTGGAAGCTTACATAAAAATTTGGACAAAAGGATTGCCGAATGTCCATGTCAAGCACCGTCTCGGTGATGAAATTGTTTGTATTTTTGACCATTATGCCACTGCATATACAGTCGCATTTTTTATAGGTCAAATCTGGAAGTTTACTGATCAGCCACCCTACTTCGGCATGTCATTTGGTAATGTGGATGAAGATATTTCCGATATTGATATTGATAAGTGGAATCACCCCCTGATGAAACATGCCAGAATGGCAAATGAGAAAATCAAGCAGTCTACAAATCGGTCACCTATTCTTCTTTTTCCCGATTCGGATGCGATGTCCATCCCATCTGTGGAGATGAGCAACCTTCTGCTTGAATATCAAGGAAAACTGATAGCTGAGCAAACGAAGCTTCAGCGTCTCATTTCGGGACTATTTTCCGTATTGGATGAACAAAAAACGATAGCAAGCCTATTAGGAAAGTCCCCTTCTACCATCTCAAGCCACTACAAGAAAGGAAATTGTGAGATAATACTTAAAACCTTGAATACCATACAAAACACCTTAAACAACCTGGAGGAGACACAATCCGGGACCTATCCGAGTAATATCACGAAAGAGCTACAAAACACAATAAAGAATCATTTGAAACAGAACCTGGACATTATAACGAATTAATAAGGAGCGGAACCATGATTGTTCTTAGCCTCATTCTTGCACACCTTATAGCTGATTTTTACCTTCAGACGGAAAAAATGGTGAACGATAAAGAGAAGTTCCTGAAGCTCCATCTATTCCATCACACACTAGTCACCATCGTGACATTGTGCATCCTGTATTATTTGCAGGATTTTTCAAATTTCATCATAACCGTACTATTTCCTACCTTGTCGATCGTTATTTTCCATGCGCTGATTGATCTGGCCAAAATGCACCTGCAGGAAAAAGTAACTTTTATGAAGCAAAAAAACGGCTGGAAGCTTGCCTTGTTCATAGCAGATCAAGTATTACACCTGTTTACTATTTTAGCAGTTTGCTATTTCTTCCTTGAGGTGAACCTTTATAACTTGTTTGATGCAATTCTCATATCTCTGCATATGAAAGATGGAATGATTGCCGACAAATCATTGATTGGCAGCACTCTCTTTATCATTATTATGTTTATTTTGATTACGTCGGTCACAGGTCACTTTATAAAGATTCTGCTTGGTTCCTTGACCCGGCACCTCTCTCTTTTCGAAGGGAAATATACACTTCGTGATGTAGAAATAAGCTCGACAAGTCAAAAAAGTCTATCCGAGGAGTATACATATATGGTAATGAAACATCAGGACCTATCGCGTGGCAAAGTGATCGGCTATCTCGAGCGGTTGCTTGTAGTGGCACTCATCCTTATGGGCTCCTTCTCTGCTGTCGGATTTATCGTTGCTGCCAAATCCTTGACCCGTTTCAAGCAGATGGATGATCGTGACTGGGCGGAGTACTTTTTACTAGGCACCTTGACTTCCTTCCTGTTTGCAATTGTATATGGGATTATTCTGAAAGTGGTATTTTGGTAAAACTTTGATAGCTGTAAATATACTGTATCTAACATAGAGGATGGGTATAAAAGCCCTTCTTATTTTCTCCCATCCCTATCAAGTTGCAAAAAAAGGGTGTCTTATCCGGTCAAAGACCCTGTCTACTTCTATTAATTTACATATGATAGATAATAGAAAGGGGTGATCAATTCGTGAATCGAATTCAAAGCATCTTGGAAAATATCGGAGAAGATTACAAAGAAGAATTAGAAGTTTATGGAGCACTAAGAAAACTTGTAGCAGCCAGATTAATTAATGGCGCTAGAAAAGGTTTAGATCGTTTGGAAGAGAGACTATAAGTTAGTTTCCCTTGCAAGAACATTGTGTCGGATCAGGCATTATGTTCTTTGCTTACATACCGTTCTGATTTATTTATTCCTAATAACTGGTAGTAACGAAGGTTTAATGGAGGGAAATAAAAAAGTCCATTCTTATTTTGAAGAATGGACTTTTTGTTATTTATTCTTTTTTAAAGTCGATAGTACTTCGTATGGTATTTATAGGGCGCACAAAGCCTTCAATCTGTTCTCTTTTTGCTTCAAGGAAGGGAGGAAGGGATAATTTTTCCCCTAGTGTTTCATAAGGCTCATCACCCATGAATCCTGGACCGTCTGTCGCAAATTCAAATAATATTTGAGGTGCTACTCGAGCATATAAGGATTCAAAGAAATAACGGTTCACATGACCGGAAGTATGAAATCCAAAACTCTTCAGCCTTTGGTCCCACTCCTCGATAACAGAACGGTCCTCCACCCTGAATGCTGCGTGGTGAACTGTACCGTAGCCTTGCATTGCCTGAGGAAGATCCTTGTTATGCTCCGCAATTATCTGAGCACCATTCCCACCCTCGCCAACTTCAAATAGATAAGATGAGCCTTTATGAGACACTTCATTAAAAAGCAGTGCCTTTTCTAACACTTCTTTGAAGAAATCAATGTTCGCGACTCTTATTGTTATAGGTCCTAAACCGGTAATTGCATGCTCTAATGGGATCGGCCCTTTTTGCCATGGAGTTCCCGAAGCTACCCCCTTGTTCTCTTCATCTGAAATCAATTGATATTGCTGATCGTCAAAGTCAACAAAATTAAGCACCTTTTTTCCGAACTGTTCCTGGATGCCTGAATGCTTCACCTCCAAGCGATCAAGTCTATTTACCCAATAGTCGAGGGACGCATCTGTTGGTACTCGAAACGCAGTCCGGAATATTTCATTAGTACCATGAGACCCCTTTTGTATTCCCGGGAAGTCAAAGAAAGTCATATCTGTCCCAGGACTCCCTTTATCATCGGCGAAAAAAAGATGATATGTCTGGATGTCATCCTGGTTTACAGTTTTCTTAACGAGTCTCATCCCTAATACATAAGTGAAAAATTCATAGTTCTTTTCAGCACTGCTCGTAATAGCAGTAACATGGTGTATTCCTTTTAAACCATTCATTTATATTACCTCCTATTTTGAGAATAATCTTTGCGATTGTAAATTATCTTGAATTCGAGATAAATATATCAAACCTATTTAAAAATGTCAAACTGACAACCTGAAAAAACTCATGTAAGTTTAAAAAGGTCCAATTTCTCACCAGGAGAAATTGGACTAAGCAAATTGAAAATATATTAAATTACAATTCAAACTCCCATTCATCTTTCAATAATAGATAAAGGACAAGCAACAAATTCTCTAGCTCCTCGTAGCCTTTTTCCCCCACCGTCATCCCGAGCTTAGGAGCTATAATTTCTGCAACCTGTCGGGTCAAGAGTATCCTCTCATCAACAGAAAGCTGAAGGAAACGGTTAGAATAGGTTTTCAATAGCTTCCAATCTTTTTCGTTGAATCGTTTTAAATCGTACTCATTCAACAGTAGATTCTCGCGGGAAAGTCCCCGGTTATGGATTTCTTTTTCAATTACAGTCATTTTCATTTTCTTTTTCTTCCGTCTCTCATGGACAACAATGGTACCTGCCACCAGGTCTCCTAGACGCTTATGCTTGGTATGGAAGAAAATCATCAACATACCCACCAGATAGTTCATTGGCAGGCTATCAATGATACGCAAGAGGTTGCGTATCAGGCTTGATAAAAGGGTAATGCTGTGACCATTTTCCTGGATTACTCGAATTCCCAACATCTTCTTGCCTAGCGTACTTCCGCCTGAAAAATACTCAAATGCGAAGAAATAACCCCATCTGAAGATGAAAATTAGAATGATTGCCGCTGCAACAAGGTAGGAAGGCATATTGGCGGAAAAGAAATCCATGAATGTTCCATTGATCATGAATAACAATCCTATGATGATGAGAATATTGATGATCAACAAGATAATCTGATCAATGATAAAAGCGGCTGCGCGGCTTCCGAGACCTGCAGATTGGAATTGTAATGATACATATTCTGGTGTTTTTATGTCCACTTGCTCAGCGTTCAAAGGTATTACCTCATTTCATGGATAAATTTTACCAATAGTGTTTCTATTTATCTATAATATTACTATAATAAAGGTTAATAACAAAAAATGACAAGAAGGTGTAAACCTGTATGAATGTAAAACAATTCGTGAAACAGCATCGAGAAGTATGGAAAGAACTCGAAGAAATCGTGACAGAACTCCATAAGAGTAAAAATATCACCGGAACAAGAATCAGCAAATTTCATCGTCTTTACCGAAAAGCAGCACAGCATCTTTCCTATAGTCAAACCTATTTTCCTAATGAAGAAGTTACGCAGTATTTGAATGGCCTCGTCTCCAAATCTCATAATCTGCTTTATAAGGATCAGGTTTCGAGCTGGAAACAGACACGTCAATTCTTTGGAGTGAAATTTGTAGGCCTGCTGATTGAGCAATGGAAATTTGTCATCATCGCTATGGCGCTTTTCACAATCGGTTTTCTTGGAAGCTATGCGGCTGTGGCGAATGATGAGCTTCTACTATACTCGGTGCTGCCTGCCGGAATGGCCAATAGCTTTGATCCGGAGCAGCTTGGTGCAAATGAGGGTCAAGTGGATGCCCCCTTAATGTCAGCGTCCATCATGACAAATAATATTCAGGTGGCTTTCCTTGCTTTTGCCGGAGGAATTACATTTGGCCTTCTTACCGTGTATGTATTGATCTATAACGGGATTATTGTTGGTGCCATTGCAGCCTTATTCTGGCACTATGATAAAACCTATGAGTTCTGGGCATACATCGTACCTCATGGAATGATTGAGCTTACCGCCATTTTCATTGCTGGTGGAGCAGGCCTTCTGATGGGCTACAGGCTATTTGTACCCGGTCCTTATTCTAGAGGCTACCAGTTGAAAGAAAACGCAAAACGGTCTGTTCAGCTTTTACTTGGAACGATTCCATTGTTCATCATAGCAGGTGTAATTGAAGGATTCATCACACCTGCCGCCATTTCGTTTGAAACGAAATACTTTGTAGCTGTCCTTACTGTTGTCGGGCTAACCCTCTATATCGGTATTGCGAAAATGAAACTCCAAAAGCAGGAGCAACTGCTACAATAATCCTCTATTGATCATATCAATATAATAGGATACTGCGGTTGTTGCCAGCTTTTCTTCCCGTGCCTCCACCATTAGGAGGCCTTGTTTTTCCCATTTTGCTTTTCCATCCTTCTTGATGAGCATCTGCTGCTGTGCGATACTTTTTACCATGGTTTGCTGTGCATATACAGGTGCCGCTTTGCCTCTACTCACCAGCATATCGTCCTCCACTCCAATCATCAGGAACAAATGCCTTTGTCTCAATCTTTTCAGATAGACCAATGCACTTTCTTCATGAAGAAAAGTCTGAATATCACTGAATAACAGAATGAGACTGCGCTTTTTCTGTACAAGCTGAAGATAATTTAAAATCTCCCCATAATTGGATTCGCAAGCTTCCACTTCCAGATTATATATACCTTGAAGAATGGTTTGAAGATGAGACATACCTTTAGCTGGTGGAATATAGACTTTCACCTTTTTGGAGAATGCAAGAACTGCTACATAATCACCCTTTTGTAAAGCGGCAGCGGTAACGGTCAGGGCAGCCTCGATGGATTTCTCCAATCGGTTCCCATTTTTTAGTTCAGCTCCCATCATTCTTCCGCAATCAATCAATATGGTGATATGTTTGCCATGCTCCGGTTCATATTCATTTGTCATTACTTCCTGCAGCTTAGCAGTCTGACGCCAGTTGATTTTTCGCGGGTCATCTCCTACCACATAGGAGCGGATCTTTGAGAATTCCCCTACTCCACTTTTATATTTTCTGATTTTTATACCTTCGTAGTTTAAGAATTTTTGAGCATCCTCCAAAAATTGCTTGGTTTGGGTCATGTCAGGTATCACCTTGATGCTTCCCTTTAAAGAAATGGAGATTTGTTTTTCCCATAGCCCCAATGAACTTCGGTAACGGATGTACATTTTATTAACCTGATAATCGCCACGGACTGGTGCTTTTGTCTGATAAATAAACTTTACCGAAGTCTCTTTATCGACTTTTCCTGATAATGGAAATGGCCTTTCAAAGGATTGAGGCAGTCCATCTATGATTTTGAATTGCACATCATAAGGGGATGCGTTCTGAATCATGATGGGTACCTCATAGTTGATGCCCCTCTCCATTTCAGTCGGACATGAGCGTTTCACCAGAAGCTGATTCTTATTGGGTGAAAAGATCAAATCTACCAAGCTGAACAATAATACCAGGATATTGGCAAGTAGAAAAAATGACCATGGCAAGTGCCATAATGCCGCTGTTAAAAGGATTCCTGTAAGAATGGCGAATACTATAAGTAATCGATTGGTTGGTACAATCCCCTTATCTCGGAACAGGAATCGACCCCACAAGCTCTTCAATGATCTGGTCAACAGTAGATCCCTCCAATTCCGTATGTGGAGATAGTTGGATACGGTGGCGCAGAGCAGGCTTGGTTACAATCTTTACGTCATCAGGCGTAACGTAATCCCGGCCACTTAAATATGCCCATGCCTGAGCTGCTTTTCCGATGGAGATTCCGGCCCGAGTACTTGCCCCAAAACGGATGGAGTCTGCTTCCCTTGTTTTGCGTACTATCTGCATAATATAGTGGAGCACACTCTCGCTGACCGTAATCATTTCAATTTCTCTTCTGATGGATAAAAAGGTCTCCATATCTAAAACCGGCTTAACGTTATCGGCGTCATAACTCTTTTCAATCACTTGCTTTAATATATTCGTCTCCTCTTCCAAGGATGGAAAATTAACATGCAATTTAAATAGGAAGCGGTCCTGTTGTGCTTCCGGTAACGGATATGTACCTTCAAATTCAATTGGATTCTGTGTTGCGACAACAAAAAATACATCAGAAAGAGGATAGGTATCTCCCTGTATGGTTACCTGCTTCTCTTCCATGGCTTCAAGTAAGGCAGCCTGCGTCTTGGCAGGAGTACGATTTATTTCATCTGCCAATAGAATATTGGTGAAGATCGGACCCTTAAGCGTCTGAAAGGAACCTTCTTTCATATTGTAGATGGTACTTCCTGTAATATCACTTGGTAGTAGGTCCGGTGTAAACTGGATACGTGTAAATGTTCCACCAAGCAGGCTGGCAAGCGTCCGTACCATTTGCGTCTTCCCGGTTCCAGGTACTCCCTCCAATAGCACGTGTCCACCTGCAAGAACAGAAGAAAGCAAGAGTTTAAGATTTAAAGATTGTCCCAAGATTCGTTGTTCATATTTTTCAAGTAAGGATGCTAATTCAGGTTTCATCCTTCCTCCACCTCTTTCCTAAGTTGATCCAATTTTTTTGACCAGAACAAATATTCCTGTTTGGTTATCTTCTTTTTTCTTAATATGTTTGTTAAATCATGTAAAAATGTTTTCACACTCTTAGGGTCCGATGTTTTAGATTTTCTTTCAAGCTGCTCGGCACGGGCCATCCATTCTTTACTTGATGGAATGCCCCACTTCTCTTGTAATACAAATTTCAGGTAGTCTGCCTGGATGGAAAGGGAATCCTGATATCTGTTCCCTTTAATATGCCAGGCTGCAAGTGCCTGCAAATTTTCATCACTGAAACGGACAGTTTCCTCTCTGGCCACGAGGATAGGACCGAATCTCTTCCCTCGATTCCATAGTAAGAGAATAGTCCATAATACTCCTTGAATGATTACTAGTAGAAACCATTGAGGATAAGTGGTTGTGATAGTGGAACCACTGTGCTCACCATGTATATACTCATCTACTAACAGCACATTTAATTGTTGATTATCATTCTGGAGTAAGTCCAGCAAAAGTACCAAATGATCTTCTTTCAGGATCGCATCATTCGTGATCCAATCAGGTGTATTGGAAACAATCAGGGAACCCTGTCCAAAATGCCGTTTCAGTGCGATCGTGCCTTGTTCATCATTCAGCAGAACTTCATCTGTTCCCTCCACATCTATTCGAACAGGTGAAAAGTTTTGTGCACGATATTCCGTAGAGTCTTCACCGAAAATCTGCCCGTTTGATGGAGGAAAATCCATATAGTTTGTGTTCAGGCCGAACATGGAGTCTGGGTTTTTCATAAGAAGAAGGATGGTGTTGCCTTTCTCCATAAATGCCATATACTGATCCATGACCTCCTGACTTGGAACGGTATACGGCTCCACCATCAGCAGCAGCTGACTTTGTGAGCCGCCAAGCTTGCTTGGTGATTTATCCCATCTGATTACGTCACCAATTTCCTTTTCTGCATATGTATAAAAAGCTTTGACCCCTGTAGGCGAAGGGGAATGTGAATCATAGGGCAAATAGTCTTTGGAACCTTTTGAAAGGATAAAGTAACTGCAAAGCAAAAACAGACACAGTAAAACGGTAAGCCAAATCCACCCGCGACTTTTTGTTATTCCCTTTAGCAAATCCGACTTCCTCCTTCCGTTTTAGACATCCTCATTTTCTCCTTCCAACCATTTCAGGGCTTTATCCCGGTATAGGCTGTACTCTTCTTTTTGAATCTGTTGCTTTCCGTAGGTTGCGCGATCAAATAGAAGGGCAAAGTTGAAAAACAAGTCTGCGCTCTCCTTTTTTGCCGATCGGAGCTCCTCGTAATACTCCCAGTTGGTTTTCCAAATTCTGGCTTCTAACCAGTTTTTTTCATGGAAATAAAGCAGAAGTGCGAGAAAAAGATGGCGGGTGGATAAGCTGTAATCACTTAGTTCTTCTTGTTTCAATGCATGCTGCAAATGCTGCTGATAACTCCACTCCAATTCATTTGCAGATTGAAAAGGCTGCTGATTACCAATGCTTCTTCTCTGCCGATATCTGACAGCAAAAAAGATGAAAACAATCAGCAATATCGCTATCGTCACGGAAATAATCACAATTAGAATATTACCAGCAACAGAACTTGTCGCCTCCAAGGATGGAAAGAACTTGGCCAGCAGATCCGCCAGCCAAGCCTTTACGTCATCCCATAAAACTTGCAAGGTATTTCTATTATCCTCGTAATATATCTGATACTCGTGATGCTTGAGTATCTCTTTTAATTCTTCTCTTGCCTTTTCTTCCTTCATCAATACATCATCACCTGGCTTTCACTAGGACAAAGGTTATTGCCCGACATGGTAGTCGTCAATGAGATCTTTTAGGTCGTCAGCATCGTGTCGACTTTTTAAATCCAAAAACATGACAGCGTAGCCGACTGACATGATGAGAGTTGTAAATAAAGTAGCAAGACTGACAATAAGTCCTAACAAGACGCTTCCACCCAGCAATAGTGCGAATGAAAGTTCTATTGCAAATGTAATGGAACTGATGATTAAAAAGAAGATGAGGTACAATCCCATTGAAACCCATGTACGCCCCTGGCTCAGTTTCCAGCTGCGCCCCAAGCCCGGTGCATTTCGATCAATGACCACCGATCCGAAGTAGAAGCTCCAGCGAGTGGAAAAATACCCGACAAATAGAGCTGCACCGATAGATAAAAGAATCGTCAGAATAATGCCGATTACCGGATCAATTGCAAAGAAAAAGAAGCTCATTAGCACCACGGATAAAATAGTCCCAACTATCAATCCAAAAACAATGATGCCGTATAGAATACTGCTGCCTATAATTGCCCAAAAACGGGAGAATCCTTCTTTAATCAATGTGCCAAAAGTAAACTCCTCGTTTTTGCGAACGTGATCTACACCATAAAGAATGGCAGCCTGTGCTACAGGATAAAGAAATAAACTGATCAATCCTACCAGCATGACACCGATATCAGCAGCTATATTGGAGCTGAATGTAGGATCACTTGCCTCTAAGCCTGCAGCCATCTGCTCTAACCATCCACTGCCCTCCCCTACTTCTCTGAAAAAGCTGGTTCCAGTTGTCAATTGAACCAGAGCCTGTATCAGATAGACAGGTCCCAAGAGTATAAGTAATATTAAGAAAAAATCTTTGAAGCGGGTTCTGCTTAGGCGGAAAGTGACATCCAATATCTGTCCGAACCCTTTTGGTCTGTTTAATTGTTCATTCATTTCTTATTGCCCCCTTAATTCATATTCCATATGTTGTCATATCGACTATTTTACCATTAATCTAGCAAATTTCGAGATATATATTACTATTTTAAATGATAATTTATGTTTTAAGAAAGGAACTACAACAAAAAAATCTCTGTTAAGGACAGAGATTTAATGAATGTGTTCTTTCAACTTATTACTCCCGCTTCCGATATTTCCACTTCAGCTTCTACCTTAACCCCAATGGTAGGGTAAATCTCATCCCATTTTTCTTTTTTCCAATTTCTTGTGCGATGTTTCACCTGAAATCCAATGCCAAGTGGATCGATTTTCAACGCTTGAAACTTTTTTATCATTTCCTCTCCTTTTTTCGCTATTTCTCTTTCCATACTCTCTTCAATTTGACTTTTTACTTCCGAGGTTACGTCATCCCCGGAATATTCCTGAATAATTGCATTCGTTTTAATTTTGATTGTAATACTTGGATCAGTTTCGATATTTTTAATTTCATATTTTCTCTTTGAATCAATATGATAAACGGATGCAAAAACCCCATCTTCACCTAATTTGACGCTCATTGAAGCATCTGAAGTGAACTTTTCAATCAAGAACATAAATATATAACTTTCTTCTCCTTCTATCGATCCAACGAATTGATCTTCTTTAAAAAGGGCAACTCCCTTTATGTCAGCTTCTTTGTCAGTTAATTTCAAATAAGGAAGAATAGGGTCCCTTCCCTCTTCCCTATAGGCCTTGGTAAAAAGATGCAAGTTGGTTTTCGGGAGTATGCCACTTTCTATATTATGCTGGATCAATTTTGAAAGGAACACTCCATTATCTGTTTCTCCGTATTGTATCTTCAGGGATTTCCCAAGGTCTCCTTCTACTACAGCAAGGAACATTTTAGCACCAGTTGATGGATCCCTTCTAAACGTATCGATGATTTCAAAAATTCCTTTTTCAGCAAGGTCTTTGCTGTATAATGCAACTTCAATCTTCCCGCTTACAAACGGTTTAGAAGATTTTCTATTTAATTTGTCTCTAATGATCTTACTAAGCTTCGAGGAAGAGGTGTACGTTTTGTTTTCCACTGTTAAATCAGGCTTATATACGGGAAATACAGCGGTAGCGATAATGGTATCCTCATCCTCACCCAATTCAAATCCAGCAGCACTAGACAATTGGACATCATCCAATATTTTTTGATTTAGGCAGCCTGATAATATTAAAGTGAAAGAAACCAGCCAAAAGCACAAATTCTTCTTCAATTTTTCTTCCTCCTTACCTTGGACACAACAAGGTATAGTAGAAATAGTAAAGGCACAAAGCCAAACTCAGAATAAAGGCCGACTTTGGTGGTCCAGCTACCTAGCATGGCAACCTGCTCCCTTTTCTGAAAAAATATACTGAGGATGATCATCAACAATACAAATCCGAACAATGTATACTTTTGATTAACTCCCAGTATCTTTTTCAGGCCCCTTGTTGACGCCCAAAATAATAAACAAACATTTGGTAGAATGATGAGCGCCCAGGATGCGATGCCAATATACTCAAAACGTTCCACCACCGGCATTTCAACTATTTTCCATAAGGTTAAAGTTGCCCAGATCTGTTTTACCAGTTGCTCTTCACTAAAATAGCTTAATGAAATAATTGTGATAAGAAGATAGGTTAAAAGGGTTAATAATGCTCCCATCTGAGCCCATTTATGAGACGTCTTTGCCTCCTTTATGAAAGGATAGTACATCAAAAGGGTGGAAAAACCTAAATAGCTTAGTGTCATCTCCTTAGAAGCCAGGAACATATCCTTTATACCGTGGTTCCAAATAGGGAATAGCGAAATGATTTCAGTATATGGAATGGGAAAAAGGAAGGTGAAAATCAAGTATGCCGGTATTACCACCCCAAGAAAACAGATCCCCGCTACTGTTCTAAATCCTCCTAAGATCGTGTAGACGATGAGAACCCCAAGAAGAATGGACAATAATACGTTATTTACTTCTGGAAACATCCAAACATGTATGACTTCAAAATAGGAATAGAGAACTGTAAATCCAACACTCAGGAAATAAAACATCCAAATAAGACTAAAAAAACTACCAAGCCATTTTCCAAAAACAAATTTATTTATGTCGATAAGATCCATTTCAGCACGGTTTAATAACTGGAAGATGATCCAGATGACAATATGAACAGCGATTCCCGCAATGATAACAGCAATCCAGGAATCATTTCCTGCTATAGAAACCAGGCTTTGCTGAAATCCTAAAATCCCAACACCAATTTGAACGGAGTGTACGAGAAAAAACACAAAATATGGAGATACTTGAAAAACTTCAGGAATACCTTTTTTCATTTGCCATCTTCCTATCAGTAATACTCATCAATATCTTTCAGCTTCTTTTTCTTGCTTTTCTTATTATCAAATCTGACCGTATCTTCCGACTGAACCTCAATAGGTCGCTTGGATTGCATAGAAAAAGGTAATCGGATGATTGCATCTCTCATGTCTGCAAGACGCAATGGATTTATTGGCTCCAAGAAAGGCCTCCCTAAAGAAGTCAATCGAAGTAAATGAATAAGCAAAAAACAAAAGCATAATGTAACTCCTAATAAGCCTAAAAAGTGAGCTGAAATAAGAAATGGAAAACGAATTAATCTAATTGTATTACCCATTTGATAGACGGGCGTTGTAAAAGATGCCAAAGCAGAGAGTGCCACGATAATAAGTAGAACGTTACTTGTTAGTCCAGCCTCCACAGATGCAGTTCCAATTACTATCCCACCTACGATACCGATTGTTTGGCCGACTTTTGTCGGTAGTCTTGCCCCTGCCTCTCTTAACAATTCTATTGCCAGTTCCAGAATGATTGCTTCTAGTATGGGAGGCAGTGGTATCGCATTTCTCGACGTAACCAAGGTACTTACGAGGTCTTTTGGAATCAATTCATAGTGATAGGTCAATACCGCTACATAGATAGGTGTCACTAATATGGAGAAAATGACAGCAAAAAGACGAACGACACGGAAAAAGGATGCGATGATCCAATTAAGAAAATAGTCTTCAAATGCAGAAAAGAACTCAAAAAGCGTTGTGGGGCCAATCAGCCCATGCGGCGCCCCGTCCACAAGAATGACAATTTTCCCCTCAGCCAATACAGATGCAACTCTATCTGGTCGTTCAGTGTCTATAAATTGTGGAAATGGAGAGTTATTATTATCCTGGATTAATTGAGTGATGTATGAGCTATCATTAATCTGATCAAATGAGATATCCTCAATTCTTTGAATGACCGTATGTATATTTTCACTATTTGCAACATCCTCCAAGTATAAAACAACTACTCTGGTTTTGGATAACTTGCCAACAGTAAATTCTTTCACTTCCAGCTCCGGTACAGGCAGCCGTTTTCGAACAAGGTTTAAATTTACATCCAATGATTCGACAAAAGATTCTTTTGGCCCTACAACACTGAATTCCACTTCTGGTAGTGATACTTGCCGTCCCTTATTTGCTATAGCCGGTAACAATGCTACAGTGGTTGTTTCATGTGATAATTGAATACCAACGTAGCCGTAAAGAAGCATATCTTGAACTACATTCCCATCGTCGGTCATCTTGATATCATCAATGGGTATAGTCAAAGGCAGGTCTTCCATTTCTTCTATTTCATATTTATGGAAATATGGAAGAATCTCTTTTTGAATAATATCCTTATCAACCAAAGAGCTGTAATAATAGAGATGAAATGGTGTTTTACATTTCTCATAAAACGAATCTACAAAATCGTCGGATTTCCTAAAGAGATCTAGTAATTGTTCAAAAGTTTTGGTCTCCTCCACCGTCTCGATTGGTTCAGGTTCTGGAGGATCATGATTGATCAATTTTTTTATAGGTCTTTTTTTCATTACTGTCACCTAATTCATTATTAAGGATGCAAAGGATATTTTTGTTATTATTCCAGTAAATAGGATAAAAATGCACTTTTACAATACAAAATAGTATCTATATCCTAAAATGAGAAAAGTCCAGCATCTCCTAAATGCTGGACTTTCCACCACCAAATTCTTTAATTTCAATGATGAATACTTTATATGCTTATATTATTCTTTGTAGGGCATCTTTATTTATATTAATTTATTGGAAGGTAATCCCCCTTTAGATGATAGGTGGGGAGTTTGCTATGGTTTATTCTGCATAAATAAAAAGTCCCCTTCAAAACGAAGAGGACTTCCCATTACTTATAGAATACTTTTTCTATATTATATTTCGCTTCCAGCTCATTGATGATGTAGGTTTCATAAATCTCGCGCTCCATCGCATCTTCCACGATGCAGACGTCGATTCGGTATACTTCATCACGGTGGTTCTTTATTGGAGATACGTTATCTTCCAAATGCTTCTTTACACGTTGACGAAGCTTTCTTGCCTTGCCGACAAAAAGCAGTTCGTCATTGATATTAAAGAACATGAAAATCCCGGCTTTATCTCTTGGAACCTGATGAAGGTCAATAAACCCGGAGACAGGTGTGATGATAGGTTCGTCATTTCTTCTTATTTGTTGGCGTTCCGTAATGGACACGCTCGGTTTAGGTATGCTGATATTTATCACGTTTGGTCACGTCCTCTTTTCTTGTAGAGCTAAATGGTACCATATCTCACGCGGAAAAGCTATGAGTTGTTTGAGTCTTGCAGCAATGCTCCAGCAACATCATAATTCAAGGGTTCAAGAATGGTTGGCTGGCCTAGGGCGAGTCTTGCCAACTCAGCGCCCATAAAAGGTCCGCTGGTCAATCCTGATGCACCCATCCCATTCGCCACAATTATCCCCTTGTACGGAGGGAGGGCTCCAATAACTGGCAGGAATCCTGGAGTGTAAGGGCGAAATCCTACTCTTGTTTCAATATGGGTACCATTCACCAATCCAGGTGCCACATCAAGTGCTTTTCCCAGTATTTCATGTATTCCTCCTGCTGTTACACGTGTGTCAAAGCCTGCGTTATCTTCGTGAGTGGCTCCTATCACTACCCGGCCATTTTCAAAGGCTAGGATGTACTGATTGGTAGGAGGCATTACTACCGGCCATTTTGCAGTATCTGCTTCCTGCAGTTCCAAGTGGACAATCTGTGCTTTTTGGGGAACCACTTCAAATTGAATTCCAAGCGGTTCAATAGTCTTTCTGGACCAGGCACCTCCTGTATCAATTACCATATCTGCATCATAAAACAGATTCTCATTTACGGTTACCCCTGAAACTATCTTTTCGTTGTGTACAATTTCAGCATTTCCGTTCATTACTTTTAGGCCAAGCTTTCTGGAAGCATTTAGCAAGGCGTGTCTTAAAGCACGGCCGTTCACCCTTGCCCCACCACTTACAAAAACTGCACCATACTCTTCTGCTAATGGGGGGAAAAGCTTTTTGGCTTCTAATTGTGAAAGAATGGAGATTTCCCCTATCTCAGGCGCGTCCTCTCGTCTCTTTCTGGCTCTTTCGGCCATTTTTTCAAGCTTTTCAATTTCTTTATGTAAACTGATTGCCCCGACCCGGCTATAGCCAGTCTCGGTTTCCCCATCCTCTTTTAACATTTCTATGAGTGTTGGATAGTATCTGGCTCCATTCTTAACAAGTTCATACCATGCCTTATTTCTCCTCTGTGAAATCCACGGACAGATGATTCCTGCTGCTGCGTCGGTTGCCTGCCCTTTATCAAAGCGGTCTATGAGGGTGACATCCGCTCCAGCTTTCACTAGGTGATAGGCTGTCGAGGCACCAAGAACGCCTCCGCCAATAACAACGAACTTTTGCATAATAAACACCTTTTCCTTTACATATGTATACAAAAGCTATTATGCCTCAATTAAAGTTGAATTCCTAGTGTTGCCATAAGATTCATTCTATAAAAAAACAAGCCCTGCTATGGTAGGCTTAGGCTTGCTTGAAATTGTTTTCCTTTGATTTAGTCGGTATGTCCAAAATTAATATTCTTCCCATAGAATATTTCATCCATTTCATTCGTCAGTTTTTCTGTAATTTCATACCTCTCGTCATCGTCCAAGGATTCTTTTGAAAAGCCGAAAAGATAATTATTTAAATCAAAATCCTTGAGACGGCACTTGGTGTGAAAAATGTTTTCCTGATAAATATTGACATCGATCATATCATAGAGGCTTTTCACTTCTTCAGGTATGTAGTTTTGAATGGAATTTATATCGTGATCGATGAATAGCTTTTTCCCACTGATATCCCTGGTAAAACCCCTTACCCTGTAGTCCATCGTCATGATATCCGTTTCAAAAGAATGAATGAGATAATTTAGTGCCTTTAGAGGAGAAATCTCCCCACATGTTGAAACATCTATATCCGCACGGAATGTACTTATCCCCTCAACTGGGTGGTACTCAGGATAGGTATGGACGGTTATATGGCTCTTATCCAGCTGGCACACCACATTATCAGGAAGCGGCCCGGGAGACTCCTCATAAGATTCAGTAGGTACTTCCACCACTGGACCTTCCGAAACAAGTACGGTCACACTTGCTCCCTGGGGTACATAATCCTGTTTGGCTACATTTAGCACATGCGCTCCAATTAGATCGGCAACTGTAGTCAGTATCTTTGTCAAACGATCGGCATTATACTGTTCATCGATATAATCAATATAGGCCTCACGCTCTTCCTTTGTTTTCGTATAGCAGATATCATACATGTTGAAGCTCAGCGACTTAGTGAGGTTATTGAATTCATGAAGCGTGATTCTCTGCTCTGGAGTGATTTTCAAAGTTACTTCCCCCTTTTTCTTAAAGCACTAAATATGGTAGTGCTTCTAATTATTTTTATAGTACCCCTTCCACCTAGGAAAAAACAATTAGTCCATTGCAAGAAAATCAGCTATCTCATCTTTTCGTTCAATAAAGGCATTTCTACCCGCTTCAATTAACTCATCCATGAAGGTAATATCATCAAATGGCACCTCCCCTCCCAGTTCCTTGTTAATGCGGAGATAATTCCCGCCAAGCAGTTGCTTACACTGATAGGTAACGGATTCTGAAGACAACTGCAAAGCGAGGTCTAACAGTTTAGGTGTCACCTTCATGGACGGAATACGAAAAGGAAGCCACTGCTTTACCCCCCAGTACTTGTTGTCAGAAATAGTAAAATCAATTTTCTGAAGACCTGTACCGATGGATAGAATGTTAATTTCCTTTAGACCGAGATTAAAGTACTCCAAAGCCTCTGTAATACAAACCATTGAAGGATTATTTGCCCATAGTCCACCGTCGATTGATAAATAGTGATTGCCGATATTGTTTGGTGGAAAGTAGACGGGTGCGGAACAGGAAGATAAAACTGCGTCCCAAAGCTTGATCGTTAGATCCTTTGTATCTTTATTTCCATAATTGGATCGATGAACAAAAGGTCTTCCATGAGTGACGTCAACTGCAGGTATCAATAAGGGGGTAGAAATGTCAGCCAATGTTCGTTCACCGAAAGCCTGAATTAAAAATTTTCTAAGGTATTTATCGCTGTAAATGCTCTTAAAAAGCCCCACTTTTGCCTGCCTGATAAATATCTTCTCTCCAGAATTTATATAGCTCTCCAGTACTTTTTTTATATCCATTTTTAAAACTACTGATGCTGCAATGACAGATCCTGTGCTTGTACCTGCAACGACATCAAAGAGTTCGGAAATCGGCTTGTTATAATGCTCTTCGATAGCCTGTAGAATAGCTAGGGCGAAAACTCCCCTTATGCCTCCTCCATCAATGCAAAGTATTTTCATTGTTTTCACCTTATTTTTTTGTCTTACAAGTTATCTTTTCCTCATCAACGATACTTATGTGAGATGAATTTGGTCACTGATCTCACTTTGGTGAAGAAGAGAATGTTGAGTGCCATGATAATGAGGTAAAAGAAAAAGGAATAAAGGGATGTCCAATTCTTGAATTGAAAAAGATTGAATTGTAAGGATATAAATTCTAAACAAGTAAGGATATTTCCCCAACAAAGAGTGTAGAAAAGCCAATTCGGTTTATATTTCGAGTATAAGTAGATTGCAATGACAATAGGCGGTGGATATACCAATGTCTGCAGAACTACATCAAATATTTCTGCATGGGCGTAGTCGATTGTATCGTACATATCCATGGGAGGTTCTGCAAAAAGGGATTCGAGTGTTGTAGTAAGAAAAAGGTTGAACAAATAAACAGTGAAAACCTCCACTGCTGACAATTGCCGCTCTCTTTTCAGCAAGAAGAAGAGTAAACTGAGTACGAAAATGGTGATAACAATGGTATATATTTCATTCGCATCAAACTGCTTCGGTAAAATTGGATCCATGATGTTTGAAAACATGTTATTCATGTCTGCAACCTTTCTTTCATTAACAAGCGGTTTAAATACATCTTTATGATAAAGGTAATGAATACGACAATAAAAGCGAATACAATATCGATTACCGGATACCAGTGCTCACCCTTTTGTTCCATCATTCCCATGGATAGATAGAATCTCTCACTGGCTACTATAAATGCGGCCCAGCCGATAATACTGAAAGATGTAGTTAATGCGTTTTTCGATAGTGACAAGTATAGTATCCCTATTAACAAAACAGGTAAAATAACACCGAAATGCAGCTTTATTGAGATTTTAGCCCATAGACTATCCGCTATGCTTATCCGGTCATATGGTGAAAATAATTTATAATAGGTATTTTGACAAAGGTAGGAGGTCAGAAGAAATAACAATACAAGTTGAAAGGCAGAAAATCTCCTTCTATAGAGGTGAAATAATAACAATATGAAGATAGATAGGGCAAAAGTGATGGAAAATGCTAAAATCATGAGCGTAACTCCTAAGTTATGTCATTTCATTTTTAGTATAACTAAGGAGTTACAATTCATACTTTCATGACAAATCACCTGAATTAATAGTGACACCGCCAAGTACTTCAGCGTATGTTTCCAAGTGTTCAATTGATGAAATATCGTGTTCAAACAAGGGAATATGGATGATTTCTTGCTTGTGGAATTTATGTGTTATTTGCTGCAGGTATTGTGCTTCATTATCCCGACGGTTCTTCATGAAATCTCCGTCTGCGTGGGAAGGTATGACTTTATTGACAATGATCGTTGATACAAGGATATCGTTTTTCTCCAAAATCGCCAGTGCTTTTTCCGTTTCAAGTATGGGCAGACGCTCAGCGTTCAGAACAAATGTGTATTCTGTGATGGCTGAATCGAGCAATACATCCCGGACTTTTGCAAATTTCTGTTTCCTTGTCTGCAATTTCTCAAATATGGGATCCTCAATCGGCTCACCATCATTAAGCAATTGGGTGTAATTGGCCTGGACCTTTCTTCTCTTTTCCAACAGCCCGCTGATCCAAACATTCATCAGTTCCGGCAGGGTCAACAACCGGATGGTGTGTCCGGTTGGTGCTGTGTCAAAAATGATATGGTCGTAGTTATTTAATTCATCGAGTATGATAGAAGTTATTTTATCAAAAAGGGCCGCCTCATCTGCACCTGGTGTAGCACTGGCCAAATCGATCTGCCGGTATACCTCATTTAGCATCGTGGCTTTTACTAGTCCTCTTAAATTGTTTTTCACTTCTGCTATGTAGCGTTTTGATTCAGTCTGAGGGTTGATTTCAAGCAGGGACAGATGGTCGTTTATCTTCAATGTAAAATCTTTCGGACTTACATGGAAGAGATCGCCTACATTATGAGCTGGGTCTGTAGAAACCAGTAGCACTTTTTTATGCTGATTTGACAATTTAAGTGCAATGGCAGAAGCGGTTGTTGATTTTCCCACTCCGCCCTTCCCTCCGACAAACATTACTTTCTTACGTGTACTCTCCATAATTCTCCTCCTAGCAGCATCGGATTCCGTTCAATGGAGACTTTTCCATCCCCATCCGCAAATGCCAATCATGAAATCGTTCAATGACAAAAGGATAAAGCTCGAGTGTAAAGTAAAACGCAGGGTTTGGAAGTCCCAACATTTCTGAAAAACATAATAGAGTGAATAAATCCTCTTCATCACGCAGTTCCCTTGCTATTTCTGTACGATGGGGCTGCTGCAATATTTCATCATAGGTAGAAGCAACTTTTTTTAATAACTCAAGGATTTCCATACTAAAGCTCCTTTCTGAAATGAAAACGAGGATGACCATAACGATCATCCTCTAACTTTTTTACATGGACGGATCGATTGGTGGTGTCTGATCTTTACTTGTAAATGCCTTGAAGGCTTCAAGAATGATCCAGAAAACGAATGCCAGGATAATTCCACCAAGAATGAACAAAAGCATATTTGCATCACCATCTCCGAGACCGGACCATTGGAAAACAACTTGTTTGATCATGGCCCACAAGGTCATCACGAAGATGAAAACCATTGGTACGAAAGTGAAGAAGAAGTTTCGTCCCTGTCTTTTTAGCCATATTGATATCAGGAGTAAGCTTATTCCTGCCAACAGTTGATTGCTTGTACCGAATAAAGGCCATAACAGGTAACCACCTGATCCAAATCCATTCGGACCTTTTGGAAGAAGAACTAGCGCAGCGCTTGATACTACAGCAATAGAAGTAGCAACATGCATATTCGTTAACGGCTTGAAGTTATATTCACTACCAATTTCTGCAATGATATATCTCATTAATCTAAGTGATGTATCCAAGCTAGTTGCAGCAAAACTTACAACGATGACAGTAACAATCGTACGTGCAATGTCTGCGGGAATAAATATTCCAGTAGCAAGTTGGGAGGCTCCATTAATGAAGTTTCCCATTCCACCTAAACTTGCAGCACCAAAATCGGAATAGGCCGCTCTGAAGTCTGCGGCGTTTGCAAACAAGGTTGCTACAGCAATGATGGAAATTAAGGCTAGTATCCCTTCTCCTACTGAGCCGAGGTAACCTACAAATCTTGCATCAGTCTCTTTGTCCAACTGTTTGGAAGTTGTACCGGATGCAACTAATCCATGGAATCCGGATATTGCTCCACAAGCAATTGTTATAAAGAGCAGCGGAAACCAGGAAACATCACTTACCTCATTTGTCATTGGTGCCGTCAACTCTGGTCGTAAAAATACCAAACCTGCATAAAGCATGATCAAACCTACAACCAACTGATGGGAGTTAATATAGTCACGAGGCTGTAACAGCTTCCAAACAGGTAGAGTCGAAGCAAAATAGCAATAAATAAGGAGAATGATAATCCATACAAAGAAAGACATGGATACTGCGTCCAGACCAAACATGACAGTGTTGTCTGCTCCGCCGAAATAGCGTACAAGATCAATCTGTAAGGCTGGTACTTTACTCGTCAATACAGCTGTACCATACATAATTGCTAATGCAATGATAGACGGAATAAGCATTTTCGCTTTTCTTTTGTACACAGCATAACCTATCCAAATTGCAATAGGAATTTCGATAAAGATTGGCAATACAGATGCCGGAAATTTAATAAAAAGATTGGAAATGACCCATGCAAATACTGCGTTTACCATTAACACAAGAATCAAGATGATAAATAGAAATAGCATTTTCGCACGCTTTCCAATGAGACGATCAGTAATAGTACCAATTGATTGTCCTTTGTTGCGAACTGATAGGACAAGTGTCCCAAAGTCATGAACTCCTGCTGCGAATACCGTACCAAGCACTACCCATAGGAACGCAGGTCCCCATCCCCAGTACACGGCAATGGCAGGTCCAAGAATCGGTGAAGCTCCTGCCACAGAGGAGAAATGATGGCCCCACAGAACCACTTTCTTTGTTGGTACAAAGTCCACCCCATCCTCATATCGATGGGCAGGTGTAACATAATTCGGATCTAAGCGATATATCTTTTCTGCGATGAACTTAGAATAATAACGGTAACCTACAGCAAACACAAAAACGCCAATAATCGCCAACCATATGGAATTCACCCATATTCCCCCCCTTTTAAATATGTATACAAATGAATCGTACCTAATCAATGAAAGCGTTGTTAATAAGAATTTCAGAAAATTCTTAATAAATAGGAACTGTAACTAGTATTAGGTACTATTTTTGTGTTTGAAATTCTTAATTGAGAATTATGGCGGAATTTTGAAGAAATTCATATTCTGCTAAAATATATTTGAAATTGGTTTATTTATAGGGAAAAAGATTTATGTCCTATGAAACTATTCTAGGAAAACTCTCTTAGAAAAATGATAAAATAGTCCTTTTTTCCATATTGTTAATTCTATATAAAGAACTTATAATATGATAGATTCATGAAAATATTTACTTTTAAGGAGGACTATGGTTGAAGATTAATCGCTTTTCTTTATTGTTTGCTATTTTGTTAGTATTTAATGTTTTTGCTTCCACTTCTGTGTTTGCGGAGGGGGATGTGAAAGAGAAAAACAAAATTGTAGCTTTAGGTGATTCTATTCCCTATGGTTATATTCCAGACGAAACTAATTCCTCTCCATCAGAGAAGTCCTTTCCGAACCTTATTGCAGGAGGGGGACATAACGTAATTAACTTGAGTGAAATAGGAGCCACCTCAACCTCATTGTTGGATGGTATGAAAACCAATAAGAATAACGTGCTTTTGGACTTGCAAGATGCTGATTTGATAACTTTAAATATTGGTAGCAATGATATACTACATTCTATAAACTTCGAACAAATAGTAGATAACAAAACAGCAATTACTGACCCGGTAGCATTGTTTGCACTTCAACAAGCTGTTGCAGCGGCGTCAACTGAGCTTGCGGTTAATCTACAGAATATAGTAAAGGGAATTCGCTTACAAAATTCCCATGCTCCAATCTTTGTGTATAATCTATACAACCCTTTTGGTGAAAGTTCCGATCCATTTGGAATATTTTTAAATGACATAGGGAATCAGATTGCTTCGAGTGTTAACGACACCATCTTAAAAAATTCTAATGAGAGTCTAGGTTTATACATATTAGGGGCGTATGAATCATTTCATGGCAATCAACCTAAATATGTGTATCCGCTAGATATTCATCCTACATTTGAAGGACATAAAGCTCTAGCTGCATTAGCTGATCAACAGTTGGCTATTCTTTATCCTGAAGAAGAAGTCCCATCCTTAAAAGTGGAAGTATTAGTTTCTGAGGAAGAAGAAACAGAAGGACCGATTGAAGTTTTTATCGAAACCAACAAAAATGAATCGGTTACTGCACTCAAGTGGCTGAAGGGATCTGATTTGACAGAGGAAAATTTCATAGGTAAAGGCAATGAAATCAGTATGGAAACCTTCTCTTTTGAAGTTGCGGAAAATGGTACCTACACTGTCTACGTAGAATCCTATGAAGAATTTGTCCTATTGAAGTTCACCATTGAAAATATCAAAGCTCCGCCAGTCGAAGTCGAAGAGCCGCCAGTTGAGGAAGAGGAACCACCTGTAGAGGAAGAAAAGCCACCGGTTGAAGAAGAAAAACCTCCAGTTAAAGAAGAACCTAAAGAAGAAAAACCTCCAGTTAAAGAGGAAACGAAAAAGCCGTCAAATGGCAATAAGCTTCCGAATACAGCTACAAACTCTTATAACTATCTAGTTATGGGGTCAGGGATGCTTGTAGTAGGTTTTTCTGTAATGGTAACTTCGAGAGTCAGAAGTCGAAAAGTGAATAAATAAAGCAATAGCCCCCAATTGAATTTAAATGGGGGCTTTTATCATTTTTATGATGATTCCATCTCCTCAGATCAGGCCTTCACCTTTGCCGATGACTCATATAGATCCAATGCTTCTTTGACATTGTAATTTTTCTTGACTATTGCATGAATAGCCTTAATCATCGCTTCAGGCTGTTCGGATTGCCAGATGTTCCGTCCCATATCCACTCCTGCTGCACCCTGTCTCATAGCATTGTAGGTGATTTCCAACGCTTCTTTTATAGTATCGAACTTTGGTCCTCCTGCAATGACAATCGGTACAGGACATTTACTTGTTACCTGTTCAAAATTTTCGCAGTAATAGGTTTTTACAATATCGGCTCCCATTTCCGCTGTCACTCTGGAGGCAAGGGCCAAAAATCTGGTATCCCTTTTTTCAAGCTCCTTCCCCACTGCCGTAATTCCCAGCACAGGAAGACCGAAATCATGCGCTTCACTTACCACATGCGCGAGATTGGTTATCGTCTGTGTTTCGTATTTCGACCCTACAAATACGGATACCCCTACTCCCACCACATTGTGGCGGACAGCCTCTTTCATGGATGTGACGATGGTTTCGTTGGACAGATCATTCAACACAGTAGGACCGCCGGAAACTCTTAGAACCATCGGCTTTTCTGTATCTTCGGGTATGCATGCAGCTAGAGTACCTCTAGTTAAGTATAGGGAATCCGTATATGGCAGAAGGTCCTTGACGGTTTCTCCCGGCTTTTCCAGACCGGATATCGGCCCAAGAAAATACCCATGATCGATCGCAAGCATAACCGCCCTTCCATTTGGAAGTATTTTATTTAATCTGTTTTTAAATCCCCATGTCATTACACTACACTCCTTCTTACATCTATATTTGTGGTTTATCGATGATAACTGAATCATTCTTTCCTATATGTGGTGACTTGATGAAGACAGCTTTAAAAAGTTCACTGGACTGGTTGATCAGGTAATGGGAGTCGCCGGGTCTGCATTGAATCATATCTCCCGGTTTAGCTTCCACCTTTTCACTATTAATATAGAAAACAATCTCTCCTTCTAAAATATAGAAAATCTCCTCGCATTCGGTATGATAATGGTTGGGGAAATCCTGACCGGGCTTCAGTACGACAATCCCGACATCCACGTTCGGTCCCTTTGTCAAATATTTGGGGCCGTTATCACCAAAACGGTACTCAAAATCATTTTCATTCACCTTCTTCATTTCTGCCCCTCCTTTCGCTCGTCACTATAAACCTGGTGCCTTCCACATATGCGTTGTTAGTCCCCTATCAGCCAGAGTCAACTGTGCTTCATATACCTTCCGCCAATTCTCATAGATTTTTGCATATTCTTGATGATTGGCCATCCTTGGCTGGAAGGTTCTCTCCCAAACGACAACTTGATCTACTGCATCCTTGATAGATGAATAGATTCCTGCTCCAATAGCTGCATATAAAGCGGTACCCAGTGCAGCTGCTTCTTTTATGACAGGCACTTTTACCGGGACACCAAGAACATCCGCAAGAGTCTGGCTCCACAATCTGCCCTTGGAGGCTCCCCCTGCAAATATCACTTCTTCCGGATAGTGACCGGTTACTTCTTCTATAAGCTTCAAGTTTCCTAGAGTGATGAGTGCTGCGTTTTCCTGGAGTGATTTGAACATTTCCATTTTTCCGGTCTTTTGAGGATCGATACTGAGGTTAATAAAGGATGGTGCTGCATGGCGCCAGGATATATAATTCATGACATCGGAGAATACAGGAATGATCCCGTTAGAACCAGCAGGTACATCTTTGGCTTTCTCTTCCAATATTTCATAGGCATCCCTGCCGGTTATTTTTGCCTCTTCCACTTCCTTCTCGCAAAAGGCATCTCGGAACCAACGCATAACAAGCCCCGGGAAGAACGCAATGGCCTCCAATTGCCATTGTCCATCAACTGCATGACAATTTACTCTTAGCCGGCCATCGGGATCAAAATAAGGTTTTTCCACGTTCACCTCCTGCTGCCAAAATGACCCGCCAGAGACGACTGTCTGGTTTGTCGTAATAGCACCAACACCCACTGAAGCCATCTGGGCATCGCCTCCACCTGAAACAACCAAGGTTTCCGTACTTAGTCCAGTCAGAGATGCTGCTTCTGTTGTGATTCTTCCTAGAACCGTTCCTGCTTCATGTACCTTCGGGAAAATTGTATCCTTGATGCCACATTTGGTAGCTATTTGTTTTTGCCACTCTCTTTTTCCAAGATCAAAAATCCCACTTGTACAACCATTAGATGGATCCACTTGAAGGATGCCTGACAATCTATAGAGAATCCAATCGTTGATCATAGTGATGGAAGAGGTAGCTTCGTAAATTTCAGGTTTATGTCTCTTTAACCATAACAGGCGAGGGATGGCACCAAGTGCAAAGGTCTGTCCTGACTCGGCATACAATTCCATCTCCATATTTTCACTCAATAATTTTAGTTCCGAAACCTCTTCTCCCGCTCTGGCGTCCACATTGGCACATGCCCAGATCTCCTTGCCGTAACGGTCATATAAGACAAGCCCTTCCCTCATGCTAGTTGCACTTACAGCTTTTATTTCGGATGGAAGGATACCTGTTTCCTGCAACACTTCTTTGACGCATTGAATGACCAGGTTCCAATTGTATGCTGTATCAAAGTTCATCGAGCCAGGAACATCCTCTTCCGAAAGATGGGTCCATTCTTTTTGCGAAACTCCCATTTGTTTTCCATTACGATCAAATAAGACGGCTCTAATACTCCCTGTTCCTGCATCAAAGGCCAATACGTATTCCATGCTATACGTTCACCTCCATTTTCATTAATGCTCTTGCAGTGGTTTCATCTGTTACTAATGTATGAATATAGCCACCCTTTAAAGCTCCATAAATGGCATCTAGCTTTTTTTCCCCTCCGGCAACTGCAAGGACATTGTTCATTTCTTTTAATCTGTTGATATTCAATCCTATTAATCTTTTATGGTGTGGAAGGGCAATCACTTTTCCTTCCCGGTCATAAAATTGTCCCAGGATGTCTCCGACTGCATGCTGCTGTTTGATAAAGGTAAGTTCATTCAGTGTCATTTTTTCTTCCTGGATGATTGTGGCGTCAGGAGATACCCCACCTATACCTACCAAAATGTACTTGGATAGGGTGCCAAGCTCCAGGATTTCCTTGATGGAAGGCTCCGACAAAAAGCTTTCCGCCATCTCTTCCGATGAAGCAAGGAAAGGTGCCGGAATGACGGATATATGATGGAACTTCTCCATTCCTCTATCGGTGGAACTTCGATTATGGAGATAATAGTTGACCCCGCCTGTCAATGTAACGACACACACATTCAAGCTGGGATCCAATGCCAGATAGTCGATGGTGCGTGAAACCGCTTTTCCCCAGCCCAGACCTACCAAGTCATCCGGTTGGAGCTTGTGATGCAAATATTGTGAAGCTGCCCTTGATAGACTATCGCTCAAATCCTCCAAATTGGGAGGTGTCGGAACGATAAAGGCATTTGCCAAGGAAAAAGCCTCTTTGAACTCTTTCTCCATACTTAAGCAATTCGTTCCCATCCCTCTAATATTGAACTGGACAATCCCCTCCATTCTGGCCCGCTCGAGTAGTCTTACCACCTTTGTACGTGAAATCTCCAAAGTTTTAGCAATTTCGTTCTGGGTCAAATTGTCCTTATAGTAATACCATGCAACTTTTATTAGAAGGTTTTCGGTAAACTTATCCTGTATCATCTGCTGTACACTCCTCAACAAATGTCCGCCATGTAAACTTATGTGCGTGCTTTATGACCAATATATCCAGCCTGATTTTATAAAAGAACCTAAAAAAATCTTTCGGAAAAAATAATGTAGTTGCTGGAATAATTGATATATCTGCTGTGTAAATAAATAACAAGCAGGCAAAGACAATTGAACATATGATGGCTCCGGCTTTATTTGTTCAATTGAAAGCGCTTAAATAATTATTTGAACACCGATGAAGGTGGTGAAGGCAAAAATGACGGGAAAGTCCATTCCTCTTCTGCAAGTGGAAGCAATATCTAAGCGATTTTCAGTAAATCAAGTACTAAGAGGAGTTTCTTTATCCTTGGATAATGGAGAGGTCCATGCCATTGTGGGTGGAAATGGAGCAGGAAAGTCCACTTTAATGAAAATAATTACGGGCTTATATAAAGCGGATAGCGGTGAGATTCACGTGAAAGGCAAAACGGTACAATTTTCTTCCACTCACGAAGCACATCAACATGGGATATACCTTGTACCACAAGAACCGCTCATTTTTCCTAATATGACAGTCGAAGAAAACATACTCATTGGAATTCCAGGGAAGAAAACCGTGTTGCAGAACAAAGTCAAAAATCTTATCTCAAAACTGGGGTGGAAGCTGAATCTATATGAGACAGCACAGTCTTTATCCATTGCAGAGAAACAGTTGGTGGAGATCATTCGAGGACTTGTTAGAGAAGCGGATATCTTAATTCTTGACGAACCTACCTCCACTCTTACCTTTGGTGAAATCGACTCCCTTTTTACCACTATCAATCAGTTGAAACAGGAAGGAATCGGCTTATTCTATATCACTCATCGATTCGGGGAAATTTTCCGGATAGCAGATAAAATTTCCGTCTTGCGTGATGGTGTCATTTCTGGCCAAGGTCTTGTTAAAGAATTTACGTATGAAAAGCTTTTAACCAGTTTACTGCCTGAAAATGTGGGAGCTGCATCGAATTCGGGCCATTTGCATCAGAACACGGAAGGGCATAATGTATCCAGTATATTAGAAGTCACCAACCTGACAGGACGAGGATTCGAAGATATTTCCCTCTCCCTTTCACCTGGAGAAATATTAGGAATTGCAGGAGTGGTTGGTGCTGGACGGACAGAACTTGCGGAGGCCATTGCTGGAATATCTAAACCCTCAGGCGGTTTAATCAACTTCAATAATGAAGAGATCGGCAACTTACCCATAAGGAAAAGGATTGATAAAGGTTTAATCTATGTACCTGAGGACAGGCATAAACATGGCATCTTCTCTCTTACTTCTATTCAAAGCAATATATCCTCCACCATCCTTCATCGCCTCAGTAAAGTATTTTTGCCTTTTAGTAAAGAAAGCTCCCTTGCGTCGGATTATGTCTCGAAATTTCAAATAAAAGCTACTTCCACTCTTCAGCTTTTGGAAGACCTATCAGGTGGAAATCAGCAAAAAGTAGTGCTTTCAAGATGCCTTGCTGCCGATCCCAAAGTAATTATTTTCGATGAACCTACTCGTGGAATTGATGCCAATGCCAGAAAAGACATCTATCATATTATCAATCTATTGAGTCAGAAGGGGTTAGCAGTTCTGCTCATTTCCTCTGACATCGAAGAAATTGTCAGTCTAAGCGATAGAGTCGTCATCCTCTATGAAGGAAAGCTTGTGAAGACCCTGCAAAAAAAGGAGCTTTCACCTGATACTATCGCTGCATATGCATTTGGTGTAAATAGTGAGGTGATCCACAGATGAGCCCCCTTTTTTTTCGGTTACTCAAGGCTCGGGAACTTTCAATAGTCTTGCTATTGTTTGCTTACATTCTCTTTGTTAGCAGCATCAATTCGGATTTTTTCTCCAGGGACTCATTCTCGCTGTTAATAAAAGCAAGTGTCATTCTTCTAGTTTTGGCGGTTGGCCAGTCTTTTGTCCTGTTCACATCTAATATTGATGTATCGGTAGGTTCGATCATGGGGTTATCAGCTGCAGTCTGCGGGGTTCTTTTAACATCTGGAGTTGACATTTGGATTGTTCTCCCTATTGTTCTTTTCGTTGGCATACTTGTTGGATTGGTGAATGGTATCGGGGTTTCTTATCTGAAGGTTCCTTCGATCATTATGACACTAGGGATGCTAGGTGTAATCAGGGGGATCATGCTGATCTATACCAAAGGCATGTGGATTGAAAATATCCCAAACTACTATAAAAAATTGGCAAATCTAAAGCTCATGGGAATAAATCTCTCTGTCTGGGTTGTCCTCCTTCTGTTGGTGCTCGCACATATCTGGCTTACGAAATCCCGATTTGGCCGATACTTTTTTGCCGTCGGAGATAACAGGGATGGTGCGAGTCTGGTTGGTATTCCTGTACAGAAAATAACCGTCTTGGCATTCATACTTTCAGGAGTGTCTGCTGCCATAGCCGGTCTGATATTTGTCATGAATATCGGATTTGTTCCCAATCAAACCGGAACCGGCATAGAGCTGCAGGTTATTGCAGCTGCTGTTCTTGGTGGTGTCAGTTTAACCGGTGGGTTAGGAACCGTCATTGGTGCTGGCCTTGGTGCGCTCTTTCTGACAACCATTACAAATTCCTTAATCTATTTAAAAATACCTGCATACTGGAACAATGCCATCTTTGGTTTATTGCTTTTATTGATTGTCATTGGCGACTCGAAATTTCAATCTATCATTAAAAGTCAGAGCTTAAAAAAGCGGGAACATCTTAAAAGATTAGCAGACAAATCGATAATCAAGGGTGGTGGTGATTCTGAAAAAGAGCTTAATGATCTTACGTAAGTGGGAGGGCATTCTGCTCTTGCTCATACTAGCTGAATGTTTCTTGTTCGGGATGCTCTCTCCCGGTTTCCTGCAATTTAATAATCTCTTATACAGCATGAATGACTTTGCCTATATCGCGCTTGCTGCCATACCATTGACATTTGTCATTATTACTGGTGGCATCGACGTTTCTATCGGATCCATCATGGGCCTCACCTCCATTGTTCTTGGTGTTCTATGGTTGAATGGGATATCCATCTGGATTGCCCTTCTGCTGGCACTTCTTATTGCTGCCATTGCAGGCGGGATAAATGGAAGTCTAGTTGCTTTTTCCAATGTTCAGCCTTTGGTTGTAACATTAGGTGGCATGTTTTTGTTTTCAGGAATAGGTCTGGTTATCTCTGGTGGATCTAGTGCCTCAGGTTATGAAGGCATAAGCGGTTTTCCTTCCTCCTTTGTGGATATCGCCAACGGTCAGTTCCTGAACCTGCCCAATCCAATCTGGCTGATTATCGGAAGCGTTGTATTCTTTGGGATTCTACTCCATTACACACGTTATGGAAGAAACGTGTTCCTGGTGGGGATCAATATAAAAGCTTCACGGTACAGTGGCATTCCTATCAAATGGACGGTCATGAGTACGTATATGCTATCCGGTCTTGGAGGTGGTATTGGGGGAATCATCTTAACATCCTATTTCAGCTCCGCCAGATCTGATCTTGGTTCTGAAGCGGTCCTGCCTGTTATTACAGCGGTTGTACTGGGAGGAACGAGCATTTACGGCGGGAAAGGAAGTGTTTTAGGAACAGCGATTGCCTGTATTTTCATCGGGATCATGCAATATGGTCTTCAGATGCTTGGGCTATCAAGTTCATACATCAGTGTCGTGATAGGGACTATCTTGATTCTTGCTGTAATTTTAAAATACTCCAATTGGCATTCTTTGCATCATCTTTTCGGAAACATCAGTAAAAAATAAGGGGGATATCACATGTCGCGAGTAAAATTAGTCGGTATATTTATTATTATTCTAGTTTTAGGCAGCTTCCTGATGGCATGCAACAATGAGGAGAAAAGCAAAGATGATGTGAAACTTGCCTTCATCCCTAAGCTGACAGGAGTAGGATTCTTCACATCCGGTGGGCAAGGTGCAAAAGAAATGGCTGATTCTTTGGAAGTGGAATTGAAATATGATGGTCCAAGTGAAGCGACAGTTGCAGGTCAGGTTCAATACATCAACAATTTCGTGAATCAGGGCTATGATGCCTTGATGATCTCTTCCGTCTCTGTTGACGGACTGAGCCAGGCGTTAAAGAGAGCAAAGGATAAAGGCGTGAAAATATTGACATGGGATTCAGATGTGAACCCGGAGGATCGGTCCTTCTATATCAATCAAGGAACACCTGAACAATTGGCAGAATTGCTCATCAAAATGACTTCCGACCAGATTGGTGATACAGGCAAAGTGGCGTTCTTCTATTCCAGCCCAACTGTTACCGACCAAAATCAGTGGGTAACGAAAGCCAAGGAAATTATTGCCGCAGAATATCCTGGCTGGGAAATTGTGACCACTCAGTTTGGGGAAAATGATGCCCAAAAATCATTATCCGTTGGGGAAAGCATTCTTCAAACCTATCAGGATATAGATGCCATCATCTGTCCAGACGCAACCGCCCTGCCTGCCATGGCTCAGGCAGCAGAGAATCTTGGCAAGGACGGCGAAGTTGTGATCACAGGATTTTCTACACCAAATGTTATGAGAGACTATGTAAAACGGGACACGGTTAAGCAATTCGGTCTGTGGGATGTAAAGAAGCAAGGTGCATTGGCAGCTTATGTGGCCTATCTTATGACGGTGGAAGGCAAAAAGCTGAAGGTTGGAGACGAATTTGAAGTTCCAGATATCGGAAAAGTGAAAATTGAACCGAACTCCATCCAGGGTTATGCTTATGAAGCGGAAGATAGCGGAATCATTCTTCTTCCAGAGCGTGTGGTCTTCACGAAAGAAAATATCGATGATTATGATTTCTAATAATAATCTAATAAGGACGGTCTGCGAGTTGTTTTCGCGGCCGTCCTTTTTTGAAGTATTATTCTCCTTTTTATTTCTCGATAAAGTCTTCCCATTTATCTTTCTCATTACCCCAATAATCTGATAAAACAGGACCAATTTCAAATTGAACAATACGCTCAAACCATTTTTGTTCATCCTCCACCAGTTCTGCAGAAGTACAGAAAAAGCTATGACCAATCTGAAAGTTCCCCTTTTTTTTCTGATTATACTGTTTCAAATTGCTATTAATCTGTGTCATCAACTGAACAAACTGTTCCAAAAAGGATGAACTAAGCCCTCTTTTTAAAAGGAAGGTTTGGAATTTTGCCGATTCAAAGGCAGGTTCCACCTTTATAGTGGCAAATCTTCTGCGAAGCGTCGGATCCGTGGGAAACCCTGGACTTTGAGTACAGATAATATATACATTTTTGGGGACAAAAAAACTGGTTTCTTTCACATTTTTTGCTAGTGTTACTGCATACCTATTATGCCTTTTATCCGCTTCGATCAGTAAAAGGGCCTCTCCTAAAACTTGAATGAACCTTCCACGATGAATATCATCTACAATGAAATAATAGTTATTTTCAGGATCATCCAATGCCTGTTGGCAAAGTCGATAAAAAATTCCTTCTCTGATGATATTAAGCCCTCTTTTGTTTGGTCTGGCACCAAGAATGATATCTTCATATTGAACTTCTTTATGAAGGTGGATCAGCCTTATTTTACTATCATCCATACTTTTCATGTGAGCATATGCTAATCTTTTTGCAAGAAAGGTCTTTCCCACTCCCGGTGGCCCCTGTAGAATAATATTTTTTTTAGTGTCAAGGGCTTCCAGTATGTCTATTGCTCTCTCTTCGGAGATGAATGCTTCTTCCAGGAAATCATCTAGGGTATATTTTTGCAAGGCATTAATTGAAACATTTGAGGGTTTTAACGGTATAATTTTATTGGCCTTATCCATATAGGCATTGTTTTTAGGTATATCCTCCTGTTTTTCTGAGACTTCAATCTCTTCCATATCCCCACTTGCGATTGGACGGTAATCCTTTGCGAGCATATCAAGGAGATTCGTAACAAAGTCTTCATATAGAGTGATTTTGGTTAAGGCTTTGGTAAAGATAAAGCGCCCTTTGACTTCCCACCTGCCTATCGCCAACCATTCCATATTTCTAAATGACTTGAAATGCTTCCCCGGATCATGAAAGCAATATGGGGAGGCGATGATGCCAAGTGCAATTATTTGTTGCGGGCCATTTTTCACAAAGACAAAATCTCCTACTTGCATTTCGTGGCTAAAATGATAGTAGACCTGAGCATCGAGTGTGCTAGTTTGGGGAATATTTTTATTAGCCTTTAATGCTACTTCCATTTCCTTTTTACTTTTGTATTGAAGAAAATCTCCTAAACCATGATTTTCCAAAGAGAGGATCGATTCTTTTCTTAATTGCTCCCACTCCATATTTTCTTTATCCAAAGAAAATATCCAATAGTTTTTTTGTGTTGCTTCCCTTTTCTTTTGTTCCGTTTCCATGGAATTCTTCAAATTGAGTTCTTCATAAACAAAATCCAAAAAGCACCCTACTTCATAAGGGAGCGGTAATCCAGTTTGACTACCTATAATATCCTTATACTTTTCCATTAGTCCACTATGGGAAATTGTTTGTTGATAAGTCATAAAGTTTTTAGCGAAACTCTCCTCCTCCTTAGATGACATACCTTGAATGAGTTCCATTGCCCTTAAACGGTTAGGGGAGTAACCGCAATATGTTTCAGGAAATATATGCGAGATTAGATTACATATCGCATTTGGTCCAAACCACTTCAATTTATATCTGTCATCTGTTATCAACGCTTCCATACGCTGCACCAACGAATCCTCACCAAATATTAAATACAGTAGACTAGACCTATACCGCTCAATGGGATTATGGAATAAAGTCATCTCATGGTAATGTGGCAATTGAAAGGATGGAAGAAAATTCTGTAATTTTTGTATTTCCTCCAATTGAAGTGTTTCCAAAAACTCCCGGATGCCGAACTGCTTAAAAAATTGAAATCTTTTTTCAACAGTGTGTATGTTATCAAATTTGTCTCTAGTTGTTTGCTGGAATAGATATAGATATTTATCAATTTGAGGGTGTTGTGATTTGATTTTTATAAGTTGGGGAGAGAGCCATAAGGTATGTATCAGCTCGAATTCTGTTTCCGTTAAAGCGTACATTTCTTTATCCTTTATTTTAAAAAGTTCAAGATTCTTTACAACGGGTACTTGACTCAACTCATGTAGAAACAACACCTTATCGGTCTCAACCCTTCTCTTCTCTTCGATATGAATTGCTATCTTCCACTGTTCTTCTTCTAAAACTGCCTCTGCAGCAGCCACTCCTATACCTATGATTGCGTTGTTCCCCTCTTCCTCCGGATCCGATTGAACAAGGAAAAATCTATCCCCTTTCAGAACTTTCATCGCTTGATAGGCTGATTGGATTGGCCACATAGTTGGTTTATCTTTAAACGAGCCAAAATGGGAGGGGGTGCCCTGGAAGATCCAATATGCCATAAAAATCTCTCCTCTATAAATAGTCTCTTCCTATAACTTATTAGAGAGAAAGTAAATCATTCGAAATAATTGGATATTCGTGGTTTTGTTTTAATCATAATAGTGGTAACTTTTCCTCGATTTGAAAAGAAAAGATTCCTATGAAAGTAAAAAAAGTTGACTCCATTTAGGAATCAACCTGTCATTTTTCATGGCGATTAATTTTAAGGTGTTTATGCTTTCGGCGCATTTTCGAGAAATGGCAACGATCGCAAATACCGTACTTATAGTCATTGGAAAGCTTTTCTCCGCAATTCCTGCATTGTTTGGTCAATGTTTTTACGTCAGTCGTTAATCGTTCATGTACCTCATCACTGAAGCTTTCCCGGACGCGTTCCCAATATGTCGCTTCCGTTCTCCTGTCGAGACGATATAAAAACAACAGATGAAGTCCAACCGCCTTATAGGATAGTTCTCCATCCTCGAGGCTTCCTTTTCTCATAAATGGCTCAGGCAGTTCCGTGCCATTAACGATTGCAAACATCGTTTCCTGCCACTGGCTCACCAACACCTGCTCTTTCGTTGAAAATGGGAGATGCAGAAATCCATAAAGGTCACCTGCGGAAAGCCGGGCTTCAATTACAGTATCTTTAATTGTTTCATATAAATACTGTTCTTCTGAGAGGGATGCTTTTTCCGTGCCTTCCGGGCTTTCGAATTTCTCCCATAATTCAAAGAATGTGCCAAGCCTTCTGGAATATTTCTGAAACCTCTCCAAAACGGAACTTGTTGGAGCAATTGCAAATGTGTGAACCTCCTGATCTTTTTTCTCAAGAAGCTGAGCCATTGCAAGGATATCATTCGTAAAAGCCACTTTGCCGATATTGTAGAGGCCTTTTCTTCCTGCCCTCCCAGCTATCTGTTTCACTTCCTGCGAGGTTAGACGCCTTCTTCTTGTACCATCAAATTTATCATTCTGAAGAAATACAATTCTTCTGATGGGCAGGTTCAGTCCCATCCCAATTGCGTCTGTTGCAATGATGATGGTTGTTTCCCCTTTTATGAAGATTTGCATCTGCTTTTTCCTTGTCTCTGGCGGCATGCTTCCATATATCATACTGACGGAATAACCTCTTTGCTGAAGCGAGGATGCGGTTTCCAGCACTTTTTTTCTAGAAAAGCAAACAAGGGCATCTCCTTTCTTCGCATCGGACAGAGTGAAAATTCTGGACTCCACCTGCAGTGGAGTATCCCTACTATACCGGTGGACTTCCACATCAACTTCCCCCAGAAGTTGAAGGATCATGGCTTGCATATTATAGCTGCCAATGATGTGTACTTCCTTGGCATTAGCTTTTGTAATGGCCTTATACCAGGAAAACCCGCGGTCTTTGTCTGCAATCATCTGAGCCTCATCAATCACAACCACTTCATAAAAATCCTTTTCGTGAAACATTTCAACCGTTGAAGAAATATGACTGGCTCCCGGTTCAATTTTTTCCTCTTCTCCTGTCTTTAGTGAACATGGAATCCCTCCTGCATTCAGCACGTCATATACTTCGAGTGCCAGGAGACGGAGCGGAGCTAGATATAAACCACTTTCAGCTTCCTGCATTCTTTTAAGTGCCTGGTATGTTTTTCCTGTATTTGTTTCTCCGACGTGAAGGATATAACGAATGTCTCTATCTGCCGAAGGAATATATTCCCTGCCGAAAATATCGTCTAGCATTCGTTCTTCTTCCTGTTTTTTCCGCTCGATTTCCGCCAGTTCTGCTGCCATTTTTTGCTCACGTTCCAGAACGTCCTGTTCATAAATACTCTGATGGACTGACTTTTCGTAAGGAATAGGGACTAATGCCAACAAATCAGAAACATACTCCTCCTGTATCTCTTCCATATAGCTATGAATGATTAAATGAAGGGCATTTGCCAACATTTTTCTGAGCTTTGACGGATTAACCCTTTCGCCTACTACATCTTCATATCTATTTAATATTTCTACATCCATCTCTTTCAGGACCTTTTCAGGAATTACTCCGAACAGGAAATCAGTTATCCGCTTTTCATATTTAAAATAATACGTTTCATATTCGAAATAGCGTTCCCCGTAATGGTAGGTTTTGTGTACAGCTCCGGTCAGCTCCGTGAAAAAAGAAGCAACTGTGGAATAATCCTCCGGGTTGAAGTGCCCTGCCTCCAATAACAGCTCCTCGAGCTTATACGTATCAACCTCCTCCAACTTAATAGCTTCATGTAAATCAGTATCAAGTTTATCGGCAGCATAATTCCTTACAATCAGATAGTATTCCTGCTGGCTTTTTTCCACTATTTGATGGGCATGGAGTTCCAAGGCATTGACAACCTTTTCCCGCTCAGCCTGTGCACGCTTTTCCTTGATCCTTTGTTCAAAAAGGGTTCTTGCCTTCTTATATTGCTGTTCCCAAGCTAGGGTGTTATCTTTTTCCAACCCTTTTAACCATTCCAGGGCCGCAAAAGGCTGGTATTCACGCATTTCATTACGAAACAGCTGGTTAATTAGCTTTCTGTCTACCCCTTCTACCTCATAGCCGCGTTCACTTAGAAAAGCCTTTTTTTCTTTTCTGGCCACATCATTTGTCACTTTATTCAACCAGACATTTATCCATATTTGTTGAACATAGTTGCCACGCTCTTCCAAATACTCCTGGAATGTCGGCAGTTCTTCTTTCGTTTCCATAAATTGCTGAATGTCTTCCTGAATTTTAAATTTTGTCTGATCTAAAGCTATCGGATACAAGATATTTAATTGATTCATTGGAAGTCTCCTTTCTTGCCCAAGTAATTCAGAGACAGCATGCTAGTCTATGTTAAGTTCTTGGATGATGTTTTCAATCGGAATGGCAAGTCCGAATCTTTGGTTGTTCTTTGTTTTTTCTATACTTGCATAGACGACCCCTATCACTTCACCATTCTCATTTATCACGGGACTTCCACTATTGCCGGATTGAATGGGAGCATCCAGAAGTAGAACCGGTTTAGGAAGGCTACTGTGATATACCCCTGCAGTCTCCCCTTCCATCACAATAAAAGAATGGGCAAGGGGATTACCTATGATATAGATAGGTTTGCCAACCTCTTCCTGATCGGTTGATTTATTTAAATCTAATGTAGGAAGGCTTTCACCTTCTATTTCCAGGAGGGCAAAATCATAATCCGGGTAGTCCGAGATAACGTTTGCTGAAAAAAATTGGCCATTAGGGAAAGTAACCAAGATGGAATCCATCTTTTCAATAACATGAGAATTTGTAAGGATCTTTCCAGATGCGTCAATGTTGAATCCTGTGCCTTTCCTTCCATTCCCGTTTACCAAAACGACAGCCTTTTTCCATTCTTCTATCCTTATATCATTTGATAATTCCTTTGATTTTAATAAAAATTGTATGGACGGGAGGTTAAATAGCTTCGGGAATATTCCCCAGACATTAACGGACAAAGCCAGGATAATGATTAGACTTATAAGTTTAACCCGCTTTATTCTTTTCCTTGAAGTTTCTTCTTTTCTTCTGTTATCATCCTCATTCACTAAAAAATCTTCTAGAGGCGGTTCCTCAGAATCCGGGTTTCTCTCTATGTATTCCTCTTCTTCCTCTCTTTTCATCTGGTCACCCTCTTCCCGCTTAAGTGGCTATGACTCAAACTATGCCAAATACAATATATTAACTATACACTTTTTTTGAAGTTAAATTAAGGAAAAACATTGTTGACAATATATCCAACAGCGCATATAATTTATCTTGAAGTTATAAATCTTGAATTAAAGATAATTAATACTGAGGGAAATTAGGAGGAATTATTAATGGCAAAAACAAATTGGAACGTAGACAAAGCACACAGTTCAGTGGATTTTTCTGTCAAACACATGATGTTTGCAACAGTCAAAGGGGCTTTTCAGGAATATGACGCGACAATTGTGGCGGATCCTACAGATTTAACAACAGCGGATATAGAGTTTACGATAGACATAGCGAGCATTGATACTCGTAACGGAGACCGTGACGCTCACTTGCGTTCTGCTGACTTCTTTGATGTGGAAAACCACCCGAAAATGACATTCAAATCAACAAACATCGAAAAAACGGATGACAATGAATATAACATTACAGGCGAATTGACGCTTCGCGGTACAACAAATGCAGAAACTTTTGCTGTAACTTTTGAAGGTACCGGATTAGATCCTTGGGGAAATGAAAAAGCAGGATTCGCTGTTTCAGGCAAACTCAAACGCAGTGATTATGGTCTAACTTGGAATGCACCATTGGAAGCAGGCGGCGTCCTTGTTGGCGATCAGATTAAAGTGGAGCTTCAGCTTCAAGCTGCCAAAGGTTAAAAAGACAAGGGATAGAATAAGCTGCAAAAATGCTGCTTTTTCTACCCTTTTTTTATATTTTTACTCATTTTCTAAAAGTGCTTTGATTTTTTTCAAATCTTTATTATTGGCTTTTCTCATCATAGAAGCCATAAAAGGTGCCAGGAGTTTCGAAAAACCTGAAGGTACTCCTCTATTACGCAAAGTCATTGTGGTTAAATCTGCACCTTTTGTTTCCCATGTATAGGTTGTCTCCATAGGGAAAGGCCCCTCTGATGTTCTCATAACCAGCTTTGCTCCATTCGTATACTCTACTATTTCATAAATGTATGCAAGCTCCCTCCCCAGAAATTTCGCTTTAAATGCCACCAATGTGCCTAAGGCCAGCGGTTTGGGAGATCTCCATTCTACTGTTTCAATATTGTCATACCATTTAGGGGCATTGTCAGGATTGGATGCATAGTCAGCAACTTTGTTCACAGGAGCATGAATATCAATTTCAGTTATTACATCGACCATAAAAAAATCCTCCTAATAATTCTTTTCTACATAATTTTTCAGCAATACTCCAAGGAGATAATCCCATCCTTTTCTGTGTTTGTCCTCCCAATCATCCTCCAAGATGCCTGAAGCTGTATGGGAAAGTTGCAGCAATGTTTCTCCATCTTTGTCCAGTAGGCGATAAGTATATGAACTGTTTACCGCTCCCTACATGCCAAGGTGTCCTTGCATTCTGATTTCTTCAGGGGCGTTCACGTAATATACATTCCCCCATATTGCGCCCTGGTTTTCCCCCAGTTCTCGATAAACTGACCTCCAGGTATAGGTTCAAATGTAAAATGGGATGCCTCTCCGTTTGGAGCAAGACGGAAACCCCACCTATCTTCTGCTTTCTCTGTCAATGCTTTAAAAACCTGTTCTCTTGGTGCCTTAATTAGTATCTCTTGTTCTATTTGAAATCCTTGATTGATAGACATGTCAATTTCTCCTCCTTTGGTTTCTACTACTGCCTGCAAATTCAATAAGTTTTTTGCTGCGGTTTCCATGTATTTTCTAACCCACCGGTTATGCATCTCCTGTAGAGGTACTGCATTTTAAAAAGCTTTTCTGAACTTACCTTCACGTCTTATAACAAGTAGGTTTCCTTCTTCAAGTACTTTTAAATGCTTCATGATGGCATATCGTGAGACTTCCGGGAAAAATTCATGAAGCTCTCCTGTCGTTTGTGGTGATACTTTTAAGACGTCCAGGATTTTTCTTCGAATGGGGTATCCTAATGCTTTAAATAGGGTAGAAAGTTCGTCTGTCAATTCAACATTCTCTCTTGATATGTTACTATAAGGTCACGCATATTATGTGACCTTATAGTAACATGTTTGAGAATATATGTCCATCAAGTTTTTAGAGTTGAATAGAACCCTCTAACGTCTTCCCTCCTTTTCATAGAATATTTCAATTGATACTGCAGAAGCTAAAAGAGATGTAAAAGTAAAGTGAGGGATGAAACATGTATTATTACAAAGAAGAGCTAATTAATGTCATAACACCCGATAGGCCGGATCCTGCAGCTGCAAAAGTATTGCAGGAAGCTCTAGGAGGTCAATTTGGTGAAATGAGGACAATGATGCAATACTCATTTCAAAGTGCCAATTTCAGGGGGAAAGATAAGAAATACCGGGATTTGATTCGTGGAGTTTTTTTAGAAGAAATCAGTCATGTGGAACTTGTTCAGAGTACCATTAATCAGCTGTTAAATGATTCTGGCCTTTCAGAACCAGGTAATGCAGGGGTGGATGGTTCCCCTATTGATGAGGCCGTCCAACATGGGAACCCCCATCACTATATCATGGGTGCCAAAGCATCCCTTCCAGTAGACGCCGGTGGTAATCCATGGAATGGATCCTGGGTTTACAGTCACGGTAACCTGATTGCCGATCTCTTGAATAATTTGATTCTGGAATCTACCGGCGTGCTGCAAAAATCAAGAATTTATGAAATGAGCTCCAATAAGACATTCAGGGAAACACTTGCTTTTCTAATAGTCCGCGATAATGCCCATCAGAATGCTTTCGCAAAAGCCCTTGAGACATTAGGAGTAGAGTGGGGAAAATTGTTTCCTGTTCCGAATTATGACATTAACAAATATCCCGAGTGCAGAAAATACGTAGATATGGGATTTCATAATGCGCAATTCAACTTCCGGTTGGATCAGACTATGATCGGTGAGATCTTCCAGGGGCAGTCTCCCAGCAGGAATGGGCAGGAGCTTCATGTAACAGAGCCGCCTAAAGGTTTTCCTGTACCACAGCTTCCTGATATGCCAAATGAACATAGTCCAGGTATATATGATATGGGTAATTAATCTTATAAAAAACAAAAGAATCCCCACTATAAAGTGTGAGGGATTCTTTACTTATTAATTTAAATTGGCCTCAAAGAAATTGTTTTTGCATTTTCCCATCACTCAAAATGTATTTTTAAAAGGGTTTTTCCACTCCAATAATGCTCCATTGTTATGTGAATCTTCATCTTCTAGGTAGTTTTCTACAACCCTTACCGGTGAGCGACCACAACGCAATAAGAACGTAATGACAGGGTCCTTTACTTCTCCCTTTAACACTGCATCCAGATATTGTTGTGCGGTCATTTGATTAGCGTATTTATGATAACCGGGCATTCTTCCGCCCCCCAATAAGCGATCCAGACCTATTCTAATGACCACTTCATACATAGAAAGCATAAGCCATTTTCCTAGGCCAAGCTTTCGATAGGCTGGACTGACACTGATATCTACTACATATAAGGTGCTTCCATCCGGTTTATGTGTGCGGATATAGCCGTTGTCTGTTATTTCTTCCCATGTATGAGCGGGGCTTTCCGGTCCATAGTTTATAAGAAGTCCTGTCATTGAACCTGCAATTGTACCATCTATTTCGATACATAATGCTCCTTCTGGAAACAAAGTGACATGATTACGAAGCTGTTCCTCGTTCCACCACAATTCGGATGGGAAAGGTGGTGGGAAGCTTTCCTGCTGGACACGAATCAGATTGGTAAAGTCCTTCTCTTCGTAGTTTCGAATTATGGCCTTTACTGGTTTATCTTGATCAAAGACAAAAAACTCTTTTCGATACAATGCGATCCCTCCTATAAAGGGTTTTTCGTCGGATAAAATAACTTGCTACTTTGAAAAGTTTTCTATTAACCAAAGCTTTTCACTTTGCAATAAACTTTATTGTGTAACGCTAAGGGCTTCATAGAACTGTTTGGTCATTTCAACAGTATAGGTGCTTCCACTCGGTTCCTTCGCTTCGACACCTTCTATCATCATGGCTGTAAGCATGGTAGGGTTCTGCTGGTCATAGGCGACAAACCAACCATTTTCCGTGCCGGTTGTTCCCTGTTCCATTTTTATTTCGGCAGTACCGGTTTTACCGGCCATTTCCCTGCCCGAAATATTCGCTTTCTGTGAGCTGCCTTCTGAGACGATCTTGCGAAGACTCGTTTGCAGTAGTTTCGCTTGTTCTTCAGATACTATATTTTCTTTCCAGATCTTTTCTGGTTCTTCCTCCAATATCAGCGGCTGCATCATGTTACCGCTATTGATGACACCGCCATAGATGCTTGCTAGATGGACGATATTCAGGAGAAACTCCCCTTGGCCATAGGCGGTATCAGCCAGAAGAATTTCACGATCTAGCGCTCCGGAGTTGGAAATCTGGGATTTTACAGTTGGATAGGTGAATGGAAGAGCTTCACCCACTCCCAATTTCTCTAGGCCTTCCTGGTATTTCTCTGGACCCATCTCAAGCCCGACTCTCGCAAAATATATGTTATCAGAGAACTTCAAGGCACTTTCCAAATCTACTTTTGTATCGTTCTCATAGTATCTGACGACTTTGTAATCTCCCCAGGAGTCATCCTTTTTCCATTCCTTAGAATTGATATCAAATGCCAGGTTTGGATCCAATGAACCATTTTCCAAACCAATCACGGAAGTTAAAAGCTTCATAGTGGATCCCGGTGAATACGTATAGGAAAAGCGGTTTACAGTCAGTTGATCAGGGTTGTTTTCAAGTGCTAGTCTCTGTTCAGTAGAAAGACCCAATACATAATCATTAGGATTGAATGTAGGCAAGCTGACTAGGCTTCTTACTTTACCTGTAGTAGGATCTAGGACAGCTGCAGTTCCTTTTTCTTGTTTCAACGTTTCAAAAAGTGTCCGCTGCATATTGCCGTTAATTGTCAATTGAATGGTCTCCCCGTTCTGAGAAGCTGTTTCCACAATATCAACTGTGCTTCCATCCTCTTTTTCCAGGTAGATTTTCTGCCCATTCTGTGCTCTAAGTCGATCTTCAAGCAATTGTTCAATGCCCCGCTTGCCGACTTTGTCACCAGGTGCATATCCTTCAAGGTTTTCCAGATCTTCTGCAGACACTTCCCCGATATAGCCGATCAGGTGTGCCGCCGCTTCTCCGTATGCGTAAATCCTTTCTTTCACCCTCGTTACAGTTACACCTGCTATTTCATCCGCCTTCCTTACTACTTCCTCATCTTCAAGAAGGAATTTCTTTACTGGCATGTCGTAATCCGGCTGTGCCCAGCTTAAGGTGTACTGCGATTTGATGTATGCTTCATCCATTTTGATTATACCTGCCAAAAGGGATAAAGATTTCTCTTCGTCAAATTGACCAGGAACCACACCCACCTGGAATACTTCTCCATTATGTGCCATTGGATTCCCCTCGCTATCAAGAATCTCCCCTCTTTCAGCAGTAGTGGAATCGATGCGAACCTTGTCGGTCAATTCGAGATCCGGCAGTATAAAACTCGTATCCCATTGGATGGTCCAGGTGTCTTCTTCTTCTTCCTCTTCCTTGATGGCCTTTTCCATCACAAAATCTTTTTCATACTCGACCTTTCCAGCGAAGGTATCAAAGGAGAGCTTCCCTGGGATGGTAACGGAAGATTCCTCCTCCCACGCCTGCTCCTTATCCAGAACTTCTATGGTCAGGTTATCAATCTCCAGATCTCCATAAAGCTTCTCATACCTTTCCAAAAAAACGTCATAATTGAAAGTCTCTTTAGTAGAAGCGGTTAAATATGTATCATACATTTTTTGATAATCAGCTTCTTTCCATGTAACTATATATTCATCCAACACATCATATGGGCTGACCTTTTTCTCCTCTTGGCAGCCGCTTAGCAGTAACACAAAGAACAGGGCAAAAATTACTTTTTTCAAATCCTTTTCCTCCTCAGCTGTATCCCATAAATATCTAATCTAGGAAAATATGTTATATCCATAGGATACAGGAATTTCCACTTTTATTAAAGTCAAAAGAATAGGCCTGATTCTATTGTCTAAACCCCAATTTAATAGATTAATAACCTTCAAAAAAGGAAACCCCCTTGCCTTTTGTTCTTAGGCATAGGGATTTCCCTTTAGTAATTATAATGCTTTGTCATTAATCCCATCCAAGTAGACCTCAATTTCCTGAATGACGGAATTGACACAACCTTTTTCAAACGGTGAAATTAATTTTGCTTCTTTTACAAGGTCTGTAAAGGATTTGCTGCCACCTTGCTTGCATAGATGCAAATAATCCTCCCACGCCGCCGTATGGTCTTCCTGTGCTTTTTTCCAGAACTGTAACGCACAAATTTGAGCCAACGTATAATCGATATAGTAGAAAGGAGATCGATAGATATGACCTTGCTGGTGCCAGAACCCACCCTCTTCAAGGAATTCATTGCCGTCATAATCAATATGCGGCAAGTACTTTTTCTCGATCTCACGCCAAGCTTTATTGCGTTCCTTTGGAGTTGCATCAGGATTGGCATATACATAGTGTTGGAATTCATCCACAGCCACTCCGTAAGGAATAAAAAGAACAGCTTCACTTAGATGAGAAAACTTATACTTGTCTGTATCCTCTTCGAAGAAAAGATTCATCCATGGCCATGAGAAAAATTCCATGCTCATAGAGTGGATTTCACAAGCTTCCAATGTCGGGAACCCATACTCAGGCACCGCAAATCCGCGGCTTTCAAACACCTGGAAGGCATGTCCCACTTCATGCTTCAATACACGTACATCTCCCTTTGTCCCATTGAAATTGGCAAAAATAAACGGAGACTTGAACTTGCTTATGTACGTACAATATCCGCCGCCAGCTTTTCCTTTTTTGCTAAGCAGGTCCATCAGTTCGTTGCTCAGCATATAGTTATAGAACTCATTCGTTTCAGGGGACATCTCTTTGTACATTTGAATGCCTTGCTTGACAATCCACTCTGCGTCCCCTTTTGGATTGGGGTTTCCGGATTTGAAACTGAAACTATTATCATAGTACTTCAGAGAGTCCACACCAATTCGTTCTTGCTGCTTCTTCATAAGTTTAGTAGCCAAAGGTACGATATATTCCTTTACCTGGTCCCGGAATTTTTCTACCATTCCTGCATTATAGTCCGTTCTGCTAAGTCGCGCATAGGCAAGTTCGGTAAAAGATTCAAAGCCCAGTTTTTTCGCTATTCTGGTTCTGACCTTCACCAGACTATCGTACAGCGTATCCAGTGTATCGGCCTGCTCGCTAAAAAATCGGTATTTAGCTTCATTTGACTTTTTGCGGACTTGCCTGTCTTTTGATTGAAGATATGGAGCAAGCTGAGAAAGATTTCTCTCTTCACCTTCGATTTGAATTTTTGCAGACGCAAGTAATTTTACATACTCACTCACGAGCTTATTTTCTTCCTGAAGGTCCTCAAGGACATCAGGTGAAAAAGTTTTCAATTCACTGTCTGCAAGTGAGAACAGCTGACTTCCCCATTTTCCCTCAAGCTCGGTCCGATACCTGGATTTAGTAAACGCTTCGTAATATTTTGTAATCAGCCCTTTATAGGAAGGACCGGCTACATCAAAATACGTTTTCTCTTCTTGATAAAATTCATCAGTCGTATCAACCGTATGGCGGATTTGCACTAGCTGTCTCATGGATTCGAACTCTGAGCGCAACTCATTAATTTCCGCCATCACTTGATCCTGTACCTCGAAGGATTCAGCCGACTGAAATTTCTCTATAAGTGCATTAAAGTCTTTTTCGACCACTGCCATATCTGGTCGTTGATACCGATATTCATGGAATTGCATGTAATAACTCCCCCTTTTATCGTTGTGTCTCTAATTATTTCGACAAAAGATGCGGCTAACCCTTTCGTTTTTCTGAATTAATTTCGAATTGCGAAATATAGAGATGTGTGTTTGATATAGGTGGGACTCTATCATGTCTTCAAAAGGCAGTGCAGACCAAAACCCTGGTGTGAAATTAAAAGCCCGGTTTCTACCCTATTGCGGTATCAAAGCGGGGTTTTGCGACCGCAATCCCGCGCATTTCCACTTATCGCGGTCTCAAAGCGGGGTTTTGCGACCGCAATCCCGCGCATTTCCACTTATCGCGGTATCAAAGCGGGGTTTTGCGACCGCAATCCCGCGCATTTCCACTTATCGCGGTCTCAAAGCGGGGTTTTGCGACCGCAATCCCGCGCATTTTCACTTATCGCGGTCTCAAAGCGGGGTTTTGCGACCGCAATCCCGCGCATTTCCACTTATCGCGGTCTCAAAGCGGGGTTTTGCGACCGCAATCCCGCGCATTTCCACTTATCGCGGTCTCAAAGCGGGGTTTTGCGACCACGATTCCCCGCAATGCCCCCTTATCGCGGTCTCAAAGTGATTTTCTGTCATTATTTTCCTCATGAAGACCAAACCCAGCCAAAAAAGAGTGGCTCACGAAACAGCCACTCTTCTCATCAATCTTTACTTGTTCCATACCTCGGCAAGAATCTCAAAAGATCTTAATCGAGCCTGGTGATCAAAGACGCTTGTGTTGACAATCAGTTCGCCCGCTTTTGTTTCCTCCAGGATTTTCTGTAATTTATTCCTTACCGTTTCCCCACTACCTGTAACAGTATATCGCAGCTGCTGCTGGACGATCTGCTGTTCGTACGGACTCCATAAAGTGTTGATATCTTCTACTGGAGCTTTCATTTTACCCGGATTTCCACGGATCAGATTCAAAAATTGCTGTTGGAGTGAGGTTGCAAGGAATTCGGCTTCCTCATCGCTTTCCGCCGCTATCACGTTAACACCGATCATGGCGTATGGCTGATTAAGCATATCGGATGGCTTAAATCGGCTGCGATACAACTCCAAAGCCGGTAATGTATAATCCGGTGAAAAATGGCTGGCAAATGCAAATGGCAAACCAAGTTCAGCCGACAGTTTCGCACTAAATCCACTTGAGCCTAACAGCCATATGGGAATATTCAACCCTTCACCAGGCACTGCCCGAACCTTGGTTGTACCGTCCGGGTGGAAATAAGAACGCAGTTCCGCGAGCTGCTGAGGGAAATGCTCTCCACCACTGCTTCTGTCTCTTCGGAGGGCAGCCGCCGTAAGCTGGTCGCTACCGGGTGCTCTTCCTAAGCCTAGATCTATGCGGCCCGGATAGAGGGTCTCCAATGTTCCGAACTGCTCAGCGATAATAAGAGGTGCGTGGTTCGGCAGCATGATCCCTCCTGAACCTACGCGAATCGTCGTTGTTGCACCAGCAATATGGCCAATGACAACCGATGTTGCGGAGCTGGCGATACCGGTCATATTATGGTGCTCGGCCAGCCAAAATCTTTTATATCCAAGTTTTTCTGCATGCCGTGCAAGCTCCACACTATTCTGAAAAGATTGTCCCGCATGACTTCCTTCCACTATAGGAGCTAAATCCAGTACAGATAGCGGGATCGGATTGGATGGTTTTAGATTGTCAGTCATATTAGTAACAAACTCCCTTCCTACTTCACTTCTTTATCTTAGAAAATTCCTCTTTAATTCTATTTAGTAATTCAGGCTCTGTAAGGATTTGCAAAGCTGTAAGTGCCATCGCTTTTGCTCCGAGGATCATCGCTTCTTTACCTTGCTCGCTTAACGCTGCATCCCGGAATTCCACCGTGTGGCAACTGAAAAGCTCATTACAAATTTTAATATATGGATGAATGGAAGGGACAACTAGGCTGACATTACCCATATCCAATGAACCTGATCCATCTCTTGATTCGGTTATGTCGTTTGCGGATATTCCCAAATCAATGAGTGAGGAGGTAAAAGCTTCTGAAAGGGATTCATTTGTCACCATGTTGTCATACGACAGTTCATAGTTGGACATTTTCAGCGTTGCCCCAGTCATAATCGAGGCACCTTCAGCTATAGCTTTTATCTTTTCCACCAATTCATTGACATAGCTCCTGGTTTGGGCTCGGACATAGAACTGGGCGACCGCATAATCAGGAACTACATTAGCCGCTTTCCCGCCTTCTGGAATGATACCGTGAATTCTCGTATCAGACGTGACATGCTGTCTTAAGGCATTTATTCCATTGAAGGTTTGGATGACGGCATCCAAGGCATTGATCCCTTTTTCCGGACTGGCAGCGGCATGAGCAGGCTTACCAAAGAACTCAAACTGTATAGCATCCATTGCCAATGATGAGCCGCTTTTCATATAGGAATGCAACGGGTGCACCATCATCGCTACATCAAGGTGATCAAATACCCCCTGATCCGCCATGGTGACTTTCCCGCCTTTTGTTTCCTCGGCAGGTGTGCCGTATACCACGACTTTCCCGCCGGTATCTATTATTATTTTGCTGATTGCAATGCCAGCAGCAATACCCATGGTTCCAATCAGATTATGCCCGCATGCATGACCGATCTCAGGCAGGGCGTCATACTCACTCATAATTCCGATTGTTGGCCCTGGTGCTCCGCTATCAAACACAGCCTCAAATGCTGTAGGAAGGTCACATATACCCATTTTCACCGAAAATCCATGCTCCAACAGTTTATCTGCAAGTAGCTTGGAAGATTTGAATTCTTCATGCCCAAGTTCCGGATTCTCTCCTATCCTGGTGCTTATATCATAAAATTGTTCCCGTAAAGCATCTAAAGTATCTATCAGAATCTGTTTCATATGAGGTCCCCTTTGCCGTTTATATGTAAGAGAATGATTTAGAAAACATCTTATCATGAACTTATTTTTTCGGATAATAATCTGCTTGCAAAAAAATAACGACACTTCAATATTTGAAGTACCGTCTGTTTATAGGCTCTGTTGAACACCGCTGTTGATTTCCGCACTAGGCTGCGCTTTCCGCGGGGCTTGCGTGAGCCTCCTCGGCTTCGCCTGTGGGGTCTCCACTAAACGCTACCTCCCGCAGGAGTCTTCGCCTATTGCTCCAATCAACAGCTAGTGACCTTTAAAATCAACCCTATTCTTTAACACAATCTTTTATAGCATATATGAACCGGACCACCTTAAACTCTCCTCATTTGAAAGACATCCATCCCATTTTTAAAGAGGGACCGGATCAGCGCCAGTTTTGGAGACAGTGTTTCATTTGGTGTTTCCCCAACGGCAATTCTTTGGAGTTGCATACTATACCATGTCAATTCCAGCATGGCTGTTTTGTCTATCCATCTGATTCCTGTTTTTCTTGGTGCCAATTGAACCTGCTCTCTCGATCCTCCAATTAGTTCATTGGGAAGGCTTGGATAGACTGCCATCGGACGTGCAAGGCCTATCATATCGGCATCCCCTGACCGTAGAACATCCAACATCCCCCCTCTTGTTCGGAATCCACCTGTTACAACGATTGGTGCATTGGAAATTTTCATTGCCTCAGCTGCAAAATCCAAAAAATAAGCTTCGCGTTTAAGAGTACTTTGTTTCATATTGCTTCCAGTCATTCTCGGATTCTCATAGGAACCTCCAGACACTTCGATCAAGTCTATTCCAAGGTCATTCAATCGTTTGATGACCATCATTGAATCTTCTTCCGTGAAGCCTGCTTTCATGAAATCAGCAGAGTTCAACTTTACAGAGATGGGGAACTCATCCCCGACTTCTCGTCTGACGCTCATGTATATTTCTTCAAGAAATCTCATGCGGTTTTGAATGGATCCGCCCCATTGGTCCTTTCTCCTATTATGTCGGTTTGAAAGGAACTGACTGATCAGATATCCGTGCGCAGCGTGGATCTGTACACCTGTAAATCCTGCTTTTTTCGCTACACCTGCAGTAATTCCAAAGCGTCGGATGATATCCTGTATCTCCCTTTCTGTCAGTTCTCTTGCTATTGGAAAATATCTTTGTAGAGAGGGTTCGAATTCCACTTCTGAAGGAGCAACCGCCTCTTTCACAATCCCTTTGAACACTTGCTTTCCAGGATGGTTGATTTGCATCCAAAGCTGTGTGTTGTTTTGAGTACCAGAAGATGCCCAATTTTTTAGAAGTTTCAGGTCTTGTTCATCCTCAATAACAACATTTCTAGGCTCACCAAGTGCCCGGCGGTCAACCATGACATTCCCCGTAACCACAATTCCTGCCCCGCCTTTTGCCCAAGCTTCATAAAGCCGCACCAGTTTTTCAGTTGGCCTGTTCCGTTCATCCGCCAATCCTTCACTCATGGCAGCCTTGAAAAATCTATTTTTGATAATTGTGCCGTTTGGCAATTCTAGTGCATCTTTGAAATGGGTCATTATAGTTCCCCTTTACTTTATAAATAGCTTGTCTACCTGAATATTTTAAAAAATGGCTGACCGATTGACCAACCATTTCAAAAACACCCTCTAATTATCTTAAAGCTCCTGCTCCTGCGATAATAAGGATGATAAAAAGTACAACGATCAATGCAAATCCTCCGCCGTATCCGCCTCCACCTGACATGAAATTCCCTCCTTCACGTAAACTACTATACACAATATGCATAGGCCTTGTACGTGGTATGGGCAGGCAAGTGAAGACTAAAAAGAAAAAGGCACTACATATGAGTAGTACCTATAATTTCAGGATGAAGTATGTTAAATATTCCGCCCAGTTTCCGTTTCTGAAAAGCGGAACACGTTCGCCATCTTTTGTAATCCCGTCAATATTCATTTCCTGTGTACCGATCATGAAGTCAACATGTGTAATACTTGAATTTGCTCCAGCAGCCTCCAGCTCTTCCTCTGTCATTTCTTTTCCGCCTTCAAGAGCGAATGCGTAGGCATTTCCGATAGCCAAGTGGTGGGAGGCATTTTCATCGAATAGCGTATTGTAGAATATCAGATTTGTATTTGAGATAGGTGAATCGTGTGGAACAAGCGCAACCTCACCTAGATAGTGAGAGCCTTCATCCGTATCCACCAGCTTCTGAAGTGTTTCATACCCTTCTTCGGCCTCGATTCCAACAATTCGGCCTTTTTCGAATGTAAGAGTAAAGTTTTCAATGAGATTTCCACCATAGTTTAAAGGCTTGGAACTCCTTACTGTTCCGTTCACACCGGTTTTGAGAGGAGTAGTAAATACTTCTTCTGTTGGCATGTTCGCAATAAATGTATGTCCTTTTTCGTTAATACTTTCAGGTCCGATCCACTCATGTTTTTCTGGCAGTTCAATTGTAAGATCTGTTCCCTCTGCCTGATAATGCAGCGCTTTGAATTTATGTCCATTAAGGAATTCCACTTTTTTACTTAACTTTGTTTTATGGTCATTCCATGCTTTTACAGGGTCCTCCAGGTTGGCTCTGGTTGCATGGAAAATCGCTTCCCATAACTTCTCCACTTGTTCTCTTTCCTCAAGTTCAGGAAATACCTTTGCAGCCCAGCCCTTGGAAGGAACGGCTACGATGGACCAACTTACTTTATCCGACATCGTGTACTTACGGGACTTTTTTGTTGCTTCTCCGGCTGCCTTTTGAAGGTTGGCAATTTTCTGGGAATCAACACCTTTCAAAAGGTCTGGATTAAGTGACGTGATTGCCAAGAGCGCAGCCCCTTCCTCATAAGCTTTTTCCATCATCTCCGCTTTCCAGGTAGGGAAATATTCAAAAGATTCATCCGGTGCGACGTCATAGCGGATTCTAGTCACCGCTTCATCGCTCCACTCTACTTGAACAAGCTTTGCTCCTGCTTCGTAAGCTTTCTTTGCCACTAGTCTCACATAAGGTGCTGCTGCAATGTCAGCGTTTACAATCAAGGTCTGGCCAGGCTGTACATTTACTCCTACCTTGACTGCCAATTCTGCATATTTTTCCATTGTCTGTTCTAAATTGCTCATTATGTATTCCTCCTTCATTTCTCTATCTACTATTTGTTAATAGTTCAAAACAGATAATCAAAAATCCTGCTTTGGAATGTGATTTTATTTGATGCCCTGTCCAAAAAGTATCATTTCAGAAGGTGTTTGTCCAATACATTGGATAAAATTTCATGAAAAAAACCGATGATTTGCTCATCGGTTTCTTGTGATTATTTTACTTTTGCCACACTGTTCACTTTCGGCAACCGCTCAGTGAAGAATGTCATCCCATGCTTGAATCCTGCAAGACCATACAACATGGAGCTCCAGTCAATCAATGTAACCTTAGTTGGGTACCAGCGATTTGGCTGCTCCAGATGCCACCAGGAAATTCGGTGTAACCCATATTTATAGGCTGCACGTAACTTCGCTTCATCTTCCTTATCCTCGTTATTTGTATAGACATCGTACGGAATATGCAATGAATACTGTGCATACAGGTCATAGATTCCCGCAGGATACACAGGAAGATAGCCACCGATGATATAGGAAGAAGCAATATCATGTGGAGCATTGTTGATTTTATCTGCATGGTAACCGCCAAATAGACCATCATTTGGGCCGGCGCCATAACCCCAGATATAGGAAGGTACATCCTCCAGCTCTTTCCATTTAAATCTGTCAGCTAGACATGCATTTTTATAATACTCCAGATAGGTCGGGCTTTCTGCGTACTCTGGTACAAGGAAGAATGGAAATTGATGCACAAAGGAAGACAAGAATGTTCCTGGGCGGTCATTCAAAACGGAAAGTCCACGGAAGTCCTCCTGTGGAAGCTGAGAGATCCTGTTTTCAGCGAAATTATTGTTCCAAAGGGCTTGAATGTCTTCGTTTTCTGGTTGCCCAAGCATCGCCAGGTACGAAACCATCACATATTCATTATAGGCTGGTAGTGGTGCGATACCCTCCCCGTTTTTTGCGATCATATTGATGACACCTGTTTCCTTGTCAGCGACAACGATGCTCCAGTCGATGGACTTTAGGAGCTTATTGGCCATTTCCAAGATTTCCGGATGTCGATCATGGAAGTGATGTCCTGCAAATATTGCTCCAGTAATAAGAAGGGTCGTATCGATTGTCGAGTACTCGGAATTCAGATTCTCTCCTGTTTCCATGTCTACAAAGTGCGCATAGAAGCCAGTCTTTTCTTCTCTTGCAACCTGGCATCCTTCAATTTCACCCAAAACTCCACGAAGAGTAACGATCGCTTTATCAGCAGCGTTTTCGTCCCAGCCTTCTTTATCTGCCACACATAAACTGATTAGCCCTACACCAGTTGCTGCAATGGAACAGCGGAAATCCGGATTTTCATCAAATGAGAAGTAGGCATCGGCGTATAGACCTGTTCGCTGGTTGCGAGATGCTTCAAAAAGCAGATAGGAATCCTTATATTGTCGGTCAAAGAATGCCTTTACCTTTGCTGGAAGATTTTGATACATGTCTGTTGTCGTAGTCATTTTTTGTACCCCTTTCCTGGTTACAGTAATTTTACAATTTTTGAATATTTCATTGTGTGTATGAGTTTTATGTAGAGTACTAGTAGATCACCATCTAGTCCTAGGACTTTGTTGATGTTATAGTAATCATATATGAAAGCGGATTAAATCGAAATGGACAAAACGATTTATTTTGGACGATTCATCAATTTTTTTTGAGGGGATTGGAAGTATGATTGATATTAGTGGGGTATTTCATGACGTAGAACCAAGTTGGAGCATCAGCAGTGACAGCGGACGTTCTACCCTGGTTTTAGTGACGGAAGGACTTGTGAATTACTTTGTCGAGGGTAAAAAAATCCCATTGCAAAAGGGCGAGCTCTTATACATACCGGCAGAGCTTAATCGTTCCTGGAGCAATGCGACAGACACTACGCATAAGAAATATACGGTAGTCTTTTCAAATGGCATTCTTTCACCTCTATTTTCCGACAATAAAGAAGAACTTATTCGTTTCAGGCCAAGAAAAGCAGCCTACTACGAACAGCGACTTACATTCCTCTATGTACAATGGCTAAGCCAAAGAAGCTTTTATAAGGAGATGTCGCAAAATATCCTATCGGAGATTCTTATTCTGATTGCTCAGGAAAAGGAAGAATGGCATACCTCGCCAATTAAGGAAAAAGCGGTGCGGAAAATCCAGGAATATATCCTATATAATTATCGCAGGAATATTACGATCGAGGAACTTGCAGAGCTTGCCGGTGTGACGAGCAATTATGTGACGGTTTTATTCAAAGAGGTGCTTGGTGTCACCCCCATCCAATATCTACATCAGACAAGAATCAATACAGCATGGAATCTTTTGCATAATACAGGCATGTCCGTACGTGAAGTGTCCGAGTATCTAGGGTATTGTGATCAATCCTATTTTAACAGGATGTTCAAAAAATGGATGGGAATGGCTCCAACACATGTAAGAGTATAAAAAAGGCAGTGTTCATTATCTTGGTTGAACACTGCCTTCGTCTGTATTTTCACCCGACAGTTGAAGAAGTTTCATTTTTCACTGTCATGGAGAAAGCCTGCTGAATTTTTCTTGTCAAGCTTCCCGGCCTGCCATCGTTAATGGGTTTCCCATCGATGGAAATGACCGGCACGACTTCACTGGTCGTGGAGGTGACAAAAACTTCATCCGCATCCATTAGCTCAAGGCTTGAGAATGATTGTTCTTTGAAGGTCCATCCGTTTTCCTGATAGACTCTTAGAAGCTTCTGCCTTGTAATGCCATTCAAAATAAGATTGGTTGCAGGATGGGTGTAGATGGTGCCATCCTTGATGATAAACACATTGGAAGATGTTCCTTCCGTCACGAAGCCATCCCTTATTAAAATCGCTTCGAAAGCACCCTGCTCATAGGCTTTTTGCTTGATCATGATGTTATACAGCAGATTCAGGCTTTTAATATCACAGCGGAGCCAGCGTAGATCCTGATCGGTTATGGCTGTAACCCCAGATGATCTTGTTTCTGACATTTCCTTGTAAGGTAAAGGGTATGCTACCAATTTGGATGATATATCCTTTTGATATTGATGCGTCCTTGGTGCCACCCCTCTTGTCACCTGAAGATATAGTCCGCCCTTTTTCATATCATTTTCCTGGATAAGCTTACGAATATCATTTTTCAGATTATCAGATTCGAAATTAATGGAAAGTCCTATTTCCTTTGCGCTGCGATAAAGCCTCTCGATATGTTCATCTAAAGTGAAGGGAACACCATCATAGACATTGATGACCTCATAGACACCATCCCCGAATTGATAGCCTCTGTCTTCCATATCCACCTTCACTGCCGATCTTGCAACTATCTCTCCATCCACAAGAACTTTCATGCGAACCCCTCCGATTTATAATAAGTGTAAAGCGACAGGACAATGATCGCTTCCATGAATTTGACAATGAATTTCTGCATCTATAAGTCTCGTTTGAAGCCGCTCTGATGCAATGAAATAGTCAATGCGCCAGCCGATATTGCGCTCTCTGACCTTGTTCATGTAGGACCACCATGTGTAGCGGTCATTATGGTCGGGGTAAAAATGACGGAAGGTGTCGATGAAGCCGGTACCAAGCATTCTGGTCATCTTCCCCCGTTCTTCCAAAGTGAAACCTGAATTGTTCTGATTGGACTTTGGATTTTTCAGATCTATCTCGGTATGTGCAACATTCAAGTCGCCGCATACGATGACAGGCTTAAACTTATCCAACGTCTGAATATAATCCAGGAACCTGTCCTCCCAGTCCAAACGAAAATCCAGGCGAGCAAGATCCCGCTGTGAATTGGGGGTGTAGACAGTCACTAAGTAGAACTCATCATATTCCAGGGTGATAATCCGTCCTTCAGGCTCCCGTTCTTCTGCATTTTTCATATCTAATCCATATGTAACGTGAAGTGGTTTCATTTTTGAAAAAACTGCCGTACCTGAATACCCCTTCTTTAAAGCATAATTCCAATATTGATGGTACCCCGGCAGGTCAAGTTCAATCTGCCCCTCCTGCAGCTTCGTTTCCTGAATACAGAAGATGTCTGCATCCATCTCATGAAAGTATTCCAAAAATCCTTTCTTTACGCAAGCTCGTATTCCGTTGACGTTCCAAGATATCAATTTCATGTTGTAGGTGAACTCCTTTTTTAACTGTTAACCTTATATTCTCTCAGTATAGCAAAAAGAATGGACCTTTCCCATGAAAAGGCCCAAGCATTCTATTTGCTTTCAAAAAGGTGAAAGTTCAATCCATATGGATCCTCGATCATGAGGCTCTTTTCGTTGTATTTTTCAGTTATGTTACAACCTTGATGAAGAAGCAAATCCTTGATGGAATCCACATCCTTTACAGCGAACTCAAAGAATACCTTTTGATTTGCACCTTCACTTTTCTCTATATAGAAATTGATGCCATTCATGGTGTATTTAGTTTCCGTTTCATTTGTCTCTATCAGTTGCATTCCAAGGGTTTGCTCATAAAATTGTCTGGCATTATCATAATCCTGTACTTGGGTGGCGATATTGTTTGTCAGCTGAAAAGGGGTTCTCTCGTTTATTTTTTTACTTGGGCGGTATGCTTCATAGCCGGATGGAAGAAGATCAAAGAAAGACCAAACAGAACAGAAATCATCACCCGGCCCGAAAAATGTCTTCGCATGATGAAAAATTTTCCCTTCTTCGTCTCTCGTAAAAACCGATACCCCTGGGTAATTCATTCCTTCAAGTACAAATCCCATATCCTCTTTAAAAGAGTTTTCCTTTGTAGAAACCATCGGGAAAATCCATCTTCTTTCGGCTGCAAAATTCTCCTGGTCTGCAGGGCTGTCCGGGCTCGATACAACAAACGAAGCCTTTCTGATAATGTGATGATATACACTATTAAACCCGTCCGCCCACATCGTGCAATAGGAGCAGCTTTTCCCCATATTATGTACGACCAGCAGCTCTTTCTTGTCCCCAAAGAGTTCCAGAAGACTGATAGGTTTGTTATGGGAAGTGACAAAAGTGTAGTTTTCAACCTGTTCACCTTTGATTCCTTTTCTCAGCTCAGTCAGCTGCTTTTTCTTTTCGATAATCTCCAATTCAAGCTTCTGTATTTCACTCATTGCTTGTGTTTGACTCATTGTTTGTCCCTCCATTAAATTATGTGTATGGATAAAAATAGTTCTTTCAACTGTGTCGCTCTTGCATTATGATAGGAATAATAAATTTTTGACGAAGGAGTGGGTAGATGAAACTGACAAAATATTTGATTATCATTGCTATTTTCATAGCTTCGACCACATTTCATCTATCCAGTCATTCTTCACCCAATACAATTCTCTCTTTGGTGAAGGATTCCTTCTTTTTGGATCAGGACAATATATATGCTGATGAAGGTTCTGATAAAAACTATACTTGGATGAATGCCCATCCATTTACTTTTTCTGGATATCTGACGATTGCAACAAATATTACTGGTGCAAAAGAGCAACTCCCTTCCTTTCTCCAGCATCTTGTTACAGTATTTCATCAGGGGAACTATTTGGACCAATTCATGAAAGATTTCACCTTTAATAGAGAATAAAAGGAGGAGTTATCATGATGTGGGTCCGCATAATTGCAATTTGCTTTTTCTCCCTTACGTCCCTTAGCCTATTTGCATTTCAGGGTATCGAGGTTGTCAAGGCATTTACTGAATATTTCCATTCAAAATAAGGATAGATGGGGAAAGTCGCATTCATTGGTGCGGCTTTTTCTTTTGCAAAACAAGAAATTATTTTCCGAAAATACAAAATATTTTGTCAGCACTTACATATATTAATACAACTAATACTTAACAAACAAAAAAAGGAGCGATGTTCATGAGAGATATGCCGAATTTCGGTGAATTTTATCCTAAATCTCTTGTACCGATCAAGAATGACGACCTGCTGATTTTTTTGGAGAAAGTGACGGATATCGAATCATGTGATCATTTCAGTCACTGGTTGATTGCGTTGGAAGGAAAAGAGATGAATCTAGGCGAAGACTTCTACCATTGGCAGATAGTAGTCTTTCCGGCAGAACTGAATGGTGGATTTGATTACAAATATCCATTATATGTATCCTCATTCTTCCTCTCCATCGATGAAGCATTGGACTACATCACGGAAGTCGAGAAAATTGCAAAAGATGGGCAGTTGTTCACCATCGCAGGGTGAAAAAAAAAGAAAAACATCTCTGTTTTTCTTTTTGAAAGTATATGTGAAACAGTGTACAAAGATTGGTATACATACACCCCTAAAATCGCATACCCGCCTCGTAATTCCCTTTTGTTACATATAAGCTCCCGATTGAACTGGTAAGTTTATTTCTCTTAACAACCCCTTTACATTAAGATTGGATGAACCCCTCCCGCAATGCGTTTCGTAAAAATGAGCTCGGTTCCCCAACACTGTAAATCTGCAATTGATGCATCGCTCTGGTGCAGGCGGTGTAGAAAACTCTGCGCAGGCTCTCGTCACCATATACATGCTCCGATGCATCATAAATAATGACGGCATCGAATTCGATACCCTTTGATAAATACGACGGTACGACAACTACACCTTGTTCATACTCCATCGAATTGCTCTTTAAGAGTTTAATTTCATCAATGCTGGAAAGAGATTGATATGCACGTAAACTTTCCTCAGCAGATTTGCATATGATCGCAATACTATCAAGCCCCACTCTTCGCAAATCTGCGACTTTGGAGGCGATGCAACTGTGCAGTTCTTCGTGATTGACTAATTGTTTCAGAGCAGGTCGCTCACCGTCGCGTTCAAAAGGAATAATCCCTTCTCCATTTGGAACAAGTCTTCGGGTGAATTCAATGATCGGTTTGGTGGAACGGTAACTCCGAGTGATATTGATTATCTCTGTTTTATCTGGTCCATAAAGGCTGGTAAGTGTGTTGAAATTAACCGCTTCACTAGCATGGGCAAATATCGCCTGGTTAAAGTCGCCGAGCACGGTCATCCTTGCCGCAGGAAACAAACGCTTCAGAAATTCAAATTGAAATGGGGAATAATCTTGAGCTTCATCAACAACTATATGTTTGATCGAGCTGTTTGTCTGAAAACCTTGAATTAGCTCTTTCAAAAGTAGAAACGGAGTAGCATCCTCATAAAACAGCTCATCTTCATCAAGCTTTTCCAATGTAGCTTCACAAATAGTCGCCCACTCCTTTGGTGTTTCCCATTCCATCCATTGCTCGATCAGCAGTTGATCAGCAAAAAGTTGCTTGTATAACCCCTTAAAGTCAATAAAAAGAAAAGCTCGGACTCGTTTTCGTACCGGCTTCAATTTTTGGTGAACAATCAACCGGGCAAGTGCTTCTGGCTCCATTTCATAGTCGCCAATCGATTCTCTTTCAAAGCCCCGTTTTTCCGCTAAAAACTTATGTGCCTTATGGTAATCATCGTTGCTAAGCAGCTCGATTTCCTCCTGTACCCAAGGCTTTGTCCGTTCGACCTTTTGGACCTCACTTATTTTCTTGATTAACCAATCCTTCAATTTTTCCAATCTATTATGGAAACGGAGTGAAGTGTCATGGTTATAGAACCTTTCTGCTATTTGTTGGCCAGTTATTATTGGTTGCCCTCTGAAGGTAATATCTTTAAATAGCATTCCTGATAATTCTAGCGACTCTCTATAGGATGGTATTGCCTCAAAAAAACGGGTAGATGCTTTAAAGCGGATACCCGCAAGTCTTGACCTATAAGAAGGAGTATGCGCCGCAGTTAAAATATATTCCAATTGTCCGTAGGGATTTTCGGCTTGGAATTCATTACTCAGACGATGATCCAAGTATTCCTGGAATGTGACCTGCTGCATATTCTCTTCACCAAGCTCTGGAAGGACATTGGACACATAACTGCTGAACATGGAATTAGGCGAAAAAAGAATGATTTGATCAGCATTCAGACTATCTCGATATTTGTAGAGTAAATAAGCAATACGTTGAAGGGCGGCCGATGTCTTGCCACTGCCTGCTGCACCATGAACAATGAGTAGCCTCCCATGGTCATGACGGATGATCCGGTTTTGCTCCTGTTGAATGGTGGCTACTATATTATGCATCTGTTTGTCGGTACCTTTGCCCAGAACCTTCTGTAAAATCTCGTCTCCAATGGTGAGACTCGTATCGAACATGGACTCTAGAACGCCGCCGCGGATAAGATATTGCCACTTTTTCTCCAATATGCCCTGGATTGTGCCTCCGGGTGTTGCGTACTTGGCCGAACCTGGCTGGTAATCGTAGTAGACACTCGAAACAGGAGCCCTCCAGTCGTAGATTAGAAAATCTTCTCCACTAGAATCACTGAGCGAGGAGATACCAATATAGATTTCTTCCTGAGTTGAATTCCCTTCTTCAATAAAATCGATCCGACCAAAATAGGGATTCTCCTGCATTCGGCGAAGCGTGGATAATCGCTTGGCTGCATGTCTATGGGTGCTTTGGCTTACCGACAGAGCTTGAGCCTCTTGACGCAAGCCGATAATCGTCTCAAGGTAATCATCAAAGCTATCCGTATTCACCTTTACTTCATCCCAAAAGTGTCTGCGGATATGAACCACTTCGTTCCGACGCCTGACAGTTTCCTCTTCCAAACTGGTGATTTCCTTCGTAATTGTCTCCATTACACTGTCTACTCGTTCTTGCTCCTGTTGAAGTTCTGAATTCATAGCAAACACTCCTTAAAAAATTTATAAAAGAGTTGACTTACGTATTGATTACATTGTATAATTAAAATAGGGATAATATATTAAAATTCAACTAAACAATGTATATCTATATAAATTTACCACAAGTTCTCATGTTTTTCAATGCTATAAGACCCTTAAATAAAATCTTATTAATATCAATAAAAGTAGCCAAGTACCTTAACGAAAAGGTATTTGGCTATTTTTTTGTAAACGATCACGAAAATTCTCCAATTAAAAGAAGCCTATCAATTTGATAGACTCCCATTTCTTCTACGCAAGTCGGAAAACAATGCCATGACCGCCCTTCGGGTACTCCCACTTGATATTCTGGTGTGGACAACCGATACGGCAGCTGCCGCACTCATGGCATCCTTCGTACCCGACATGCATTCTGATCTGCTCCCATTTATATATTTCCGCAGGGCAAAAGATGGTACATAATTTGTCCGGACATTTGGTCAGGCAAATGTCCTCATCTAAAACATGAAGATGTGATTTGGTGTCTGCATTGAAACGAACAAGATACTGCTTCTCTTCGATAGTCTGACATTTCTTTTCAGTCATTATTTCATCACCTTCCACGCTCGATAAGCGTCTCGAGCCAGTTTGAGTTTTTCTTTCGGTGAGCCTAGATCCTTCCAGATTTTCTTCTGTTTTTCCCATTTGGATTTTCCATCGACCGTAAACATCTGGCTTGCTGCACGGTTTACCATCGGAATATACTGGTCGAAATACTGCGGGAATTTGTTGAAGTGATGTGTTGAATCCTTGTATTTTTTCATATCCTGCCCGACAAAACTCTTCATCAGGTTGACCCGGTACTGATCCAGGGTGCTCTCAGAGAAGTCCCCCTGCTCTTTTGCTGAAAGGATTGTTTCAGCAGCAAGCCTTCCGGAAGTCATCGCAAGATTGGAACCTTCACGGTGGATGGCATTGACGAGCTGTGCCGCGTCGCCGACCACGACCACTCCATTCCCCACAATCCTGCCCATCGATTTGAGACCGCCCTCTGGAATGAGATGTGCCAGATATTCCACAGGCTCCCCACCTGCGAGGTATGGTCTTACCATCGGATGGTTTTTGACATATTCCAACAGCTCATATGGTCTTATTTTATGCTCGATCAGCCCGGAAAGAAGTGTCCCAACACCAATACTTAAAGTATCTTTATTAGTGTAGAGGAAACCGGTACCAAGAATGCCTTTCGTTGCATCGCCGAATAGTTCAATGGTACAGCCTTGGTTTTTTTCCAGGTTAAAACGTTCTTCAATGGTTTTACTGTCCAGCTTGATGATTTCCATGGTAGCGAGTGCCACTTCATCCGGCCGGTACTCTTTATGGAAGCCCAGGGATTTACCCAAAAGGGAGTTGACGCCATCCGCGAGCACCACCACATCGGCATAGACCTCCCCGTCTGGACGATCGGTTCTGACACCGATCACCTTGCCATCCTCGACAATGCATTCCAGTACTACCGTTTCATTGACAAGCAGTGCCCCTTGCTCGACTGCCTTACCCGCGAACCATTGATCGAACTTAGCCCTAAGAACCGTAAAGTTGTTGTAGGGCTCCTGTGCCCACTCAAGACCCTTGTACCCAAATGACACTGCGGATTCCTTATCCATCATCATAAATCGCTGTTCTACGATCGGTCGCTCCAGAGGGGCCTCCTTATGGAATTCCGGGATGATATCCTCCATCATCTTCCGGTAAAGGACCCCACCCATTACATTTTTGGAACCTGGATATTCTCCACGTTCAAGCAGTAGCACTTTTGCCCCGCCCTTCGCCAATTCAAAGGCACAGGAAATTCCCGCTGGCCCGGCACCGACTACGATACAATCAAACTTCTCAGACATGGTTTACCTCCTCCCCGGTCAGCTCTTTTTTGAATTCCTGAACCAGCAATGGAATGATTTCAAATGCATCGCCTACAATTCCGTAGTGGCACGATTGGAAAATGGCTGCCTCTGGATCTTTGTTGATTGCGATAATGAGCCCTGCATTTTTCATCCCCACGATATGCTGAATAGCACCTGATATACCAATGGCAAAATAGATTTTTGGCGTCACGGTTACCCCTGTCTGCCCAACCTGATGGTGATGCTCGACCCACCCCGCCTCAACGACATCACGGCTTGCGCCGACTACTCCTCCAAGTGTGTCAGCCAGTTCGTGTATCAGCTTGAATCCTTCTACACTACCGAGGCCCTTTCCACCAGCAATGACGATATCTGCTTCATCGATTCTTACTTTTTTGCTGGCTGCTCTAACAATCTCCAACACTTTCGTTCTCATATCCTCTTCTTTCAGATCGATATGCTCCTCTATCAGGGTTCCTATTCTTCCTGCTTCAGGGGAGATGGCCTTCATGACCTTCGGACGCACCGTCGCCATCTGCGGCCTGTACTTTTTACAGAGAATGGTTGCCATGATATTTCCGCCAAAAGCTGGTCTACTGGCCAAAAGCAGGCCTGTATCCTCTTCTACATCGAGCTCTGTTGTGTCGGCTGTCAACCCAGTCGGGAGGTCTGTCGCTACTGCACTCGCCAGATCCTTTCCTGTGGAGGTGGCTCCATAAAGGATGATCTCAGGCTTATATTTTTCGCTGCAGTGAAGGAGCGCTTTCATAAACGATTCAGTGCGATATAACCTAAAAATCGGCTGATCATAGACATAGACGGTATCTGCACCATATTCGAAAACCGTTGCAGCCAAGTCCTTCACTTTATCCCCAATGATTACACCAGCAAGTTCTACGCCCCTCTTGTCTGCAAGCTTCTTCCCTGCCCCAAGCAGTTCAAGGGAAACGGGAGCTATTTTCCCTTCCTTCTCTTCAATAAAAACCCATACGCCCCGGTAATCTTCAAAACTCACTAGGATCCCCTCTTTTCTGCAAACAGCTCTTTCTTTTCCAAAACTATAGAAAGAATTTGTTTTACCTGATCTTGCGCTTCTCCTTCAATCAACTTGCCCCCCTCAGGCTTAGGCGGTGCCCATACCTTTGCTACAATGGTTGGCGACCCTTTAAGTCCAAGCTGAGTCCGGTCGATGTCAGCCAGATCATTGACAGACCAGATCTGCGGATGGTACCTGGCTGCCTTCAGCATATTGGGAAACGAGGAGTATGGTACCTCGTTGATCTCTTTTTCCACCGATAACAGGCACGGCAATGTGGTTTGCACCACCTCATATCCATCCTCGAGCTTCCGATGAACTACCATGAACCCTTCTTCCTTATTGATTTCCACAATTTTTTTAACAGAGGTCAATGGAGGGATATCCAACCGTCTTGCAATCCCAGGCCCGACCTGTCCGGTATCCCCATCGATGGTCATTTTTCCGCATACAATCAGGTCAATCGGTTTAATTTCGCTTATTTTTTCGATCGCCTTTGTCAAAGCATAGCTTGTTGCCAATGTGTCTGCACCGGCAAATGCCCGGTCGGAAATCATATACCCCTCATCTGCACCGATTTCGATGCATTTTCTGATCGCCTTCACTGCTGGCGGCGGGCCCATGGTTACAACTGAAACCGTTCCTCCATATTTATTTTTGAGGCGTACAGCCTCCTCCACGGCATGAGCATCATATGGATTTAAAATGGCCGGTGCACTGGCGCGGTCCATCGTATTTGTTTTTGGATTCATCTTGATGACCTTTGTATCCGGCACCTGCTTGATACATGCGACAATATGAAGCAATCCTTTCCCCTCCCAGACTTCATCTATTTCACTATTTTTCATGATGTACAAGTAGATAACTTTCCCATTATTATTCATATATATGGACAAGGGGTGGATATCATTCCGGTTTTTATAGATTAGGAGGAAGAATTGGTTTGGGGTGGAGAAAAAAAAGAGCAGGAGACCTAACGGGATCTGTTGTCTGCTTAAAAAAACAAAATGCAAAAGAAAAATACCAACAAATTGTAGAATAATTTGTTGGTATTTATTTGTTGGTATATGGGCTTTTTGACAACATTATAGATTTATTTGTAGTTCAATTTGCAAAGGGAAATGCAGACTTTTTGTAAGTCTGCAAAAAGAACTGCATTTTCATATGCAAATTTACTAACAAAAATTCACAAGTAAGAGAGATAAAGGATATGATAAAAACGCAGGATTATATCCTACGTTGATTTTGCCACATTCCATTATAGCCCCGTTAATTGAGTATTGACTGACTTTTCTTATCCTTAACAATAAATATGATAACAACCAATAATACAAGTAAACCAAATTGCCTTTTTAAAAAGATAATTTACAGCTGCTTGTATTACGTAATATTTGAATATTTGAATATTCCTTTCAAATCTTATATTGAAAATTGTAATTTATTCCAGTTCTATTTTCGTTTGCACTTTTTGTTTAGTGTTTGGTCTTTCAAAGTAAGACATCAATTTCAACTTGTTATCGCATTGTGCAGCTATTTTTAAAAATGGAATAGAAATACTTTTATCAAATAATTAATTCTTTCTATTTAACCCACATACTAAAGATACTATTGTTTCATTAAAGCTGGCATAATATTTGTAGTATATTGTCGAAAAATCTGGTATTTTAATAGTTGCTTCACCATTAAAATTTCAACTATTAAAGGTGCACATATATGAGACCAATATTAAATCCCATTAATTCAAAATCAATGAACTCAAGTAATAGACAGTATATTCCAATTAAAATAAAATTTTGGATAAGCCACTGTTTCGCTTTTTTATGGATGTGTTTTTCTTTTTATATTGCACTCCCCTGGTTAAAAGATTTAGCCCATATCGTATCATTTCCATTGGCTTTAATTATAATTGGAGGTATTTCATATATACCGGGATATTTAAATGCTTTTTTAGTTAGCAGCCTACTTTTAGATCGGCAGCCTCCCTTTAAAACGGAATTTCCAAATGAAGAGATCACAATTCTAATCGCTGCCCATAATGAAGAAGGCAAAATCTTTCAGACACTACAGTATATAGATAGGCAGGACTATTCAGGTAAAATGAAGGTATTTGTGATAAATAATTGTTCCACAGACCAAACTGTTAGTGAAACATTAAAGGCAAAAAAACAATTAACTATTGAAATTGATCTTCTTCATGAATCTAAACCAGGTAAATTTCATGCTTTAAATCATGGATTAGAAGTTGTTTCAACTCCTTACATCATCACCATAGATGCCGATACGTTGCTTCATCCGTCTTCTATCCGCTATCTTGTAGCTAGAATGAAATCAAGTCCTGACGCAGTATGTGCAGTCGCTGGTTGTGTCTTAACGAAAAACAGTAGAGAGAATATGTGGACTAAAATTCAGGAATGGGATTACTTCTTGGGTATCGCATCTATTAAGAGACTTCAAGGTCTGTATCAAGGAACCTTAGTAGCACAAGGTGCATATAGTTTGTACAAGACAGAATGTATTAGAGAAGTTGGCGGTTGGCCTGATGCAATTGGTGAAGATATTGTATTAACTTGGCGTTTACTTCAGAATAAATGGAAAGTTTACTTTGAACCATTAGCTGTTTCTTTTACTGAAGTTCCCAGTACATTTAAACATTTGGTGCGACAACGAGCTAGATGGGCAAGAGGCATGATCGAAGGATTAAGAGAAATAAAACCTTGGAAACAGCCTTTAATTTATGTAAAATATTTAACTGGTATAAATTTAATCATGCCGTATTTAGATTTAACGTACACACTATGTTGGATTCCAGGTCTAATATTGGCATTTTTTGGTCACTACTGGATTGTAGGTCCAATGACATTACTTGTTTTACCCTTAACATTTATCAGTTATAGTTTTCTTTATTTCTATCAAAGAAATTTTGTATTTAAACCATTACAGATTCGAATTCGCAAAAACATTTCAGGCTTTATTCTTTTTATTCTTGGTTATCAAATGGTTATGTCTCCTGTATCTGTTTATGGTTATATACAAGAGGTTTTTAAATTTAAAAGAAACTGGAAATAACATAGTTTTGACCTATTAATTACCATCAGTGTTGGCACAATGCATTTCTTATGCTTGTGCTTTTTGTTTATTTTAGATTCATTGTTAATTTTGTGTTTTACTACTCGAGGCTAATGAAGGATATAGAGTCATCCAATGTTTGCATTTTCTCCCGATCATGCAATAAATTTAAATATCAATCTTAACGTTTCCGAGTCATTTTACAAATTCGAGATCTCTATGTGAAAAGAACACGCTGTTCTTCGTATCTAAAGTACGTTATGGGATACCTGGCTCTTATTAGGTTAACTCGAATTATTTTTGTTTGGCGTTTCTTTATACCTCTTCGTTCTCTTTTACCGTTTCAAACCGTTCGATCAATTCATAAGGCTTCAAATAAGCTTCATAGGGTATATAGTTCGGATTCATCGCATCCAATACCCGCTTTTTAAAATGTGTTCGTGTGATCCAAGCGTCAATATTTTCACCATTAAGCTCCTGGAACAGCACTTCCTTCGTTTCCACCCCATCAGGACAAGGTTCACCGGAAATATACCGCCCTCTAAATACTACGCATACAATGCCGCTTGTCATGTTCTGATAGATTCCCGTTATTCCGGTCAAGGATACCGAAACACCTGTTTCCTCCATTATTTCTCTTTGCGCACCTTCGGCTAAAGTTTCACCATTTTCCAGCTGACCTCCAGGCATTTCATACGTGTCTGCACGGTGATGGTTCTTTACAAGCAGGATTTTCCCATTTTCGTTTGTTATCAATGCACTTACTGCAACGATATGCTTTGGTGGATGATATCTACCGGTTGCATGCATGAAATCCTCTCTGCTTTCCACAAACAATTCCCCAAGCTGTCTTCTCCTATTTTGCGCCATGGTATGGAGTTCACTGCTTCGAATCGCTTTTTCGATACTTTCATAGTGTTCCTGATTCAGATATTCCCAGATGGCAACCACTTCCCTTTTATCCTCTGTAACCCATCGACCAATAAGCTTGGCTCCATTGGAGATTTGATTGGGATAGAGATATTCATGGAAGAAAGCTGTGAATACGTCCAGCTTTTCCGGTATTATTTTGTACGTTTTTCTTCTATAGAACATTCCTGTTCACCTCAGTTATTTGGTTGGTACTTCCCTCTCACACTCGGACCATGGTTTTTGTTCTTACTTTCTTTAATAATTTCGTTATTTCCTATATTCTATAGTTCGCCAGAAACTGAAGAAACTCCTTTTGAATAGAATGCTTATACTTCATGAGCGCGTAAGTCTGTGCTTCCGGTAAAGGGATATCGGGGCAGTCAATCTCCATAAGCCTTCCCTCTAAAAGCTCTCTTCTTACAGTAGAGATGGGTAGAAAAGAAACACCGAGACCTTCCACGATAAAACGCTTCGTTATATGGACCTGAGAGACCTTCATCATTTTAATCCGCGGGAACCTGGCTTTTATGATCTGGCACAACTCATCCCAGTAACCAGGATGATTATGGGTCAGCAACGTGCTTGACTGAAGCACTTCCTCAGCCTCCAAAGGATGGGCCCGTTCGGAATCAAAGCCATCATGGGGAGCTACTAGTACCAATGTATCCTGGTATAGTGAGTGGCACCTCACTAAAGGGTTACTTGCAGGCAAACACGATAATCCTATGTCCACTTCTTCATCTAAAACGGCATCTTCTATATCAATCGACTCAATAATCTTGATGGAAATCTCTACATGTGGATGTTTTGTTATAAAGCTTTTGAGAACGTAAGGCAGAATGGTGTCGGCAATCAAAGGGGAAATTGCAATAGTTAAAGTTGATGTGAAACCCTGCTGGTAGGACTGGAGGGCTGCCACCCCATCGTTACACGCATCCAAAATCCTTCTGGCATGAACCAAGTAGCGTCTACCTTCTTCAGTCAGTACAATATTTCTTCCCTGACGAACAAACAAAACGGCACCTATCTCCTTTTCCAACAGTTTGATATGTACGGTGACAGTCGGCTGTGATAGAAATAAAATCTCGGCAGCCCTGCGGAAGTTTGCTGTATCGGCGGCGGTTACGAATGTTGGCAGCCAGTTTAAGTTCATAGAATCTCCTCCTATTGATTAGGAAATTTAATCGATTTGATTAATAATATTTAATATTCATAATTAGCTTTATTTTATAAAATATAAATAAGAAAAGAAAGGAGAGATTGAAATGATTCAGCCAGGTTTGAAAGGTGTTATTGCAGCAGAAACGAAAATTGGTGAAGTGGATGGCTTGAACGGGAAGTTGATTTATCGTGGATATGAGATTAGGGAGTTAACAAAAAAACTTTCTTTTGAGGAGGCAGCCTATCTGCTGTGGTATGGTGAGATTCCTGATTCTTATGAGTTGTTAGAGTTTAAGGAGTTCTTTAATCAAAGCAGAGCTTTAACACCTGTGATGCAAGGGATACTGGACGTTCTTCCTCCAGATATGGATATGATGAGTGTCATTCGCACCGTACTTTCCGCATGCGGCGATTCCTCTTATGGTTGGAAACCCACTCTGGAACAGGCTATTGGGATAACAGCAAAAGTGCCTACCATTATCGCCAATCGGAAAAACAAGCTGGAAGGCCGCTCATATGTTGTACCTGATTTCAGCCTCAGCCATGTGGAAAATTATTTGTATATGCTGAATGCTTCTCTTCCAAGACCTGAACATGTACGGGCGCTGGAGACCTATATGATCCTTACGATGGAGCACGGAATGAATGCATCCACTTTTTCAGCAAGGGTGACAGCATCCACGGAATCGGATCTGGTTTCAGCCATATGCGCGGCCATCGGCACCATGAAGGGCCCTCTCCATGGCGGAGCACCTTCTGAAGTCATTCGGCTGTTGGATGAGGTGTCAAACCAAGAAGATGTGAAGGCATACCTTTGTGGGAAAGTACTCGCAGGAGAAAAGCTGATGGGGTTTGGTCATCGAGTATATAAAACTCATGATCCCCGGGCAATTGCATTAAAAGAGAATCTTATGGAGCAGGTAGGAAAAGATGAGTGGCTTGACCTCGCGCTTTCTGTGGAGGCCGCAGCAATTGAAGCCTTGCATGAGTTGAAACCCGGCAGAGCACTTTACACAAATGTAGAGTTTTATGCCGCGGCGATCATGAAGGCGATTCAACTGGACTCCTCCCTCTTCACGCCGACATTCACGGCAAGCCGAATGGTCGGTTGGACTGCTCATGTAATGGAACAGGCGGAAAACAATACTATTTTCAGGCCATTATCGAAGTATGTGGGGAAATAAGTGGATTGTTGTATGCAGTTGCGTTTGATTTTTGGAATGCGGCTGTTTTTATTGCTTTGAGTTGACATAACAATATTATTCGTTACTTTATATGCTCTCTTTTTTGCTTTCTACTGTCTATCAGACATAATTCAACCCCAGCAGAATCCTCTCCTGGGGTTGAAAATTCCACTAAACGGTAACTCAATCACAGCCCTCATCTGAGCAGTAAGATGTCTTATCCTTCGATTCGAAGGCCTTTAATACAGGTTTTTCGTTCTCCTCTTCCCAGACCTTTTCAAGAGCCTGGACAAATGTCTCTACAGACTGTGCACCGGAAATGGCATATTTACGGTTTATTACAAAGAAAGGTACACCCTGAACCCCTATTTCGCGGGCTTCCGCTTCATCCGCACGGACGTTCTGCTCATATTGGTTCCCGTTCAAGACCTCTTCCACTTCCGCGACGTCTAGCCCGATTTCAGCAGATAGATCCTTCAGGAATTCCAGACTACCAATGTGTTTGGAATCTGTGAAATGTGCTTTTAATAGGCTTTCAGTTAATTCATGGTCTTTCCCTTTTGTTTCTGCGAGCTTGGCCAATCGGTGAGCATCAAAGGTATTAGTAGGGATATTGGTATCAAAATTAAATTCAAGACCGACTTTTACGGCTTGAGCTGCAACTCCTTCGCTCATCTTCTTTGCTTCGGAAACCGGCATGCCATACTTTTTGGCAAGTATTTCATGAATGGAGAGATCCGTATCACGCTTGGCGTTGGGATCCAATTCAAAGCTTTTGTATTGTACTTCTACTTGATCACGCTTTGGAAACTTCTCCAACGCTTCCTCAAGTCGTCTTTTTCCTATATAGCAAAATGGACAAACAAAGTCGGACCAAACTTCTATCTTCATTGTTTTATCGCACCTCTTTCTAATTGTTGTTTGATACATCTTAACATACTGCTCCATAATCCTCTCCTATTTTGCTTAGTGAGGCAAAGCAATATGTACGGCAGATAAGCAATCGGTAAAATCATGTTACTCCATCAGTAAGGTTCCATTGGTTTATTAGATACCTGCAAAGGATAGCGGACTCCGCTCTCACCGAAACATAAGGAGGCATCGTATTCCTTCCAGTTTCATAAGGTGTGCCAAGCCAAAGAATTTCTTCATCGATCATCACAAATGGAAAAGTAAGCTCCTCCACCACTCTCGTTACAGTTAACAGGGGCTCACCGGAATATTGACTTGTGACAATCACTAAAGTGGAGCGAGCTTTAAGTTTCTTTAGTACTTCCAGCCATTGGGAGGAAAGGTTGGAAAAGCTGGGTATTCCGATAATGACGGACTTTTTGGATTGGTCCATATCGTAGAATACCTTTTCCAGCTTTAACGCATGCATCCATTGCACTTTCGGATGCTGATTTTTCACCCATATTCCGATATCTTTCGGAAAAGCCTGTAATTGGTGGGACTCCTGATGAAGAATCAGTTTTCGTATCGTTTTTTGTGAGCCGATTTTGCTTTTCATAAAATGGGTATCACAGATATGGATAAACTTCCCTCTTGTCCTTGTGATAGCCACGTTCAATAAACGTTCGCTCTCTTTTCCAATCAGTAGCATTCCGGGTCGATTTAGAGGATAGCTGTCAACCGAATCGAAAATCACCAGATCCTTTTCACTTCCCTGAAATCTGTGAACAGTTGCAGAAAGTATCTCTGCCTTTGGCGTTTCTTCCAGATAAACCTCTTCCAGAAAAGCTTCCATAAGACTCGCTTGTGCGCGGTAAGGAGAAATGTATCCTATGGAAGTTATACCCGAAAGATTTCCTTCATGGATATTTTGAAAAGAGAGAAGCAGATGCCATAGGTTCACTCTTGACCTTGACACTCTATCTACCATCCCGTATTCCCCTGAAAAGCTTGTATGCAGCAGTACGGAAGCCTCCCCGGGAAATGGCAAGCTTTTGGCCAAAGCCTCCCTCTTTTTCTTGATATCAGGATGATCTCCAACGAGGGAGTGATATATATGAATATTTGTGAAAGAGGATATGTCCGGATGCATTCTTCTCTGCTCTTTCAAAAGAAGCAATTGTGGATGAAGCAGCCCGTTTTCCACAGTATCTGCCACACCTGCAAGATGAAATATGTCTTCTCTGAGCCATTTGTCCACCAGTTCATGCCTTGCGGAAGCAATTGGTGGGAGCTGTTTGAAGTCACCACAGATGATGACATGTCTACCTAATGAAGCTGCAAAAGCGGCTTGGGGCACATAGGCCATGCTTGCTTCGTCGACTATGACAACATCATAATCCTTTTCATAGATGGTTTTGTCACCTGCAGCCTTGGCTAAAGTGGTTCCGATGATATAGGCATCTTCCAGGAAATCCACTTCTTTTTGGCGAATTTTCTCTAGAATTTTTCCGAGCTTGCTTTCGATTTCTAACAACTGTGCGGAATCCCTCTTACTGAAAGACTTATACAAGTCCCGGTTCAGAAAACTTCTTTCCTCCATCAACTCATTTTTTTCCTTTGCAAGCTCAGGGTGGTCCGTTTCGATAAGCTGGCTAGTGGAAAGAGCGAATGGCTGTGAAAGGATGGCAAGGCTCTGAGTCCCGTAACGTAATACATCGCCTTCCACAAAACGTTCCTTCTTTGAAATGAAGGAAGCAATCTCTTTGATTAGAACATCCACCGCCTGGTTACTGTGTGAAAGGATCAGCACTTTTTTCTTCTTGAAATATTTATTGGCTGCAACGCGGGCCAGCGTATAGGTTTTACCGGTACCAGGAGGCCCCCATACAAATGTGACAGGATTGTACTTGGACCTGAGGATAAGCTCATGAACATTGTTTTTAATTATTTCCATCGGGTGTTTTACTTCCCCGCTTGGATTTAGGAGCCTTTTTACCCTCGATCGATTCTTCTTATTTTCCTTAAGGTCTTCCATTCTTTCAAAAAGGTTATCTAACAGTTCCCAGGGATCATAGTGGATGTAAGCCTCTGAAATGTTGTTGCCCAAGGATTCCTCAAATCTCAGGATGACACTTTTTCCTTCCGAGGTAAGGACTTTTCCCTCTTTAGTCAGCGTCCCCCACTCCAGCTTGATTTTGCTTCCAGCGGGTATTCGAATTGATTGAGGTGCCTCAAAGAAATATGTAAAGCCTTTTTCTCGTGAAAATAGATGTCCATTGCGAACTAAATATTTTGAACTGCCATACTTTTTAAGATGCATGATTTCTATTTGGATGGCTTTTTGCCATTCCTTTATGTTACCAAGTAAGTTTTTCTTCATTCCAATCTTCCTTCGTACCTGAAGAAACCCTGTCCGGATTGACAGGGTTTCTTGCTTTGTTGCTATACTATAGCATAAACCAGATGATGATTCTAACTCCTAATCAAACCATTGGGTGGTTTCCCCGTCCACTATCCGCTCTAGCTCATTCAGAAAGTTCAACAAAAGAGGTCCCGGAAGCAGATACTGAATGGTGATCACAAGGTCCAAGGATTCCGCCTCTTCCTGCAGAATTGGTCTTTTCGGAAGTGCTGTAAACCATTTTTCAAACTCATCAATGAACAGATAGAAATCACGTTCGAATTTTCCCGCCCATTCTGCGCCTTCCTCCCCCTCTGTCTGTTGCATCATTTTCCAATCATCGAGTGCCTGCTTCAAGCTCTGCATCACTTTATCTCTCATCCTGATCTCCTTCTCGATACAAAAAAGTGCCAGATCTCTTATAAAATAAGAAATCGGCACTTTTCATTCTATTTATTATTTATAAAACTTCACTACTGTTTTTTCGACTTTTTTGTCTTCTTTTGATACGCTTTTCGGCTTAATTGGTGAAACCGGTTCTGTTTTCACATTTTCTGTTGCGCTGATCTCCAGATAAAACGGGTTGGAATCTTTATCTCCGCCAAGGTAGCCTTTAAGGATTTTCAGCTTGCTTGTTGATCCTTTCAGCATCGCCTTGTAATCCCAGTCAATTTCATTTTTATAGGTACTATCCATTCTTTCCTTTAATGCTAATGCTTCTAATACTGCTTCAGCAGGCGTTCGGAAAAATGTATCCGCTCTTTTCAGCCCACGCTTTTTTATGCCGTCTCCAGCTCTTGCTTGATAAAGTGTTACTGACATATTTGGTCATCCTTTCTGTATGTCGGTTTCACACCTTTAGACGGTGAGTCTGTACACCAGGATACCAAAGGAAGTTACCTTCTCCCTCTAGTATACCCCTAAATGCCAATTACTACCACGATTATATTTTTTATGTGGGAAGAATAAGGTCTGTCGAAAATATATTTACGGTTTTCATGGGCATAATGAAGAATATATGAGATAATGAATGAATGATTAAAACTTCACAATGGAAGAAGGAACAAATATTGAAACTAAAAAATAAATTTCAAGACAATGAAAAGGTTGTTCTAAAAAGCACAGGCGAGCAAGTAACCATCAGCAAGTTCAACTACGTTCCGAATCTAAAAAGATATTCCTACACACTAAAAGAGTATCCTAAAACTTTCTACTTTGAGGAAGAAATCAAACAACTCTAATCAATCCTTTTCAGGTGTAAACAGATGACATAAATCATAGCGGTCCCCTTCAGATAGCAGCCCTCTATAAAAATCATTTTGTCACCTCCATTTATCTTAAACACACCATGAGAACCGGCTTAGGTTAGCTGGTTTTTTTATTTGGGTAGATAAATAAGAAATAGAAAATTTGGAGGGATAATATGTTTTTATTACTGTACATTAGTGGTGGTATTTTCCTTATCTCCATAATAGTGTTCGTCGTCTCGGTAATTTCATTTCGCAAAGAGACAAAGCCGACATTTGACTCTATTCAAAGCATTCAGATGAGACTGCAAGAGGAAAAGGAAGCTATCAATGTCCAAAACGAAAAAATGAAAAATAAAAAAGTTGAAATAAAAAATGATCTGGATTGGAAAAAATCTGTTTTCACTTTTACAATAATTGAGTTGAAACGACTCCCTGATACATTGTTGAAAACAAGCGCAAATCAAAAGACGGATTATTATCCCAGAGAGATGTAAATCGTGAATCATAAAAAAACCGCGGAAGCTCATTGAAGCTTACGCGGTTTTTCATAATGCTGTAAATTCTTCATCATGATACATTTTATTCGTTCTAATATTATCTTTATGATAGATGGCGTTGATTTCTCCTCCGATGACCAATGCAAGTCCAGTCAGGAACAGCCATAGCATAAGCACAATCACTCCGCCCAAGCTTCCATAAGTGGACGAATAATTTCCGAAGTTGCTTACATAAAAAGAGAATCCCAAGGAGATTACCTGCCATATGATGGTCGCTACGATAGAACCAGGCATGACTTCCTTGAAGCTTTTATCCACATTTGGTGCTACTCGATAAAGTATAGTTATAATGGAAAAAATGACTACAAATGCAATGATGAAACGCAGAACATTCAGAAGCATTGAAGTTCCACCTGGAATATTAATGAATTTCTCCAGGCTACTGATAATCACACCACCAAATATCGGCAGTAAAAATGCAATCAAAAAGGCGAAAATCAATCCAATTGTAAGACCGATGGATAATAGGCGGACCATAATAAACGATCTGGTTTCCTGTGCATTGAATGCTTCATTCATTGCCTTAATAAATGCGTTCATGCCATTGGAGGCGGACCAAATCGTACCAACGATACCGAAAGTCAGTAATCCCCCATTAGGCTTACTGATAAATTCGTATATGCTGTCCTCAATCAGCTCCACTGTCTGCTGCGGCATGACCGTATTCAAAAATTCGATTGCTTTTACGGGATCAATGGACAAGTAGGGAAGGATGGAAAGTGTTAATATCAACAAAGGGAAAATAGCAAGCATATAATAGTATGCTTGCTCTGCCGCAAGTCCTGTTGCCCGATCGTCCTTCATTTCCTTCCCTAGTCTTTTACCAAATCTGATAGCACTTCCCATGCTCTCCCACTTCCTTCTTTGTATTTGTTATCTATCAGAACGCTTTACAGGTAATGTACAACAGCGGAATGAACCACCGGATTTGATGATTTCGGATATGTCAACCTCTATGACATCATATCCTCTGTCTCGCATATCTTTGTTCACCTTTTTATTGCAAGGAAGACTAATCACTTTTTTATTCCCAATAGAAAGAACATTGGTTCCCATGGTGAACTGCTCCTCTTTCGTAACCTCGATCAGCTCATAACGCGTAGCCAAATAGTCCAGTTCCTCTTTTCTCAGAGCAGGAGGGAAAACTAGTGCCTCTGTAGGAGAAAGGACGTTAAATACACAGTCCAAATGCAGATAAGATTTATCTATTGGAATCTCTTGTACAGTCAACCCCGGCATCGCTTCAGCAAGCTTATGTATGCCCTTGCTTGAGGTCCGACCGCTTATACCTACAAAAATGACATCTCGGTCTACAATCACATCTCCACCTTCTATACTGTTGTCTGTTAGTGATAGATATGAAGCGCCTTGCTCATCAAGCCAATTCCTGAATAGCTGTTCTTCTCCAAGTCTGACTTTACTCCCCATATTGGAAACGAAAACTTTATCTCCAAGTGTAAATCCAATATCACGTGTAAAGACCTGCTCTGGAAACTGTTCCAATGCTTCCAGACTAATTACTTCAATTCCGTCCTCTTTCATTTTTCCAACAAAGTTCCGATGCTGCTTGGAAGCCAGACTTTCATCAATATTATCCTCGGCATAATGCTTTTGTGTTTCATTGATGATCTCGCTGATGCTCATGAAAGTAGGCGGACACACCAGAACCCTTTCCAATCTTCCATATTCACTGTTACATTTTAATTCTAATTCTTTGCGCGTAGCTTCCATTTCGATTGTCACTTTAAAAATCCCCCGTTCAATATCCATTGTTTTTATAAGATACATTCCCGAAAGTGGAAAAGCGTTAAACCTTTATTTGAAATATTATTTTAATAAATGATTATTATACAAAAAAAGCAAATTTAACATACATTAAATTTGCTTTTTTATCCATCACATATTATTTTCCGATAAACATTTGCGTCCAGTAATTTCCATCCTCAACATATCCTACACCGATGTGGGTGAAATTGCCATTCAGGATGTTTTTACGATGGCCTTCGGAGTTCATCCAAGCCTGTACTACTTCCTCAGGACTGCGTTGACCCATTGCAATGTTTTCTCCAGCCGTATTATAGGAAATTCCAAAATCCCTCATCATATCAAATGGAGAACCGTAGGTAGGGCTTGTGTGAGAGAAGTAATTCTTTGCTTTCATATCCTTGGACTTTTCTCTTGCGACATTACTTAGGGCAGAATCCGCTTTAAGATCGGAAAGTCCGTTTTTGCGTCTTTCTGCATTGGTCAATTCAATTACTTTTTGTTCTGTTTCTGTAATTCCCTCTGTTGATTCAGCTGTTGGTGCTTGACCTTTTTTTGCTTCAGGCTGACCTGTAGGCTGTTCCTGTGTAGGTGCAGGCTGCCCTTGTTGTGTTCTAGGCTGTTCACCTTTAGGTACTTCTTGTTGGAACTTATATACTTCAAATTGTCCATACTGCTCCACTTTCTGGGAGTGCGGATACTTGTTGCTTGGAGTGCTTGTGCTGAAAGAGTTTGGATCAATTGTTAAAAATCCATGATTAATTTTTTGGACCTCTCCGCTTACGCCATCTCTTTGTCTATCGTTGTTGCCTACATTTCTTACGGTATCATCCAATGCATTGTTATAGGAAGTGTTTTCCGGTGCTGCGTTGTTTTCCATATTATTATTGTCTCCACATGCAACTAGCATGGAAAGCGTTAGTGTGATTACAGAACCCAAATAAACTAATTTTTTCATGTGACATCTCCTTTTCCAAAGTTATTACGATAATAGCTTTTCTTTTAATGGGAAAAGTATTATTGGTAATATACGTGAAAAAAGGAGAAAGAAGGGGTCTGGCCCCTTTTCTTTAACCCTCTATTATCTTTTCCAACACTCGTTGAACAGCGTACCCTTCATCAAAGCCCACTAGAAAGGCATCGTCACCATTAAGCTTTTTGACCATTTCTTCAATCAGGTTGTATTGCGGAAGATTTAATTCGTTCAAATCAACTTGATGCCATTCTTCGCCCTTCTTAGCGGATTTTACTATTCTCCAATCATCGAGCGCTACGGAATGCTCTGTGCCATGAATGGATAAGGAGAGATGTTCTTTTTCAGCTTGCCCTACAAGGCCATCCACCAGCACTTTTATTCCGCTTTCAAGTTCGATTGTTGCAATGACGCCCAGTTCACTAGCTGTTTCATCTGAAGGGAACTCAACAGAACTTTGCACTTGTTTAACCGGTCCAAATAAAGACAATATCATTTGCAGATAGTGAGGCGTGATTTCCCTAATAAATCCCCCCTGTTCCCTTTTACCGATCCAAGGAGTCTGCTGCCAAGGTCTTGGCCATTCTGGAAAATGCATCTTAAGGTGAATGCGCCTGATATCCCCTAGAGAACCTTGCTCCACAAGCTCTCTCATAAAAAAGAAGGCTTTTTGGTATGCTAAAGGAAAATGCATCGCATGGATAAGCCCAGTCTTTTGCCCTTCATTTAGCATGTCCAATCCTTCCTGCTCCGAATTAGCCAAAGGCTTTTCGCATAGAACATGCTTATTATGTGCGAAAGCAGCTATCACAACGTTATAGTGGATAGCTGGTGGCACTGCCACATAAACAAAATCAACATTCTCTTGTTTTATCAGTTCATGATAATCGGTATAAAATGGAACACCACCCAGCTCTATGGATGTTTGTTCCGCCAATTCCTTTTGCCTATCACAAATGCCCGAAATCTTAATGGCGGATGACTTTTTGAATTCTGAAATTAACCGCTGGCCAATTACCCCAAGCCCTACAATTCCTACTCTTTTTATACTACTCATGCTACTTCCCCCTTGTATTTGTAAAACGATGAAAAGAGATAGTCTCCCGTCATAAAGGAAACTATCTAGTTTAATACCTTGATGAATTCGCGCATATAATCTGGCAGATCTGGCGGACGACGACTGGAAATAAGGTTGCCATCCACTACAACCGGTTCATTCACCCAGATTCCCCCTGCATTGATCATGTCATCTTTTATTCCGGGAGTACTTGTCACTTTCTTTCCTTCGAGAATCTTCGCTGAGATCAGTACCCAACCTGCATGACAAATTTGGCCGATCGGTTTATGCTGTTCGTTCATCACTCTAATAAGCGAAAGAATATCGTCATACCTTCTCAGTTTATCCGGTGACCAACCACCTGGAACCAAGATTGCGTCGTATTCATTTGGGTCCAGGTCATGGAATGACACATCCGATTCAATTGGAACACCATATTTTCCGATATATGTTTCATTTGATTTTTCCCCCGCAATGACTACGGTTGCTCCCTCTTCTCTCAGACGCAGAACCGGATACCAAAGTTCAAGATCTTCAAAATCGTCACTGACGAGTTGAATGATTTTTTTGTTATGTAGTTTGATTGGAAACGCCTCCTTTAATATTGGCCTACTGTCATTGTGAAGGAGTAAATTGAGTTTTGCAAATATTACTCAGCCATTTTTCACCACTATTTCACGCGTTATCTGATTTATCGTGGACAGTCCACTAAGCGCCAGGGTTGCATCCACATCGGCCCTAAGGTTATGTAGCACCTGTTTCACACCATTTTGACCGTCTACCCCCAACCCATAAATATAGGGACGGCCAAGAAGTACTGCGTCTGCTCCTAGCGCGATTGCCTTTATCACATCAGGACCTCTGCGGATTCCACTGTCGAAAAGGACTGGGATTTTAGCACTTATTGCTTTTGCTACTTCCTCCATTGCATCCAATGCCGCAATGCATCCATCCAATTGTCGCCCCCCATGATTAGAAACGATAACACCGTCCATCCCATATTCAAGTGCAAGTCTGGCATCTTCAGGATGTAGGATACCCTTTAAAATAATGGGTAGATTCGTTTGTTTTCTCAGGAAACTCAAGTCCTCCCAGGAGAGAGTTGGTTCGTAAACGACATTAACGAGTTCCTTTAGCGCCGCCTCCATATTGTCTTCAGGGCTTTCATTTAATCGTGATAAAAAAACCGAATCGGAAAAATAGTTCCCTGCTCCTTCCCCGAGCTTCAATGGTGAGTAACCATGAGTCAAGTCACTTTTCCTGAATCCAAGTAGAGCCGTGTCTATGGTAACGACAATTGCCTCGTATCCTGCCAGTTCAGCCCTTTTTACAAAGCTTGCAGTGATTTCCCAATCCTTGCTCCAATATAATTGAAACCACCTTGGAATATCCCCTGATTCATGTGCGATTTCCTCAAGTGAATAGGTGGATACAGAACTCGCAATTAATGGAACGTTCATCTGTTTGGCTGCTCTTGCAGTTGCTTTTTCTCCTTCCGGATGTGCTATCCCCTGCATCCCAATTGGAGCCAAGAAGAATGGATTATGGTACTTCTTACCGAAGAGAGTTATGGAGAGATTTCTTTCTGAGACATCCTTTAAAAACCTTGGCCTTATTTTCCATCTGTGAAAAGCTTCTTCATTTGCCATCAATGTCTCCTCATGCCCTGCACCACTTTGGATATAAGTAAACGCGTGCAGCTCCATTCGTCTTTTAGCTTCCTGTTCCCATTCTGCATACTTAATTATCCGTTTTTTCAAAAGGTCAACTGCCACTTCCTCACCCCTAATCCTTTTTAAGCGTTCTAGCCACTACATTTCCGAGAGTCTGTATGCCCTGTACCAAAATAATTAATAGAAAGACGGTTACATACATCACTTCTTCTACATATCGCAGATGACCATATCGATAACCGAGATCACCCAGTCCTCCAGCCCCAACAAGACCTGCCATCGCTGTAGCTCCAATCAAGCCGATTGTTGCAATCGTTAACCCAAGTACAAGGGAAGGACTTGCTTCTCGTATCATAACATTCCATATGATATCTTTACTTTTAATTCCCATTGCTTCATATGCTTCCAAAACCCCTCTATCCACTTCAAGCAAGGAGTTCTCCATCAGTCTTGCAATATATGGAGCGGTATACACGACGAGAGGTACCATAACACCTGCTACACCCATAGTGGTTCCTACCACTAGTTTTGTAAAAGGCAGAATAAAGAATAGTAAGATGATGAACGGGATGGACCGTACGACGTTTATCAATATATTTAAGAGACCGTAGACATATTTGTTTTCCAAATTCTTTCCTGGTCTTGTCAAAACAAGGAGAATCCCAAGCGGAAGGCCGATGAGTACGGAAATGAAAAGTGCTATCCCGACCATCTGCAAGGTTTCCAGAACGGCTTGCCAGACAGCATCTCCCCACTCACTATGAAATTCGCTTATTGTGTTTAACATGATACCCCGCTCCCTCCACTTTTATATTTTGCTCTTTTAAGTATTGTATCGCTCGTTGAACCTCTGACTCTTCCCCCTTGATATGAACGAGAAGACTTCCAAAAGGATGTTCCTTTAATTGTGTAATGTTTCCGGATAAAATATTTGGATACACATCGAATTTTTTGCTCACAACAGCTAAAGCAGGATCTTTGGAGGAATGCCCCAGGAATTTTAAAGAAACGATTTCCCCATTCTCCCCTAAAGTTTCTAATAGCTCTGGCGTGAGTTGGTGATTGAAAATGCTATTAACAAACTTTTTCGTTGTAGGATGTCCAGGCGATGTGAATACATCTTTGGTGAGTCCTTGCTCGACCACTTCGCCATTTTCCATAACGGCTACCCGATCACATACCTTTTGAATGACATGCATTTCATGGGTGATCAGGAGAATGGTTATTCCTAGTTCTTTATTTATCTTCAATAGTAGATCTAGAATCGCTTCTGTTGTATCAGGGTCAAGAGCACTTGTTGCCTCATCGCTTAATAGAACACTCGGTTCATTGGAAAGCGCCCTTGCGATTGCTACCCGCTGTTTCTGCCCACCCGAAAGCTGGCTTGGATACGCATCTTTTTTATCTAAAAGACCTACAATTTCCAAATATTTGTCTACTCTATTCGCTATCTCCTTTTTTGAAACACCGGTAAGCCGCAATGGAATGGCGACATTATCATATACTGTAGCGGTTTTTAACAGGTTGAAGCCCTGAAAGATCATTCCTATTTTTCGGCGTGATGCTAAAAGCTTTTTCGAGGTAAGAGAAGTCAATTCAAGCCCGTCAACAAATACCTTGCCTTTTGTTGGTTTTTCCAGAAGATTGACACAGCGGATCAGGGTGCTTTTTCCCGCTCCACTGTAGCCGATTACACCAAAAATCTCGCCTTTCTGCACCTCCAACGTAACATTTTTTAATGCTTCGATGCTGGATTTCTTGGAGACAAAGCTTTTGGACATGTTATCAAGTCTAATCATTATGTATCCCTCCATTTTCTGAGTAAATATTGTAGAAAGCCGCACCAATGGCGGCTTTCCTAAGTCTTGCTTTTACCATGATGGAACAACAGATCCTTCAAACGTTTCATCGATAAACTGTTTCACTTCATCAGAATGATAAGCTTTAATCAGCTTTTTCAATACTGGATCATCCTTGTTCTCCGTGCGGACAACCAATGTATTTACCCAAGGAGAGTCTCCTGGTTCAATGAAAATGGAATCTTTAGTTGGAACAAATCCAAATTCCACCGCAAAGTTTGTGTTGATTGCAGCAGCTGCCAGTTCCTCGAGTTGACGTGGAATCTGGGAGGCCTCCAATTCAATGAACTCCAGGTTTTTTTCATTTTCCTCAATATCCTTCAAGGTTGCATTTGCGCCAGCGCCTTCTTTTAATTTGATCAAACCTGCCAATTCAAACAGCTGCAAGGAACGAGCCCCATTCGTTGGGTCATTTGGCAAACCGACCTTATCGCCATCTTTCAGATCTTTGATATCTTTAATGCTTGTAGAATATATGCCCATCGGGAAGTTAACCGTTGTCGCTACATCTGTTAAGTCCAATCCACGGTCCTTTTTGAACTGCTTCAGATAAGGCTTATGCTGGAAGCTGTTTACATCTAGGTCACCCTCGTCCAACGCGACATTCGGCATTACATATTCAGTGAAAACCTCGATTTCTATTTCCAATCCATCTTTTGCCGCGACTTCCTTCACTTTTTCCAGTATCTGCTCGTGAGGTCCCGCTGTAACCCCGACTACCAGCTTATCTTCACTCAGGGCCTCGCTACTCCCTGAATCACTGCTCCCACACGCAGTAATAACTATTAATAAAAGTGCAGTTACCAACAATCCTATTATTTTCTTCATCCTACTCTCTCCCTTTTTCATTTATTTTTTCGATTACTTCAAATGCTTTCAAAATATCTGATGCTTCAAATTTCCTTTTCATAAAATGGATCGATTCTGAAGGTAGCAAGGTATTATCGGCAATTTTTTCTAGAGTCTGTCTATCTTTGATGGAAATGCCAAGATCATGGAGACTCTTTGGAAGTCCTGTTTTCTCAAAAAATAAAGCCAGGTTGCTTATTTCCTCTATTTTTCCTTCCAATGCCAATTGGACGAGTATTCCATATGCTACTTTCTCTCCATGAAGAAGATGATGGGTGGAGGGAATTTTCGTCAGTGCATTATGTACAGAATGTGCGGCTGCTATCCTTCCATAGTGATCTGCATAGCCACCCACCATTCCACCGAGCATAATGATGGCGTCGGTGACAGCTCGGAAACTGGATGTGAGCGCTCCCCCTTCTATATCAGCGAGGGCTTGAATTCCCTTTTCTAATATAATGTTTTTACAAAGATCGGCTGTTTGCAGCCCTATTTGGACGGGTACCGGAACGATTTCGAGATCGTAAATAAGGCTCTGGGCCTCATACCATTTGGCAAGTGTATCGCCGATGCCAGCCTTAAAAAACTGGATTGGTGCTTTTAGCAAAATCTCAGGTTCCACCAAGACCAAGAGCGTACTTTTAGGAAAAATGGTATACCGTTCAAACTGGCCACTCTCCGAATAGAAAACACTAAGTGGGGTCCAAGCGGCACAGGTGGAAGCGACTGTAGGAACCAGGATAACTTCTATTCGCATTTCGTAGCCCAACGCTTTAGAGAGATCTAACACTTTTCCTCCGCCCAACCCGATGATTATGTCCGCGTGCCATGATTCTGCGATTTGTCTTATCCGTCTGACTTCCTTATGCGAACATTCACCACTGTAGTGTTCGAAGTGCACCTGTATGGATCCGAAATCAGGAATATGCGATTTCACGGCATGCAGTGATTTTGTTCCGTGTACAATGAAGACCCTTTGAAACCCATTTGATTCTAAAAATTCAGGAAGTTTCCTAATCACTCCCACCTCGGATTGATAGATGGCAGGTGCACCTTGTACGTTAATCATTTCATTCCTCCCTCCCAAAGTTCCAATACAACAAAAAATCCTCCCTTGAAAACAAGAGAGGATGAGAATACAAAAAATCGTCCTCTCTTATCTTCCAGAACCTAGTTGTTCTGCAGGAATTAGCACCTTTTCTAGCGTTCTAGAAAGGTTGCCGGGCGTCATAGGGCCAGTCCCTCTGCCACTCTTGATAAGAGTTGTAATTTTTGAACTATTGAATTATTAAAAGATTAAAGCAAGTATATGGTGCAGAATAGCTTCTGTCAATAAGTTTTTTGAAATAATAAAATGTAAGCGTTTTTTTGAAAATGTTATTGCTTTTAACCATAATCTTAAAAATATAGGGACACCAATAAACTCCCCTGTTGGTTTCCGTTCCAGGGGTTCGCTTTCCGCGGGCGGCCTCGGGAGCCTCCTCGGCGCTGTGCGCCTGTGGGGTCTCCCTTGACACGCTTCTCCCGCAGGAGTCTCACCCCTTGCACTGCAATCAACAGGGGGCGTTCAAAATCAATAAGGCATTTTGGATATACCAGTTTAATAAATTTCGAAGTTTAGGAAGATATACAATATGGCTCTATATTTTCATTTCCATCAGTCAACAAACTGCTCTGCAAAGGCCAGTTGGTTTTTTACTTGTTCAAATCCTGTGCCGCCTTGGCTGTTTCTGGCACCTACTACATTTTTGGGCTGCAGGATTACATAGATGTCTTCCTTGAATAGTGGGGAAAATTGCTGGTATTCCTCGATAGTCAAGCCGAATAGAAATTTTTGATTGTTTATGGAATACAGGACGATTTTTCCGATAATTTCATGTGCCTGTCTGAACGGCAGCCCTTTTGTTACAAGGTAATCTGCAATATCGGTTGCATTGGAGAAATCCTGTGAAACCGCCTGGTGCATTTTATCTTTGTTAACCGTCATGGTACGGATCATCGGAGCAAGCAGGCGCAATGAGCCGTCGAGTGTTGCTACGGTATCAAACATGCCTTCCTTGTCTTCCTGCATGTCTTTGTTGTAGGCAAGAGGCAGGCCCTTCAACACAGTCAGTAGACCGACAAGATTCCCATAGACTCTGCCGGTTTTGGCGCGCAGCAGCTCCGGGACATCCGGATTCTTCTTCTGTGGCATAATACTAGATCCCGTACAAAAGGCATCGTCGAGTTCAACGAATTGGAACTCCTGGCTTGACCAGATGACAAGCTCCTCAGATAGACGTGAAATATGTGTCATAATCAGTGATGCGTGTGAAAGGAACTCCACGATAAAATCCCTGTCGCTGACTGCATCCATGCTGTTCGGGTAGACCATATCAAAACCTAATAATTCTGCGGTCTGCTGTCTGTCAATCGGAAAGGTTGTACCAGCAAGTGCGCCGGCACCAAGGGGTGACCAGTTTATGCGTTTCAAACTGTCTTGCAATCTTTCTTTGTCACGTTCGAGCATCCAAAAATATGCGAGTAGATGGTGTGCAAAGGAAACAGGCTGTGCTCGCTGAAGATGTGTGTAGCCTGGCAAAATGGTGTCAATATTATCCTTTGCCTGTTCCATTACCGCTTTTTGGACGTCGTTCAGAAGTCCGATAATCGATTTTGTCTGCTTGCGAAGATACAGATGCATATCGGTCGCGACCTGATCATTACGGCTTCTTCCAGTATGAAGCTTACCTCCAACAGGTCCTATTTCATCTATTAGCAGCTTTTCAATATTCATGTGAATATCCTCATGCTCCACGAGAAACTCAACATCACCATTGTTAATTTTTTTCTTGATTTTCAATAGTCCCTCTTTGATTGTATTTGCATCCTCAATGGCGATGATTCCACAGTCCCCAAGCATCTGCACATGTGCGATACTGCCTTCTATATCTTCGGTAGCCAACTCTTTATCGAAAGTGATAGAGGCAGTGAACTCTTCTACTAGCTTGTCGGTTTCCTTGGTGAATCTTCCGCCCCATAGTTTAGACATACTGTGACAGCCTCCATTTCCATATTATCAGTTTAATAGCTTGCTACTTTTTCTTTTTTGTGAATTTCTGCATACACCTTTGTCGGCAAGCCCCAAAGCTTGATAAAGCCGACTGCAGCGTTATGGTCGAACATATCCCCTTTGGAATAGGTTGCCAGCTCCTCATTGTATAAGCTGTTTTCAGATTGGCGACCTACTACTGTATGGTTTCCTTTTTGGAGCTTTACGCGGATTTTTCCGCTCACATGCTTCTGGGTTTCCTCAACGAAAGCTTGCAGCGCACCCACTAACGGGGAATACCATAATCCCTCGTAAATCACTTTTGCCATTTGCTGATCGATTGAGGTTTTGAATTGGGTCACTTCTCTTGGCAATGTCAAAAATTCCAATTCCTTATGTGCCTGAATTAGTATAAGTGCAGCCGGATTCTCGTAGACTTCACGGGATTTGATTCCCACAAGACGATTTTCAATGTGGTCGATACGGCCCACTCCATGCTTTCCACCTATTTCATTCAGTTCTTCAATTAATGGTACAAGCTCCATACTCTTATCATTAAGTGCTACAGGAACACCATTTTCAAATGTTATCTCAAGGTACTCCGGTTGGTCTGGAGTCAACTCAATCGGATTGGTCCATGCAAATGCTGCTTCCGGTGCTTCATTCCATGGGTTTTCCAAAACACCTGCTTCACAAGCTCTTCCCCAGATATTCGCATCAATGGAAAACGGATTATCCAAATTTACCGGAATCGGAATGTCATGCTTCATCGCATATTCGATTTCCTCATCACGTGTCATTCCCCATTCACGAACTGGTGCAATTACTTTCAAGTTAGGGTTAAGCGCCTGGATGCTTACCTCAAAGCGGACTTGATCATTCCCTTTCCCAGTACAACCATGTGCAACGGCTACCGCTCCTTCTTGTTCAGCCACCTCCACCAACAGCTTGGAGATTAAGGGGCGTGAGAGTGCGGAGGATAATGGGTATTTCCCTTCATACATGGCATTAGCTTTAAGTGCCGGAACGATATAATCCTTCGCAAGCAGTCCCTTTGCATCTACCATGATTGCTTTGATAGCTCCTACATCCAATGCCTTCTGCTGAATGGAAGCAAGGTCCTTCCCTTCTCCTACATCCAGTCCGAGTGCAATCACATCGTATCCATACTTTTCTTGAAGCCATTTAACGGAAACGGAGGTATCAAGACCTCCAGAATATGCTAATACCACTTTTTCTTTAGCCAAATCATTCGTCCTCCTCAAGAATAAAAATCTATCTTGTTGTATTTTTATACATTATATCGTAAAAAAAATCATCTTTCCAGTAATAGTTTCAAAATCGCCTTTTGGGCATGCAGGCGGTTTTCTGCTTCATCAAATACGACGGAATGCGGGCCATCAATAATGGACGCTGTCACTTCTTCTCCTCTATGAGCAGGCAAGCAATGAAGGAAAATATAATCTTTGTCACAAAGTTTGCAAAGATCTTCATTTACCTGATAGGGGGAGAATGCATCCAAGCGATCTGCTGTTTCATTTTCCTGTCCCATGCTGGTCCAGACATCAGTTACCACCACATCTGCTCCAAGAATCATGGCTTTGGGATCTGTCGTACATTCAACCTTCGAACCGGTGAGTTTGGCCTCTTCCTTCACAGTTTCCAGGATGGCATGATTCGGTTCGTAACCTACGGGACATGCAATGGAAATATCCATACCCACTTTAACTGCGCCTTCCAATAGCGAATGGCACATATTGTTGTTACCGTCACCCAAATAGCACATCTTCAGGCCTTTTAATCTCCCTTTATGCTCAAGTATGGTCAAAAGATCTGCCATTACCTGTGCCGGATGGTGAGTATCTGTCAAGCCATTGATGACTGGAACAGTCGAATGCGCTGCAAATTCCTCAATCGATTCATGCTCAAAGGTTCTTATCATAAGTCCGTCCACATAGCGGGAAAGCACTTTGGCAGTATCGTGGATGGTTTCCCCACGGCCTATCTGGATGTCTTTGGAGCTCAGGAATATGGCATTGCCTCCAAGTTGAAGCATTCCAACCTCAAAGGATACACGGGTTCTTGTGGAGGATTTATCAAAAATCATCCCTAATACCTTTCCTTGCAAGTAAGGGTGAGCAACTCCCGATTTTTGCATGCTTTTAATTTCGATAGCTTCTTCCAACATGATCATTATTTCATCGGAAGTAAATGATCCCAGTGTTAAAAAATCTTTTTTTGATAGTTTTTTAGTTTTTTGTTTCGAATCCCATTTTAGTACACTTTGCATAAATATTCAACCACCTTTTTATTCTTACTTAAATAACTTTCCATGGGGGCAAAACTAGTCTTAACTGTTCCGCTTAACCCAACTGCCATATTTGCTGTATCCAGGCTGGTGAAGATCGGGATCGCGTATCTAGTGAATAACGCCCGAAAATGCAACCCGTTCCGGTTTTTGTCCCTGCCTTTTGTTGGAATGATAATTCCTGCAGCACACGTTCCGGATTGGATGAATTCTGCTATGTTTTCCGTTGTGATTTCTTCTAATTCGACTATCCCTTCTGATTTCAGATATTGAAAGGTTCCTTTTGTCGCGGCTATCTTAAAATTCATTTCTGTTAATTTCCTAATAAGTGGAAGGGCTGTCTGTTTTTCTCGATCTGAAAAGGAGCAGAAAATCTTGTTTGCTTTATGGGATGGCTCAAATGGATTATTTTTTCCTTGGAAGAACGCCTTGGAGAGTGCTTCTTCTACAGTTGTTCCCAATCCGATTACCTCTCCTGTCGATTTCATTTCGGGTCCCAGTACATGATCTACGCCCTTTAATTTTGTCACGGAAAAAACAGGTGCCTTGACCGTGAAAAAATCCGGTTCCTCTTTTAAACCTTTTTCTATTAGCTTCTGTCCAAGCATAGCGTTTACCGCCAACTCAATCATCGGTACACCTGTCACTTTACTCACGATCGGTACGGTACGCGAAGCGCGGGGATTTACTTCCAAAACATATACAATGTTTTCCTGTATAACAAATTGGATATTGGCAATTCCTATAACCTTGGCATTTCTACAAATCTTTTCTGTGTATTCAAGCATGGTTTTCTTTACAGTATCCGAAAGTGTAATGGGAGGAAATACCGCTACGCTGTCCCCGGAATGTACACCAGCTTTTTCGATATGCTCAAATATTGCAGGAACATATATTTCCTTTCCATCCGACACCACATCAAGCTCACATTCCATCCCTGGTACAAATTCATCCACAAGCAATGGCCAGCTTCTGCCTTCACCCATAATATCCAGCTGTAGATATTCATGCATTTCTTCTTCACTGTATAGGGTAAACATCGATTGTCCACCTATCACATAGGAAGGTCTTACAAGAACAGGGTATCCCAAGGTAGCAGCTGCCTCCTTCAATTCATTCGTATTATGAACAATCATTCCTTTTAAATGAGGGATATCTAATTGTTCCAACAACTGATAAAAGAGGTCCCGGTCCTCCAATTGATCAATGGTGTGGACAGAGCTTCCACCAATGTGTACACCTTCTCTTTCAAGCTCCTCTGCAATATTGATGGCTGTCTGGCCGCCGAATTGAATAAATGCAATATCTATCTTCTCTTTTTTTATGATAGGAAGAATGTCTTCGGCTGTTATCGGTTCAAAATACAGCTTATCGGCAATGGAAAAATCGGTACTCACTGTTTCAGGGTTATTATTAATAACAATCGTTTCATATCCGAGCTTTTTCAGTGCCATGACGGCGTGGACAGATGCGTAATCAAACTCGATTCCCTGCCCGATCCTGATGGGGCCGGACCCTATTACAAGTGCTTTCTTTTTTTGGCTGACCTCCACTTCATCATTTCCGCAATAAGTGGAGTAATAATAAGGGGTGACTGCTTCAAACTCCCCTGCACATGTATCCACCAATTTATAGGATGGGAAAAGTCCCTTATTTTCGCAATACTTTTTCCACTCATACTCCTTGCAGCCGAGGAGGGAGCATATGGTTTCATTACTGATATTCTGATATTTAGCTAACATCAAAGTTTCATAGGGTAATGACTCAATAGTGTGCATAGATAGTTGACCTTCCACCTCAGCCATCGCAGCAAGCTTGGTGAGGAACCATTCATCAATGTAGGTCAGCTGATGTATTTCCCCTATGCTTAACCCTTTATGCAACGCCTCAACAATGGCAAATAAGCGCATATGGGTCGGAACTGAAAGAAGCTCTCTCAGTTCATCAACAGGTTTTCCGGAAAGACCGGGGTGTGAAATACCTTTTACATTTATCTCCAGAGAGCGAATCCCTTTATTTAACGCCCCTTCAAACGTTCGATCTATCGCTAATACCTCACCAGTTGCTTTCATTTGTGTACTAAGTGTGTGATCTGCTTCCGTAAATTTATCAAATGGGAACCTTGGAAGTTTTACCACAATATAATCAAGTGCCGGTTCAAAGGATGCGAATGTATTATTTGTAATCGGGTTGACTATTTCATCCAAGTGGTACCCTACCGCACATTTCGCTGCAATTCTTGCAATTGGATAGCCGGTTGCTTTAGATGCTAAGGCTGATGAACGGCTGACACGCGGGTTGACTTCAATAATGTAATAGTTATCGGAATTCGGATCCATCGCAAACTGGATATTGCACCCACCCACAATCTGCAGTTCCCGGATGGTCTTCAGGGAAGCATTTCGAAGAATCTGATATTGTGTATCTGTCAAGGTCTGGGATGGGGCTACTACAATGGAATCTCCGGTGTGGACTCCGACAGGATCGAAATTTTCCATATTACAGACAATGATGCAGGTGTCGTTCACATCACGCATCACCTCATACTCCACTTCTTTCCATCCCTTGATACTCTTTTCAATCAGGACCTGATGGATTGGGCTCAGCTTCAACGCATTTGTAAGGATCGTCTGCAATTCTCCGAGATTATTGGCAAACCCACCCCCTTCTCCACCAAGGGTATAGGCAGGGCGTACAATGATCGGATAGCCCGATGACTCGATAAAATCTAGCCCTTCCTCGAAGGTATGAACAATGCTTGATTCCGGTATAGGTTCTTCCAGATCCAACATCAACTGGCGAAACTTCTCTCGATCTTCCCCTTGTTTGATCGAATGAACGGAGGTTCCGAGAATCTTCACTCCGTATTTTTCGAAAACACCCTCATCATGAAGCTGAACAACAAGATTAAGCGCTGTCTGACCTCCAAGTGTTCCGATCACTCCGTCGGGTTTCTCTTTTCTTATTATTTCTTCGACTGTTTCAGTAGTCAGCGGCTCCATGTAAACAATATCCGCAATATGGGCATCGGTCATGATGGTGGCAGGATTATTATTAAGCAGGATAACTTGAATACCCTCTTCCTTCAAAGCAAGGCAGGCTTGAGTACCGGCATAATCAAATTCCGCTGCCTGCCCGATGACTATTGGACCTGATCCGATCACTAACACTTTTTTAATTTCTTTAATTAATGGCATATGACATTACCTCAGTTCTTTCTTTGATGCTTTCCAGAAACGCTGAAAATAGATACGTGGTGTCATGTGGTCCTGGGTTGGCTTCCGGGTGGAACTGCACGGCCAATAATGGTAGATTTTTATGACGGATCCCTTCCACTGTCCCATCATTGATGTTTTTGAATATCACTTCAAATTTTGACAAGTCCAGGCTCTCTTCTTTCACCACATAGCTGTGGTTCTGTGAAGTGATAAAAACCTTTCCTGTAGATGTTTCCCTGACAGGATGATTTCCTCCCCGATGCCCAAATCGCAATTTCTGCGTTTTTGCCCCGTGTGCCAAGGCTATCAGCTGGTGTCCAAGACAGATCCCTAAAGATGGAAAATGCGTGCTTATCATTTTAATATCTGCTAAATGACCCTTCAGTTCTTCAGGGTTACCGGGCCCGTTGCTGAAAACGACTCCATCCGGTGAGAGTGCCTTTACCTGTTCAAAGGTTGCATGGTAAGGAAGCAGTGTAACCTTGCAGCCTTCTTTGAGTAATGCGTGTAGAATGGATTTTTTATGACCATAATCGATTAAGGCGATATGTGCGCCAGGGTTCTCGAAAATCTTTGGCTGTATAGTGGATACTTCTTTCACCAAAAAATCGGCGGAGGTTGTTGTTGGAAATTGCTTGATTTCATTTGTTATCAAGCCCTTTACAGTACCGCGCTTCCGGATGGTTTTCACCAGCTCCCGTGTATCCACTCCTGTCAGACCGCTTATTTTACTTCCTTTCAGCAGAATGTCGGCTGTTCTCTCCGATGAATAATGATTAGGAGTAGTACAGAGCTCTCCTGTAATGATTCCTTTTGCATTAAGTGTTTCCGCTTCAAAATCATTGGCGTTCACTCCATAGTTGCCGATAAGGGGATAGCAAAACACGATTATCTGTCCTGCATAAGAAGGGTCGGACATGATTTCCTGATACCCTGTCATGCTTGTGTTAAAGACGACTTCTCCGGTAGACTCCTCTTGACTGCCGATCAATGTACCCGGAAAAACCTCTCCAGTTTCTAGAAGTAAGTATCCTTTTTCCATATTCATGCCTCCATGTAACGTACTAATGCTCTAGTAAATTTATCTTCAAAAACTTTAATATGTTCTTTTGTAATAATAAGTGAGGGCAATAGTCGGACTACGTGTGGGCCCGCAGATACAAGCAACAGATTTTCCTGCAGTGCGAAGTCAATAATACTTCCTGCCTCTCCGTCTATTTCCATCCCAATAAGAAGCCCTTTTCCTCTTATGCTTTTGATGAAAGGAAATCTGCTTTGCAATTTTAAGAGAATAGTAAACAAACTCTCACTCGCAGTTATAGCATTTTCCAGGACCGTTGATGTAGTCAGTTCTTTTACCGTAGCCAAGCCTGCAGCAGTTGCCAACGGATTCCCGCCAAAGGTGCTGCCGTGACTTCCTGGCTGAAAAGCTGCGGCAACTTCTTCTTTAGCCAGCATTGCTCCGATTGGAAAACCTGATCCCAATCCTTTGGCAAGTGTAACAATGTCAGGCTCGAAGTCGTATTGCTCATAGGCGAATAGCGTTCCTGTTCTGCCCATTCCGGTTTGGACCTCATCTACTACTAGCAGTATGTCCTCCTCTTTACACACTTTCACTAGCTCATCTATCCAATCTTGTTTAGCGGGAATCACCCCTCCCTCTCCCTGGATCAATTCAAGCATCACGGCAGCAGGGGCAGCATCTTTAATCATTCCCAGTGCGTCGAAATCATTGAAAGGAAAATGGATAAATCCCTCGAGCAATGGCTCAAAGCCTGCACGGATTTTCTCCTGTCCTGTTGCAGAAACAGTTGCCAACGTTCTGCCATGGAAGGACTGTGAAAATGCAGCTATAACTGGGTTCTTACTATTTTTTGTTTTTGAGTATGCGCGAACCAATTTTATGGCAGCTTCATTCGCCTCCGCACCGCTATTACAAAAGAATGCCAGATCAAGACAGCTATGCGAGGTAAGCTTCCGGGCTAGCTTCTCCTGGTTTTCTATGAGAAATAGATTGGAAGTATGCCAGAGTTTAGTAAGCTGCAATTGAATGGCGTGCATGACATTTTCAGGAACATGACCAAGATTGCAAGTGGCAATTCCGGAAGTGAAATCAAGATACCTAGTACCATTCTCATCCCACAAATAACTGCCTTTCCCCTCAACGAAATTTATTGGAAAACGTTTATATGTATTCATGACTGGAGATAGAGCTTTAATAGAATCAGCCAATGTTCTTCATTGCCTCCTTTATATAAAATGTTGTTCCAACGCTTTTACCCTGTACGAACTCCAGAAGAATATGCTCACTAGCTCCATTAATTATTACAACTTCTTTGACACCTTCAGTTAATGTTTGAAAGGCTGCTTGGACTTTCGGGATCATTCCACCTGTGATGATTCGATTTTCTATGAGTCGATCTGCTTCCAAATCAGATAAAGAATGAATGACCTCGTCATTGACACAGACACCATCTACATCAGTGACGATACAAAGTGATGCCTGCATTGCCTTTGCAATCGCAGCAGCCGCAGTATCTGCATTGATGTTATAGCTTTGACCTAGTTTATCGACTGCGACCGGTGAAACTACCGGTATCAGATCACTTGCTATCAGCTGTACCAGGATCTCTTTTTTAACCGAGACAATGTCTCCTACCAGGCCAAGATCCCCTGCGTCATCTATCGGTTTAGCCTCGAGAAGCATCCCGTCCACTCCACTAAGGCCAAAAGATTTTCCGCCTGCTTTTATGATGTTTCGAACAATCTCCTTGTTCATACTACCTGACAGAATCATCTCTACAACATAGAGTACAGGCTCTGTCGTTTTCCGAATTCCATTGATGAATTGGCTCTGAATCTTCATTGACTCTAAATGGGATGAAATGCTCGGCCCTCCTCCATGAACGAGTACAGGCTGTACCCCCTTTTGTTCTTTGATTTGTACAAGATCCTGATAGAAGGACGGTGGAACCTTATCAATGACACTTCCGCCGCACTTGATTACCAGATATTCCATTCTCCCACTCCCTTTATGTTCTATATGAAGCATTGATGCGGACATAATCATAAGAAAGGTCACAACCCCAAGCAGTAGCTTGTTTCTTACCCGCTCCAATATGAACAATAATCTTTATTTCATCATTTGATAGATAGTTTTTAGCTTCCTCTTCTGAAAATCCGAACGGCAATCCGTTTTCCACCACTTTGATTGGGCCTATACTTACGCTGATTAAATTTGGATTGAGCGGAATGCCGCTGTACCCGATGGCAGACACGATGCGCCCCCAGTTGGCATCCTCCCCAAAAATTGCTGTCTTCACGAGACTAGAACCAACAATAGTTTTGGAGATTCTTTGTGCATCCTGTTCCGTAACAGCTCCCTCTACAGTCACTTCCATCAATTTTGTCGCACCCTCGCCATCTCTGGCAATCTGTTTAGACAACGATAAGGATACCTCTTGCAGCCCTTCCACAAAGAGATGGTAGTCCGGATCATCCTCATGCAGAAGTTCGTTATGCGCCAATCCGCTTGCCATTACGAGGACCATGTCATTTGTGCTCGTATCTCCATCAACTGTGATCATGTTGAATGTTTGTTTTGTTACACTTTTAAGTGCCTTTTCCAAAGCTTTTTGCTCAATATGGACATCTGTTGTGATAAACCCAAGCATGGTTGCCATATTTGGATGAATCATTCCTGAACCTTTTGCAGCCCCGCCGATGGTAATGACTGTATCTTTAATCTTTATTTGCAGACACTCGTTTTTTGTAAAAGTATCGGTAGTGAGGATCGCCTCTTCAAATTCCGCTGCATTGCTGTTTTCTTCTATGCAGGTTACCTGTTCAATGCCATTCAGCAGTTTCTTTATTGGCAGTTGTTCACCAATTACCCCTGTGGATACGACAGCCACATCATCTTCCTCTAATCCGGTTTGGTTGGCAAAGCTTTTTCTCATCATGTACGCATTTTGCAGCCCTTCATCACCAGTACAGGAGTTGGCATTTCCTGAATTGACGATGATGCCTTGCAACTTCCCGTTTGAACTTATACTTTCCTGGGTCACCTTAAGAGGGGCTGCCTGAAAAAGATTTGTCGTGTAGACGGCTGTGGAATTGGCCGGTACAGTACAATAGATCCAGCCCAAATCCTTTCTTTTGCGCTTGATACCGCAATGCATGCCTCCTGCAGTAAATCCCTTAGGGGAACATACGCTTCCTCCTTCCACTTTGACCCATGTTTTCATCTCTTTTACCGTCAAGTTTGCGTTCATATTATCCGTCCTTTCGCTTGTCTATGGATATACAGGGGTAAACGTTAAACCGATCTCATCCGGCCACCCGTTCAGTACGTTCATATTCTGGACAGCCTGACCCGCCGCCCCTTTAACGACATTATCAATCACTGAAACTATGATAAGTTTGTTCGTCCTCTCTTCCACCTTGATTCCGATATCGCAGTAATTGGAACCTAGTACTTCTTTAGTGGCCGGCCATGTATCAAGCGGTCGGATTCGAACGAAGAAATTATTTTGATAATATTCTTCATATTGTGTTAACTGTTCTTCTGTCGTGGATTCTATTTTCAAATCCGCATAGATCGTACACATAATTCCTCTTGTCATAGGCACCAGATGTGTTGAAAAGGTGATGGGTTGTTCGGTGCCGGAAAGATGGGAGATAATTTGTTCAATTTCAGGTATATGCTGATGAGAACCCAGCTTGTATGCCTTCATGTTTTCATTGATTTCGCCATAATGTGTTCCCAAGGAAGCTTTTCTTCCAGCTCCAGACACACCTGATTTTCCGTCGACCACAATGTTTGCCGGGGATATCCATCCATTCTCCAATGCAGGTGCAAGACCTAAGAGTGTTGCAGTAGGGTAGCAGCCAGGGTTGGCAATCAGCTTCGAGACAGCAATATCTTCACGGAAAATTTCCGGCAATCCATATGTAGCCTTTTGTAGATTTTCGTTGGATGCTTGTGTATGTTTATACCATTTTTCGTATATTGCTCCATCCTTCAAGCGGAAGTCTCCCGACAGATCGATACAAGTGATTCCTTTTTCAAGAAACCCTGGAATCAAATCTTTGGATATCCCGGATGGGGTTGCAAAAAACATCAATTCTATTTTTGAAGCTGCTTCATTTATATCCAGTTCTTCAATTCTATCCTCGATAATTCCTTGTAGATGAGGGTATTGTTCACTTATCAGCTTGCCGCTCGAAGAATGGGAAGCAAGATAATTCAGTTGAGCATACGGATGTTGTTTCAGCAGACGTATCAGCTCCACACCGCTGTAACCATTCGCTCCGATTATTCCAACATTCATTTTCATCACCGTTACCTCTCGCTAATAATATGAATCATTATAACTTCTTATGTATAAAAATACAATCCTGTTTTTTAAAAAAGACGCCTCTTTTTAAAAGAGACGTCTTTCCTTATTCTTCTGAAAGCTTATTAATCGTTTTTGCAAGGAGTTCTATTCGTTCTATGAGAGAAGGTATCTCCAGGTATTCAGAATCACTGTGGGCATTTCCGCCAACCGGGCCCATGCCATCGATGGTTGCCACTCCCATAGCTGCAGTAAAGGATGCATCAGAACCACCACCTGTTGCTGTATCCTTCACTTTTAGCCCCATCTCCACACCAACATCTTCTATCAAATGGAGCAAGGAAGTGGTTTGGGCATTTTTCTCCATTGGCAGGCGGTTCATCTTTCCTTCCAATTGGATTTCCGTACCTTTTACATCTGTTGAAGCGCAAATGGATTCGATTCTTTCTTCCATTGGTTTTGCTTGTTCTTTTTCCGAGATACGAATGTCCACTTCTGCCATTGCAGTATCTGAAACGGTATTAACCGAAGATCCCCCTTCAATCAACCCCACATTGACACTGATTCCCTTCGCATGATCAGTCAAATCGTGTAAACGGATAATTTTGTATGCTAGCTCTTCAATCGCGCTTCTTCCTTTTTCCGGTTCGATTCCCGAGTGGGCAGCTCTCCCCTTTACACTGATGGTATAGTGGCCTTTTCCCCTTCTGGATGTAACAACAGATCCGTCTTTTCTGGCCGGCTCCATCACTAAAGCGTATTTCTTTCCAGCCGCTTTATTCTCTATCAGTTCTTTGGAGGATGGCGAGCCGATTTCCTCATCGCTGTTCAGTACAATCATTACATCCTGATAGGCTTTGGAATGAAACTTTATCAGGGCTCTCATAGCATAAAGAACCGCTACTTGACTGGCTTTCATATCGATGACACCAGGTCCATATGCGCGGTTATCTCTAATTTGAAAAGGGCGGTTCTCTGCGGTACCCTCCGGAAATACAGTATCCATGTGGGCTATGATAATTGTTTTGGGGTTTTTTGCTAGTGGATGTTGGATGATTAAGTGGTTACCATATTCCTCTTGCTTGATTTCCTGTACAGCAAAACCCATGTCCCGATATTCCTTCATGAGTATTGCCCCGATCTCATCTACCCCTTCCTTGTGATAGGAACCGCTATCGATATTTACCATTCTTTCTAGCAGCTCTAGCATTTCCTCTTGTTTTTCCATTAAAAACTGACGCATTTTCCAATCGCTCCTGACTTGATTTACACAAATTGATAGTATTTCATCTCTTGTCTATTACCATTATAGCTCTAATATGAGCATAATATCCTATATTTCATTTATTCTATTATTTTCAAAAGTTAAACGTAGTAAATTCAGGAAGCAGACAAATTAAATCTTGAATTCCTCTCACTGATGTGTTATATTAATTTAGCGATGAGCTGAATTGTGTAAGTCGATATTCACGCTACTTGTAGCAATGCATGAATGTGGTCATGCAGATTATCGCCTCAATACGCAAAGAAGACACCTTCAACGGTGTCTTCTTTTTTTTGTTTTATTTCTGTTTTTATTATAAGATTATACCATTAACCCTACTTAAAGGAGTCGTTACATATGCGATTTGGAATTATAGGAACCAACTGGATTACAGAGAGCTTTATCCAAGCTGCTAGTGAAGTGGAAGGTTTCACTTTGACTGCCGTTTATTCACGAACATTAGACCGTGCCGAGGAGTTTGCGGACAAATTTGGAGTAGAACATATCTATACCGACCTTCATGAATTTGCTGGCAGTCCCGAAATTGACGCAGTTTACATCGCAAGTCCGAATTCTCTTCATAAGGAGCAGAGCATCATCTGTATGGAAAACAACAAGCATGTACTCTGTGAAAAACCGATTGCATCCAATGCTAGTGAGCTTATGGAAATGGTTCAGGTTGCAAAGGAAAAGAAAGTCCTGCTTATGGAGGCTCTAAAAACAACCTTTCTGCCAAATTTCTTAACCATTAGGGACAACTTGCATAAAATCGGTAAAATCAGAAGATATTCTGCAAGCTACTGTCAATACTCTTCCCGTTATGATAAATATAAAGAAGGTGTCATTCTCAATGCTTTCAGACCTGAGTTTTCCAATGGTTCATTAATGGATATCGGTATTTATACCATTTACCCTATGATCGCACTTTTCGGTGCACCTTCTACCATTCAAGCGAATGGAGTAATGCTTGATTCAGGAGTAGACGGACAAGGCAGCGTCCTTTTCGAATATCCAGGCATGGAGGCCGTCATCACACACTCCAAGATCGTCAACTCATATCTCCCTGCTGAAATTCAGGGGGAAGATGGAACCATGGTCATTGACAAGATACATACACCAGAAAAGGTGCAGATTTTCTACAAGAATGGTACATCAGAAGACATAACAGTCCCTCAAAAAGCAAAATCCATGTATTATGAAGCGGCAGAATTCATGAACCTTGTGGAGAATGGTCAATTGGAATCTTCCATGAACAGTTTTGCAATTTCTCTTGATACGCACAGAACTTTAGATGAAGTGAGAAAGCAGATCGGGTTGAAATACCTTGCGGATTAAATTGAATATGACGATTATCTGATGCTGGGACAAAAGTGTTTTAGTCTAAGGAAAACCCGAACTAATTTGAATGCTAGTATTCAAATTAGTTCGGGTTTTTTATTAGTTTTATTCAAATGTACGTTTAGTTTTTAGCTTGTTCCAGCGGTTGATTGGAGTGCAAGACGAAGACTCCTGCGGGTAGAGTAGCTTATGTGAGACCCCGCAGGCATGCCGAGGAGGCTCACGGGCTACCCGCGGAAAGCGAAGTCTTGCACGGAAATCAATAGCGGTATTTAGAGCCTATAATTAAATTGTTCGTCTTTAAGTTGTGGTTTTTTAGTTTTGTCCCAGCCTATTTTCTATTGAGTTATCTTCCCCCTTCTAAACTCTATCTTTCTCCCCTACCAATTTATTTCTCTAGTAAAATTCCGCCCTTTCTATTAAAAATTGTAAAAATGGTCGTTTGATAGAGGATGTTTGTCCAGTCTTTTTAACTTCTCTCACATAGTATGTGGTGAGGTAGGAAAAGGAGGTGTGTAAATGGTAGATCGTAATGATATGCAAAATGAGATTTCCAAGCTCTCTCAAACTAGCACAAATCTTCTACTGGATAACATTCTAAAAAAGCACAATGTCAAGCTTGATAAGTCAAGTCTATCCACCGAGCAAAGATCTCAGATTAAAAAACTGGTTCAGGATTTACAGGAATCTTTTCAAAAGCTTCAAAAGCAAGAAAAAAAATAAAGGGATAAAATGGGGGATTTTATAAATGAGCGATATGAATAATTGGTTGTTTGGAACAAGGGACTCCCACTGTGATAGTGGAAGCAAATGGAGTGCATTGGATCCAAGAGGTAAACACCCTTTGGACGACAGTGACATCGAGCAAGAAGCAGATCAAGTAAACAAAATGATTCAAAAATCTTATGAGCAGATCATTATCAAGGATTCCGCAGATGTAGAGGTTACAACTACTGATACACAAGTTGCCCTTTCTTTACAAGCTGCAATCCAGGCTGCGATTGTACTAGTTATCAGCGTATCCATTGCAGATAGCACAAAAGCGGAACAAATCACTCAAGAACTATTACAAAAATCCAAGTCTGTTCAAGTTAACCGTCAACAAACGTATATTCAAAATTCACGCGGCGTTAGAGTAACAACTACTGACACAGATATTGTCATCAACATTCAATTGTTGCTTCAGATTCTACTGGCTCTAGTAGTACGAGTAGACATTCTGTAATTCACGATTCAGAAAATTTTTTACACCGCCACCTGCACCGCCCACCTATCTTCACCCTCTTCATTTCATAAGAGACTACCGCCTATAGTCTCTTATACAGGAATTTTTAAACGATCGACATTTGCACCATTCTTTTAATTACAAACCACATCAGGAAATTCACTTCACATGAAGGCCCGTAGAGGGGGCCTTCTTTCTTTTGCACTTTTTCCGAATGGCTTTTTCAAAAAGAGTGTTGAAAATTAAACGACTTTTAAGATAAACCTTAAGCACTTGAAATTAATGCAAGAGAACCTTTCCCATTGTTTCAACTAATTATTCTCCCTGTATTGGCAATACCGTAGAATCCTTGATTTCCCTCAAAGCCAAACTAGTCTGAATCTTGGTGATCCCCATTTCATTCAACCTTCTGATAAACAGCTCCAACCCCTTGCGATCCTTGCATGCCACTTTTAACAGATAATCATACTCTCCTGTCAAACAATGACATTCCAGTACTTCCTTCATCGATTCTAATGTATTCTCCAAAGTTTCCAGTTTTTCAGATTCGTGAACATTGGTGCTCATAAACACAAAACACAACAAATCAAAACCCAGCTTTTCATGGCTTAAAATGGCCACATGTTTTTTGATATATCCATCCATTTCTAACCTCTTGATTCTTGCGTGTACGGCTGGCGCTGATAAATTGACGCGCTTCGAAAGTTCTAGATTACTTAGTTGTCCTTCCTTTTGAAGCAAATCCAATATCTTAATATCCATAAGATCCAAAATCCTGCTTACAATCGATTCCATGATTTATCCACCCTTTAAAATAATTCCAAAACCTTTCTAAATCTCAAGATAATACTGAATTATTATAACCTAAAAACCCATCACACTTTTAATTATTTTGATTTATTCTTATTTCACAAAAAAATCTTTTGCTTATTAAGGGAAATGTTAAAATAAATAATATAAACAATGTCATTGTGCACAATGGCTCTAAATTTCTTAGATTAAGAGGAAAAGGGGCTAAATGACGTGAAATATTATTATCTAATGTTATTAACAAGCTTTCTCTGGGGCGGTAATTTCATTGTTGGGAAAACGCTTGTAGACCATGCATCTCCAGGAACTTTGACTATCTTAAGATGGACAATCGCGATCATCTGCCTGATACCGATTGTTTGGTGGAAAGAAAAAAAACTGATACCCCCTATAAAATCGATATTACCTTTATTTTTAATGGGCATTACAGGGGTAGCCCTGTTTCAAGCAATGCAGTTCATGGCTTTGGAAAAAACATCTGCCACCAACGTTGGCTTAATCTCCACGTTAAATATGTTTTCAATTGCAGCAATCTCTTTTATTTTTCTTAAGGAAAAAATGAACGCATTTCAGTTTTTATCAATGTTCATCTCGCTCTTTGGCGTATTGCTCGTCCTTTCAAAAGGGAACTTGGAAATGGTATATTCCTTGGAGTTTAATGAAGGTGATCTCTATATGTTGGCTTCTGTTATGATGTGGGGAATATATTCCGTTTGCAGCAAATGGGCGATGGCGACCATCACACCAATGATGTCCATTTTATACTCGGGAATTTTCGGCCTTCTCGTCCTTCTTCCTTTTAACATCTCTACTTTCCGAGTGACGAATATTGATGCCTCTTTCGTGCAGTCAATCTTGTATACCGGCCTTATTTCAACTGTTTTATGCATGGTGTTTTGGAATATTGGGGTGAAAAAACTGGGTCCTAGTACTTCAGGGTTGTTTTTAAACTTTAACCCTATATTCACATCCTTGTTGGCTTTCGCCTTCCTTGGGGAAAAAATGACATGGCTACAAGCTGTCGGCAGCTTCTTTGTCATAACAGGCTGCTTCTTATTCCCCTTTCTTAAATCCACACCTGAAGTCATCAAAGTAAAGAAGGTAGAGGTCCCTTCTAACATTTTATCAAGTGAACCTGTTAAACAACGATCATAAGAACAGTCCCTTTCCGATATAAAATAATGTAAACGTCCTATGCCATTTCATAGGACGTTTCTTGTGGAATTGATGAGAAAAGCACCCAAAAACGGATCCCTTTAAGTATAGGATAATGCACCATTTTTACTAGTCATATGCCTAGTTTCTGTATGTTAGTGCGCATTTGACCCATTCCTTCATATGATATAAAACCCCATCTCTTTCTAATTCATCTTTTCATATAGATTGTTTATTGGAACAAAAGGATAAAAATAAGAATGGATAGTAGCCGGATTTATTTGACTCTTGCGGGAGAAATAGGGGATTGGGAAACCCCAGAGGCAAAGCCGAGGAGGCACCCATCCCTCCCCTGCAAATCTAATGCCTTTAGCAAAAAACCACGGGTTAAATTTAAAACCCCTAACAAAATTATAGCCAACACAGCTTCGAATTTTAAAATCAAGGAGTGTTACGATGTACGAGGACGAACAGATACAACCTATCCCGAAGTTATATATCGACTCTGCATTAAATGAGAACAATCAGAGTTTTCTTAGAAAAAGCTACCTGGTGGAATTATTAGCGATGCAGGCCCAAACCAACGACACACTTTCTCATTCGGTTTCAACTGTGCATAATGAACTAGCAAAAACGAATTCCAAACAGTTGCGGCAATTTGAAAACATCCTGCTTAAAATGGAAATGCAGCAGGAAGTAAGTGATCATCTGAAAAATGAAGTCCATTTGAATGATCTTAACAATAAAGAAGTCATGGAACGGTTAAAGGCTCTCGAGACAATGAACAGAGAAGTAAGCAAAACGCTTGAAGAAGAAAAATTAATGAGTCAGGCGACCATTGATCAGCTATCCTTTCAGGAGGATTTGACCCGAAAAATACACAACAAACTGGAAAACTATGAACTGTTGTATAAAGATATCCAGCAAAAAATGATAGAACAGGAAGCCTTTTACGATCAAATAAATCGGCAATTGGAAATACAGGATATGTTCCACCAGACAGTCATCCAGCGCATGGATAAACAGGATGCCAATACAAAGCAGATTGAGAATAAAATGGATAGTCTTCGAGAAGCAATGATAGGAAAAATTGAAGCTACTGTCGATTATTTTGAGACAAAATATAAACAAACGCTATTCTTTTTGGGAAATCTATTAAATCCCAAGGAAAAACGTCTCATACACAGGCTTCCACCGCAAAAGGAAGAACCCCTTGAAGAAAACAAAGAAAACAAAGAAATCAAAAAGGATTAGCTGCTTTGTACGCAGCTGACCCTTTTTTAAATTGATTTTTCAGAACATTCATACTAATATTTAAGTATCATAGATAATGGAGGTATCTCAAATGGCAGAAATCGTACATAAAACAATTGGAGATCTATTGGATGAAACTGCAGAAAAATTTCCGGCAAAAGAAGCTGTCGTCTATGTAGAACAGAACCTTCGCTATACATATAGGGAGTTTCAGGAGGTATGCAATACCGTAGCAAAAGGTCTTATGAGCATGGGAGTTAAAAAAGGTGATCATATAGCCATCTGGGCATCCAACAAACCGGAATGGGTCATTACCCAATATGCCAGTGCAAAGATCGGGGCAGTACTTGTAACTGTTAATACAAGTTACCAATCCCAGGAACTCGAATACCTCCTGAAACAATCCGATTCTACTACCCTCCTACTCATGGAAGAATTCAAGGGGGTCAGCTATCTTGATATATTCAAAGAAATCTGTCCTGAGGTTACGGAGCAGCTTCCGGGCGATCTGTCATCTTCACGGTTTCCGAAACTGAAAAATATCGTTTTCCTGGGAGACGAGCCGCAGTCTGGTATGTACACATGGCATCATTTATTGCGAGCTGGGGCTGAAATTTCAGATGAAGCCTTACAGGAAATTCAGCAAAGCCTCGCGCCTGATGAAGTGATCAACATGCAATATACATCAGGTACAACCGGTTTTCCAAAAGGAGTCATGCTCACCCACTCTAATATAATCAATAATGCCATCAATGTTGCAGAATGCCAGCGTCTGACAAATGCCGATAAGATCTGCATCCCTGTCCCTTTCTTCCATTGCTTCGGCTGTGTGATGGGTACCCTTGCAGCGGTCGCTACCGGTGCAACTATGGTTCCACTCGTCACATTCGACCCGTTGCTTGTCCTTAAAGCGGTGGAACAGGAAAAATGTACAGCTCTTTACGGCGTTCCGACAATGTTCATTGCCGAGTTGAACCATCCGCAGTTCCACGACTATGACCTATCGAGCTTACGAACCGGCATCATGGCCGGCTCCACCTGCCCAACAGAGGTAATGAAAAAAGTGGTCCATGAAATGGGGGCTCGGGAAATCACGATAGCCTACGGACAGACAGAAGCATCACCAGTTATCACACAGACCAGACCGGATGACAGCATTGAACGAAGAGTATCCACTGTGGGTAGAGCCCTGGAAAATGTAGAGGTGAAGATCATCGATCCCACAACGGGCGAAACCGTTCCAAACGGTGTCCAAGGGGAGCTTTGTACAAGAGGCTACCTCGTAATGAAGGGCTATTATAAAATGGAGGACCAGACTCTCTCCGCAATTGACTCGGATTCGTGGCTTCATACGGGAGATTTAGCGACAATGGATGACGAAGGATATCTACAGATTACAGGGCGGTTGAAGGACATGATCATTCGTGGTGGAGAAAATATCTATCCACGTGAAATTGAAGAATTTCTCTACACGCATCCCAAAATTTTTGATGTCCAAATTGTGGGTGTCCCCGACGAGAAGTTCGGCGAGCAGGTTGCCGCCTTCATTAAGGTTAAAGAGGGAGAACAACTTTCCGCTGAAGAAGTAAAAAGCTATTGTAATGGGAAAATATCGCGCTTTAAGATACCGTACTATGTTGAAATAGTAGATGAGTACCCGATGACAGCGTCCGGAAAAATCCAGAAGTTCATGTTGAAAGAATATGCCGTGCGTGAGCTTGTAAAGTAAGCTTGTAATGGATTTTGGAGGCAGTCCAGAAAGTCAGTAATTCATGGCTTTTTGGACTGCCTCTTCTGTATTTCAATTCCTTTTTAGAATTACGTTAGTTCCTTTCTATTGGCCTTTTTAAGTGTGTTTCCTTGTGAGAAGTCCATTAGATGCTTTCTATTGGCCTTTATGAGCGTGTATCCCCACGAAAAGTGCATAAGTTACTTTTTGGGCAACGGGCATAATGTTTCATTGAATTACTAAACAAGGAGAATTAACAATATTGCTATAAAAGTAAATAGGGAGAACCCCACCATGAGGCCCTCCCTTCTCTCCCTATATCTTTAGCTCTTCGGTTACCTCTATTATCGCACCAACAGCTTTCTCCAAATCTTTCCGGCTCACATCATAATGTGTTGTCAATCTCACCTGAGTAGGTCCGAACGTTACGACCAGAACTCCTTTATCTTTCAATGCATCGACGAACTTGTCAGCTGAACATCCAAGTCCGCCCACTTCCAAGACAAGGATATTGGTGTCCACTGAGTTGGAAATGAACAAACCTTCAACCTCGCCAATTGCATCAGCCAAAAATTTGGCATTTGCATGATCCTCGACAAGTCTGTCAGTCATTTTAGTCAATGCGACCAAGCCTGGTGCAGCGATGATCCCTACCTGTCTTAAACCTCCGCCCAAGCGTTTTCTCCACTTTCTGGCTCTTTTTATAAATTCTTCCGAGCCTGCAAGTATGGAACCGACTGGTGCACCAAGCCCCTTCGAAAGACAGATCTGTACCGTATCACTGTGCTGGGTAAATTCCTGAATCGAACAATTTGCACTGGCTGCTGCATTAAACAGCCTTGCCCCGTCCACATGTACTGGGATATGATGAGCCTTTGCATGCTGATAGATAGCCCTCATATTGGACGCTGGTACAACAGCACCACCAGCACGGTTATGGGTATTTTCGATGCAAATCAAGCCGGTTTCAGGAAAGTGCTGGTCCTCTCCCCTGATGGCTGCGAGTACATCATCTGGATTCATTGCCCCGTTTATACCTTTGATTGTTCTTGTCTGAACCCCAGCCAAGGCTGCCACAGCTCCCGATTCATAATAGAAAATATGAGAATCAGCCTCTAGCAAAATTTCATTTCCCGGTCTGCAATGAGTAAGAACGGCAATCTGATTCCCCTGCGTCCCGCTTGTAACAAACAGTGCAGCTTCCTTCCCCAGCAATTCAGCCGCTTTCTCTTCCAATCTGCGGACAGTAGGATCTTCTCCATACACATCATCCCCCACTTCCGCATCAAATGCTGCCTTCCGCATTTCTTCTGTCGGTCTTGTAATGGTATCACTTCTTAGATCTATCATAATGAACCTCCATTGGGGACAGGTCCCACGTCCCAATTTATTTCGCTTTCCGTAAAAAACGATACTTTTGCACAAAAAGTCATGCTATGATAATCATAGTTCAACGCAAAGGGAGTATTCAATATGTTAGCTCAAAAAATTTCTGCCCCTAAAGAAGAAAACAAAACAGTCTATTCGATACTTTTCATTATCGGGCTGGTTCATCTATTGAATGATGCCATCCAATCCGTTGTCCCTGCTTTGTTTCCAGTACTTGAGAACTCAATGGGTCTTACATTTACTCAAATTGGACTGATTGGTTTTGCACTTAATGCAACATCTTCATTAATTCAGCCGGTAGTCGGATTATATACAGATAAACGACCTTCTCCATACGCTCTTCCAATAGGTTTGATCTTTTCCTTTATTGGTATTATAGGCCTTGCAATTGCGCCTACATTCTGGCTCATCATTATCTCTGTCATGTTTATCGGGATAGGTTCCGCCACGTTCCACCCGGAAGGTTCGCGGGTAGCCTATATGGCTGCAGGGAACCGGAGGGGATTGGCACAATCCATCTATCAGGTGGGAGGCAATTCCGGTCAGGCGCTTGCACCACTGATCGCTGCATTTTTATTGGTCCCATTCGGACAATTCGGTGCCATATGGTTCACTCTGGTTGCCGGTCTTGGGGTGTTTCTATTATTCTATATTGCCAAATGGTATAAAATGAAGGTTTCAGAATCAGCTGCAAAAGTCCTGGTTAAGAGAAAAACAGTTCCCAGCAACAAACAGCTGGAACAGAAAAAGCTTGTACTATTCTCTATTACTCTATTAATTTTTCTTGTATTCGCTCGCTCCTGGTTTCATGCAGGAATAACAAATTTCTATCCCTTCTATTTGATTAAAAATTACGGTCTGTCTATTCCCGAGTCCCAGATCTATATTTTCATTTTCCTGGGAACTGGTGCTGTCGGTACTTTCTTTGGAGGACCTCTTGCTGATCGATTTGGTAAGAGAAACATGATCCTTCTCAGTATGCTGGGATCTGCGCCGTTGGCTTTTCTTCTTCCCTATGCCGGGCCGATACTCTCCTATGTATTGTTGGGTGTCATCGGCTTCATTATCCTTTCCAGCTTCTCTGTAACAGTTGTATATGCACAGGAGCTTGTTCCAGGGAGAATCGGACTGGTATCCGGCCTTATCGTTGGCCTTGCATTTGGAATGGGTGCAGTCGGATCTGTAGTTCTCGGCATCCTGGCTGACTGGATTGGCTTGAACAATACCATTATGTTTGCAGCATGCCTACCGTTGATTGGACTTCTCACCTTCCTGCTGCCCACAGATCAGAAGTTACGGGAAATGAATGGAGATTATAATTGATTGGAATTGACCCAACGAGGCCACTTACCTATACTGGTAAAGTGATTTCCAAAAGATAATAATATGAATTAGGTGATTAATCTTGGATTTTGATATTCAGTCTTTAGCCTTTTATGTGATTGAAATTGAAGGAAGCGGAGATAATGCGAAAAAGCATTATAAGCAAATGGCAACGCTTGATGAAGCGCAGTATCAGGAGAGTCCTTTAAAATCTTTTCTGGACGGAGAATTAATGAAAATCTCCAAACGCAAGGTGGACCGCCACCCAAAAAGTGATCAGGTGCCAACAAAAATTGGACGTTTCACCGTGGAACCTGGGTATGATCTTGGATCCAATCCAAACTACAATCTATTCCATCGCATTAAATTTGCAGGAACAATGGAACAGTTCTCCAAGGCAAGTGAAGAAGTTGCAGCAACTTATACAGACACTACTGCAGTCAGAGGCGGAGTGCTGATTATTGCACGTGCCAAATTGAATAAGTATTTTGATGAACCATTCGTCTTTGTCCTAAAATGTGACTTTGAGCAGAAGGTAGCATCCATTACGGACGAGAAAACATTGATACATAATGTGCAAATGGCTATCACCACGAAAAACATGAAGTCCATTCAATACCCTTTCATGCCTGAGGAAGGGATGGTGGAGGAAGGCGAATTGAAGATTCATCAATCCTCCCATTCCCGTTATTTTGAGGATTTCCTGAAATATGTGGAGTATGGGGAATCGATGCCGGAGATCATCAAGACGCAAGTAATGGGGATGGTGCATCAGGAACTGGCAGAAACCTATCAGGATGAAAGTGAAGAGAAGGAAAAAGCGGAATCGGCAATGGAGGCTTGGGCAACAAGTCCGAAACGGGAACTGCAGGAGCGGTGGTCGGAAGAGCAGGTAATCGAGGCCTCCTCGAACATTATTGAGCAGACGCCTGATATTGAACTCAAGTTCAAGCTCGACCACCTTTCCGTTAAAGGCCTTCTTGCCGACTATGGGGAAAATATTCATATCGCAAAGATCAATAATCGGGTAGTCGTTCTTTTGGAAGGCGATTATCTGCAATTCGAGAAGAATGTCTCCCCTGTCGAAATGCTGAAACCGAGCGATCTGAAGATGATAGTCGAAAAGCTGGAACGGAAACATTAGAATCTATTAATCCAATCCTCTTCAGAATAGAATATGATCTAATATTTGTGGCAACATAAACTATCAATCAGATGGGGTGAGCAAATGGATTGGTGGACGTTCCTACGCTATGCATGCTCTATTTCGGGTATGATTTGTCTTGGTTTTACCTATGCATATATGATCAAGAGTTCAAAAAAGAAGGAAGAAAAACTGGAATAACAGGAAAAAAGCAGGAGTCCATCGACCCCTGCTTTTCTTCATCTCACAATCAGTTCCTCTTCTCAAAAAGCTCGATCCGTTCCCCATCCGGTCCTTCAAAGAAAATATATCTCGCTCCATTAGGAAGTGTGGTGATTTCATTCTCTACAAAACTGACATTCAGTTTTTGCAGACGCTGATATTCTTCCTCGACATCATCCACCGTCAAAGCTATGTGATGGACCTTGCCTTCTGCAGGCAAAGCATCATTATACCCCTCAATCAATTCAACTTCCGTTTCATTGTCCAACTCAAACCCCAAAAAAGCCAGTTTTATTCTCCCGTTCGGATGTTCCAACTCCCCTTTCAACTTCAGCCCAAGGGTATCTGTATAGAATGAGACAGATTTTTGGATATCCCTCACCATTATTCCTACATGCTCAAGACGCTTTATTGCCACGCTACTCTCTCCCTTCACTGTTAATTGCTGCGTAGGCGACGGATATTTTCCACAAGGAATGTCACATATTCCTCATCCTTCACAAGCCATGCAGCAAAGTTTCTCTTTATGTATTTTTCCGCCTCCTGGAATGACTGAAACCTTTTTCCCAGCAGCTGTTCATTATTTTCAATCTCCCATGAACCATTTTCTCTTGGAATCAGGAAAAGAATGCCCTTTGACTTGGATTCATAGAGAACCCCGTTTGGAGATTCCTTGATATTGAATACATTCTTGTCTGCATCTGATTTCAAAGGCTCCAATTGGAATGATTCTGCTACATACATCTTATATGCCGCTTCATTTAGATTGCATCCGGAAGCCTTCGCATGGCCGCCTCCTTCAAATTTTCCAGCTACCTCCGACACATCCACATCATCATGGATCGTTCGAAGGCTTATTCTTTTACTTCCCATGTTGATCATTGCAATATAATCAAGGTGGGGATTTTCTTTTCCCAGTGCATTGCCTAGCTCAGACAAAAAGGATTCTGCATACACGATGCCAGCCCATTGGCTTCCAACCTGTTTTTGAACAAGCTCCCTCTTTTTACGTCGCAAATACTTTTCCATCTTTTTTTCTTCCAAATTCAATAACTGGTCTTCAAGGTCATCAAATCGGAAATTCGTTGAACCCGCAAGCTTTGCAAGCATTCTTTCTTCAAATTCTTCAATGGACATCATGTAGAGGAGATCATTTAACCTTTTAGCCTTGTGGTTCTGGTTTCTATCCCATTCCCAAGTATCATATTGTCGCACGAGCTCCACAAACTCATGGATTGCTTCGGTTCTTTCCAATAGCTGATGGTTCTGGAGATACTCGTAAAATAGGGAGGTTGCACTTGTTAAGCGCCCATCTTCGTATTCAACTTGTACAAATCCCCAATCATAATCATTTAGGAAGAGCGCAGTTTTGTGGTGATCGATAAACTGAACCTTGCCCCCTGCCTTGTTAAGGGAATCCAGCTTTTTGGCATTTTCTTCATGGACCGATAAATCCGTTATGTAAATGGTGTCATTGGGAATGGCATGCTCAAGGTAATTGGCAACCTGATAATTCAAGCTCCCTACCGAATTGTAGTGAACCTCAACTTTTTCCATAAACGCTATTTTAGCCAGAATTCCACAGCCAACCCCGTCCAAGTCGTTATGTGTAAACAAATGGATCATTGCAATCACTCCTTTTCTGAACGAAATAGAGGCCGAAAAAACTCGACCTCCTTATTTAGTATATTCTGCTCCCCAATGCTCACTTATATGAGCCTCTCTTCCGGACTCCACACGTTCCTGCTTATATTTTTCCGGATTTTTTTTATAAAAGGCCTGATGATAGTCTTCGGCAGGGTAGAAATCGACTGCTGGAATTATTTCGGTTACAATTGGCTTTTTAAATCTCCCACTTGCAGTAAGCTCCTTTTTGGAATTTTCCGCAAGCTCTTTTTGTTCATCATTATGGTAGAAAATTGCGGTTCTATACTGACTACCTCTATCAAAAAATTGCCCTCCGTCATCGGTAGGGTCGATTTGAGGCCAGTATAGCTCCAATAGTTTTTTATATGGAAACAGTTCAGGTTCAAACTCAATCTGCACAGCCTCATAGTGACCTGTAACCCCTTTTTTAATATCCTCATAAGCAGGATTGACGGTATTTCCTCCCGTATAGCCTGAAATTACGCTGACAATCCCCGGCATTTCGTCAAAAGGCTTAACCATGCACCAGAAGCAGCCTCCAGCAAAGGTTGCCAATTCTGTTTTTACCGTTGTCATTAGATAAACATCCTCTCTGAAAAGCAATTATGTATTTGATGGAATTTTACACTAATTATATAGTTGATTCAATGAATTTGTTCTTTTCGTGTTTACATAACAAAATTACGGTAAAGAAATATAAACTTAATCTTTAAACTTTTTCTTGGTTGCGGTTACATACATTTACTATCTATTAGTTGTATTGTACGATAATCCTTTGTGTCAAAAAACTTATCAATTATAGAACGATTGGAGTATCATCATGCAAATATTAGAACAAATTACACATCTGCAATTAATGAATCAGCTTTGGCTTCTTCTCCTCTTTTTGATTCCGATGGTTTTGATTTCAAGAATGGCAGTGGCAGGCACACGCTTTTCCCCTATCTTAATCATTGTTATTTTAGGGTTATCCATGGGTTATTTATTGGTGTCCACTGGAGTTGCTACACCTGGACTAGCAGAATTTCCTTTGGTTGACTTTATGGCAAGAACGACCATCATAGCTTTGATTGTCTCGTTCTTTGTTGGCGGACAGGAACTTAGAAAAATTCTTGGAAACAAAGATTTGGAATCCGAGGATATCGTCACACCGTCTGATGAGGAAACAATTCTTGGTACAAATCGCAGCCAATTCATCTTTATTATTCGTGCTTTTTTCCTTTTATTCGGACTCGAAGGCTTGACCCGATTACTGTTGAATGATGATAACAGTATTTTCAGCAGCACGTATCCTTTGATTGCCTATATCGGTATCATTGGAGCAGTTCTCTTTGTCGATAACCGTGCAAAGATAAATAACAAACATCAGTATATTCGTAAAGGGCTCCTTGAAATGGGGACCATCGTTCTCGTATTGGTGCTTTCCTTTCATATTGCTACTCTAGTAAAACCTATCATTGCTCTTCCCCAGATATTCTTTGCCATGATGATTTCTGCTGCTTTGGGGGCAATACTGTATAATTGGACATTTGGTCCTACTGTAAGGGCTTTGCTATATGCCGGTATTCCGGTAGTACTAGCGGCAAACTTCATGGTTGGTGGCTCGAGGATCGGTGATGCTTTTTCGATTTCTGGAATGAACGCGGTATTGGCATACGGATTTTTCGGCCAGCTGTTCTGGATGTTTGGTGGAATAGCACTTGTCATGTTTTTTGCCAAAACAGCTCACGCACGTAACTTAGCACCTGGTATGGCTGGTTCCTTGTCTCATTCAGGATTGACCGGAGCCTGCACAGCAGGTGATTTCGGTTCCACTGCTGCAAAAAGGGCGCCAATCATGATCAACATCCCATTTTTCGGTCATATTTTCGTGTTTTCCGTATTGGCGATCAGTGCAGAACGCGGAAGTCTTTGGATCTGGCCATCGTTATTGATTGTTGCAGTAGGTATAGGACTTACTGTTCTTTCCTTGATGAATTTGAGAAAATCAGCAGGGGAAGACAAGAAAGAAGTAAAAGCCTTGATGCAATTTTCATTTGGCTGGCAGATGTGTGCCGTGTTTGGCGGACTGGCTCTATTAAGCCTTAGCACGATGAGTCTTGATTATGCAGCAATGGCTCAATCTTCTGCCATTTCCCACTTTGGCCTGTTTGCAGCCATTCAAGGGGGGATGTTTGGTAATGAGGCTTCCGCTCTGATTCCGTTCATCTTCTCCATGCCATTCCTGGTTCACCCATTGGTATTTTTCATGTTTGGTAAAGCCATGGAAAACAACGGTGAAATGCCAATCAAACCAGTATACATTCTTGCATTAATCGGTGTTGCCGGCGTTGCTTTTGCCATCTTTGGTGTTTAAAAGCTAAAACTAAATAACACTTAAAAAGCCTTGAAATCAGTTTCGATTTCCAGGCTTTTTTGTCTATTCCTGAACATTTTTATTATAGTAATCCACAGAGTACATCGCACCTTCACTTACCATTTTGTTGTCCTCGATATCCTCTGGATCCGGGTTTCCTGCCTTTTCAATTGGCAGATTTGATTTTTTATGGTTAAAAGAGACGATTCTGCTTTTTAGTTTTTTGGTCATGGATACTAGTTTATGCCTGCTTGGATTAAATGCAATTAATCCCACACCTGTTAGCCCTGCTCCTACTAATAGATACGACTTGAGTGGTCGATTATTCATTTTACATAAACCTCCTATTAGAATGTTTTATTATTATTCTATATTTATACCCCATCCGGGAGGGATAAAACATTCAGGAAGCCATGAAGCCCATTCAATTTATTCCGTGCTTGAACATGACGGCCTTGATCGCCATATAATCCACTTCTTCCGGCAGAGCATCTTTTATTGGTTTCAGCTTCTCGGAACCAGCCTCTTCCACTGCTTGGATGATTGCATCTTCAAATTCAAGTGGAATGAAAGTATCCCAATCTATTTCCACGTCTTCCTCTTCTGCACATTTGAAAAGATGATTTTGAATAGTGATGGCACTCATCTTTCTTTCTTTTGCTATTTCTTTTATGGATAGCCCTTCCATAAAAAGCTTATAGGTAAAAAGATGACTAGGCTCTCCTGCCGGTGCTTTGTTACGGGTTCCGACTGCTGATGTCTTTCGTTTTGAAGACTCCATCTGGTTCGACGATTTATCTATTTCAATTCCATTCTCTGTTACAAACCGGGTTATTTCTTCTTCAAATAGCCTGCCAAACTTCTCATATTTCTGTTCTCCTACCCCTTTAATTTCAAGCATCGCATCCTTATCCTGAGGGTAGAATTTACTCATTTCTCTCAAGGTACTATCGGCAAACACAACATAAGGCGGTATCTCTGCCTGTTGTGCAACCTTCTTTCTAAGCGCTCTTAGGGCTTCAAATAAATCACTGTTTTCCGAGATTCTCTCCACTGTCTCCTTCAATTTCAACAGGACTTTCTCTTCGTTCTTTAAAACAGGTACAGCTCTCGAGCCTAGTTTAACTATAGGATATTGGCCTTCGGTAAGAATCAAATATCCTTCTGCAATCAGGATATTAATCAAGTCCACAAGTTCCTTCTCCGTGTAGTTGCTCATCAGGCCATAGGTAGGTAACTGATCGAAGCGGAATTGCTGAATCCGCTTATCCTTTGAGCCCTTCAGCACTTTTGCAACAAGAGTCGCACCGAACCTTTCATTCATCCGGTGAATACAAGAAAAAATCTTTTGTGCCTCAAGCGAAATGTCCTGCACTACATATTCATCTGAACAGTTGCTGCATTTCCCACAGTTTTCTTGTGTGTCCTCCCCAAAATATCGAACAATATAGCTCTGAAGACACTGCTGTGTATAACAGTAATCCATCATGGAATGGAGCTTTTGGTATTCCTGCTGCTTCCTTTCGGGAGACCTGATGCTCTCTTCTATCAGAAATTTTTGTAACTGAACGTCTCTTGCATTGAAGAGGAGCACACATTCACTCGGTTCTCCATCACGTCCTGCCCTTCCCGCCTCCTGATAATAGGATTCCACCGTTTTCGGCATATTGTAGTGAATGACAAAACGGACATTCGATTTATCGATGCCCATACCAAATGCATTGGTGGCAATCATTATTTTCACCTGGTCATAAAGGAAATCCTCCTGGAACTGTCTTCTTTCCTCTTCTGTCAGTCCAGCATGATACTTCCCGACCGCATAGCCTTTTTCACTTAAAAGGCTGAATAGCTGATCCACTTCTTTTCTTGTGGAAGCATATACAATACCAGCTTCTTCCTTATTTGCTTTTAAAAACTGTTTCAGAAACGACTCTTTATTTGCCCCCCTTAAAACGGAAAAAGTCAGGTTTTCTCTTGAAAATCCTGTCACGAATGTATCCTCAGGGTCTATATTCAAAATGGAACTTATGTCAAGGATAACTTCCTTCGTTGCAGTTGCAGTGAATGCTGCAATAATCGGGTTTCCTTGGAGGCGTTGTATGAACGTTCCCACTTCCCTGTAGCTCGGTCTGAAGTCATGTCCCCACTGAGACATACAATGGGCTTCATCCACCGCTACAAATGAAATGGGAGTATGTTGGAGGACGCTCACAAAATCATAGGAATCCAGCCGTTCCGGTGCTAAATACACCAGTTTTACTTCCCCTTGTTCAATAAGCCCTAAACGATGCTGAACCTCCCCGTAGGACAGTGAGCTGTTAATGTATGTCGCCTTCACTCCGATGCTGTTTAATGTATCCACCTGGTCTTTCATAAGGGAGATTAAGGGGGACACGACAATTGTTAATCCCTCCAATAGTAAAGCGGGTATCTGATAGCAAATCGATTTTCCTCCACCGGTCGGCATGACACCTAGCGTATTGTTTCTATTTAATATGTTTTGAATGATTTTCTTTTGGCCAGGCCTGAAATCCTGATACCCGTAATAATGTTGTAGTAACTCTACAGCTTGTCCGTACATAATGCACCTCATTTGCTAATGTTAATTGGAAAATACAATGGTTTGGATTTTTATCGAGGGAAAGGAAGAATGAGTGGAAGAGGATCTACCACCATACTAGCTAAAATAAAGGAAGTGTTCAACTTTCAGCCTATGCAAATAGTTCGTTGACCGTCTTGGATAATTCACGCAAAATATTGCTGTTCTTCATCATTTCATTCTTTTTGAAGCTTTCAATAATCCCTGTGTAGTACCACTCCTGTTTTTCTGCCCCCCTATTGAACCGGGACCATATGGAGTCTCCAATCATTTTTTTGTCTTCTATGATTGATTGAAGGTTATGTAATTTATCGGCACAGATTACATGACCGATTTCCATATCCACCTTCATAATTTCGGCAATTGTATGTTGTTTCCGCTTTTCCCAAGTGGCCCCCTTGTCCGGTTCCGAACAGCCCTCCACTATCCTTGCTACATTACCGTTGAATTCCAAGGTAAGAATGGAAAGAGTCATGTCTGTATCCTCAACTGTGTCATGAAGTATTCCAGCACAAATGACATCTTCTGAACACCCGTACGCCTGCAGGATCATACCTACTCTGATCGGGTGCACAATATAAGGAATATCCGTTCCTTTTCTGACCTGATTCCGATGTGCAATGGCAGCAATGGATAAAGCCTTATCAATTTGGCTCATTAGTATCCCCCTATTAATCTTAATCCTTAGTATTCTCTTATTCTATCATGATAAAACACCGTATTGCTTGATTTATAAGTTCAGAATGTTTAAAATTTACCTTACAATAGGTTGTCTAACAACTTATGTTGACAGTTTTTGAATCCGCTTACATAGTTGATTACCTATTAGTATCTACTTAGGGGGAATTTTCAATGATTTACGCAAATCCTGGTGAAAAAGATTCAAAGGTATCCTACAAGAACCGATATGACAATTTCATTGGTGGAGAGTGGGTTGCTCCAGTTAAGGGCGAATACTTTGAAAATACTACTCCGATTACCGGACAGGTCTTTTGCGAAGTGGCCAGATCCACTTCCGAGGATATTGGATTGGCACTGGATGCCGCTCACAAGGCTAAGAAAGCATGGGGTCAAACCTCTGTCGCAGAAAGAGCAAATATCCTGAATAGAATAGCAGATAGAATGGAAGAAAACCTTGAAATGCTTGCAGTTGCTGAAACATGGGAAAATGGGAAACCTGTCAGGGAAACATTGGCTGCCGACCTTCCGCTTGCCATCGACCATTTCCGATATTTTGCAGGTTGCATACGTGCCCAGGAAGGATCACTTGGTGAAATCGACAATGATACCATCGCCTATCATTTCCAAGAACCGTTAGGTGTAGTAGGGCAGATCATCCCATGGAATTTCCCACTCCTGATGGCTACATGGAAGCTTGCCCCTGCCCTTGCTGCAGGAAATTGTGTAGTCCTTAAGCCTGCCGAGCAGACTCCTGCATCGATAATGGTACTTACTGAACTAATAGCTGACCTTCTCCCTCCTGGGGTATTGAATGTCGTGAACGGCTTTGGTGTGGAAGCAGGAAAGCCACTTGCATCCAGTGACCGAATTGCAAAAATAGCATTTACCGGTGAAACCACCACTGGGAGACTTATCATGCAATACGCTTCCCAGAACATCATTCCCGTTACACTCGAGCTTGGTGGAAAATCACCAAACATCTTCTTTGAAGACGTTCTTGCAGCTGATGACGATTTCTTTGATAAGGCTATAGAAGGCTTCGTGATGTTCGCTCTTAACCAAGGTGAGGTGTGTACATGCCCTTCCCGTGCCCTCATCCACGAATCCATTTACGATAAATTTATGGAACGCGCATTGGAAAGAGTCGCTCAAATTAAACAAGGAAATCCGCTGGATACCGAAACCATGATTGGAGCACAGGCTTCTTCCGAGCAATTGGAAAAGATCCTATCCTATTTGGAAATTGGTAAAGAGGAAGGTGCCGAGCTATTAGCTGGTGGTGAGCGCAACATGCTTGAAGGCTCCCTTTCTGGCGGCTATTATGTGAAACCGACTATCTTTAAAGGAAATAATAAAATGCGTATCTTCCAGGAAGAGATCTTTGGTCCTGTTGTATCGGTTACAACCTTCAAAACTGCCGAAGAAGCGCTGGAAATTGCGAACAACTCCCTGTACGGACTCGGGGCAGGTGTTTGGACGCGGGACGTGAATACCGCATATAGATTCGGCCGTCAAATAGAGGCTGGCCGTGTATGGACAAACTGCTATCATGCATATCCTGCAAACGCCGCATTCGGCGGATATAAAATGAGCGGAATCGGACGTGAGAATCATAAAATGATGCTCTCCCACTATCAACAGACAAAGAATTTGCTGGTGAGCTACAGCCCACAGAAACTGGGATTCTTCTAAAATGGAAAAAGTCAAGGCGACAGTTGCCGCTATTGAGCTAATAGAGAAGCTGAGAGCCAAACACGGTCCAGTTCTATTTCATCAGTCGGGGGGCTGCTGTGATGGCAGTTCTCCGATGTGCTATCCTAGGGATGACTTTATGATTGGTGATTCTGATATTTGTCTTGGAGAAATAGGTGGAACCCCTTTTTATATGAACAAAAAGCAATATGAATATTGGAAGCATACTCAGCTGATCATTGATATCGTCCCGGGCAGAGGTGGCATGTTTTCACTGGAAGGTCCTGAAGGAGTAAGATTTCTTACCCGGTCAAAGGTGTTCCCAACATAGCAAAAAAAGACCTCAGATAATTGGAATTAATTTTCCATCAGTCTGAGGTCTTCATTCTCTTATTTCTATCATTCTGTTCTTGGTTTAGTAGGATCGCATTTTGGTTTAGCGGTACTCGAGGATTGAGCCAGTTTCATTAGGTAGTAGCACTCTTCCCTTGCCATATGGTCTGCCATGATTACGGAAAAGCTTCCGATCAACTTGTCTTCCAGCTGCAACTCCTTAATTTCATGTAAGAAGACCATAAATAACTCTATTTCTAGTTTTACTTCTTCGTTCATGCGATCTAAGGCAGGAAAAGAATCCATATTCGCCCTTAAATAACCTGCCAGTTCAACTGCTTTAACATAGAATTCTTTGAAATCATTGACAAAGTCGGAGGATTTCAATTTAATTTTATGCTCGACCATATCCAAGCTGTCATTTATCCCTTGTGCATGGCCCGCTGCATCCAATAGCCAAACAAGGTGATGATGCAGTTCATGAAAAATCGGTGGGCTTTCCCCCTTTTCCAGGTACTGATGAATAGTCAAATATTCATCCAATTCATTCACCATATGGTTGATGAATGTAGGTGGAAGATTAATCGTGATCTCCCCTGCCGCCAGCTGACGCCGAATGATCGAAAGTTTAAATTCTCTCAATTGATTCGTAAGTCTTTTCGTCTGCACCAGCTGATTCGTTATGTTTTTTTCATTTAGTGCCACGCTCTCTTCATACCATTTGTCATACTCGTTCTTGAAGAAAGCCGCTTTTTTTACATCCTCTGTTTCCTTAGGAGCCAAACTATCAAGGAAAAAACGCGCATGATCTCCAAAAACCTGCATCCAAAATAATTGTTCAAACTTCACATCTTCCAAATACCCCAACTTCCTACCACCTCCCGATTTAAAAAATATATTCGTATTAATATAGAATTATTTCTTTTGTGGCTATGCAAATATCATCTTTTTTAAATATATTAGACAACCCTTTCGCATTTGTTGCATACAAATTAATAATAGTCATGCTATTAGAAGGGGTGGAATATGTGAGATTTTTTATTGTAAAGAAAAGTTGGATTATTTCGGTATTATTATGCTTCATAATCGCATTAGGAGGCTGGTACATCGTTAATGTGGGTATTATTCCGACAACGGGTAAACCAGCACAGGATAATCAGTATATTTATCATATGATTACCTCGGAATTTAAAACCACACTGGCAAATGGGTCCGAAATGGAAGCCTACCGTTTTGATCCTGGCACCATAACTGTTCCTAAAGGAAAGGAAGTTACCATCAGCATTTTCGGGGTGAACGGGTCCGAGCATCCTTTCTCCATTGAAGGCACCGATATATCCGGAGTCGTAAAAAAGGGAGAAGAAACGTTAATTACCACCACATTTGATAAGCCGGGAGTGTATCAGTTGGTTTGCACCACACATACCAATCACGCACATCATGCCAATCAGAAAATCCCTCCTATGATTGCCTATATTTATGTATATTAAGAAAGCTGGGTTACTCTCAGCTTTTTTATTTTCCTCAAAAATGAAATGATTCTTTTGCAACCCCGCTATTTAATGGTATAATTTCAACGACATTAATTTTGGAGGAAAAGTATACATGCTTACAGTTACAAATATAAGTTTACGTTTTGGTGATCGGAAATTATTTGAAGATGTTAATATAAAATTCACTCCTGGCAACTGCTACGGTCTTATTGGAGCAAATGGAGCAGGGAAATCTACGTTCTTGAAAATTCTATCCGGCGAAATAGAAGCACAAACTGGTGATATTCATATGAATCCAGGCGAACGTATGGCCATCCTTAAACAGAACCACTTTGAATATGAAGAACACGAAGTAATGAAAGTGGTTATTATGGGGCATTCCCGTTTGTATCAAGTAATGCAGGAAAAAGATGCCATTTATTTGAAAGAGGATTTCTCTGATGAAGACGGCATGCGTGCAGCTGAACTTGAAGGGGAATTTGCTGAGCTTAACGGGTGGGAAGCGGAATCTGAAGCTGCCATCCTTCTTAAAGGTCTAGGAATCTCGGTTAACCTTCATGACAAGAAGATGTCTGAACTGACAGGTGGAGAGAAAGTGAAAGTTCTACTTGCTCAAGCCCTATTCGGTAAACCGGATGTTCTATTGCTCGATGAGCCTACCAACCACTTGGACTTGAAAGCGATCCAATGGCTGGAAGAATTCCTGATCAACTTCGAGAACACAGTTATTGTGGTTTCCCATGACCGTCACTTCTTGAATAAAGTGTGTACACACATCGCGGATCTGGACTACAGCAAGATTCAGATCTACGTTGGTAACTATGATTTCTGGTATGAATCAAGCCAGCTTGCATCCAGACTTTCTTCTGATGCCAACCGTAAAAAAGAGGAAAAAATCAAAGAACTTCAGGCGTTTATTGCCCGATTCAGTGCTAATGCTTCCAAATCGAAGCAAGCTACTTCCCGTAAAAAATTACTGGACAAAATTTCCATCGATGATATCAAACCTTCATCCAGAAAATATCCATACGTTAACTTTACTCCTGAGCGAGAAATCGGTAACGACCTTCTTCGCGTTGAAGGATTAACGAAAACGATTGATGGGGTTAATGTGCTAAACAACGTCAGCTTCATTATGAATAAGGATGATAAAATTGCTTTGGTTGGCGGAAGTGAAATCGCCAATACAACTTTGATGAGAATTTTGACTGGTGAAATGGAACCGGACAGCGGAACGTATAAATGGGGTATCACCACTTCCCAAGCATACTTCCCTAGAGACAACTCCGAATACTTTGAAGGTGTGGACGCAAACCTTGTTGACTGGTTACGTGATTACTCCCCTAACGACCAGACGGAAAGCTTTCTGCGCGGCTTCTTAGGAAGAATGCTATTTTCTGGTGAAGAAGTGTTAAAGAAAGCAAGTGTCCTTTCTGGAGGAGAAAAGGTACGTTGCATGCTTTCCAAAATGATGCTGAGCGGATCGAATGTCCTGTTATTGGATGATCCTACAAACCATCTGGACTTGGAATCCATCACTGCCTTGAATAACGGTCTGATCAGTTTCAAAGGGTCCATGATCTTCACTTCCCATGACCATCAGTTTATCGAAACGATTGCAAACCGCATCATTGAGATTACACCAAACGGAATCGTCGATAAGCAAATGACTTACGATGAGTACCTGGAAGATCCAACGGTCCAAAAGCAATTAGCAGATTTATACGCATAATCTAGAAAAAGTCTTCTTTCCGGAAGGCTTTTTTCTAAATAATTGAAACCTTATCAAAGACTGAATCGTAGAAAATGAGTGAATATTTTTTATGATTTCCTTTGTAGTGTGGAAATCAACAGCGGCTTACAACAGCTCATTAAATTTTACGAAAAAGAGGTGTAGACAGTGCCACAATCCAAGTGGTTTCGAATCGGCTATGGGCTGATTGTCATTTTATTGATTATTTACTTACTTTCCCTTGTCAATTTCATTTTTACCCCTATTACAATCATGATCAAAACTTTGTTTGCACCGATCATATTGGCAGGAGTGATGTATTATCTTCTGCGTCCTCTAGTGAATCTCGTAGCTCGCTATGTTCCAAGAGGTTTGGCTATATTGAGCATTTACTTAATGTTTATCGGATTGATCACGCTTTTGCTATTCCTGATTGGTCCAACCCTTCAGCAGCAGGTTAATAGCTTAGTGAAGAATACACCTAACATTGTCAATGACATCCGTGACTTTACCGCAGAACTCCAGGAAAATGAATATATAGCAAGATTTCAGCAGGACGAACGTTTCTCCCTTGAGGAAATTTCCGGCAAAATTGCTGATAATCTGAATGCCTATTTGACTGCCTTTGGATCAAATGTAATTAATGTTATAAGCGCCATAACCGGATTTATCGTATTACTTGTCATCATCCCGTTTGTCCTCTTTTACATGTTGAAGGATGGAAATAGCCTTCCTGATCAGATCATCAAATTCATCCCTAGACAGCATGAACGGGAAGGCCGTGATGTTCTAAAAGACATGGATATTGCCATTAGCTCCTATATTCAAGGACAGATCATCGTCAGTATTTTCGTAGGGGTGCTGATCTATATTGGATTTTTGATCATCGGCCTTGAATATTCCCTTGTATTGGCCTTGATTGCGATGTTTACCAATGTCATTCCGTTTATTGGTCCTTTCATAGGTACCATCCCTAGTATTGTAGTGGCATTTTTTGATGAACCAATCATGGCCCTTTGGGTTCTGATTGTGGTCATCATCGTCCAACAGCTTGAAAGTAATCTCGTTTCTCCACAGGTGATGGGAAAGAAACTGGATGTACACCCTTTGACAATCATCTTGTTATTGCTTGTAGCGAGCAAGTTTGCTGGTCTCTTAGGATTATTACTTGCAGTACCGACATATGCCATATCAAAAGTGGTAGTTCTCCATACGATTCGTTTCATTAATTTAAGAAAGGTAAAAGTGAATGAAGATACACTTTTATGAGTCTAAAAGCATGGGAAGGTTCGCACCCTCTCGTGCTTTTTTCTTTTCAATGGAACTAGAATTAATTTCCTGATATGATGGATATAAGTTTTTAGTTCATTAAATTGAGAAAGAGTGGGGATATAGATGGCTCAAACACATACCTTTTCAAAAGGAGAGGAAATTGCCAATTCCATTACACATGGCATCGGCATTCTGCTAAGTGCAGCAGCACTGGTACTTCTCATCGTTTTTTCAGCAATTAATGGCACACAGCTGCATATACTCACCTTTATTGTTTATGGTGTAACTATGTTAATGCTTTATACCGCCTCCACATTATTGCACGCACTGCCAAAAGGAAGGGCAAAGAATGTCTTTGAAATCCTGGACCACTCTTCCATCTACTTCTTTATAGCAGGGAGTTATACACCGATCACGTTGATTATCTTGGATGGGGTTTTGGGATGGACCCTATTTGGTATCGTTTGGACGCTTGCTTTGGCAGGCACGGTTTTCAAAGTATTCTTCGTCCGCAGATTTCTTTTTGCATCCACAATTCTATATGTTTTGATGGGTTGGCTGGCTATCTTTGGCTGGAGTGAGATTACGGCCAAGGTAGGGACAACAGGAGTCGCCTTCTTAGTTACTGGCGGAGTCGTATATAGTGTCGGAGCCATTTTCTATATGTGGCGTGCTTTCCCCTATCATCATGCTGTTTGGCATGTTTTTGTGCTTGCTGGTACAGTACTTCATTTCTTTTTTGTACTGCTGTATGTGCTGCCTATAAAATAAAACAAGCAGGGTGCGCCCTGCTTGTTATTTTTTCATTTTAATAAGTCGTAAACCTGAGAAGTTTCTGTATGCGATATAATACTTTTTTGATAAGAGTTGTTTCATCCTGATATTTTTCCAATGGCAGGGTGTACTCAGCATCTTCATTATTCCACAATCTCTGGAAATAGCTATCCATTTCCGTAATTATTTCCTCGTTGTTGGGAGACAAGATTTTTATGTCCGTTTCGAGGTTAAGGTCAAATAAATTTCTTCTTGTGAAATTTGCAGACCCTCCGATAATGGAAGAATCATCTTTTCCTTTGATATAAATCATTTTGGGGTGATACTGCTCTCCCCCAGTATTATACCACTTGATCTCGATGTTCCCTTTCCCTTCCTCCACCATTTCTGCAGCTACTGGTCTGTTTGGCAAGCCTATCTTCTGTTGACCGAATGCGTGCTGATTAGGGTCAAGAATCATGCGGACCTTCACACCTTTTTGAGAAGCGAGAATCAATTCATCCACTACTTTTCGCTCCGCAATATAGAACATCCCGACCCAGATTTCTTCTCCCTTCTTTGCAGCTCTAATTTCTTTCCTGATATGCTTTAATATTTTCCCTTCCGTTAATAATTGGACTCGAATGGGACCTTGCTCTTTAAACACATCTTCATTGCCATTATCCGGATAGGAAGGAAATTCCCCTCCACCGGAAAAATCTAAAACTGCTTGTTCCGTTAATAGCATATCTTTGATTATGGATCCGGAAACCTCAAAGGCCGTGTTAGAATGAAATCCACTCGCATCATGCGGATTGGCTGACGAAACGATGCCTGTTTTATCGGTTATGACAATTTTTCTGTGGTTTGCTTTAATGTTCAAAAGCTTCAAATACGATCGTACAGTTGTTTCAGGGGCATTTTTGGACATTGGGTTTTTTACCCAGCCTGTACCGCCTTGGCCAAACCACTGAAAGAATACTCTCCATACCCCGGAATATAGCGGGTTGGAATCCCGAAGAACTTCCACATTTGATTGGACCACCTCAATTCCATGGTCTTTCAGCTTTTGCAGCTCTTCTGCTTCATGGGAGCCATAAGTCGTATTTACTTCGTCGGTTATGAAGACGATATCCACTTTCGGATTTTCTTCCTTCTTTTCTAGTAAAGCATTCAATAAATTATCGCTCAATGGCGGAAAATCCTTTTCGCCATCGTTATAGCCGTTAAATAAGAACATATCAATCACAATAAAATGGTCGGCCTCTTCAATCACTTCAAAGATTCTATCAAAAATGTGATGCTCGGTGACAGTCTTTTCCCCTTGTTGAAATGTCAGGTCATAAAGAAATTCCACATCATCGACATAATGCTCTTTTCCCTCAAAAGAAACGTTTTCCGGCAGTGGCTTGTAGCTATGATAGATACTGGTACCAATTACAGTAAGAACAATGAATCCAATGATAAACGAAGTTTTATATTTTTTTATCAGCCTGATCACAAAGCTTCCCCCTACATTCATGTATATACTATATTTCCTCAATTTTCCTTATTAAAACAAAAAAATAGGCTTGTTATTATTCAAGCCTATTTCTGTAAGCTTAGATTAAGTTTTTACGAGTTTGTATCCCATTTTTGCCCATACGTATTGGACACCCTGCTTGAAGGACTGACAGGTTTTTACCCGCACCTTCAACCCTTTCCTGATCATCTGCTGGACAAATTGTGCATTCAGCCCAACAAATATTGCCTCAGATCCCATTAATCTTAACGCTTCAGCTATTTGATCCAGGTGATATACCACAACTTCGTCAATATCATCAACAATCCCTGTAAAATCGAAGATGACGTATTCCGCCTTTTTTTCAGCACATGCAATAAGGATGGCATCCTTGGTGTATTGCATTCTTTCCTCGGACAATAAACCAGTCAACGCAACTAGTAATACTGAATCAATGGCAGTGCCAATAATAGGCGTATAGAGGCTTTTCAACATATTCTGCTGGACTTCGAGTTCATGTTGATAATCCGAAACGTCTTTCCATGTTAAAATATAGCCGGAGAACTCCCCCGTCTCGCTAAATATTCTATCCACTACAATTTTTGCAGAAAAGCGGTTGAACAGTTTTATTTGTGCTGTATGAGGGAACGTTTCACCTTTCAATATTCCATCCTGCCTCGGACCGTGAAACATGGAGAGATTCACTCCTATAAATTCTTCGGGGTCATGTATCTTTACATATGGCCCAATCTTGGCTAAAAGCTCTTTGGCAGAACCATTCATCCATCGTATATATTGGTGTTCATCTGCAAAAATAAGACTTTCCCCGATACTGTCCAATAGCCTTAAAACATTCAAGTCTTTAAACATATCTATATTATTTGGCATCATAATTTCCCTCTCCACTTTCATATTTAAAAACTCTTTGTGGTATCAGTTTTCTCTTCTCAGCGGTATTTTTATAAGTCGATCATCGGTTGGGATCGGATTTCCTCTACCATCAGTATTGTTAGTTACTGCATATAAAGTTTCTCCATCCAATAGTACATCCCTAATTCTACCGAAATTTTCAACAATTGGATATTCATTATTACTCTCCAGTTCAAATTGGCGGATCATTTCTCCCCTTAGGCTTGCAACGAATAGAGATCCATCATAATAGACCATGCCGGAAGGGGCCCATGTATTGGTCCCTGACTGAAATATTGGTGATTCCATTCCGTTCTTTTCTTCCGTTCCGGAAATGACTGGCCAGCCATAGTTTTTTCCTGCTTCGATGATGTTGATTTCATCTCTGGCAGAAGGTCCATGCTCGGATTCGTATAATGTGCCCTGCGTTTTTTCCCAAGCTAGTCCTTGAGGGTTGCGATGCCCGTATGAATAGACGTAGGAATCTGGAATTGGGTTATCCTCTGGAATCGATCCGTCCAATTCCATTCTTAATATGCTTCCTGACAGACTTGAGGGATTCTGTGCTTCCTCAGGTATTGTAGCATCCCCAACTGTAACGTAAAGCAAGTTATCAGGTCCAATCGCAATTCGGCCACCATTATGATAGATTGCTCCAGGAATGTCTTCCAATAGTGCACGTTCTTCCTTCCAGGCGCCATTTGCGTATTTTAACAGTACTAAGCGATTTTTGACATCCTCAGTTGTACCGTATGTATGATAAGCATAGGCCAGCTTGTTTTCCTCGAAATCCGGATGCAGCGCCAACCCAAGTAGGCCTCCTTCTCCATATTGGAGAACCGCTATATTTAAATGAACTGTCTCTCTCGAAAAGTTACCACCTGAGATTCTTGCGATTGTTCCCTTTCTTTCTGTTATATAAAAAGTGTCATTATGTTTGGTAATTGCCCAGGGTACATCCAGATTTTCTGCAATCGTTTCAACGGATGCTTCCAAGGAATTAGTGACTTCCAAAGCGGGTGGTGTGTTTTTATTGGTATCTCGTTCCTGTTTAGCCATACATCCGCTCGCAAAGATAAGAATTAGAGCAAAGCAGAATATCATCCTTTTTCTCATGAGCTCACTCCTCCATTTTTTATACCCCTTTTACTTCATTCTAACCCTTTTTGTGAAAAATAAAAAAGCACGACAGTTGAATGTCATGCTTTTGGAATTTCCTTTTAGATTGTTTCGAAATAATCCTTGTAATAGCCTCCGATATGGCCGCTGTTATCCACAACAAAGTAGAATTCCTCTGTTTCATTTTTCACTTCATATGTGTTCCCAGCCGTCAGCATATTGTTCACTACATATTTTTCTGCATTTGTATGTACGCACTTGACCATTTTTACGGTGGCACGATCTTTCCATGTTGCATGTATCATTCTATGCACCTCCTGCTTCTATATCCCCATAATCATATCTTAACTTTTCCATAAATGCCAGTTCCTTTTTGAACGTTCCATCGCCTCTACTCATATGAATAAAGGAGGTGATTGATATGAAGAAATCCTGCTATACAGACCTGCTTGCATTATTCGGAATTGGTGGTGCCCATCCTGGAGGGCTTGAGCTAACAAAGGAGCTCATGACGAAAATGGACATCAAGGATAAAAAATTCTTGGAGGTTGGCTGTGGTACTGGGCAAACAAGTGCCTATCTGTATGAAAGAGGAGCTTTACTTACCGCTGTGGATGCTCATCCATTGATGGTCGAAAAGTCAAACATAAGATTCAAAGAGTTGGGCCTGACTTGCCAGGCGATTCTTGCGAATATTGAAACGACCGATTTTACTTCTAATAATTTCGATTATATTCTTGCAGAATCTGTTCTGTCTTTTACTGACTCTCTTTCTTCCTTAAAAGAAATACAACGCATATTAAATTCTGGAGGGTCCTTTTTGGCCCTTGAAATGGTGAAAAAAAATTCCCTTCCCAAAGCCATCGAAGAAAGAATGAAAGCATTCTATGGCTTATCAAATATTTTCTCATTAGATGGATGGAAAACTGTTCTACAAGAAAGTGGTTTGCAAATTATCTCACTTATACCTTATTCCTTAGAAGAATTAGAAGCAAGCGAACCCGATATCAACCCCTCTCCAGATATTGATGCAGCATACTTTCAGGTTATGCAGGACCATGAGGAGATCACATTGATATCCCGTCCTCATATTGAACTATGTATAATCAACTGTATTAAATAAACATGGGCTAATGTCATAGATGGCATTAGCTCTTTTTCTATATTTATGTATTAATAGAAATTATTTCATATCTTTTTCCTGTAGTTTTCCATATTATTGTGATTTAAAGCCAATATCTACAATAATTATGTTCTGTTGGCAATATTTATACAATGAAATGATCCCTTGGTCTTGTTACCATTTACATTAGAGTGTCCGAGAGTTGCTCATAAACAACACAAGGAGGAATTCATTTTATGAAAAAACTAATTACTATTTCAACTTTAGTAGCAGCACTTATTTCTGGTACAGGATTCAGTGCGCAGGCTGAAGAAACATATAAAGTTCAATCAGGTGACAACCTTTGGAATATTGGTAAAACGTATGGTGTATCCGTAAAAGAGGTACAAGCCATCAATAATAAAGGCAATCATTTAATCTTCCCTGGTGAAGCGTTAAAGCTGCCAACTGCAGTATCTGAAGAAGAAAAAGATTTATTGGCTCGTCTTGTTCATGCTGAGTCCAAGGGTGAACCATACGAAGGCAAAGTAGCTGTGGCAACAGTGGTTCTAAACCGTGTAGATAGTGATATTTTTCCGGATACGATCAGTGAAGTGGTAACTGAAACATCTCCTGGTGAAGTGTATCAGTTCTCTCCAGTGAAAAATGGTGAAATCAACAAAAAAGCTGATGAAGAAGCGATCAAGGCTGTAGAAGAAGCGATTGCTTTCCGTGGTGATGGAAACAATTCGTTGTACTTCTTCAATCCAGATAAAACAAGTGACGAATGGATTCGCACAAGAACTGTAACAAAAACAATCGGAAACCACGTTTTTGCACAATAATATAGAATACAAAAAAGAAGGTACGGATTTCGTACCTTCTTTTTTTATACTGTTTTGTAATTTTTATGGTTAATGACAGTCCTAATCGGTTCGCCTGTGCTTGGATTCTTCCCAAGTTCCACAATCACGGAACTGTCTCGTATAACAATCACCTTTCCTTTGCTTCCTTTATTTGTGCCATTTTTTATCAGGATGGTATCCCCAATTTGGATTCCATTAGCTTTTGTTTCTTCCATTTTTCATTCCACCTTTGTTTTTTTGTACTTCCCTATTATTACCCTTAAATCTTGGAAAGCAAAATACTTTTTAAACAATTATAACAAATGAAGCGAATTTCCTCCGCTTCATTGAATAGCTGATGATTCCCTCCATCAATCAATATAGCTTTACTATCAGGGAAAAGATCGAGTAAAAATGAAATATTAAACCGCCAATCAACTGTAGTATCCTCATTACCCTGTATCAGGTGCAATCTCTTATCCTGAATCGGATATTGAAAGACTGCCTCGTGCCATTTTGATAGGGAAACAATCCAATTGGTCGGTAATGTGTCAAATTGTAATGGGTCATTTTTTACAAAATCCAGATAATTTTTATTTGAAGCATTTTTTCTGTATTTTCTTTTGATGGATTTTATCCTATTCCCTAACAGTTTAACCCCTATCCTTGAAAATGACCATAGATAAGGCTTAATTAGTGGTGCAACCAGGATAATCTTCTCAAAAGTGAGCGGATGATGAATGAGGTATTCCGTAATGATCGAGCAGCCTGTACTATGACCGATAATATAATATTTTTTGTTATCCGTAGGGTCGATTGATGCAGTTATCACACAATTCAATGCATGTACATATTCATCAAAACCGCCGATATCGCCTCTCGGTCCATAGGAATTCCCATGTCCAGGCAAATCGAAGGTAATTACAGAAAAGGAATTTGAGACGAGAAAGCGAATGAGAAGCGAGAGTGAACCCGAATGATCCAAATAACCATGAACTAAAAATATGGTACCTTTGGATTCACACGGGATAAATGACTGCTTAAATATCTTTCCAAAATCTGTAGAAATGAATTCTGAATGGTGTAATGAAGATAAATCTGATAGAGCATATTGTTTTAGATAGGTTTCTTTTTCAAATACAGACATACTGTCATTCCTTATCATCTTTTATGTTCATCAATAGTTTAACCTAAAGATTGTATAATGTTCCTTCATTTGAAGAATTCTAACTGTATTCAGAAATGGAAAGAGGTGAAAAAGGTGAACATCAAAGGCTTTGTTGTAACAGGACTTGCATTCACTATCTTGGCTAGCGGTTGTGGTAATGTAGATGATTATGGCGCTGAAAAAAGAAACGCACCAAACGATTCACTGAATGTAAATTATGACCAGGATCGATTTAACAGGCCAGAAAATGTTCGTAATAACATTAACCCTAGAAGAGTTAATGAAGAGAACGAACCAAGAATGGCGATTGCTGACCGTGCTGCAGATAAAGTAACGGACTTGAAAGAAGTAGAAACCTGCAATGTGATTGTGACAGATGATAATGCATATGTTGCAGCTGTACTTGAAAATGGAGAAAATGAGCTTTCGCGAGATGTAGAACGCAAAATTGCTGATCAAGTTCGTAAGGCAGACCCGGATATAGACGATGTATTCGTCTCCGTTAATCCTGATTTTATAGATCGTATGGATGGTTATGCAAACGACTTGCGTTCAGGAAGACCAATAAGAGGAATGCTTGATGAATTTACTGAAACAGTTCAACGAATATTCCCTACAAACAGATAACGCAAAATAAGAGAGAGGGTAACACCTCTCTCTATTTTTGTGCTTTGGCACGAATATTTAACAGTTTGTCTTTTAATTCGTTTTCCATTTGTACAAGTTCCAGTTCCACCTGTTGGCGTTTTTGGCGACCTTCCTGCTGAATCTGGAGTGTTTCTTCCAAGGTTTCAATCAGGTTTTCCTGAGTTTTCTTCAAAGTTTCGATATCCACAAGTCCTCGTTCGTTTTCTTTAGCCGCTGAAATGGTATTCTGCTTGAGCATTTCGGAATTACGGAGCAGCAGTTCATTGGTTGTTTCCGAAACATTTTTCTGGGTATCCACAGCTTTTTGCTGGTTATAGAGGGATACGGCAATTACCAGTTGGTTCTTCCATAACGGAATAGCTGTCAGAATCGATGATTGGATCCTCTCGACCAATGTCTGATTTGTATGTTGGATCATTCTAATTTGTGGAGCCATTTGTAACGTGATCTGTCTGCTGATCTTTAAATCATGTGTACGTTTTTGGAGACGGTCCGCAAATTGCATCATATCACTTACTGCTTGCACATCCATCTGATCATTGGTGGAACGTGCTTTTCTTTCCATCTCGGGTATAAGATTCGCCTGTATATCCTCGAGCTTGTGCTCTGCTGCTGCAATATATACATTCAATGCCTGAAAATAATCTTTGTTTTTATCATACAAAGACTCGAGCATAATATTATCGCGCTGGAGCACTTTTTTAAAGCTTTCCAGCTGATCGGCAATTTTGTCGATTTCAAACCCAATCTTTCGGTATTTTGCAAAAAGTTGATTCACTGAATTATTGACACTACCGAAAATCCTGCCAAAAAATCCTTTCTTCTGCGGTTCTAGTTCCCCAGGCTTCACTTCTTTGATTTTTCGCATCAAATCTGAAACCACTTCTCCGACAGGCCCTGCATCCTTCGCCTGAACATGTGAAAGGATGGAATTCGAAAAGGTCGATAGCTCGTTCTGGGCTGTTATACCATAGGAAGAAATGGCTTGCTGATCATTCGGATCTATTTGCTTGGCAATTTCCATCGCTCTGAGCTTCAGGTCCTCTGAAAGGCTATCCATCACTTTTTCCCTTTTCGGTTTTGCTTGCTGCTCGCTCTGAGTGGCCACTTCATTTTCCATCGCAGGGTTAGAAAAAGGGTTGCTAAGCAAGTCATTTAATGTATCATTTTTAATTTTTTCATCCAATTTCTCTTTATTATTCATCTTTTCACCTCATATTACTTCTTGTCAATTGTAAGAGATTGCTGATTCATCAGTTTAATTTCCGTGTTCAGGTTGTTCATATCACCAGCAAGAACCACCATCAATTCCTTTTCCATGTTACGCTCCATCTGTTTAAGTGCATTCTCCGTCTCTCTTAATGCTGCTGATACTTCATGTGTTCTTACAGGTTGAGAAAGAAATTGAACATACTTTTCGGCAATGATCGCGGATGAATCCAAATGCTGATGAAAAAAGGTCTGGGCACTTCGATAACGGATTGGTTCTTTTTCCACCATTTTAATGATTTTATAGGATATTTTATAGAGCTTTGTTATATTTTGATAGACAAATATGCTTCTAACCTTAAATCTGTTACTGTTCAATTTTTGCAGCTTCGTTTTCGCATCCTTAATCTGCGCAAGAACATATTTCTTCTCTTTCCGTTCCACTTTATCCAATTCGTCCTGAGGCAATAATTTGCGCTTCAGAAGCCAGTAGCTAAGCAGAAATCCGGCAAAAGCACCGAGAACTCCCAATTGGACTTGATTCCCAGTTGAGAAAAATACGATCACAAAAGACATGATCGCTATATTGGAAGAAGCAACAAAAATAAATGCTTGCTTTAAAAATCGTTTCATCCTCTCACTCCTCGCCCTTTCCTTTAGGCATATCATTCATATACTTCATATACGAATAGCTAGAGAAAAAGTTTCATTTGCTTATCTTCATTATATATGATTACAGCACATAAAAAAAAGCCTAACCCTCTTCATGTCGAGTTAAGCTGAAAAAATTGTTATTCAGATTCCGATAGATACATATTTTACTTCCAGATACTCTTCCAATCCATGGTGCCCGCCTTCCCGACCGATTCCGCTTTCCTTCAGCCCACCGAATGGTGCCTGTGCTGTTGATGGAGCCCCATCATTAACACCGATTATGCCATATTCCAATGCTTCAGTAACCCGATACATTCTGCCCAGATTCTCCGTATATATATAGGCTGCCAGTCCATAAGGGGAATTATTTGCTCTTTCCAGCACTTCCGCTTCTTCTTTAAAAGTACTGATTGGCGCCAACGGACCAAACGTTTCCTCCTGCATACAGATCATATCATCCTTCACATTTGACAATACGGTCGGCTCCAGAAATGTTTTCTCTATTCTCTTGCCACCAAAGGAAACCTCGGCACCTTTTCTTTTGGCATCCTCGATATGCTCCTGAACCTTTTCCAAAGCATCCCGGTCAATCAAAGGGCCGATATCGATTCCTCTTTCCAGGCCATTTCCTACCCTAAGCTTTGAGACCTCATCAATAAAGAGGGAGGTGAATGATTCCGCCACTTTTTCGTGAACATATATTCTGTTCGCACAAATGCAAGTCTGACCTGCATTGCGGTATTTTGATTGGATGAGCCCCTTTGCCGCCTTTTCAAGATCGGCGTCTTCGAATACGATAAACGGCGCATGTCCTCCCAGCTCCAGAGAAAGCTTCTTTACCGTATCGGATGCCATTTTCATCAGCATTTTCCCTACTTCCGTCGATCCGGTAAAAGTAAGCTTCTTCACTTTATTGCTTTTCATCAACGTTTCTCCAATGAGACTGGATTTACCCGTGACCACCTGTATCACACCCTTAGGAATTCCTGCTTCATGAGCATACTTGGCAAGAAGCAGTGCGGTTAAAGGTGTCTGGCTGGCTGGTTTGACAATTACAGTACACCCTGCTGCAAGAGCTGGCGCGACTTTACGTGTAATCATGGCCGCAGGAAAATTCCATGGAGTGATGGCCGCTACCACTCCAACCGGCTGCTTTTGAATCAGGATCCGTTTATTTTCCTGTGTAGCAGGCATGGTTTCCCCGTAGATTCTCTTTGCTTCTTCTTTATACCAATCTACAAAGTTATTCGCATACATTACTTCGCCAAGAGCTTCCTTAAATGGTTTACCCTGCTCCTTCGTTAGTGTTTCAGCGATACTCTTTTTGTTTTCATCCAATAATTGATACCACTTCCCCAGGAGCTCTGCACGTTCGTATGCACTTTTTTTCCTCCAGGATTGGAAAGCATCAGACGCGTTGTCGATTGCCTGCTGCAACTGTTTTTCGCTTATACAGGGAACCGTGCCAATCACTTCATCAGTTGCTGGATTGGTTACCTCTATCTCATTATCCGACTGGACCCACTCACCATTTATGTACATAGAATACTTCTCCATCGAGTTACCTCCTTCATTATTTCAACCTAGTGATATTCATATCTAATATATTCACTATCTTTCTCCCATTCCCTCTAGAAACAAGAAAAAAACACCCTAATGTCATTAAGGTGTTTTCTGATGTGCAATTTTCATCGGCTGCCTGAATAGCTTTAAACCGTACATGGTTATAAGTGTCAAAGATAGGAATCCAAATACAAGAGCCATCATCTGCAATCCGATTGTATCAAGGAATAATCCTGTACCGAGAAGCACTACCTGGAACATGACCCGATCGAGCATATTTCGGAAGGAAAAGAAGCGTCCGTGGTACTCTTTCGGAATTTTCGTCTGAAAAATGGTTGCTGCAATCGGGAAAAAGCAGCCCACAGCCAAGCCGAAGATGCCAAATGAGATGAGCGTCATAATTTTGATATCCGCAAAAAACAAGGATAGATGAGCTAAAGCAATCAGTGTAACAAAAATAAACATCAGCTGTACCATGTTATTATCATTTGATAGCTTTTTCACTGCAAATGCACCGATCATAAAACAGATACCTTCTATTGTGTATATAAGACTCTTGATGGTCTGATCATCCTGTATTTCACTTATATTGATAACTACCAGATTAAATCCGCCGATAAACAGAAATGGAACAATGGTCAATATCAAGACGGTAAGTGCAATTGGAGTTTCCTTGAGCACCGGCAAAATTTCCTTGAAACTGCCAGATCCCTTTCCATCCTTTTTCCGCTCTTCTGCTGTCTTATCCTCAAAATTGAGAAGAAAAGTTGACATGAAAAGAATTCCGTAAGCCACCATGGAAGCCAGATACAAAGAGGAAAGACTCATAATGACGAGCATCGCTCCTGCCAAAGCGGTTCCTGCAATTCTTGATACAGTGGAAACATTCATATGGACCCCATTCATCTGCAGAAGTTCCTTTTCCGGGACGATAAGCGGAATGGACGACTGCAGTGCCGGAAAATAGAATGCTGCTGAAAGCTGAATTGCGATCATGAATAATATCATAAAAAGGATGGATTGATATTCAATTGCCAGAAACATGAAACACACACTAAGCATGCGTCCGAAGCCTGAATAGATCATCACTTTTTTCTTACTGTAGGAATCAATTATTTTTCCTGCCAATGGTCCTACCAGAACACCTGCGAGAAGACCTATAAATAAAATCAGAGATTTTGCAAAGTCCGATGGCACATGAGCTTGCATAAATTCAAGATTTCCGATGATTCCTGTCCAAAGTCCGATTCCTGCGATAAATTCGCCCATTAGAATAATCCATACATTTCTATTTTTCCACATGTTGTGTTCCCCTATTTCTTATTGTAATAGTAAAATCATAACATGGTTAAATTCTTTTCGCCACACGAAGTTTTTATAAGTATTTGGCTCCTTTAAACACCGCTGTTGATTTCCGCACTAGGCTGCGCTTTCCGCGGGGCGTTTGTGGAGCTTCCTCCCGCAGGAGTCTTCGCCTATTGCTCCAATCAACAGCTAGTATACATAAATACAACACCCTTGTTTAATATAGCCCAAAAATAAAAAAAACGGAATACACTCCCGTTTTTACTGTTTCACTTTAAATTCTTTTGATGTGCTGTCAGCAAATGTGACTTCCAACTCAAATTCTGTATAATCTTTTTCCAGACTGAACACTTCAAGGACCTGCGATACCACTTCTTGCTGATCTGAGTTTGCGTCAATCTTAAGCTGCTCAAGCATAGGGGATAATTCCTTGTATGCCTCATCACCTTTTAAGGTTTTGTCATTTACCGTGTCCTCAATCTCCGCTTCGCCGTTTCCTTCTGCTTCGTAATCCGCTTCAAAGTTTTTATTATCCTTATACTCGACATCCAAATCAAATTTAGTGAAGGTGTGTCCTGTTTGTGATACTTGATCTTGGTTTATACCTTCTTCTGTTGTATTTTCTCCTGGTGCCTGGGTTTCATCCTGTGCAGGGGCATTTTCAGGCGGTGGAGACATATTATCGTTGTCTGTGCCACAACCTGAAATTACAGTAGTAGACAGGAGTATGGACAGCGCTGATAGAACTGCTCTAAATGACAGAAATTTTTTCATCTGCTTTCCTCCTAATTGAGTTTACCGGTTATTTTATCCATTTATCAGTAAAAAACTATTTACATAAATTTCCTCTCTCTACTTTCGCTTCTTAGCTTTTTCCATAAACCAATCAATAATGTCAGCCATGATGCCCCAGCTAAGTATCCTGCAAACACATCCAATGGAAAGTGTACACCTAAATAGATTCGGCTCACCCCAACCAACAAAATAATAATTGATGCCAAGAAGACTGTTAAGATTTTAATCACTCTATTGCGTACAATCAAGATGAATAGAAAAGCAAGCATCCCATAGGCAGCCATAGAATTCATGGCATGGCCACTGGGGAAGCTGTAAAAGTGAACGTCGACAAGATGATCCAGGCTGGGCCTTTCTCTCTGATAGATGTCCTTTATACATGTATTGAGAAGGCGGACACCCAAAATATTCACCCAGACCACCATGACCGCAAAATAATATCTCCTCACGAATAAAAAGATGGAAACCACAATCATCGCTGGGTATAGAAAGTTCCTTGAGCCTATAAATGACAAGAAAATAAAAAACGAATCTACTTGCCAAAACTGATACCCGATTCTCCCCCATTGCTTATCCAGACTTTCCACAGACTGAAACTCCAACAAAAATCCCAATAGCAAAAACAGGAGGCATAATAGGAAACTACATCTAAATAGTTGCTTTGCACGAATGTTTAAATCCTCCCTTCCAATCCGCATCAATACGAAAAAAGCTAACTTACCCTACTAGGTATAGTTAGCCAATGTCTTTCTTTATAAACTTTTAAGAAGCAATTTTTTCAGAAGCGGGAATAGCACATCAGGAAGTTCTTCTATTTTCGGAACCAGGATACTATATTTTCCGTACATATTTTGGATTGTTTTTACCTGGCTTTCCTCGATTTCCCCATTGCTGAGGAAAACGTTGATGACCTCAATGCCATTTTTGCGAGCATCCATTACTGCCTGATGTGTATCCACAATTCCGTTCTGTTCATATTGCATCGCTGCAGGTTCTCCGTCAGAAAAAACCAGCAGGAATTTCTGTTTTTCACTTCTGCTTAACAATCGTTTTGTCATATGACGAATCGCATATCCATCGCGATTGTCCTCTTCAGGTTCCAATTGGAGGATCTCCGGACCCGATTTATTCTTCATGCTTGAAGTAAAATCAATCACCGTTTTGAAAAAATTAGGTTGGCTTGTTGAAGTTGCATCATTTGTATCTTCCCAAAAGCCAACCACTTCATGAGGGACGAACACAGATTTAAGCGCTTCATGGAACAGCGTTATACCAAATTTGGTTTGCTCCATTTTATCGAACATGGAGGCGGAACAGTCTACAAGCAGTGTGAAAACAGCATCAATCTCAATGGAAGGGTTATCCCTCTTATAGAACATTTTCGGATTATCGTCCAAAAACCACGGAAGCAGCTTCTTGCTTAACCTGCCGAAAGCCAGTTCACTTCTGGGCAGGATTTTCTTATGCTCCAGCGTCTTCTGGATTAGCTGCTTCAGTTTCTTTTGATAGGCGGAGATGAACAGTTTGTATTCTTCATAATCGTTCTTTTGCTCAATGGTAACTGACGAAGAGTTAAGGAATACTGGGTAGGCATATTTATTCTCCTTCCCGAATTCCACATTGGATCCCCCATCCTTCTGCTCACCATTTTGCAGGACATCCAAGGCTTCAAGAGAGGAATAGTCATTTTTATTGGTTTGTTTACTAGACCCCTGGACATATCCCATCGCCTGATCTCCGTCCTCCCCTTCACGGCCACCCTCGCCCATCAGATCCATTTTCGTACCCTGCTCTAGATCAAACTGCAAAAAGCTCTGGGAACTGGACTCGGATTCCCTATGCCAGGTTGGAAGCTTATCCTCATGAATATCTTCGTCTTCTGTTTCTTTCTCTTTTTTATCGTCGTTCTTCAATTCGCTTTTTCGCTTTAGGTCATCAAATGTCAAATTATCCTGCATTTTCTCTTTTTCCGTAAAATCCGGCAAAAGAAAATACATATTGAGCATATCTCTGTCTAAAAGTTCATCCAGTACTTCCACGATATTCAGACAGATTCTCTCTATTTCTGCAGTTGAGTTTGCCTCATAACATTTTGAAGCCTTTGCTCTGATATATGAAAGTGCGGGATCTATCTCATTACTGATAAGAGGAACCTCCTCCAATGGATTATCAGTCGTTAATAGGAGATACAGCAGATTATATAACGCATCTGTTGTAATGGTCCTATCGAGATTTACCTTTAACTGACTTCGGAAATACTTTCGATATTCCGCCCTTCTTACGAGAAAGGATTGGGTGGTGCCAGGTCTTTCCCTTTTACAGATCTCCTCTAGGCGCAAATCTTCCAACAGCATAAAAAGCTGCCTGCTGAAACTGAATAAGTGAGAAGTCCTGCTTTTAGTAATGAAACGGGAAACACTGGAAAAATCCGTATAGGGGATGGTTCCGACGCTCCTCAGATAAACATCGCTTTTCAACCCATGCATCTTTTCGACTTGAGGGTGGTTATCCCAGAAAAGGCTGATGAACATTGTATTCTCAAACGGGTCATAATAGGATTTGAAAGCATAGGCCACTTCCAGGCTTTCTTTTTTTGCCAGTGACACCGCAAGATCTGCAAGCTCCATAAACAGGAAGGAATCAATTTTCTTATCGTTGAAAACAATAGGTCTCAATTGGACATCCCTCAATCAAACAGAGTCTTGGCAACATTCGATACTGCTGCCTTCTCACGTTCATCTTCCAGCTTTTCCATGATTCCTCTTCTAATGGCGCGAAGTGGTGGGATATAGACGCTCAAATCGCATGTGTCGAGTAGTGCACGAACAGATGCTGCTTCTTCCGACAGTTGACCATTCCTTACTAAAGCGATTAAGTCAGATGAAAGCGTGACGAATTTCTTCAGGAGCTTCTCATCCTTCAATTGGGATTGGTCACGGAGAACATGCAACAGGACTTCCCCTTGAATATACGGGACATCGATGACGACAAAACGATTTTTAAGGGCTTCATTCAGTGGTACCGTTCCCACATAGCCTTCATTTATTGCCGCAATTACTCCGAAATCGGATTTAGCCGTCACCACCTCACCCGTAAATGGATTGGTAATGGTTTTGCGGTAGTCGAGAACGCCATTCAGGATTGGCAAAGTTTCCGGCTTGGCCATATTGATTTCATCGATATATAACAGATGACCTTCTTTCATGGACTCAATCACCGGTCCTGGTACAAACTCAATGGTTGCATGCCCTTCTATATTCTGAATCGTTTTAAACCCTAGTAGTGCCTCTGCATCAAGGTCGATGGAACAGTTGATGCTATGCATCGGCTTTTGGAAGATGAAAGAGAGAGTCTCTGCAAGCTTCGTTTTGCCTGAACCTGTAGGGCCTTTCAACAGGACATTTTTACCCAGTGACAGGGCAATGAGGGCATCAAAGATGATGCTCTCATCAGAGGCTGTGTATCCACCTTTACCTATCAGGTTTGTCCTACTGGTACCCGCTATAGGGCGGTTTATTTTTTCTTGGATATCACTTGGAAGGCTATTTATATTAAACAACATATTATCTCCTTTTCTATGTAGAGGATATGGTATTACTATTGTTACACAAACTAGAAAAAAGCTGCTGACAAAGTATTGTCAACAGCTTAGTTTTATTATAGCAGTATACGTGATTCACTTAAAGTAATTTACTTGATGCTGTCTACTTCCTGAACATTTTTCTTCTTTCCGGAAATGATCCATGCACCAACCGCAATACCGATCAGGACAACCCAGAACATTGTCTTAAATAGTGGGGAATGCGGGAAGTGGTATGGCAATACGCCGACACTTGGATGTGCAAGTGTAAACACCAATAACTTGAACCCTACCCAACCTACGATGACAAATGCCGCTGTTTCCAAACTCGGGCGCTCTTTTAAAAGCTTCACGAACATTGTTGCCGCGAATCGCATGATGACTACTCCCACAAATCCACCAAGGAAGATGATAATAAATTGTCCACCGTCAATTCCACCGATTTGTGGAAGATTCGTCTGTGGAAGTGTTAAAGCTAAAGCAAATGCTGCTAAAATGGAGTCAACCGCAAATGCGATATCTGCAATTTCAACCTTCAGAACTGTCATCCAGAAACCGGATTTCTTTTCAGGCTTATCAACCGCTACGGCAGTTTCGGCCCTGTGGACAACAAATCTGCGCCATAAGTGATTAATTGCGATAAATAACAAGTAGGCTGCACCAATTGCTTGAACCTGCCATATAGTAACAAGAAATGAAATGATGAATAAGGACCCTAATCTAAATACTAATGCTCCGGCCAAGCCGTAAAACAATGCCTTTTTTCTTTGTTCTTCAGGTAAATGCTTTACCATGATGGCAAGTACCAGTGCATTGTCTGCTGCCAGTATACCTTCAAGTCCGATCAGGACAAGAAGTACCCAACCATACTCCAATAACAACTGAAGTTCCATTTTTTCTCCTCCTAATTACAAAAGCCTCTACCTGATTGTAGGTGAAGGCTTTTTATACAACATAAAAAGACCTTCACCTAGACCTGTGTTAAGTTTAGGCAAAGGTCTTGCTAACAACGGAATCGTTGCCAATAAAGCCGGTGGCTGGTGAACAGTCACGTAATGACGGCAATATTGTTTTCATAGCTACTCCCCTTTGATGGGCTTGTAAGTATATGATTTTAATATATTACTATTCTAGTAGTAACTCTTCATCATGTCAAGATATAGTTAAATGTCGGTAGTGTGATCTGCATGTAAAAAAGCGATACCATCAGGGTGTATTCCAACATTTATTTTTTCAACCTCTTGCAGAAGGTTCATATCAATGATGGAAATATCATTGGTTTTATTGTTCGCTACATAAGCAAACGTTCCCTCCTGATTGAAGACCGTCCCACCTGGCCAGACACCAACCCGTATCCGCTTTACTTCCCAAGGACGTACGTTCCCCTTCAAATTATGTTCGGTTTCGATAATGGACAAGTCACCCGATTCGCGATTCGGAATCAATGCATATTTCCCATCCGGAGAAAAGACGATTCTAATTGGTACATGTCCTATTCTACGTTTGTATTTCAGTTCATAATTTTCAGTATCCAATACATATAAGGTGCCATCCTCCTGATTAGCCACATAGAGTTCCTTGCCATTTGGATGAACCGCTACCCCTTCAGGTCCCTTCCCGACAGGAAAATGGGCTGAAATCTCTTCCGTTTCCGCATCAATCACGGTTATGGTATGGCTACCGATGTTCGGTATGTAAAGTTTCTTTCCATCAGGGGAAACTGCTACCATGTGTGAGTGCTTCTGATCAGTAGAGAGAATCTTCGTAATTTCGTCCTTTTCTGTATCAAAAATGAATACTTTTTCACTAAATGTGCTTGCCATATAAAGCTTCTTACCATCATTGGATAATCCAAGTCCATGTGGAAACTGGAAATCGGGATGCTCTAACCGTTTTTCTATTTCAAATGTTTCATTGTTCATGATGTTCATTTTATTACCTTGGGAGCAGGTGATATACGTCTTTTTACCATCATGTGAAACAATTATTTCATGGGGGTTATAATCCGTTTCCACAGTCTTTATCGTTGATTTTGTTTCTGTACATACAATGGAGACAGAATCTTCATCTTTGTTTAGTACCAATAAAAATCCCTTTGTCATATCTATCTCTCCTCCTCGTCATTCTCAACGATATTACTATAGCATATTTTTTGAAAAAGTAGCATTATTCAGACTATATTAGGTTCGATTTATTTCTGTCCTCTAAATAATTCGGTTATGGTATAATCACCTAATTACAATGAAATAGAAGGATAGTGAATCGAATGAGACAAGTATTCTCCTACCAAGAACGCATAAAACTGTTCATAAAAATTGTCATTCCCATCCTCGTCACCCAAATCGGCCTATTTTCGATGAACCTATTCGATATCATGATGACTGGAAATGTTGGAGCTCAAGATCTCGCAGGTGTTGCCATAGGAGCCGGTCTCTGGGTACCTGTATTTACTGGATTAAGCGGCATTCTCCTTTCCATGACTCCATTAGTCGCTCAGCTGGTTGGAGCGAAAAGAACCGAGAGTGTCCCCTTTTCCCTTACACAAGGAATGTATGTCGCAATTGCCATGAGTCTGTTGGTACTATCCATCGGGGCAATATTCATGGATCCCATACTTCAAAGTATGAACCTTGAAACCGAAGTGCGGTATGTTGCAAAACACTATTTGATTGCCTTAGGTTTTGGGGTAATCCCTTTATTTTGCTATACTGTCATTCGCTGTTTTATCGATGCACTCGGACATACGCGAATTTCAATGATCATTACCTTGCTATCTCTTCCGACCAATGTAGTGCTCAACTACTTACTGATTTTCGGTAAATTCGGCCTGCCGCAATTGGGTGGGGTTGGAGCTGGTATTGCGTCTGCAATTACGTATTGGGTCATCTTGATCATTTCCCTTTATATTGTGTTGAAAAAGAAGCCGTTCACCCAATTCACTCTATTTAAAGTGTTATATCCCGTTTCTTTTACAAAGTGGAAGGAAATTTTATTAATCGGCGTACCGATTGGGTTATCGATTTTCTTTGAAACGAGTATTTTCTCTGCAGTTACACTCCTGATGAGCTCCTTCGATACGGTGACGATCGCCTCTCATCAGGTAGCTTTGAATTTTGCTTCCTTGCTTTATATGATTCCATTAAGCATTTCTATGGCTTTAACCATTCTGGTCGGTTTCGAAGTTGGTGCAAATAGAATCAAGGATGCCAAGCAATACACCATTATCGGTGTAGTTTCTGCTGTTGCTTTATCATCACTGTGCGCCATTTTCCTGTTTTTCTTCAAGGCAGAAGTAGCGGGACTTTATACGAAGGATGCAAAGGTCATTGCCTTGACAACATCCTTTTTACTGTATGCGATTTTCTTTCAGCTTTCTGATGCCATTGCTGCTCCGATACAAGGTGCGTTGCGAGGGTTTAAAGACGTAAATGTTACCTTTATCATAGCCCTGGTCTCTTATTGGGTCATCGGCCTGCCAATAGGGTATCTGCTAGCTAACTATACGCACTTTGGAGCATTCGGGTATTGGCTGGGACTAATCAGCGGTTTGGCAGCCGGAGCAATCGGACTTGCATGGCGACTGTCCATTATTCAAAAAAAGTATCTGAATTTCCAATCTCAGAAAGCAAGCTGATATTTTTAGAATCACACTATTCTTATAGGAATAATAGCAGGAAATTGTAGTTTCTTGTCGAATAAAGTAGATAAAACGATATTAACTACAAATTATGAGGAGATCTTATATGAATAGCTATGATTTCAATAAAGCGGTTTCTGTTCTTGATTTCTTTCAACAGGAATTAAATGTGCTCATCCGTCTACTGACAAAATATGAAGAAACTCAATATGGTGAAAAATCCCTATTGCAAGCTGAAATAAAGCAACAATTCAAATATGTAAAAGATGAGTTGAAAAAGCAGATAAAAGTGCTCATCGAATTTGATGCAAATGCCTTGGTTGTCGAGTATCTGCTTCCCCCCTTATGTGTGGCCTCTACACATTTCCAGGATATCGGCATCAATAGGATCAATCCAAACAGTATTCACAAAGTTAGACAGCTAGCACTGAAAGCTAACGGATTTATCCATAAGTATCATTCTCAGCTTGCAAATGACCAATAAGGATTAACTTAAAAGTGCATAATAAAAAGGCAGCCAAATTTGGCTGCCTCTTTTACATCACCTATTATTTTCCGATGAACATTTGAGTCCAGTAGTTGCCATCTTCAACATGACCTACACCAATATGAGTAAACTCACCATTCATGATGTTCGCACGGTGTCCTTCAGAATTCATCCATGCATTCACCACTTCTTCTGGAGATTGCTGACCCATCGCAATGTTTTCACCTGCAGTGCGGTACTCCACTCCGAATTGCTTCATCATATCAAACGGAGATCCGTAAGTTGGACTGTTATGAGCGAAGTAGTTGTTCTTCTTCATATCATTGGACTTTTCTTTTGCTACTTTGCTTAATTCTTCATCAAGCTCAAGTGGTGCCAAACCTTGCTTTGCACGTTCAGCATTAGTAAGTTCTACCACTTTCTTTTCGAATTCACTTACTGCACTTGCAGTTTGTTCTGTTTTATTTTCAGCTGGCGCTTCAGCTTGCTGTTGTGGTGCCGGTTGCTGTGGTGCAGGAGCTTCAGCAACTGGTTTTTCCTCTGCTTTTGGTGCTTCTACAGCTTCAGCTGGTTTTTGTTCTTCTTGTTTCTCTGGTGCTTCCGCTTGAGCTGGCGCTTGTCCTTGATCAAACTGTACTTTTACACCAAATTTATTTTCTAGATCTTTTATATAGGTATCTAAAAATGCTTTTGCATCTTCTTGATTATTAAAAGTTTGAACATTTGAACCTAGGTCGCATGTAGGTTTTGATGGAGCATTTCCTTCAGCCTTTGCATTCATTCCGAATGGTGCTGCTGTTAATACCGCCGCAGTAGTGACAGCTGTAATAATGGATTTCTTGTTGATTTTCATAGGTGAAATTCCCCCTTGAATTTTTTTTTGTAGTGTTTTTTGCTACACGAAAATCATATCACGGGTTTTGTGTAACAATCCTGGATATTTTTTGAAATCAAATGTCAACGTTTTGCATAATAATTCCAAAAAGGGATTCACACCAATCATATCAACACATCGTGAGATATCTTACCTTTCACCAATATTGAAAACTATTCCCACAATCATCCAGCACATATATATTATTCTAGTAAATTAGTATTGACATACTTTTTTTTAAGCCTCAAATATTACAAAGCTGCCTCTTAGATGACATATATTACGCACATTTTCCCTTCTGTTACACAAAATAGGAAAAACCAAGTTTTCTCCCGAGTACATGTTTCCATGACAACTTGGAAGAAGCTTGGCTAACGGTTTCGATTATTTTTCTATCCAGGTATACATATAGTTCTTGTCTTCAATCTCTTGCGCTTTTTTCACTATCTTTAAAGGTTTGAACGTATCAATCATGACTGCAAGCTCCAATGTTTCTTTTTTGCCAATGCTTGCTTCTGTTGTTCCTGGATGCGGGCCATGTGGGATTCCTGAAGGATGCAAGGTAATGGAACCTATTTCGATTCCTTTACGGCTCATAAAATTCCCTTCAACATAGTATAGAAGTTCATCACTGTTCACATTACTATGGTAGTAAGGGGCAGGAATTGCCTCGGGATGATAGTCATAGAGCCTTGGCACAAAGGAGCAGACGACAAAATTATGGCCTTCAAAAGTTTGATGAACAGGAGGCGGCTGATGCACTCGGCCAGTGATTGGTTCAAAATCTTCTATATTAAATACCCACGGATACAAATACCCGTCCCAGCCTACGACATCCAATGGATGGTGCCCAAGAATGTGGGAGTACATAAAGCCCCGGGATTTGGTAAGTACCTCAAACTCCCCTTTTTCACTATGGGTTTCCAAAACCTCAGGTCCGCGGAAATCCCTTTCACAAAAAGGACTATGCTCCAATAACTGTCCATACTCATTGCGATATCTCCTTGGTGTCGTCATCTGGCTGAAGGACTCGATAAACAAAATCTTCGTTTCCTCCGCTGGCATCACACGATAGATGGTGCCGATCGGAATGGTCACATAATCCCCCGGTCGATACGTCAGGGTACCATACATCGTCTCCACCTTCCCCGAGCCGTAATGAATGTATAACATCTCATCTCCGTCACCATTACGATAATAGCTTTTCATGTCCTCTGTAACGATTGCTGTCCCAATCAACAGATCATTGTTTCCAAGCAGATACTCCCTGGCATCCAATGCATTGCCCTTCTTTTCGATGGAAGTTGTCTTTAGATGACGGTGATTCAATGCAGTATGCTCTTCATATTCAGGAAGATAGCTATACAGTACCTCTGATTTCACCACTTCCGTCGGCAAAAAATGATGATAAAGGATGGACTGTGACCCTGAAAATCCCTTCGTACCCATCACCTGTTCCCGAAACAGAGAACCATCTTCCTTTTTGAACATCGTATGACGCTTATGTGGAATCTCTCCCATTTTCCGATAATACATTTTTACACCCCTCCTATCTATTTGATGGTATTGACCAGTTTTCCAAGTCCGGTAATGGATAATTCAACTGTGTCTCCAGCTTTTAACCAGCGATGGACATCCGTTCCAAGCTCCAATATACAGCCGGATCCAACTGTTCCCGAGCCGATCACTTCCCCAGGATACAACGTCACATCCAGAGAAGCCCGTTCAATCATCTCGGCAAATGTATAGTGAATCTGATGGAAGTTCCCGTACGATAGCTGTCTTCCATTGACACTGGCCGTCATTGTTAAATCATATCTGTCATTCTTTTTGTATCTTTCCAATTCATCTTTGGTCACAATCGCGGGACCAAGTGTTGTGGCGAAGTCCTTCCCCTTGGCAGGTCCGAGCCCTACTTTCATCTCTTTCGCTTGAAGGTCCCTTGCGCTCCAGTCGTTCATGATGCAATATCCGAAAATATGAGCCTCTGCCTCTTCTGCTTTTATGTTTTTTCCCTGTTTCCCGATTATGCAGGCTATTTCCAATTCATAATCGAGCCATTCGCATTGATCGGGCTTTTCAATATATTCAGCCGGTCCTTTAATCGCTAAATGGTTGGTGAAATAGAACACGGGAATTTCATACCACTCGGGTATGACCTCTAATCCTCTTTTTGCCCTGGCTGTTTTCACATGCTCCTCAAAAGCATAGAAATCCCGTACACTTACCGGCCTTGGTAATGGGGAGAGAAGCTCTACATCCTTGACTGAATAACGGCCATTTGAACTTCGAGACTGTACTGTATCATGGAGGATTTCAGCTAAGCTTTCGTGGTTCTCAATAAAAATCAGCATGTCTTTAGGCAGTTTCCCTCCTGACGCTTCATGCATATCGACAAAATGGTCCCCATTAAGCCAACCTGCAGACTGTTCCCCATTTTCTTTTATAAAGCTTATATATTTCATGTTAATCGCCTCTTTTACGGATAAGCTCAAATATATCACTTGTTGCCCTGGAGTACATATTACCTGCCATTCTTCCGACAGGGTTCAGTTTCTTCGTATCAATCTTCCCCTCATAATAGAGAGAATCCGCGATATGTACCATTTCCACTTTCCCTATAACTAAGCTACCTGCACCAGGTTCATCTCCGAAATGCAGCACTTCATGTAAAGTGCACTCAAGCTGAACACCGCTTTCCTTCACCCTTGGCGATGTAATCGTGTGACTATCAACCTTGGTAAAGCCCGACTCATGAAACTCATCCACTTCACTTGGGAATTCAGTGGCTGTGATATTCATTTTTTCCACCATTTCTTCACTCACGATATTGATGACAAATTCCCTTGTTGCCTCAATGTTTTCCAGAGTGTCTTTTTTTGCACCGTCAACACCTCTTCTCATCGGGGAAAAACAGACAAGCATCGGATCTGCGCATATGGCAGTAAAGAAACTGAAGGGTGCAATGTTTGCTATTCCTTCTTTATTAACAGAGGAAACAAGGGCTATGGGTCTCGGTAAGATGGAACCGACTAATAATTTATAGGCATCTTTCCATTCAAGGCTGCTTGGCTGAACATTCATGATACCCCACCATTCCTATTCTCGATATTTTTCAGGCATTTGATAAAATAGTGATTGTCCTGCATGGAGCTGATTGTAACCCTAATTGCATCTGGGTACCCAAGTGCAGCGCCAGATTTAACAAGGAGACCATGCTGCAATAGATTATTGCAAACAATATCACCAGGATGTCCGGTGTGGATCATCATGAAATTGGCCTGAGTAGGGAAGAAAGGGTATCCAATATTGATAAGCTCCGATTCCAATAAGTGCTTTCCCTCTTCATTTCTCTCCACACATTCCAAACGGAACTCCTGATCCTCAAGCGCCACGATAGCTGCCACCTGGGCAAGCTGGTTCACATTGAATACCTCTTTGACTTTGTTCAGTTCCGCAGCAATATAGGAATCCATCATTCCATAACCGATTCTTAGACCAGCAAGTCCATAGACTTTTGAAAACGTCCGCAGAATCACCAGATTACTGTATTTCTCTAAGTATGGAACAGACTGAAGAAACTCCCCGCTTGTTGCATATTCGTAATACGCTTCATCAAGGACAATCAATATATGTTCAGGGACCTTTGCAATAAAATCTTCTAACTTCTTTTTCTCCACAATCGTTCCTGTCGGATTGTTGGGGTTGCAAACGAAAATAAGCTTGGTATTCTCATTAATGCTTGCGAGCATCCTATCCAGGTCATGTGTTCCCTCAATCAACGGGATCAGAACTGGTCGGCCGCCTTCAATGGTTACATTGGTTTTATACCTTGGAAAGGTGATTTCAGCCATAATAGCTTCATCTCCTGCATTCAGAAAGGCCCGTAATAAAAGACGGATGATTTCATCGGAACCATTTCCGATAAAAAGCTGTTCACTTTTTACGTTCAGAAATTCCGCCAGTTTGGACGTAAGCAATCTCGCAGATCCGTCCGGGTATGTAAATAGATGATCAAGTTGATGTGTCAGATGGTTTTTCACTTTTGGGGAACATCCAAAGACATTTTCAATTTCCGATAAATTGATGATGCTTGGCAAACCCATTTCATTTTGAAGATCCAAGACACTTTTTCCCAATGGATAGGCAGTCACCATCTGTAGAATTTCCCTGCTCTTTACTTTCACTGCCATTATTTATCCCCCTTTTAAAAAAAGGAGGGCTAAGATACCTCCTTTTCCTGTGAAACTTATTTAACTCGGCTTTTCATTAAGGTTGTTGTTATTAAAAAGGTGTATCTGTTAAACACCCCTGTTGATTTCCGCTCCAGGAGTTCGCTTTCCGCGGGCGGTCCGGGAACCTCCTCGGCGCATGTGCGCCTGCGGGGTCTCCCTTTCACTCGCTTCTCCCGCAGGAGTCTCACTCCTTGCGCTCCAATCAACAGGGGGAGAGAGAAAAATGATTTTTTCCTTTCAAAAAGCAATATAGTATGCAAAAACATCTTTAATTGTGCCAATGTTAAAGAATTGTGCTGAATTTAAAAGTCCCTAGCTGTTGATTGGAGCAATAGGCGAAGACTCCTGCGGAGGCTCCACAAGCGCCCCGCGGAAAGCGAAACCTAGTGCGGAAATCAACAGCGGTATTTATGAGCGCCTAACTTTTAAAGATTTCCTCTTAGTTCCTGTTCTCTTTCGATGGATTCAAACAATGCTTTGAAGTTTCCTTCTCCAAACCCTTTGGCACCTTTGCGCTGAATCACTTCTATGAATAGAGTTGGTCTATCCACAATCGGCTTGGTGAAAATCTGAAGCAGATAGCCTTCGTCGTCCCGATCAACCAGGATGCTCAATTCACGAAGCTTTGCAATCTCTTCATCAATCTCGCCGACTCTTTCGGATAGCATTTCATAGTACGTATCGGGTGTGTTTAAAAATTCCACACCGTTCTCTTTCAGCTTGCTGACCGTTTGTACGATGTCTTCCGTAAGTATGGCAATATGCTGAACTCCTGCACCATTATAGAATTCAAGATACTCCTCGATCTGAGATTTTCTTTTTCCCTCTGCAGGCTCATTGATTGGAAACTTGATACGACCGCCATTGTGCATTACTTTTGACATCAATGCAGAATACTCCGTGTTGATATCCTTATCCGTAAAATGAGTCATTTCCTTGAAGCCCATCACTTTTTCGTAATAGGCAACCCATTCCTCCATACTCTCAACATTTCCAACTACATGGTCGATGCCGATGATTCCAGCATCCTTAACTGGAGTGGAGTTCTTATACGCTCTGAAACCTGGCATGAATACACCGGAATAATTCTTTCTCTCCACCAGAGTATGGATTGTATCGCCGTATGTACCGATGACAGCTTTTTTGATGCTTCCTTGCTCATCTGTCAGTTCCATTGGTGGTTGCAAGGCAATAGCGCCTCTTTCAACGGCAGTATTGTATGCCTTTTCAACATCGTCCACCAAAAGGGCGATATCCTTCACGCCATCTCCATGTTTTTTTACAAACTCAGATATTCTTGTATCCTGCTTGAGAGAAGCGGAAATAACAAGACGCACATTACGCTGTTTCAAAACGTAGGAGACATTCTCCCTGTTGCCTGTTTCAAGACCGGAATAGGCAATTGGTTCAAAACCGAATGCAGTGGTAAAAAAGTGGGCAGCCTGTTTTGCATTACCTGTATAGATTTCCAAGTAATCGACATCTCTTACAGGAAAGAAATCTTCTGTTTGTGGTTGGTTCTGCATCGTTTTTTCTACGTTCATTTTGACCCCTCCGAAAATTTATTGAAAAATATTTTTATTCTGAATTTAATATAATGGATAATTCAGTACGCTCGCAAGAGTTCCATTTAAAGCTAGAATGCTTTGACGTGCAAAAGTAATTTACACTTTGACCTTGCTGTTCTTGACTGACGGCGGCTTGTGTATTGCTTTGTTTGATAGATCCTCAAGGGATTCAAGGAAATTTTCATTAAGACTTGGATGTGGAAACAATGGGAAAAGCAGATCTTCTTCCCTTCCTACCATTTCGAGTGCCACAACCCCTGAAGAAATGAGTTCGATGGCGCCTTCTCCTATCATATGGACGCCAAGAATAAGCTCCGTCCCCGCTTCACTGATTGTTTTGATCAAGCCATCCTTCTGTCCCAGGATAGCTGCATACCCGTTGGTCCTGAATGCTGATTCCCCGATTGAAATTTCATATCCCGCATCTTTTGCCTGTTCCTCGGTATAACCTACCGTTGCGATGGGAGGAATCGTATGCAAAACTCTGGGAACAAATGTGAGATCTACCTCTGATTGGAAGCCTGCGATGCTTTCTGCAGCTACTTTTGCTTGTTTGATCGCTTTTACTGCAAGCGTAGGTCCTTCTGTGATATCACCGATTGCATAGATGTGGTCAACTGTGGTCTGGCAAGCATGGTTCACTTTTACAGCCCCGCTATCATGCAATAGGATACCTGCTCTACTTACACCTAATCCATCCAATGACCCCCCCGGCTGAGATGCAATATATAAATGGGTACTCATCAATGTTTGCTTTTTTCCATCCGCATCTTGTATTTCCATTTCCCAGCTATTATCGAAATAATTGGTACTCTTTATCTTGACATCTTTAATCAGCTTGATTTTCTGTTTTTTGAATTGCCGCATGAACTCTTTATTAATGGAATCATCAAAAGTGAAGTCCTTTTCATTTTCAGGAAAGATCATGGTCACTTTCGAACCCAGTTTTCGGAAGCACATGGCGGCTTCCACAGTAAAATCGTCATTCCCATATAAAAGTAGAGAAGCAGGAACTTCATCTAGTTTCCATAATGTTGTTATGGTTAAGTAATTCCCTTCGATATCTAAAAGCGGTCTTTTTTCTCTCCCGGCAGCAATAATTGCATGCTTAAAAGAGTAGGTATCATACTGATGTCCGTTTTCCACCCCTATTTTGTCATGGGAAAGAAACATCGCTTCTCCTTTTAAAACTTCTATTTTATTTGCTTTACAGAGCGCTTCAATTCCCTGCTTCAATTGCTTGATTGTAGCATTCTTATACTCCTGCAAGGTCGCCATATCGAAAGTAGCATCATTGGTTTGGATACCCATGCTTTTCATGCCACTCAATCGATGCAGGTTTTGTGCTGCTGCTGTATGTACCTTGGACGGGATACACCCCTCATTCAGGCACAAGCCACCCATCTCCCCTTTTTCGATCAGGGTAACCTGCAAGCCTAGCTGGGCTGCACGAATGGCGGCATGATATCCCCCTGGCCCGGCACCAATGATGACGAGGTCCCGTTCCTGTGTCAGTTCTCCAACTACCATATTAGACCAACTCCAGCAATAATAGTTTTGGCTCTTCCAGCAATTCTGTCAGTCTGTTTGTGAAAGCTACTGCGGTTGCACCATCTGCCACACGGTGGTCAAAGCTCATGGAAATATTCATCATCGACCTGATGACGATTTCATCCTGTTCATTTACTACAGGTCTCTTTTTCGTTTTATGGAAGGAAATCAAGCCCACCTCCGGCTGATTGATGATCGGTGTTGCCCCGATGCTTCCCCCTAATGGACCCACATTGCTTATTGTGAATGTGCTCCCTGTCATTTCGCCAATGGTAAGCCTGTTTTCCTGTGCTTTAACAGTAAGCTCCTTCAGCTCATTATGAATAGCTAGCAGCGACTTCTTTTCCACATTGCGCACAACAGGGACAATCAGTCCTTCTTCGGTATCAATTGCCACTCCGATATGATGCTCCTCGTGAAGCTCAATAAGGGCTTTTTCCTCATTCAGACATGCGTTGAAAATAGGGTAATCCCTTAATGAAATGCTGATGGCTTTCACAAATAGTGCCGTCGCAGAAACACTTACATTGCGCTTTTTCCAAAACTCACGCATCTCCAATATGTTTGTTACATCCACTTCTTCAAAATGGGTACAATGAGGGATGGTTAAAAGGGATTGAGACATTTTGGTGGCAATTTGCTTTCTTCTTCCTTTAAAGGGAATAGTCTTAGATTTGGCTTCTGTTTGATTCTTTTCCTCCGTTTTCTGCGGCGTAGATTTCAGAGGCATTTCTTGTGGATTTCTTGTCACTTTTCCGAAGTTAAATACATCCTTATCAGTTATCCTTCCGGAAGGACCAGAACCTGTGACCATCTCAATGTCTACCCCATTTTCCCTGGCAAGCTTTCTAGTATAAGGGGATGCCATCGTACGTCTGCCCTTGGACTTTTCCTTCTCCGATGCCCCTGCATGTACTGCTGTTACTGCGGCATGGTTTGTGGTTTCTGTTATCAAAGGAGTCTCAACGGTAGATGCCACCTCCGCTTCACTTTCATGATCCACTCTCTCCAGAAGAAAAATTGTCGTACCCACTGAAATCGTCTGGCCGACCTCCACCTTCACCTCTTTGATCACCCCGGCATAGGGAGCAGGAATTTCCGCGGTCATCTTATCAGTCTGAACCTCTACCAATGGCTCATCAGGGTTCACCCGGTCTCCTGGTTGGACGAAGAGTGCCAACACATCTGCCTGAGTCATGCCCTCACCTATATCATGTAGCTTCACTTCTATCATCACTGCACCTCCAAAGCCTAAAACTTCATCACTTTTTCTATGGCTGCCACAACTCGTTTACTTGTAGGCAAATAATAATCCTCAAAACCGAAATAAGGTACCGGTACATCAAAACCTGTTACCCGCTCAATTGGAGCCTTTTGATAAAGAAAAGACGTTTCGTTGATGATGGCCATCACATCCCCGCTGACACTCGTAGCAGCATGTGCTTCATGAATGATGACAGTCCTTCCTGTCTTCTGAACAGACTCTGCAATGATATCCTTATCAATCGGGTATAGGCTTCTAAGATCGATTACTTCACAGTCGACTCCCTTTTGTTCCATTTCTTTTGCTGCCTGCATGGCAACAGGGATCATTGCACCCCAGGCAATGACAGTAACATCGTCGCCTTCCTTGCAGACCTTGCCTTTTCCGATCTCAACCGTATACTTTCCTTCCGGTACTTCCTCTCTTTGCGAGCGATAGCAGCGCATCGGCTCCAAAAACAGGACCGGGTCCGGGTCTTCGATTGCAGAGATCAAAAGACCTTTTGCATCATAGGGATTGGATGGGCAAACCACTTTTATTCCGGGCATATGGGTAAAGAGTGCTTCCGTTGAGTCCGAATGAATTTCCGGAGCTCTTACTCCTGCACCGTAGGGGGCCCTTATTACCATCGGTGCGGTGTAATGCCCCAAGGTTCTGGCACGGAGTCTCGAGGCATGAGTCATAATCTGTTCATAGGCAGGATAGATGAATCCAAGAAACTGAATTTCCACCACTGGCCTGAAACCGTTGATAGCCATACCAATCGCAGCTCCAACAAAACCAGCTTCGCTCAATGGGGTATCCATCACGCGGTCTTCCCCATATTTTGCCTGCAGTCCTTCTGTTGCCCGGAACACTCCTCCATTGACGCCGATATCCTCCCCCATCAGCACAACGTTCTCATCCGTTTTCAACATGGTATCCAATCCGTCTGTAATTGCTTGGACCATTGTCAAGGTATTCGTTTTAATTGCCGTTTTCATCTGGTTTCACCCCTTAACACTTGAAGAAGGTCTTGTTTTTGCTGCTGTATTCCCCAGGTTGGCTTTTCAAAGACATGGTCGAACATGTCTGCAGGATCTGCTTTAGGAAAACGCTCCATCTCCGCTATTGCGCAGTCTATTTCCTCTGAAATTTCATCTTGCCATACGGATTTCTGTTCCTCATTGAACCAGCCATTATTTTTCATGAATCGCTCCAAGCGAAGTATGGGATCTTTCGTTCCTCTTCTTTCTTCACTTTCCTGCTGGTTTCTATATTTGGTCGGATCATCTGCAGTGGTGTGGGCGCCATATCTCCATGTTACCGCCTCAATCAGGGTAGGTCCTTCTCCATTTCGTGCCCGGTCCAATGCTTCCTGTGTAAGGAAATAAACCGCAAAAATATCATTGCCATCAATCCGATAGCCAGGCATGTCATATGCCAAGGCTTTCTGGGCAATAGTTGCGGTTTTCATCTGTTTGGACATGGGAACAGAAATGGCATATCCATTGTTCTGGTTGAAAAAGACGACAGGAGCCTGGAGAATGCTTGCAAAGTTCAAGCCTTCGTGAAAGTCACCTTCTGAAGTCGCACCATCACCAAAATAGACGATACTAGCATTCTTTGTTCCTTTTCTTTTTTCAGCGTATGCTGCTCCAACTGCATGTGGGAGCTGAGTGGCAATAGGGATTCCCGGCGGAAACACCTTTTTGCCTTCTGCAGGAACACATCCTTCATTTCTGCCATTCCAAAAGAGCAGGATATTTCGCAAGGAATGCCCGAATGTCATTGTTGCTCCATGATCACGGTATGATGGAAAGAGCCAGTCTTCCTCATTTAAAGCAAGAGCACTTCCAACCTGCGAGGCTTCCTGTCCTTCAAATGGGGCATATGTTCCAATTCTGCCCTGTCGCTGAAGGCTGATCGCCTTTTTATCAAATGTACGGATTCGCAGCATATTTTTATAAAAGGTTTCTGCCAGTTCTTTGGTTATTTTTGATGAGTAGTTTTCATCTGTAAGATTTCCGTTCTCATCCATCAATACTTTTATCGGAAATTGATTTTTCATCCCTTTTCCCTCCATCTATTAAACTCGCACAGACCATTTAGGACGTTTTGAATGGGTGAAAAAGCTGTTTCGGCGTGTACGGTCCGCCAGGCGCTGTTCACAGAAATTATTGGCAGCCTCCACCGTCGTAATATTCATTTTTTCCGCCTCTTTATATACATCCATCAAAGAATTATAGATGGCTTTCGTTTTTCTCAGAACTCTTTCTTTATTTGGCTCATATAGCTCATCAGCCACTTGGATGAGACCACCGGCGTTCACGATATAATCAGGTGCATAAAGAATCCCTTTTTCCTGTAGCATCGCACCATGATGGTTTTCAATCAGCTGATTGTTCGCAGACCCGACTACCGCCTTCACTTTCAATTGTTCGACAGTATGATCATTGATGATGCCGCCAAGCGCACACGGAACAAAGACATCAGCTTCCACTGAATATATTTCATCGCCGCCAACCACTTTGATTCCGGCTCCTATCTCTTTTGCTTTAGTGACCAATTGATTGATTGCATACTCATTGATATCAGAAACATACAGGTCAGCACCTGCATGTAATAGCTGCTCAGCCACTTTTGCGCCGACTTTCCCAAGTCCCTGGATTGCATAGCTTTTGCCGTATAGATTTTTGGTGCCCCATACAGTCAGGTTGGTTGCTTCAATTCCATAGATGACACCCTGAGCTGTCGGTACTGATGAATCACCGCTGCCTCCGTATACTTCATCCACCCCGACAATGCAGTTTGTTTCTTTTAAGGAATGAACAAAATCCTCAGGGGAAGTTCCCATATCGGTTCCTGTATAGAAGCGGCCATTGAGGGACTCGACAAACTGTCCGAATGCACGGAACAGCTCAGGGGATTTGTCCTTGTTGGGATCACCGATGATGACCGCCTTCCCTCCACCAAAATCTACGTCAGCTGCAGCACATTTATACGTCATCCCTTTTGAAAGGCGTAATACATCAAAAAGTGCCGCGTCAACAGATTGATAAGGCTGCATGCGACATCCTCCAAGAGCTGGTCCCAATGTTGTGTTATGTATGGCGATAATTGCTTTTAAACCTGTATCAGGATCATTACAGAAGACCACCTGCTGATGATTCTGGATTTTGTCGAACATATCCATTCCTCCCACTTCAGAAGTAAGCGTTTTCAAATTTGTCAACACGACCACCCTTTTTATCTAATATTCTTGTTTAGTCTTGCCCTATTATTCTATTTATCTTGCTTTTTGGCAGTATAGCCTGCTTTACTTCCCCTGTTCCAATAAGCCTTTCCCCCGCTTTGACGGTGACTTCTGTGAGAATACTATTCCGGTTCAAGCTGATCACTTCTGCCTCCAAAACCAATTCTGTTCCGTCAGTTGCAGGTGAGAGGTGTTTTACGGAAACCTCAGCTCCCATCCCCTCTTCCTCCTCTTCTAAAAAGGGAAGAATGATTTGACGTGAGACCCATTCCATATGATAGACCATGGTGGCCGTGGAATAGACTGGGTGGACAACTTTCCCTTCGAATTGCGCAAACATGGAGGGCGTAACTTTGACTGTCAGACTCTTTTGAGTGCCTTCCTTTAAACCAGGCTTCAACTTCTTCACCCCAAAACGTATAACGTTTATTCAACGCTATAATAACATTTCGTTAAATAAAACGTCAATAAATTGTAGAAATTTTGTAAATAATCACTTCATTTTGATAATTGGATATTCAAATGCAGGATCCACTTATCCATGCCAGACGAAAAAACCGGAACACACAAAGTGTCCCGGCTGATTCTCAACTTTTTGCTAGCTTTAACTCAACAAAGCACGGTCGTTAGCCATCTGCTCGCCGCGTATTCTTTGGAACTCCTGGAGCAGCCGTTCAATGGTCAATGATTTCTTTTCTTCTTCTCCTACTTCAAGGATGATCTGACCCTTATCCATCATGATCAGGCGATTTCCAAGATCAAGTGCCTGCTGCATATTATGCGTCACCATAAGAGTGGTCAACCCTTTTTCAGCCACAATCTCCTTGGTGATGTTGGTGATAAGCTCTGCACGGGATGGGTCAAGCGCAGCAGTATGCTCATCAAGCAGGAGAATCGAAGGCTCGGTAAAGGTCGCCATCAGCAGGGAGAGCGCTTGTCTTTCTCCGCCTGATAACAAACCAACCTTCGCTGTTAAACGATTTTCCAATCCAAGATGGAGCGTTTCAAGTACTTCTTTAAAGTAGGTTTTTCTTTGCTTGGAAACTCCACGCCTAAAGGTACGTGTTCTGTTTCTCGAATAGGCCATTGCCAGATTTTCCTCGATTGTCATGGTCGGTGCAGTTCCTGCCATCGGATCCTGGAACACTCTGCCGATATATCTTGCGCGTTTATGCTCAGACATGAAGGTGACATTTTTTCCATCAATCTCGACTGTTCCCGTGTCAGGCGTCAACACTCCTGAAATCATATTCATCAATGTTGACTTTCCTGCACCATTGCTTCCGATAATGGTGACAAAATCGCCTTTATGCAAGGATAGATTCACATGATCCAAAGCATTTTTTTCATCTAAAGTACCCTCATTGAACACTTTGTTAATCTGAGTTAAGTGTAGCACGCTCATCACCCTTTCCTCTGGTTGCATGTAAAGTTTGCAGCTTGAGCATTTTTTGCCGCTTCCGCTTTCTTTCCTTATAGGCTTCCATTATTTTAGGCGCAACAAGCGCGATGATCACAATAGTGGCAGTGATAATTTTCATATCTCCTGTTTCCAGAAAATCTACACGAAGTGCAAGTGTTACGACGATCCGGTAGATGATTGCCCCACCGATTACAGCAAGTGTGGTTCTTGCAATTGTTTTTGTTCCGAAAAGGGCTTCTCCGATGATGACAGAGGCAAGTCCGATAATGATCATCCCGATGCCCATTCCCACATCTGCAAATCCGCCATGCTGGGCAATCAGCGCGCCAGAAAATGCGACCATTGCGTTTGACACCCCTAGACCCAGTATGACAAGGCCATTTGTATTTGCTGAAAAGCTGCGAATCATCCTCTTATTGTCACCGGTTGCTCTAATGGCAAGTCCAATTTCCGTCTTCAGGAACCAATCCGTAATGAACTTGATGGCGAGCGTTACGATGATCATGACAAAGATGACACCCCAGGTTCTTGGAACAAACTCCCCTAACCCGACGGAGGCAAAAGCATTATTGATGAGTGGATCAATGCCTGTCCCCTCCCACCATACACGAAGCTTTGTAAAGAAAGTCTCCGTATTCAGCATGGGAACGTTTGATCTTCCCATGATTCGTAAATTAATGGAATACAAGGCAATCATCATCAGAATCCCTGACAGTAATGCATTAATTCTACCAAAAGTATGTAAAGCCCCGGTGATACAACCCGCGAGAAAACCCGCAGCCATCGCTACGACCGTAGCCAATATCGGGTTAGACCCGTTTACAATCATTGTCGCAGCAACCGCTGCCCCTGTTACAAAGCTACCATCTACGGTAAGGTCCGGAAAATCAAGGACCCTAAAGGATAAATATACCCCTAGGGCCATGATTGCATAGATGATTCCTAATTCGACTGAACCAAAAATTGCTATACTCATGTTAGAAACATCTCCCCGTTGTCTTGAAAATTTGCTCTTTTCGCAGCAACAAACTTTGCGAAAAGAGCCTACAAATTATTTACCGTCAAAGAATTCGGCGATTTCCGTCCAAGCATCCTTCACTTCCACACCTTGTGCTTCTGCAGCTTTTGTATTGATGACAAGCTTCAGGTTCTGTGGGTAGGATACAGGAATTTCAGATGCTTTCTTCTCGCCTTTCAGTATCTTTACAGCCATCAGGCCAGTTTCATAGCCAAGATCTTCATAGCTGAATCCGCTGGCAGCTACAGCTCCTAGCTTCATGGAATCAAGCTCACCTGCAAACAATGGAATCTGCTCATCATTTGCCACACCAACTACAGTCTGGAATGCCGAAACAACTGTGTTATCAGTAGGGATATAGATGGCATCTACACGTCCGATGAAGGATTCTGCAGCCTGTTTAACCTCAGCAGAGTTGGAAACGGATGCTTCCACCAATTTTGCACCCTTTGCTTCCACAAGTTCTTTCAAAGCTTCTACCTGCACAACAGAGTTTTGTTCTCCGGCATTGTAAAGTACCCCAATAGATTTCGCTCCGATTTCACCGGTCATAAAATCAACAGTACTTGAAAGAGCATCCGGATGAGTATCGGAAGTTCCCGTAATGTTGTCGCCAGGCTTGTCAAAGGACTCCACTAAATCAGCGCCAACAGGATCAGTTACAGATGTGAAGACGATAGGTATGTCCTTTGTTGCCTGAAGGGCACTTTGCGCACTTGGAGTCGAGTTGGCAAAAATCAAATCCACTTTATCCGCAACGAAATTCCCTGCAATCGTTTGGCTGTTGCTCATTTCCCCTTGTGCAATCTGGACATCATACTTTACATTTTCGCCTTCTTTGTAGCCGTTTTCTTCAAGTGCTCTCTTAAACCCTGCAAAAGCTGCATCCAAGGAAGGATGTTCCACAATCTGAGTTACACCGATGACGACCTGTTTTTCTGCCTTATCGCCAGTGCTTGTGGAATTTGAGCCACACCCAGCCAATAACATGAAGCTTGCCGTTAGTGCCAATGCTGATTTCAAACGAAACTTTTTCATAAATATCCCCCTTATATTTTTTAAAGCTTGCAAAATAAATAATAATACAAGCTAGTAAACCCGAAATATTCAAGCCCTAACAGATTATGTATTCTATCATGCCAAAAAAGAGATTCGTTTTTTCAACGTTATATTAACACTCCGATTTTTATAGTGTCAATATATTCTAAAAATTTTATATATTTTATTATTTTAAGATAAATACGCCATCAAACTTAAAAAACCCTTTTTTCTATCAGAATAAAAAAGACCTCCAGATAGCTAGAAGTCTTTTTGAAATATTATATTAGGTTACTCGCACGCTTTAATTCTTCCATTGCACCCTTCATCATACTGGTGAATAAATCTTCAACACTAGGAATATCTGAAATGATGCTTGAAATCTGGCCACCATTGATAAAGCCCTTGTCAAGTTTTCCATGCAGAGCCCCAAGCTTATGATGATCCTCTGTCGTCAAGCCGTTAAAATCCTCTAGCGTTATTCCATTTGCCTCTTTTTGCAATAAGAAGTCTGAATAGGGAGTTTTCAGAACCCTTCTAACTCTCCCCACTGAACGTCCTACAATGACTGTTCCATGATCATCTGCAGCTAGGAGCGTATTCTTATATTCTTCGTGGAATGGAGCTTCCTTTGTCGCAATCAATCTCGTGCCCATTTGGACGCCAGATGCTCCGAGTGCAAGTGCCGCAGCAAGACCTTTACCATCACCAATCCCTCCTGCTGCTGCAATCGGAACGGTGATCTTTGAAACGATTTGCGGAATCAGGGTGAACGTGGTCGTTTCCAGATTCGAATTGATCCCTGCCGCTTCATATCCCTCTGCTACTATAACATCCGCTCCTGCATTTTCAGCTTTCACCGCCTGCTTAGGGGAAGCCACTACACAAATGATCTTTACACCATGCTCCTTCAGTTTTGAAATAAAAGGAGCAGGATTACCGGCAGAAAGAGAGACCGCCTTAACGCCATGCTTGATGATTAACCTCAGTATTTCTTTGGTATAGGGTGACACGGAAAGTGCAACATTGACAGCAAAAGGACTGTTGGTAAGCTGCTTTGTTTCAAGGATTATCTTTTCCACTTCTTGCGGCGGCATCGTTCCCGCTCCGATTGTTCCCAGTCCTCCTGCATTCGAGACAGCGGCAGCAAGCGGGGCATTACTTATATTCCCCATTCCCCCTTGAATGATTGGTAGTTGTATATTCAATATCTCTATTAATTTATTCATCTATTCATTCACCTCTCGTAAAAATAATGTTATACTAATTTTAATATTTAGACAATACGAAAAGTGGAGGGCGCTCGCTCTGCGACGTACAAACTGGACTGAGGTGACTGAGATTAAGGAAACACGAAGAGCGATAGCGATTCGATGTTGACTTATCGTAGGGAGGCGAGGGAAGTTTGATAGTCGCAAGCGCCCGGAACTAGACAATACTAATAGCGATATGAAAGGGGTAAGGGTTTATGCTATATCGATATGGTGGGAAGGAACCAAGTGTGGATTCATCTGTGTTTGTGGCACCGGGGGCACATATTATAGGGGATGTTACCATTGGCGAGGAGTCGACCGTATGGTTTAATGCAGTACTGCGTGGTGATGAAGGACCAATCAGTATCGGAAAGAAATGCAGCATCCAGGATAATGTCACAGCTCATCTGTATGAAGGCTTCCCGCTTGTGATTGAGGACGAGGTGACAGTCGGACATAATGCCATCCTGCACGGATGTACCGTGAAGAACAGATGTATTATCGGGATGGGTGCTACCATCTTGGACGGGGCGGAAATTGGGGAAGAAAGCATAATTGGTGCAAACACACTGATCCCTTCCGGAAAAAAGATTCCACCACGTTCTCTTGTTGTCGGGTCCCCAGGCAAAGTCATTCGGGAAATCACGGATAAAGATGTGGAGCTTATTCAGCTTTCGATTGATACATATGTACAAAAAGGAAAAGAGTATAAGTTGGAGCTGAAGGAGAAGTAATCTTTACCAGGGTATTAAGCAAAAGACTCGTCAATTAGACGAGTCTTTTGTCATTATTGGAGATTATTCGAAATATCCAATTTTCCATCAAAGCTCGCTGACAGATTTGGCCTCCTTACCTCTTAGCCATTCAACTAGGTCGTTAGCGTTACTTCTAAGAGCGGCATCAAGGGGAGTAAGTTCATCATATCCGATCCAGTTTAAATCTACTCCCTGATCGTAAAGGTAAGTTGCTGCAGTCAACTGTCCACCGTGGCACGCGAGCCAAAAGGCCTGAGTGATCTCGAACGGTGAGGGAACCATGCTTTTTGTGAAGTATTCTTTTACTTGTTCCATTAATCCTAGTCCTGAAGCAGTCCATAGTTTCGTCTGCGCTCCGCACTCGACTAATCGTCGTGCTGCATTCCATTGACCGAATGCCACCGCATCATCTAATGGTGTACCATCTCCGATTACCCCACCTTTTGCCTCTATGTCTGCCCCTGCATCAAGAAGCGAATCAAGTGTCTCTGTGTCATCACTGCTCGCCGCCCAATGGAGTGGTGTTTCAGTGTGGGGTCCCGTGAACTTGGCATCTACATCAGCACCTGCTTCCACTAATGCCCCCACTGTCATTGCACCATTCGGGAAGTGCCCTGGCCAGTCGGCTGCCACATGAAGAAGCGTGCGCGATATTCCCGTTTCTTCAAAGTCCCTTCCAATAATTCTTGTTTTGACTAGACCCGGATTTTCAGCAAGCATACGCTTCAATTCCAAGACAACACCCGTATGTATTGCCCCAATGACATCGACAGCCAACTGCTCATCTTCGTAAATAAATTCCATCTTTTTTTATTCCTCCCTCTTCGTATTTTTCAGGAATTTCTCAAAAAAAGGATTGAATAAATCATCATTATTAATCACAACGTCCGCATGAAGTTGAGGAGAATGTTGTTCCAAATAGAGCCTGGAAGCGGCATGATATCTCTTAAGGAACATTTCTTCCGCTTTTTCATAACTGCCAAAATTCAATTCTTCCCTTTTAGCCCCTCTTTTTCTAGCAATCTCAAAATGAGTGCTAACAAAAATCTTAACATCATAATGATTCTTTAACTCTTTTTTGAATAGGAAAGTCCCATCTATAATAAATATCGAATCCATATCGGACACCTTAAGTGCCTGCGTTACATATTCATCAGAGGATAGATCCAAAGCTATTTCTTGATAATGGAGGCTTCCCCCTGGTCCCAATGGAATTAACAACTTCTCCATGAAAGCCTGATAATCGTGGGCATCCTCATAATACCCTTTCGCTGAATCCTTTCCCTGTCTATATCGTATCACTTTTGGGTGATGAAAATTATCAATGCTTGTCCTGACCACTTTCCTTTTCCTTGCCCTTAGTGCCTCCGCCAGCTCATCGGCAAAAGTGGTCTTTCCAGAAGCTGTAATCCCGCTTACTCCCACTCTAACAGGATGGTGCAGCTTTAGACTAATGATTTTTTCGGCAATCTCTGAAATAAGTTCTGTCCTTAACATCGGGCTCCCACCTTATCATGATTATTTCCGCAAAAAAACGCTTTACTCCAGACATTATACAATTCAACAAACCGAAGCATTTGCCCTTCCTTCAAAATGAAATCGAATTCGTTTATATGGAAGTTGAATTTTAGTTCCAAGAATGAATTGACTATTAAAACTCTCCCACTTATAGTTATATACATAACTATATAACCATATGTGTAAGTCATACATATAATGAACAAAGAATGGGGTGAAGGTATTTGAGCCTGTTTAATGAAAATAGACCGATATTTTTGCAGATAAAAGAAAAGCTGGAAGATATGATTTTTAAGGAACAACTGAAGGAGCATGAGCAGATCCCCTCTACAACACAGATGGTTCAATTTTATAAAGTGAATCATATTACCATTTCGAAGGGGATCAGTTTATTGGTGGACGAAGGAATCATTTACAAGAAACGGGGAGTCGGAATGTTTGTCGCAGAGGGTGCGAAAGAAAAGCTTGTTCAGAAACGGAAAGATGTTTTCATTGAAAATTTTGCCTTGCCAATGGTGGAGGAAGCAGAAAAGCTTGGTCTATCGGAACATGATTTAACTGACATTATCAAGAATTTGAAAGGACGTGATATACATGACGATTAATATAAAGGCTGAAAACTTATCAGTAACATACAAGAAAATGAAAGCTCTGACTTCGATCTCTTTTTCTATTGAAAAAGAAGGAATCTATGGATTGGTCGGAAGAAATGGCGCCGGCAAAACTACGCTTCTCTCACTACTTGCCTCTTTTATGGGTCCTTCATCCGGTACGATTACAATGGACGGGGAAGATCCCTTTGAGAATGCACGCATCATGCAGCATGTAAGTTTTATTTTTGAATCGGACTATAAAGAGGATGATCATAAAGCGATTGAATTTCTGGAATTTCAAGCTCGTTACCGTCCGGCCTTTGATATGGACTATGCGAAGGAACTTGCTCGGAAATTCAAATTGCCGTTGGACAAAGCGGTAAAAAAACTTTCAGACGGAAAACAGTCCACTTTGAATGTCATTATCGGTCTTGCAAGCCGCTCGAAATTGACGATTTTTGATGAGGCATATAGAGGGATGGATGCACCGACACGGGAAGTGTTCTATAAGGAAGTATTGGAGGAGCAGGAGCGGCATCCTCGGATCATGATCTTATCCACCCATTTAGTTTCGGAAATGGAGTATTTGTTTGATCATGTCCTAATTCTTGATAAAGGCAAGCTGATTGTGAATGAAACCTATGATGACCTCATCAGCCGTGGGTTTGCTGTAACCGGGGACGCTTCAGCTGTGGATGTCTTCGTCACAGGAATGAAGCCACTCCACACCAAACAGCTTGGCAACACCAAATCAGTTATGTTGTTTGGGGAGCTTAGCGGAGACCAGCTACATGGAGCCGAACGTGCTGGACTAGAAATCGGTCCTGTTACGCTCCAGGAACTATTTATCCATTTAACTGAAGAGGAGGATCATGATGAAAACTGACCACCATTCAAGATTCGCAAAAGTTTCCATTGATTTATATACAGAACAGATGAAATGGGCGTTCTGGTTTATCCCGATAGTCTTTATAGCTTATCTGACCGTCAATCATTTTGTTACAGATGTCAACGAGTTGAATTTAAGCTTTTCGTCATTTATCTATCAGCCTGCGAAAATATTCATGCTCATATGCGGAATTATGATGAGCTTTATTTTCTTTAATTTATATGTAAAAAATGGAGTGACACGCAAGGATGTTTTGGGAGGAGCAAGCCTTGCTGGTGTTGGACTCTCCTTTACCATCACGATCATTTCAGCCATTTTAACGACAATACTGAAGCTGATCGGCTCATGGACAGACTATACTCCCCAAACGAAGCAGCTTGAGTTTTTCGGAACAAATTCCTTGTTGATGCACATTTTCATTATCAGCCTGATTATTCTGGCCTATTACGTGTCAGGACTAATCATCTCATTCGGCTTTTATAAATACGGAGGTCTCGGCGGCCTTATAAGTATCGCGTTCGCTATTGCCTACATGTCCCTTGTGGATCTGTTCTGGGAAGGAGAACTCACCCATCCATTAGCAGAATCCCTGAACATCCCATTTCCCGAGCTGTCGGTTCTTGTGTCCATATTAGGAACGATTCTTCTTGTAGCTGGTGGACTATTGGTATTACGACGTGTGACGAAAAAGGTTCGGATAAAGTTGAAGTAGTACCGCGATGAAAGGCTTTTTGGGATTCATTTGAAAAATTTTGTCCTTCATCAACGTGATGAAGGACTTTTCGGAGGTTCATTTGAGGAGTTTTGTCCTTCATGGACCCGATGAAGGACATTTAACAAGTTCCAATAAAGAGTTTTGTCCTTCATTGACCTGATGAGGGACATTATAAACTCTTCTTCAAAAAATAATGCTCATGATTCCTACCTACATTATCAAGCACCCCGTATACTTCATAACCAAGCTTTTTGTAAAAGTCCAAAGCCTGGAAGCTAAGCGTATCCACCTTAATGAAGTCGCAGTTGTTCTCGACAGCAATGCGTTCCGCTTCCTGCATTAGTTTGGAACCGTAGCCATCCTTGCGCAGGTCTTCATCTATCATCAGGATATGGATCTCGAGCCAATTCCAGCAGACCTCTCCCAAAAGCCCGCCGCGGACGTTATCATCTTCGTCCATCAGGTATAGGTTGATTTCCTGGTATTTTCCTCTTAAATCCTCCGGAAAATGTTGCAGATTATATTCATACAGCATCTTATTTACATGGCGCTTCTTTGTGTCGTTTGATTCTCTCGTAATCTGCAATTTCATCTTGTTATTCCCCTTCTCTGCCTTTAAGCCAGCTAGCTCTTGTCAGTACCATATTGATGGAGTCGATCCATTCACCGTCATATTCCAATTCTTGCTTGTCAACACTTTCAACGGTAAAACCGACTTTTTCATATACTTTTTTCGCTCTCGGATTGAAGTCAAAAACACTAAGAGTCAGTTGATTCAGTTTGGTTTTTTCGAAAAGATGATCTATGAACAGTCCGGTAGCTTCCGTTCCGAAACCACGGTCTCGTCCCCTCGGTCCAATCAATATCCGGAAATTCATGCTCTGCTTTTCCTCTTGATAAAGATTGGCCACCACTTCTCCGACCAGGACATCCAAATCTTTATCAACAATCGCAAGATCCAGGCGGTCATTCTGGTCATTCCTTGTCTTGTACCACTTTACTACCACTTCCTCATCATAATCATCGGTGCTTCCTGTCAGTTTTATGACCTCAGGATCCCTAAGACACTCCTCTATAAAAGGAAGGTCCTTATCCTGAAAAGGTCGCAGGATAACGTTCTCTCCCGTGATGTATGGTTTGCTGCTCAAATCTATCATCGATATCACTCCAGTTCAATTATCTATCTCTATAAACTCCCGTAGCACTACACCCAATTCTTCCCGCTTTGTCTGCCAAATGTAATGCTCCGCCCCTTCCAACTCTATGTATCTAGAATTTCTAATGAGATTTGCCACTTGTTCAACTGGCCAGGAAGGGCGAATATCATGTTCGGCAAAAATAAATAAAGTTGGCAAATCGAGTTCTGCAATTTCCTTCAGCAGGCTGGGCCTTTTAATGTATGCTCTCCAAGAATCAATGAGGGACCGGTGTACAATCTTATTGGCTTCATAATCAAACTTAGGAAGCACCTCACCGGCTTCTGCTTTGTTTCTCTTGTAAGCCTCTTTCCAATCCCTATCATTCTGAATTCCGGTTCCTGATATAGAAACATAGTTTATAATAGATTCAGGATATTTAAGAGCGTAAGCTAGCCCCAAGTCTGCACCCCAGGAGTGCCCAACCACAATCCATTGCTCAATCCCATACTCCATGCGAATGCTCTCCAAGTCCCGTAGCGCAACATCCAAATCATACCTATCTCCATCAAAGGAAGAACGACCGCAGCCTCTGGGATCGAACATGATGACTTCTGAAATTCCGTCAATAAGCTCTGCAACCGGCTCCATGTAATTACAGCAACCCGGCCCTCCACTTATCAGAAGGACAGGAGCACCCTGCCCTCGTTTCTTTGTCCAAAGTTTACCATTCTCTACTTCCAGGTATTTTTCCATTGAAACTACCACTCTTTCCAACTCTTTATTTCTCATTCCTTTATCAAAGAAAAAGTGCACTTCCATACTCGAAGAAATACACCAAACATAAAATAAATTATTGAGGCACTGCACGCTTGTTCATATGGAAAACATCTCATATGCTACTGGTAGAACCTCCATACATAACCTAAGATCCAAAGGTTCTTTCTTTGAATAGTCCCGCTTCCCATAGGTAGGAAACATTATATAGGTTTCTTCATTTAATCCGATATTCCTCTTTTTTTGTATCCAAACAATTTTTCGTCAAATACCTTACTTAGCCATAACAATGGAAAATGTGATATTGGCAGGTAATACTTTCTTTTCATGCTATACTCCTTAGTTAGAATTTTACTTGAAGTATATGTTATTGTAGATCAAGCCTTTCAGATAAGTAGCAAGCTGCCAGAAATACAGGGCATAGAACGACGATTAGGAGTACAATATTTACTTCCATTGGTCTAATCTCCTTTCTTGTCACTGGTTAATTCGTTAATTTTCTGTATTGCATCTTCCCCATTAAATGAGCTGTACCAGCGAAAATCAAGATCATCCAGAATCCGGTAGTGTTGACTGATGACATTTTGCTGAAGGCGGAATTTCCCCATTACCTTGACTTCTTTCCACCACACCTTACCTCCCATTGTTTTATCTTTTGGCCTATCTATCTTTTCATGCGCAAGGGTTTCAATGACTTCCAACGGATCCGCTCCAAGAACAGAGGTGAGGAACTCACTTTCTCTAAACAGCGCACATGCTGCTACCGTCACCGTCCAACTTGCGGGATTTCTGCCTTTTTCGATTTGCACCAACGTTTTCTTGGAAAGACCCAGAATTTCTGCCATTTTATCTTGAGTGTAGTCATATTCAATGCGAATCAATTTCAATTTATTAGAAATTAAGTTAATGACATCTGTCTGGTTCATTATTTTTTCTATAGCTCCTTTTTATCATATATGTGTAATTTTACACTTTTTATATCTGAATTACAATAATGTTCAGAAAAAAACAGACGGAAGTATCTTTCTTGTTAAAAAAACTTTAATAAAAAAGGAGCGTCAATCCTTTATGGATTAACAGCCCCATCTTCACTTTAACATCTTACATATTTCCGTTTAAACCCTAGTTTCCCTCTATCCATTTCTTTTTGGATACTCTCGTAGGCATTAAGTAAACTGCTTTTCTTCTTTTCCCGTTTGACTTCTACTATACCTACCGCTGTTGCGGTCTCTATTGCCTTTTCATTGAGGGGCTTAAAAGAAATCCCCACTGTATATAGAAAATTATTCATTGCGGATTTCGTTCGTTCCGGTGAATCGTGAATTGTATTTTTCACTAAATCAAGCATACCTGAAATCTTGCTCTCGGAAAATTCATTGTCTTTCCGATTCCCTAAAAGCCAGCAATAGCAACTCCAGCCCGCTGACATTCTCAGCTCTTCACCACTTGCAATCCATTTATCAGCAACCTCTTGTGCAATATCGGATTCTGCTAAAGTTACCGCCACCACATAATCGGACAGCATATAGAAATAGGCTCCATCCATCCAACGATCATAATCCGATTCAGTCATGGCCTTGGGATCTGCAATAATGCCTGCAAAGTACATGGCATCATAGTTACCTGTGGCATAAAGCTCTTCAGCTAAACCTTGATTGATTTTTATTTTCTTTGCGATAGGTTTCATAGCTCCTGTAGCCACACCAAAAAGCGGCTCTTTGGCACCATTGGATATGTACATTTTTTTAGAACGTTCCTTGCCAAGGGCTTTAAGCTCCTGCATAACTGTTTCGAAATCCATAGCTTAGCACTTCCTTTCTTACTATTAACTCTCATTTCATTATAACAGACTAACATATCGCCACTCATATTAGTCTTCTTATTATTGTTAGAAATTTTCTAATCATTTATCTATCAATTATCACCAGAAATATACTTAACAACATATGGAAGGAACAAAGACAATAGGACACCAAATAAAATCATGGCAATAATGATAAAAGTAAATGATAAAGACAAAGTATGTAATGCAAAAAAACCAAAAAGCATTATTGGAGCAACTATTAGGAAAGATACTAAACCCCTTGAAGCTAATGGGAGAAAATATTTCGTACCACATTGACAGCATTTTATAGGTCTATATCCTAATCAAAGAGAAATGAATATGGTACTCCATTTAAATGGAACTTTACATTTTTCACAGTGTTGTAACACCATTATACAACTCACCCCTTATATTTTTTCAGTTGAGTCACGATATAAGCAGATGTGGGTTCTTTCAATATCCGGTGTCGGCAGCACTCATTGAGACTTTAATATCTGGTTGGACATTTTACCATTCTTGAAAATTTTCCCAGAATAAATGCTTAATATCTTTTAAACTTCTTACTTCTCTTTTGAGCCACTCCATATTCCCGGCAAATTTCTCTGAGCATTCAAATTCAATCCTTGCAGCTTGGCGCCGCTGAACACACCTAACATTTCCGATGAACTTCCTCTCCCCTTTTGGGTTTTCAACGCATGTTTCTACAATTGGCACCAGTTCAAAGTGATATTCCTTTTCGAGCTTGTCAAAGTAATTCATGAATACAATCTCTTTAATTCTCTTAAAAGTGAAGTCGTCCAAGCTCCAACGGATAATGGCAAATCCATCAGATAGGGTTATCGCCAACTTCATAAAATTTCCATTTCTATCGTTTGATACTTTTATTATTCTGAGATTCTTATGATTGAAAGACATATCGGAACCTCCAATATCCATTATAATTACTGTTTACTGTTTTCCGTTCCTAGACCATCAATCACATCTATTACTTCCCATTTTCTTTACTAATGAAATATATAATCGCAGGTGTATTCTTAATATCCGGATTATCCTTTGAATCAATTTGGACCTGCCAAGACTCTAGATCTTTCTTGTATTTCTTTGAATATTGATATACTGTATTTGACTCAGCCCCGAATCTTTTCCATAATGCAGGTGATAAATAACCATCAGATTCAGCTTGTTCCAATGCAATAGTATCGGCCATTTCTTTTGTAATTTGCTTATCAGTCGAGCATGCCATTTACCCAAAAATGATAAATAGGGAGATGGAATAGAGCAAAGGTTTCCTCAAGTTTATTCCCCTTTCATAATGATTCATTTTGAGATTCCCCCTCAAATGGAGGCAAGATTATCCATCAACTCATCCAGTGTTCCAGTAATCTTTTCAACCTCAGGCAGATGATAGAAGGTGGTCGTAGTGGTGAAGTTGTAAATTGACTGATCAGGAGAATAGAGGACGATTTTCTTGTTGAGACCAAGAGCAATCCCCAACTCGATGTGGCTCCCTTTTCCGCCAGGCAGTAGTACCACTAAAAGGTCCGCTTCTGTGACTGCCTCCTTTTCAAGCTGTCCGATTTGTCTCAGGTCTTCCAGTGTGGAGGCTCTTTCGTTTTGCGTCCAATCGTATGTATGGATATGGCCCATGCTTTTCAGCTTTCCGCTGACGTAGCGGACTTGCTCGATATTTATGAAACTTGATGCAACATAAAATTTCAAGATATCTCTCCCTCTAAACCTTGCGAAATTTCTACAATCCTTCGAATAACAGTCTTCATTTCCTTATCGTCCATGATCACGAATAAATGGTCGGATTCCCCTTCTGTCGGTTCTGTCACCACTTCAGCCTGCTGGCGTCTCAGCACTTCGTCAAAAGTGGATGCACTTCTGAAGATATTCGTACTACGCTTCGTTTGAGACACTCGCTCCTGAAGGAGGTGATCTGGGATATCAAAATGAACGAGGATGCGCACGAACTCTTCCGGAGGGAACAGCTCTTTCAGCAGATATTCTCTTCCTTTTAGATAACGGTTGGAATTGCAGATGATCAAGTGAGAATCCGTCTGCTCTTTCGCATAGTCGACAATCAGCCTAGAGATTGCGTGTTTGAGTGTATTTGGCCCTTGTTTTGGCTGCAGGTTCCTGTAATAGGTGTTGATAAATTCTGCATGGTTATCCTGATCCATTACAAGAGAGTTGCTCAGCTCTTTTTCTAGCAAACTGGCAAACGTAGTTTTCCCGCTGTGGGTTTTTCCTACGGTAAGCACAACAAGTCTTTTCATTGGGCAATCTCCTTTATTGTTATAATGTCATAATCTAATTCACTGTACCGACCTCCAAGCCGACACTCTCAATAACCTCATCCAATCGGCGCATGCTTAAAAACCGATAAAAACTCTTCATCTTCCCGGACATCCAAAAACTCTGACTGCTCCAAGAACATATGTATGTACCTTGAGCGCAGTCCGCCATTTCCATTTATTTTACATTCAGCCATTCTAAGGTGGTGTAATGTCCGTTCCCTGTCTTTATCCTTTGCCCAAATACATATGGCATTGAAGAAATGAGTGATTCCGGTTCCTTGATACTCAATGGCTTTTTCGAATAGCTTTTTGGCTTGCTCGTATCTCTTTTCCCACATTAAACATGTAGCTATGTCATGTGCCATATCACAGACTTCTTCTATATTATCACTTAGCCCCTTTTCATTTCGGTCAAATTTAATCTCGATTTTCAAAACTACTTCGTTGATTAATTCATCGTATTTATCCATTTCCTTTTTTCCTAGGTATGTTTCCAACAAATATGTAACATAACGGATATAGAACTTGTCATAGTCATACCACATTTCGTCCTCAGTTAGGATATCGTGATACTTCTGAATTTCCTTGAGTGCCTGATCATAATCTTTCCGTTCGTATGCACATAGCCCCGCAGCAGTTTCAACAAGTAGAATCCTAGAATGACGATTGGTTTCTGAAGGATAAATCTTAGTCAATAATTCTTGATAAATATTAAACCATTCATCTGTTTTGTCCTCGTGAAACCACCCTACAGCCTGTGTACTGTCATACAACACCTTAATCCAATATTCGGGTCCGAGATTCTCTTTTGACCAACATAAAAAAGCACGCTGCTCTTCTATCATTTCTTTATATTTCTTTAGAAGAGCCAAGTTGTCCACCAATTCCCATTTAGCCCAGAAGCAATCAGTTAAAGATTCAGAATCACTCTCTTCCAAATACTTTCTCATCATATCCACTCTCAACTGTATTCCTTTGTCACCTAAGTAACCATAAATCTCATGTGCCAAACGAACGCTTACAATTGAATAATTTGTTTGGACTACTTCCTGTTGTACTAACTCAAAGGCCTCTAACAACAAATCTTCATTTCCATTAATGGGATTCTCCAAGTTTTGCTTCTTATATTCTTCAAAAGCCTCAAGCGCTTTCATAAATTGATTCTCCTTTAATTCATCGATTTAATTAGCATCACTACTATGTTCCTATTTCTAATAGAACACTCCTTAAGTCAGAAAAAACCTGTCACATGTCTATTTGTAATACGGCACATATCCTGACTTCTCCTCTTCAGACTTCATCCATTCTAAAAATGGAACGAGATTTGGATTCGTTGCATTTTAGAATGGAACGAGATTTGGATTCGTTGCAGTCGAAAGGTGTATAGCATAAAATGGGCTCACAAAAGGATAGCTATCTTGTTGGAATGATTTTATAGAAGGAGACACTCCATTAATAGATAAATGATTAATCTTGTTGTTTTGCACCATTGTTTCCGAGAAGAAGCGGAACGAGAAACCGATTGCGTTTTTCCTATTTTCATAGTCTAATATTTCTTCAATAATGCCTCCTATGCGCGTTACCTGTTGATCTTTCGGTGCTTCCATTAATCGTTTTGTCCCCATCTCTTTCATCAGCATTTGTTGACTTCCCCTGTCTTCCGGTCGCTGAATAAAACAACTTAATAAACCGAAAAAGCTATATCAGATTGGAAAATACCAAAAGCGTAAGAACAAAAGCTGCTCCATTCAACCTCATTTATGATTTTTACTTAACTATCTTATAAATCCCTTTCCGATCGCGGAGTTCGCATCCATTTTTCTCAAAGATTTTAATAATATAGGAATTGTTCACATCGGTGCTGCCGACATAATAGTCGGCCTGAAATTTCTTGAGTAATACCAGACTGATTTTATGGATATGTCCTCCCAGTCCTTGCCCTCTTAGATGAGGGACTACGCCGAAGTAAAATAATCTCCCTTCGTCTTCAGTCCCCATTTCAATATGAGGAATACTTATCCCAATTACAGCTTCATCATTCCTAAAATAATAACAATGCCTGCGCCACTCCGGTCCCAATTCATTGTTGAGCGAATTCATGACTTGATCTATTGGCTGCTTTATATTCTTATTTGCAGACCCCGATTGGCAAAGGTCGTATAATTCCCCATATTCACGGTCATCCAGCAATCCTTCTGAAAGAGAATGCCAAACAATCCGATCATCAATTTCCGGTAAATCCGCCAGTTTACTTGTGTACTCAACAATACTTGAAATCTTGCAAAACTTTTTTTCGAGCAGCCAGCTTTCAAAACTTTCATCCATAAGTAAAGATAAATAGCCGATCCCCAGATGGTCCCATTCCTCCAGGATTTGTGTAAATTGATGTAAGTATGCTTCTTTTGGAATATCATCCTTTTTGATTTGATCAACGAGCCAATATTCTTGTTTGTTTTTGATGATATTAAATAAGTTCAAACTGCTCCCTCCTTTATTAGCATTGGCATCCTAGGAGTATCAAATTATTCTCATTCCTTTGGCCAAGAGCCTTGTTGTTTGGAAATAATACAATTTGTCCTACATTATCATAGGGATCGGTCGGTTTCTCAAAACAAGGTAACGCACTTCGATCACTCCTCTATATTTTTTTGATTGAATTAATGGTTAAACAATACCCCTGACAAACCCAGTCAGTGAATATGTCATTGTCATTCTACAATCTCAGAAGCTGTAGCCAAATGACAATAACCCCAACTCTTCTTGGAGCTGGGGTTAAATTTTGGATATTTGTGGTAACAGGATAATAAACTCTGTCCCCTTCCCTTTTTCACTGTTCACTATTATTTTACCTTTGAATGAACGGATTATCTGAAAGCTTACCATCATTCCCAGTCCTGTTCCCTTTTCCTTTAAGGAATAGAATGGAGAACCAAGCCGATCTAGTTGTTTTTCTGTCATACCGATTCCTTCGTCTTTAATGGTGATTTTTATATATCCTTCGTCCGTTGCGATACAAGAGATCCATATCATTCCACCGTCCGGCATGGACTCTACCGCATTTTTCAAGATATTAATCATTGATTGGTTCAGTTTTTGAGGATTAGCATCTATCCAACAGTTTTCATGAATATCCGTTTTCATCTCCACATGATAATTTTGGCTGTAACTTTGTATGATATTGATGACGCGCTTCAATTGGTAGCCTGCATTGACTTTTATATTGTCCTTCATGGCAGGTTTTCCGAACATTAGGAAATCATCAATTATCTCATTTGCACGATCCAACTCTTCAATGGATATTTTAATATATTCCTTCTTGCTTTTAGGCAGTTCGGGATCGTTCAGAAGCTGCAGAAATCCTCGAGTAACTTGCATCGGGTTTCTGATTTCATGAGCGAAAACACTGGACAACTCACTAACTACCCGTAATTTTTCGGAATTTAGCAGGTCTAATCGCAGCTGGTGAATCTCCCTGATTGTTTCCATTAACATGGTGAAGAACCCTGTAACTGCCACTACAAAGATTAGATGAATAATCTGCACTTTCACAGCTTCTAATGAAAAGCCATTTAGAATACCAAAGGAAGTAAGGCCAACCAGACAGTAGTAAAATGCTAGACCAACCGCAATTTTAACCCTTTTATCTTTATTCGAACTTGCAAATGATCTTTGGAAAAACAAAATGACAGGCAGTGATAATAATAAGACAAGAACAGTAGTGTAAAATCCAATGCTGATACCGGAATAAAGGCGATATAGTATAACCAGGACAGAAAGAAAGACTCCTGGCCGAAATCCAAGGTATAAGGTTCCAAATAATAGAGGAATAAATCTTAAATCCAAACGGGCATTCTGACCAAAACTCAATGGAAAGGAGATACATAATATGATGGATATCCCCCATAAAAAGGTCATTAGAACCTTTTTGTTTTTATCACTCTTTACCTTCTCCGTAATAAATGTAAAGTAAACAAATATAGGTATTACCATAAGCGTCAGTTGCAGCAAGAAATCTTTTATTATACTCATCTTCGTACCTTTCTCGAATTCTGATTCTTACATAATTATACTTTATAGGCATCACAATATTCGACTTTTTTTCACAAAAAGTAAAATTTAGTTATTTTGATTATCGTTTGAAGCTATAGCTGCGTTTTTCATTATAATGGCCGAAAGCAACAACCCGAACAACATAAATCCTGACATACCAAAAATCACCTTTGAAGCGGAAGTTCCAATAATCATTTCATGTGAAGTGCTTTTTTCAATATATTGGACCGCCCACCAATCATTAATGCTCGAATGATAGATAGCGAGATACAGCCATAATAAAAAGCTAAATAAAGTAAATAAGAATACGATGGTTATTCAAATTATCATGTCCTATCACTCCCTATTTAAAATACCAGGATTCTTTTATTCACTACCAATTATTTCAAATAATATAATGCAACACAACAACTAATTTCACAAAAAAGAACTTACCTTTTTCAAGATAAGCTCCTTTCCTTTGCATTCGACTCACAAACTTAATTATATAGACTGGTTATTCTCTCTTGTTCTCACTAAAAAATACGCTGTGATCCAGGATGTAATCGGTATGATCAATGCAATTCCGATTCCGGCACATAGAATTGTGATTATCTCCACACTGAACACTTTGGAATTCACGATTTCTCCAACAGAATATGATAATTCCTTTAACCATAAAAACAAACCAATATAGCCTCCAAAGAAGGCAAAGAATAGCGTATTCGTATTGGTTCCCAAAATGTCCTTCCCAATACTTAATCCGGAGTTGAATAAGGCTTTTCGGCTTATGGATGGATTATGAAAAAATATTTCACGCATGGGAGAAGCGACAGATATAGCTACATCCGTAATTGCACCAATCGTACTCATAATAATCATGGAAGCTCCGACTTTCACAAAATCCACTCCAAGATAAAGGGAGAACATGCTGATTTCCTCAATTTCCTCTTTACCAAATCCCTGGATCATTGACTTATCTGCTACGATGACGATAAATAAAAGTAAAATAACAATCGTGATAATAGTCGACAGGAAAGCTGCTTTAGTTTTAAGATTCACTTCATTAATGAAAAACAGAGTAATACAACTAATCACTGCAGAGGCAATCAATGTTAAAATTATCGGATCTGCATTAGGATCTGTCATAAAAAGAATGGTAAAAAAGAGAACACCAAAATTTAGTATTAAAGCGATAAAAGATCGTGCTCCTTTTCTTCCACCAATGAGTACCATTAATATGAATAAAATAGCTGCCAGTACGAGTAATACATTCATATCCTCGCCCTCATTCGATTAACGAAAAAAATAGATATGTATAATCCTATCGGTATCGTTAAAACGATGCCAATGCCGCCTGCCAGGGCCCGGGCTAATTCCAATGAAAGGTTGATCGAAAGTGTGATACCAAAGGGGAAATCATTCATTAGATACAAAATGAGCATTGGAATAGAGCCACTTATATAGGCGAAAAACAAAATATTAGTCATCGTTCCCATAATATCTTTCCCAATTTCCATACCTGAAGCTTTAAGTGCTTTCACTGTTATGTCGTGCTTCTCTTCATATAATCCGAAGATGGAAGAAGACATGGTAATGGCAACATCCATAACAGCTCCCAAAGACCCTATTAACAATCCCGCCATAAAAACCATCTGAGGAGGACTGGTCAAAAATTGCATTTCTTCGTATCGGAGTCCTTTTTCCTTTGTCATCCACATGATCAAAAAGGTGATAAATAGCGAAAAGAAGGTGCCGAGTAACGTGGAAACAATCGCTGCAAAAGTCTTTTCATTAAAACCGTTCACAAGTAAAAGGGATATTACCGTAAATAATATGACACTTATCCCACAAATGAATAGCAGACTTACATTTGACGAATGCAAAAAAATGTCCAATACAACTGATATCAGAATGGCATTCACAGCTAAACTGACAATGGAAAAAAAACCTTGCTTTTTTCCAACGATAAGTAAAACAAAGATGAAAATCCATGCCACAATCAAAACGTAGGTATCCCGTTTTACTCCTGTGATTGCTCCTGTCAGTGGAGAATTTTCTGCCTGGTTAGCATCGATGGAAACAAACAGTTCATTTCCGAGCTCGTATTCTTGGTCATATGCCCCTGATAATGAAAACTTATTTGTTAAGTGAATCATTTCTCCTTTATGTTTCCCATTTTTCACTTTAGCAATGATTCCCTGTGTAGTTAGAAGATCTTTATTATTGAATGAATCAACCACTTCTTCTTTATCTTTTAAATCTGTGTCAATTACTTCTACTATTGGTTCGTCATAAAAGGAATGATTGTGGTTAACAAATATCAATGATGATATAAAACAAAGCCCTATTAAGGCATATAAAAATATATTGTTGCACATCACTTTTTTAAATTTATTCACTTTATATATAGTTCCTTCCACTCTTTAGTCATCAACAATCGCGTTCTATTTCTCTCTAAATACTATCTACATATTTTGCTTTTCGATGCGTGGTGTTATGGGAGAAAAAAAGGACCTGCATAGATGCGCCTTCTATTTTACTCCTATTAATATATCAACATTTCCTACCTATTGATATAAAAAGGGTAAGTCAATCTTACTTAAAGAAATACATTAATTAAAAAGCAGTGGATTTCACAATTGAAATCTCACTGCTTTTTGCATACAACGGGTTGTAAGGTTGATTAGCATCTATTCCACCGGAAGTTTTCTCTTAACCTGTTTTAAAGTAGCAACGATCAAAAAGCTCACAATTACTAATAAGAGCCATGAACTTACCTTTCCTAGATGAACGAGGCTCCATGCATCGGTTTGGTTTGGATATTCCCAGGCTCCAAAGAAAGTTGCGATATTTTCAGCCAACCAGATAAAAAATCCGATAAGTACAAAAGAAAGTGCGATTGGCATACGATAGCGAATTCCATTAATCTCGTAAATAACCCATGATTTCCAAAATATGATGATGACAAGTGCTGAAAGCCACCAACGAATGTCCCACCAAAAATGATGGGTGAAAAAATTCAAATAAATCGCAGCCGCCAGCGGAACAACAGCCAAAAACGGTGGCCACTTCACCAGATCAACATTCATCCTTCTCCAGGCCTGGCAAAGATAACTCGCTACACTTGCATACATGAATCCGCTATACAAAGGTACACCAAATATTTTTGAATATCCTTCATCCGGATAGGACCATGAACCCATATGTACTTTGAAAAGTTCCAGCGCAAGACCGATAAGGTGAAACAAGGTGATAACCTTTAGTTCATCCCGTGTTTCAAGCCCAGACCGGATCATCCACCATTGCATCAGTAGGCAGATGATAAGTAACCAGTCATAGCGTGGCAACAGGGGGAGGGAGATGATTTGTGTAATAGCCAAAGAGGCAAAAATAACAACAGGAAACAAGCAGGATAGTGCCTGCTCCCAACCGAATTGAACAAGCTGTGTTATTCCTCTTATGAACCATGGTTTTTCCTTTTTCAAAACTATCTGATGATCCAATGTTTATCCCACTCTCTCTGAAAATCCTATATTGTTCTTCCATTAGTCTTTACTTATGGTCAATTACATAATAATACATCATTTATTGATTATCAATAAATAAATATTGATTTTTATAAACAACTTGTTACTTTTCAACAAAAAAGCATTCCTCATAAAATAGGAATGCTTTATCATACAAGAAATTGTTTATTTGTAAGTAACTGAATAGATTATTTTTTGTCCCACAATCAAGAAACAATTAATGATGGTGTCCACTGCCTTCGTGATCACTTTCTTGCTCGGCGCTCTCTTCACTTCCAAGAATCTCGTCGATTTGCTCCCGGGTGAAGTCACCTACAACTAATTGCTTGGTAGGCATCACATGCATATCACGTGCCGTTACATGGGATTGAATCCGATAGATTCCCTTATTTTCAAAAGAATACTTCACTCCGTATATCCCATCGCCATTATGTTCAGCATCTATGAGCTCACTGTTTTCTTTTCCTTCCTCAACATTCCAGATCTCGATTTGCACTTCCTTGGCATCTTCCACATTTTCTTCCCCCTGGGTCACATGGGTTCGAATGTCGACTTCCTCCTCTATTTGTACGTCAGCAGGAAGTTCCGTTTCCACCTTTACCACTTCAAGGGTTGTTTTCTCTTCAGGTGCACTGGTACAACCGACCAATAAAAGGATGGGAATCAATACTGCACCTATTTTTTTCATCTCTATCACGCCTTTCTTATCCTAGCCATGCTTTCAATCTTTTTATTCTAGTAAACACCAATTTATCCAAAAGGAGAACCGCAATAATGGATATCCCAACCAGCGGCATGACAACCCCCAATAAAAACATAATAATGGTAACCGCTCTTTTGATTTTTGTGTCCACGTGTTTGCCTGGTGCACCACTTCCATCAGCAGGCTTCCTTTTTCTCCACATGATAAGGGAACTGATCATCATTCCTATTAAACCGATACAAAGAATCAAACCAAGCAGTTGATTTGCCAACCCGAATAGTTTTCCTTCATGAAGTGCAATACCGAGCGTTATTGCTTTTCCCATCAGTCCATAGTCCTCATATCGTACATCCGTCATTACCGCTCCACTATATTGATCAACATGCAAGGTCGCATTATCAAATGGCTTGGAGTGGGAGGTGGAAATGGTGTATACGCCTCTTTCTCCCTGAGGCATGGAAATGTTATAGGGCTTTTGGACTTCTCTGTCTACTGCAATTGCCGAAACTTCATTTAAAGTCAAGGGAACATACTGATTACTGGTGGAAGCTGGTACCGGAATATTTTCCGTAGCCCACGGCACTTCCTCCGCAACTTCCTTCGTTACTGTCACTGATTCCGGCTTTTCACCAAAACTGAATGAAAATGCAGGATATCCTGTATTGGTAGCCGTTGCCACTCTGTTGATCTGTTCTCCCATTACACCGGACCATGGAAGACCTGTCAGAATCAAGACCATGAGTCCAAGTGATAACCAGAATGCCGGGACTGCATGCATGTCCCGCCAAAAAACTCTTCCCTTACTTCTTAATCTCGGTAGAACAGTTCCCCAGATGGAGGCACGGTTTCTCGGCCACCATAAATACAGACCTGTGATCAGAAGGATAATGGCCCAGCAAGCAGCAAGCTCCACCAACCTATTGGCAATCGTTCCTCCTACCAGTAGCTCACTATGCAATTTCACAAAGATGGTCATCAGCTCTTTCTCTACCGGTAGCTCTCCCATGACCTTCCCTGTATATGGGTCTACAAAGATACTAATGGCCTCTCCATCCTGCATGGTAGAAAACTTCGTGCTTCTATTTTCCTCATCAAAGAAGGACACTCTGGTTACAGCTATGTTTGGAAATTCTTCTATTACCTTATCCAGCTGTGCATTGACAGACAGACTTGTTTCCTTTGTCTCTTCCACAAAATATAGATCCTGATAAAGATAAGATTCTATTTGGGGCTTGAATAAATAAACCCCGCCACTGAATGCCAAAATAATTAAAAAAGGAGCAAAAATGATGCCAGCATAGAAATGCCATCTCCACATTGTTTGGTAGATGCCTGTTCTGGTCTGATTTTTGCCCTTTTGTTGATTCGTTTTGTTTTCCATAAGCATACTCCTCCAACGGTTTTCTCTGTATGCTTATAGTTTGATGGATAATTGTGAAGAAAGAATGAAGGATTTAAAACATGAACAAAGGAATTTCCACCTTGACCACTGTCCCTTTTCCGAGCTGTGAATCTACGATAATTTCCCCATTATGCTTGTGTACAATCTTTTGGACGATAGAAAGCCCAAGACCTGTACCGCCACTCTTTCTTGTCCTGGCTTTTTCGACCCGGTAAAACCTTTCGAAGATAAACGGCAAATCCTCTTCAGGGATACCGATTCCTTCATCCTCTATAATCAAAACTCCAAAAGTATTTTCCTGGAGGACAGAAATTTTTATTTTCCCTTTCTCAGGAGAATACTTTATCGCATTACTCAAGAGGTTATCTACCACTTGGTCCAACCGTCCATGATCCCCATTCACTACGACCTCTTCATCAAGATTGAACTCTGTAACAAGATTTTTTTCGTCTTGCTTCAATTGAAAGCGGTGAACTACCTCTTTCACCAGTTCGGCAATGATGATCGGTTCTTCGGTAATCGGATACGAGTCCCCTTCCAGCTGTGCAAGATCCAACAGATTATGCACAAGCTGATTCATCCTGTCGGTTTCCTTCTGGATGATTGCGACGTATTTTTCCGGTGAAATGATTCCTTCTGCCAGCGCCTCACTATACCCTTTAAGATAGCTGATCGGGGTTCTTAATTCATGCGATACATTCCCTAAGAATTCACGCCTGTTCCTATCCACCTCTTCCAGATTCGAAGACATGACGTTAATCGATTGGCCGAGGCTTGCAATTTCATCCGCACCATTAATGGCTAGCCTTTTGGAAAAATCCCCTTGGGCAATCTCTTTTGCTATTTTCTCCATCTGCTTGATTGGCTGCACGATTCTATTCGTCATTTTCCTGCCAATCAGGATTAAGAGCAAAATGATCAATGCCATGGCGATAAGAAGTAAGTTCCTAATTGGATGAAAGGCATCCGTGATTGCTGTTAATGGCATGTAAAGAAAAATGACGGCGTCCAATCCTTCAGAAAGACTCAACGGTATGACGACTGCCCGTATCTCCTGATCCAACCCAGTATGATATTTCGTGAAAATCAGTGTCTCCCCTTTTAATAATTCCTGCCTTTCAGAAAAGGAGATAAGGTTCTCTTCTGCAAAGGAATCGAATGGCGCTCCACTGGCAAGCTGCATCGGGTCATCCGAAAAGATAATCGATGTTTCCGAGCTTTGTTCAATCCATTCCAACCGCTCCGAAAAATCCTCCTGTGGGCTTTCATAATAAACCTCTTCCAGAAAACGGCCTTGATTTATAAGTGTATCGGTTTGCTTCTCGATATATAAGGTCTGATAGAGATAATAGGATACCACCACTACGAGCAGAATGGTCAGGACGGAAACAGAAATGATGGTCGACCAGATCCTATTGCGGATGGATAGCGGATTCATGCTTCATTCCTCTCAAATTTATAGCCGATGCCCCATACTGTTTTGATATGGTACCCTGCCTCCTTCAATTTGAACCTTAAGGTTTTCACATGTGTATCCACGGTGCGAAAAGAGCCCTTTTCCGTATCCAATCCCCAGATCACATCATGGAGTTGCTCTCTGGAAAACACCTGTCCCTCATGCTCCATTAAAAATAGCAATAAATCATATTCCCTTCTCGCGAGGTTAATTCTTTCCCCGCTTACGTCCACTTGCCTTGCACTTTTTTGGACAGTGATGCCTGAGTGGGAAAGCACATCAAAGAATGCTTGCTTGGAACGACGTAGTAATGCTTCGACCCTAGCAAGAAGTTCCTTAGGACTGAATGGCTTCATGACATAATCATCCGCTCCAAGCTTCAGGCCCCGCACCTTGTCCCATTCATCGCTCTTGGCAGTCAGCATCAGGATAGGCATCATATATTTCTCACGGATTATCTTACAAGCTGTAAACCCATCCATTTCGGGCATCATGACATCAAGAATAATCAAATCCACTTCATTCATATAAAGTGTATCGAGTGCTTCATCTCCATTCTCTGCATAGAGAACGTGATAATTCTCTTTACTCAAGTACATCCCAAGTAATTCCCTCATAACCGCTTCATCATCCACGACCAATACCCGGAAGGCGTTTTTCATTCCTCTTCGCCTCCTTTGAATAATAAAAAGGGACCATTAGAAATTTTATACCTGTTTATAATATTTGCATTATCCTGATTAACCATAAGTAATTCGTCCCCATCCAAGCACGAAACATACAAATTTCGATTATCCGTTACCATATAGCTTGGATTGTCACAGACGTCAATTTTCTCTTCGACTTTATAGGTCTCCGCATTTATTTTTGTCAAGCTATGATCCCCGTGACTAAGAACAAATAATGGAGAATCAGGAGAGTGTTGTAAAATATGTATAGGCATTAGACCCGTATTCACAGACATCATTTCCTTTCCAGTTTCCGGGTCATATGCAAATAGCTTTTCATTCATTTCTCCTGCTGCACCATGGCCGCCTGTCCAAATGTAGGTGCCATCATAATGCAAGCCTTCAGGTCTTGCGTTCACTGAAAAGGAACCCGTTACCTCCTGGGTGGTAGAATCCAAAACATACACTTCCCCACTCCCGGCAGTCAGCACATATAGCCTCTCACTATCCAGGAACATTTTTGAAGGGTATTCTCCTACTTCTATTTCCTTTAGTGCCTTCTTTTCTTCCATATCTATTACACTAATCCTGTTCGTCTTTCCATTGGCAGCATAAAGCAACTTGTCTTCCGGATTATACAATAACTCAAGAATCCCTTCGTCAACATCCAGGAATGGCGTGACCTTGCTCTCTTTTACATTTATTTCAAACAATTTATCTTCTTCCTTCACTGAGGCTAGTAAATATCCAGGTTCTATTTCCACTATCGATGAAAACCTGAAAGGTAAACTGACTTTCTCCTGGTTTCCGGTCGTCATGTCCAAGGCGGTTATTGCATTCTCTTTCAAGTGGGTCACATATATAGTTGACTCGCGATTTTCTGATTTGGGCAAATCGATATCAAACCTTGTACATCCTGCTATTAGTACAACTAGAATTACCCCTAGTACTAAGAATAAGTTTTTCACGCTGTAACACTCCTAACCAACATACTAACCATTATTTTACTCCATAATTGTGAAAAATGTGTGAGAGAACAAAAAAGATGATTCCATCAATCAGAATCACCTTTTTTTGAAATTTAAAATTACATTTAGAATTAAATAAAAGGCACCAATCCTTCTGGATCAACGCCCCAGTTAACAAGACAAAACTTTATTTCCCCTATCCACCCTCACGAAACGAAAATCAATACCTGGATGGTATTTGTTTGAATACCTTGTAATGCTGTTACATTACTGGAGTTTAAGTTGTAAAATGAGGCCTCGAACCTCCAGGGTCACCCCGTAACCCCTACCATGGATACAACTTTTACCTGTTGCAAGGTTTGGTATTCGCCTTTTCGTGTTAGCTACCAGCTTGCTATGTTAAACAGTTTACTTTTCTACTAAATCCGTTTTCCAATTGAGCTCCTGTATTTTCACATCAAGCAGCCTGTACTTTTGTGATAATTCATCAACATGCTTTTGCGTTTCTTTTACAGGGATGATGGTAACATACTTGATTTCAGACCTGGAATAACGGTCTTGCCGCTCTATCGCCTGCTCCAGCAGCTCGCTGTAAATCTTTCTTTCCTGGCCGATCAAATCCCTGCTGGTCAAAGCGTCTGCAAGTGACTGTGTGTCTTATCAATTTTGGTATGTAGATTAGTTCTATTGATATTTTGAATAAGCTGTTTCAGCTTCTCCAGTAGTTCCGTTAGTTCCTCCACCAAAACCTTTGGCTCCTCGTTAGGCTGGTCGCCTTCCTGGACCCTTACATGTTGTGTTGGAACAGGCGATTCTTCAACTGCTCCACTCTTTTCTGATAATCAGAACGTAAAATTAATGCCTCCGCTAATTTCATCAAATCACCTCCTTATGACAATTGTATAATTCCAATTATTTTAAAACTTTACAATAAACTCAATATTTTTTTAAAAAAAAGCTTATCTTGTTCCAGAAAGGCTCCAGATAGTGAATAAATAAAGAGCTACGAAACTCCTAAATAACTTTATATCTATTAAGATGGGAAATATACCATGGCCTACTTCATCACTTAGCCATACAATAACAAATTTTTAATTAATTTCTTTCATCCACTTAATTATTGAGTTTTTTCTTTATCTACTTTTCTAATAGTTGTTTACTTTGGGGTGATTATTGATATCCTCCAAAAAAAAGAGTAGTGAATGCTATGAATAGCAATCACTACTTCCAATCGTAGATTTAAACGCTCTACTTTAATTTATTCCTAGCTCTTTTAGGATATCCTCAAGTGTTATTCCATCTTTTTCAGTAAGAGGCACTGGAGCATCTTTTATATCCAGATTTTTCTTCAAGTAATAATTAACCACACTGTTAAGATCTATTTTGTCTACAATGCCGTCAAAGTTTATATCAGCATCTCGATTGTTAGTATTCCAATGCTCTTTGATAAGCAACGCATCTAGAATATCGATGACACCGTCTTGGTTTACATCACCTGGTGTAAAATACATGGTTGTGGGTAAAGCCACTAATTGTCCAAGAACATCTTCCCCCAACATTGTTCCAATTTGAAGCGTTTTTGCTATTTTAAAATGTCCTGGTAATGAAATCTCTAATTGGAATGGCTCTAGCGTAACAGGTAATTTCGAAACACGGAATTCTCGATACAAATTAATACTTTCTTCACTGGCATAGTTTTCCCCATTTTTATCATGAAGAGCTACCACCGCACCAACAGTAGTCCAATCCGCTTCGTAACCGATAGCGTCTGAAAATAAGCGTCCACTAATCTCAGAGAAAGTCGGGATTATTTTTATTTCTTCTGCTGCGTGTGGAATGGACTTTTCCACGTTATTGCTGTCTAAAAATTTGGCTGTCGGCTTAATTTCTCCTAACACATGGAAGGCAGCATCTTTCACTTTAATCTGTAAATCAACCGCTTTTAAATCACCATTTAATGGTTTGTCAGATTCAAGCTTTATTATTAGATTTTTTCCTTGAAGCTCTACATCCACCATTGAATCAGCTTTTGTCAACACATGGTTATTAGGTTTTGCTTCTACTAGCTCAAAGTACTCAGTGAAGTTCGGGATTGTCCAACTAGCCGACTTCATATCCTTCACATTATTTAGATGAAGAAGAGTGGTAAAGCTTTCACCCATATTCAAGACAGTAGCAGAAGACTTCGTATATCCATAAGTCGTTCCTTCTTGAGCGAAATAATAGATTCCTTTATCACTGCGATTATTTGCAGCATCATTTGCATAGATTACGTAACTCATAAACGGATTTCCTGGATTTAAAGGTACTGTCAAGTCAAGAGTACCATCATTTCTTACAGGTATCACTGGGTTAAAATTACTGTTGAGAGAGTAATTTATCGTATTAAGCGACTGGTCTACACTCATGCCTGATTCCATCATCTTCTCAATTTCATAATCCTCTACCTTCACCGATAAAGAATACTCTGTTTGATCAGGAGAATATTCAAATACTGGAGAGTCATGATTCGTTAAAGAGCTTGTTAATATTGGAGATTGCGGATCAACCATTACATCCAACTCATGTGTATAAACAATATTTCGTTCACTGGTTCCCATTACCTTTATGGTATACAAACCTGGCTGTGCCAGTGTCACAGCTGAATCAATTGGGTTGCTTGCATCTCCTGTAAAGGCATTGTAAGCACCATTAAATACATTTCGAACATTATAATTAATACCATCATACGCAGATGTTAAATCTACCATTCCAAGGTAACCCAAGTCTTCACCTGTTGCTTTATTACTTAAGACCAAATCTAGTCTTTCCATTGGTGACTTGAATCTAAATCCTAAATCCACACTTCCTTTAGTATGGTATAATCGCTTCACATGCAAGTATGGAGGAGAAATTGCCACTGATGAAAGTTCCATAAAATTGAAGCCGCTATCCATTGTTCTAAAGGAAAATGGTATTCGGTAGCTTTCCATTTTATCTACTTTGTTGGTAAAAGTAATATATCCTTCATACATTCCAGCTTCAACTATCTTCGGTACCAATAAAAAAGCATTCGTTTTAATACTGGATTTCCCTTTCACACTTATTGTTTTATTGATTAATACCTTTACCCCATTTTTGTTTGGATTCGTTGACACCTTTGTAAATTCTACTTTCGAATCAAATAACTTTTTTTCTTTATCTTTATTATTGATAGTGATTTGTTTTTGGGATCGAATATTTCCTTCATCGCCATAGAAGGATCCAAAGCTTAGCCCACCTGAAACTTCTTTAATATCAATTAACTCACCTTCAACCAACATTGGCGTTTCATCTATAACTCGCCATTCTACCTTCGAATGTATCGCCTTATATGGCTCCACTCTTCCTGCACCGATATCAAAAACACTATAGTCACCATTTAATGGTACTGCTGTATTCATTAAAACTGTCTTAATATCCTCCGGTTTATACTCCGGATTTTTCTGAAGCATAAGCGCAGCAATCCCGGCTACATGCGGCGTTGCCATAGATGTTCCTGACATACGTCTATATGCATACTGATAATCAGAAGACGAAGCATTAACTACTGCATAAGCAGGGATAGTCGATAGAATACTCACCCCTGGTGCTGTTACTTCTGGTTTTATATCCATGTTAATTCTTGAAGGTCCTCTGGAGCTAAAGGAAGCTAATTCGTCTCCAGAGGTAAATTCCACCTCATAATCGGAAAACGCAAGGTATACATTTCCAGCTTCTAAAAGCGCCTTGAGGGCTAAACCATCTCCATTCTTCATCGTGAAGGCTGGAATAAAGCGAGAATGTTCCCCAACATAACTTGCTAGGTGTCCTACATTCGAATCATTATGATACTCAATGATTGCAACTGCCCCATTATTTTTCGCATAAACAATTTTGTCTTGTGTACCGATGACACCACGATTCACTAAAACTATTTTCCCATTTACATCCTTACCATTGTAATCAGGCAGTCTGCCAATACCAAGATCTATTATTTCAAGCTCTTGTCCTTCAAAAGAGCTTATATCTGTAACAAAATCATTGGCGAAATTTAAAATGGAGAAGGATGGATTGTTATCTCCTTGCACATTAACTGTATAGTACTCCCTATTTAACGAAGTAGAGCTCGCACCAACAGTAAGAGCAAGGGATGCAGCTCCAGGAGTACCTAATGAAAAACTGCTAGGACCAGTGTTTCCAGCTGCTACTACAGCAACAACCCCACTTAATACGGCATTATTAATCGCAATACTCGTTGGATCAAATGGGTTATTTATTGGAGCACCCAATGAAAGATTAATTACATCCATTCCATCATTCACTGCTCGTTCAATACCTGCGACGATTCCTTCTGTACTACCTGTCCCGTAAGGTCCTAATACCCGATAACCATATAATTCAACATCAGGTGCAACCCCTTTAACCGTAACTCCTCCGGTATTTTTGGGTTGTGCTGCAATAGTACCTGCCACATGTGTACCATGTGAGGTATAGTAAAAGCTTCCTCCATTCACTAGTGGCATCCCAGATTTCTGCCAGTCCTCATAAGTTGTCTCCATTGGATCATCATCATTATCCACTAGGTCATAGCCGTCAACATATACATCTTGCAAATCAGGGTGGTGGTAGTCGATTCCTGTATCAAGTACTCCAACTTTTATTCCTTTTCCAGTGATACCTTCTTCATGAAGGCGGTCAATTCCTAAAAATGGAATGCTATCTGCTCTATGTGATGATGTTACGTCTTCCTGAAGGTTATTCGTCACAGGTTCAATCGAGAAGATATTGCTTTTATAAACAGCTTTGATAACTTTCAATTCCAGCAAGCTCTCAACCTGGTTTGCTGGGACCGTAATTGCCATCCCATTAAAAGTTGTTTGGTAGGTTTTTTTGATTTTTACTTTCTGTTTTTTCGCATACTCCTGAAATGTTTTTTGTTCTTTTAAAACATCATCCTGTGCTTTCTGGCTGGTAAGTTTTTCACCTTTCATCGCAGCACTTATGATTGCCATAACTGCTGGATTTGACTGAAATTCCACTATAACTGTAGTTTCGTTTCCCAAAAATAATTCCTGAGTTTCAAAGCCTATTAATCCTTCATTTTCATTTGCTTCCAATTGGTTGAGTGCTTGTAATTGCTCTTTAGATAGTGAAGCAATAATTTCTTCTGCTGTATTCTTTCCAGTTGCTGCTGCATTTTCGCCTAAGCCAAAAAAAGGATTAATATAAGATACCGTAAGCACCACAATAAGCAAAAGATACATGCTTTTCTTAAAAATCCCTTTCCTTTCCTTCTTCTTTAAAAAGTGCTGCCTCAAGAAAAACTCCCCCTAAATAATCTTATTGTCACAAGTAGATTTATTCTATAAGTGTGTCAGAACTCCTTTTGGGGGATATTGAACAGGACTGCTGACAAATTTCTATATAAACAAGGAAGAAATGTCCTTTAACCTAATAGTAAAGTCCTGAATCATTGTAAAATAAGAGGAAAAAGAACCGAAATTAGAAATCGCTTTTGGGATAGTTTCCGACAATTTCTTAGAGTAGATGTCGTTTTGTAGAAGTACTCCATATACAACTCACAAAAAAATAGAAAGCCTACCTTTTCAGATAAGCTCTCTCAATATCAAGTTCTTCCTGTTTTCTTTTCAAACAAAGTTAAAGATAATTGTTCATTTATAGTTACTTCATTACAAATCTGAAAACCATTCATTTTATACAATGTAACAGCAGGATTATTTTTAGAACCTGTCGCTACTTTTATTGCCTTAACGTCGAAGGTTTTTTCCAGGAAAGTTAAAAGCGCCTGGGCAATTCCCTTTCTGAAATGGCTGGGATGAACGATTAACCTATGTATATCCATTTCATCACCCTCTACCTTGATGGATACAGCTCCACAGAGATCTACCTTATTGTAATAACCAAAGAACGTTTCTCCGGACTGCTGCAACGTATCCACTGTATCTTTTAAAGGCGGAATATCGAAATATCCAATTATTTCCGCCTCAACTTTGTAGGAAGGTATCTGTATGGATAAAATTTCTCGCGCAATATTTCTGTCACTGAGGTCCATTTTTTTAATCATTTTAACACTTTCCCTCTACTTAATGTCTTTTCTTCTTCCCATTTCTAAAATTTCAAAACCTTCAATCTCTTCACCTATGCCCATCCTTCCGTGCCTGAATATAGCCGTAATAAGCACAAGTGCCATTTTGGGAGTGGTCTTTGACTTCGAACCCGCATGTTTCATAGAATTTGAAATTGTTAGCGGAAGTGTGAGCGAACCAATCTCCGTTCGGAAGCTTTTGTACACATAGTTTCACAAGCTTTTTACCTATACCTTTTCCTCGATAATCTGATAGAACCACCAGATCCATGATGTTGGCAGCCATTATTCTGTCTGAGATAACTCTGACCATGCCAACCATTTTGTCTTTGTCCTACACAGTAAATGCCCAGGTGGAGTTCGTAAATATTAACGAAAACTTTTCCTTCTGCCAATTGGGAGTATTTCTGGCCCATCCGGCATTCATCCTCAAATAGCTCCTCCATATATTCAGCAGGAACTCCCTCCGTTCCTTCCCTGATTACTAACCCATTAAAATATCGATACATATTACATCCCCCTTGTTTAATTATTCTGATTAAAATTTATACACTAACAATTATTTCAAATCTCTCTCTTCATCTCAATAAATAATTTTACAAAAAAGTAGTTACCCATTTTTCCTTTAGTTGATAAAATACCTCACACATTGCAAAGAAACATACTCTATTCACCTTGAGTTTGAGATTTTTCCACTGACATACATATTTTGAATAAACATTCCGTATATACCTAGTTGATAAATAAATATTCCCTCCTAAAGAAAATTAATGAAAAAGTATATTGACAATGATTCTCAGTAACACTACTATTTAAATGTAGATAAATGAAAATGATTATCATTACTAATAATATAAAGGGAGAGTCAAGATGAAAAAACTAATTATACCGTTCCTGCTATTATTCGCACTTGTTCTTAGTGCATGTGGGAATAACGAGGCAGCAGACACCAATCAAGCTTCTGAATCAGAAAAGGAAACCATTACATATCAATCTGAAACCGGACCTGTCGAGGTCCCGAAAGATCCGAAAAGAATCATTGCCCTTTCCAATGGCCCCAATGTCCTTGCATTAGGCGGCAATGTGGTGGGAATTGATGAGTGGACGAATATGAACCCTCTATTTGAAGAAAAACTGGAGGGCGTGGAAGTCGTATCGGATGAAAACCTGGAAAAGATTATCGAACTCGAACCGGATCTGATCATCGTAGGATCCTGGATGAAAAATATTGATAAATTAGCTGATATCGCACCTACAGTTGTTTATACATGGGGCAAATTGGATTACTTGACCCAACAGATGGAGATTGGAAAACTCTTAAACAAGGAAAAAGAAGCAAAAGACTGGGTAGATGATTTCACTGCACGGGCAAAAGCCTCAGGCGATGCGATTCGTGCAAAAATCGGCGAAGATGCAACCGTTTCTGTGATTGAAAACGGCAATAAGGAGTTTTATGTATTTGGAAACAATTATGCACGCGGGTCAGAAATCATCTATCAGGCAATGGAGCTGAAAATGCCAGAGAAAGTCGAAGAAATGGCACTTGAAACCGGCATCTACACTTTCTCAGCTGAAGTCCTTCCCGAATTTTCCGGAGACTATATCGTCCTAAGTAAAAACCCGGATAGCGACAGCTCCTTCCTGGATACCAACACATGGAAGAATATACCTGCAGTAAAAAATGGCCAGGTAATCGAAATTAATAGCAAAGCATCCACGTACAGTGATCCGATCACTCTGGAGTATCTCTTAGAAATATTCGAAGAGTCGTTTCTTAAGAATTAGATAAAAAAATGGGACCTCTTGATTTTCAGAAGGTCCCTTTCTAATTTCGGTTTTTTAAATTGATTCATAGTTATTCAGCGGTCCAAGCATATAGAATATCCGGCATATTTTCTTCATTTTCATGCCCTCTGCCAACAATTTCAAATCCATTCCTCTCGTAAAATTGTTGTGCTTTCTTATTTACCTCAAATGTGTATAATGTTAATTTTCCCGCAGATTGTTCTTTTGCTTTTTCAAGTAATCTCTTCCCTATGCCTAATCCTTGATAAGCAATATGAATATATAATTGGCTTATATGAGATTCATTATAGGCAATTATCCCAGCCACTTTTTCGTCCACTATCGCTATATCAATGTGAAATTCTTTAGGTAAGATATGATTTAAAAAGTAAACATGACTTTCAAAGCTATGAGACTCTTCCAAACCAATGGCCTCGTACTTACTATCACGCCACATCTTTACTGTTTCTTCTGCATATTTAGGGGCAAAAGAAATGATAGACATTTTATCATGGTTCAACTGATTACCACCTTTCGTCATTTTCATTCTTAATGATAAAGAGTCTGTATCCTTTTAAGAAAGTAGAACATAAAACCTTCTTACTTTGCAGTTTTATCATGATATAAAATCAAAGTAATTATATTTAATACGATGGTGACTAAAAGAAGTACCGCCGCGGCCAACACCACGGCACGCGTTGTATCCATAAGTGCTGACCAATCCTCAATCTTTACCAGATGATAGTTATAGAAAATCTGGAAACATAGCGAAATAGCACAAGCGCTGAAACTCATAAAGGAAAGAGCGACCCAATTTCTACCTCTATGCTTTTCAGACTGCATTATAGTAACAACAGGAAGTATCCAAGCGATTATTCCAAGTACAAGGCTGCTAAGATTAAGCAAACCAATCATTTCCCTTACCCCTTTTCGATTATTGATTAATGACTATGACTGTCTTTTCTAGAAATAGACTCTTTTATGTCATCAATCTTCTTATCTATCTCATTTAATCTATTTTTTGTGTCTATAATAAAGTGAGCTACTCGTAAAATTAAATAAAGAGCAACCACAAAATCTTTTGGACACTACCTCTCCAATTTGTTTACGAAGGAATATGTGCTTCTCGTACAAAATTCTCACAAGCCCATTTACCTTCCCTCTTAAAGGAATCTATTACGGTTGTTCTGTCCATCGGAGGTTGCTCTATCCACTCCTGCAAAGTATTAATAATAGGCTTCTTATCAGGGAAATAGTGGAGAAATATTTCTGCTTGCTCGTGAAGCCGTGTCGACCAAATCTGCGAACGCGCCATTACCATTGAATAGTATGTTCGAATCAGCTTTCTAGCGAAGCCTTGTGAAATTGCTTTAAACTCGACCGTAGTAGCAGTTTCTAACCGACTTAACGTCCGTTTAACAACTTCACAAATATCTCCATTGAAACTAGTGGCTATTTCTGGTGTGAGTTTGTAAGGACAAAACCGCCCGCGCAGATCTTCTCCGTGTACACAAACACAGAGCTCCTTAAGAAATGCTTGTTCGTAGTAATTCACCGGATCGAGTGCATAGTCATAATATGCAATAGCTATCCCAACCTCACGAACCAAGAAGCGATATGTATGAGACAGTTCACTAGCAAGGTGCTTTAATTCAGTAGATTGCTCTTGACTAAGTTTGCCATCAAAAAGTGCTAGAAGGTCCAAATCTGATTTGCCTTGCAAAGCATCACCTCTCGCTACACTACCGTACACATAAACGCTGTGCAATTTGCGTGGAAACAACTTTTGTAGTCTCTCGACGGAGTCTTTTATGCTCTGCATATAATCATATTTGATTTTTTCTAAACTAACGTCACTTACAATAAATCCGTTACGGTCAAGACCAGAACCCTCTTGTAGATTTTTCATTCCAATCTCCCTCTCCCCAAAAGTTGGTTCTAGTTAAATGTAGGTACAATCAATTGATAAATTCAGTTTTTAATAAATATACAACGTCATATTCTTCTAGCTCGTTCATATGAGCCTCAACATCTTTGTAGAAATCTTCGGTAAATGAAGGCAAATCACCTGTACTTGAATAACAAATACTAGCCAATACAACCTCTCCATTTACCTCTGTTATTTCATCGGGAAAGCTGCTCCATGTACTAGACATCTTTTCCAATTCATCTGAATCTGTATCAAAGGTGCTTAACGAACTAAAAGTGTCATTACTGCTAATTCCAATATTAAAAATATGATACTTTTGACTTACTTCTTTTTTGGAGGTAGTAAAAATAATGAAGCCTGTTTTTTCTACCTTTGCGGTTAAATCACTTATTTTATCTTCTACCAATACACCAGATTCATATTTTTCAATCCATACTCTTACTTCTTTATTTTCATTATCAATATTGAAATCGAATACAAAGGATTTATCTGAGGTAGTCGAAAGTATTGCGTTCTCTTTCTCTGATAATTTATCCACAGAAACGGTATTGGATTTTGAGACTGCTTCGTTATTACACGCACCCAGAGTAAATACCAGCATTGCTGTTGAGATTAGTTTAAAAAAACTTTTCATAATTTCCCCCTTATCATCTATTATGTATTTTTGAGATAATCTTCTTGCAATATCCCATAAACCGCACAATCCTTGTATTGATTCTTGGCATTGCGGATCATGTGTCGGATTACTCCTTCCTGTACCATGCCAACCTTACTCATAACCCTCCCCGAAGCTGGATTGTCCGTGTTATGTGCTGCAGAAATCTTATGTATGTTCATATGCCTGAAGCCAAATTCCACAACAGCTCTCAATGCTTCTGTCGCATATCCATGATTCCACCAGTTGTATCCAAACGAATAACTGACCTCACAGTTTCCGGTAGTATCGTCAAAATCATACAGATCCATTTCTCCAATCAGCTCACCACTGGATTTCAGCTCAACCCCCCAGTAGCAAAAATCCTTCTTGTCATATCCTTTAATGATTTTCCCCATCTTCTCCGATGTTTCAGAGAGGGTTCCATGTGCTGCGTTGACGCGATTGTCACTCACCCGTTCATCCGAAAGCCAATGCTCGAAAACACTTTGCGTATCGCGAAGTTCCATCTTTCGAAGCATCAATCGATCGGTTTCTAAATTTGGTGTCCCAGTAAAATTAATCATTATTTCGCTCCTTTGCAATCCTTAACTGTCTTAACCTTTAATTATTCCGAATAAATCAGTAGTGAATATTATTAGTATGAATGCAACAATAAACAGTAATTGAAAGATTGTGAATAGATATGCATTTTTATTTTCGGCGAACTTCCACTCCATAATGGCTGTTGCTATTTCAGACAGGATGATAAAGAGAAACAGTAAAAAATATGTTTCCAAAAACCAATAGCCGGCAGAGAAGTCATTTTGTACATTTATGAAATAACCAACAAGCATACTTACAACAATGGTTATTCTGATGGTCCAATCAATTTTTTTATGTTTATCATTGATATGGTTGTATGAAAAGAATTTTTTTCTCTCCACTTTCAGCAGCTTTCTCATCATTGAATTATATAAATACAGCAATACTCCGAATATGGACAACACCAGTAACAACTTTAGCCAAAAAACCGGTTCTATTCCGTAGTACACAAGCATCCCCTCACCTTCCAACTTCATCCAATATATGTACGGAGTAAGAACCTTATAGGTTTCAAATAAATTTTCATTTAAACAACAACTAATCTTAGACCAAATTTAGCTCACAATAGTTATAAAATGAGTGAATTAATCATCAACTACTTCAATCAAATCGGTATGAATTTTAACTAAATAGGCTTCTAAATCTTTCTCTAACTTTCCATTAAGAATGTTGTATTCATCATTCGCTTTTCCAATGACATGGTAAAACTCATCTTCTTCAATCTTGGTTTTTTCTAGATCCAAATATAATCTCCACATTTCGTGACCATATTTCTTCTCAATAATTGCATAATCGTGTGCACCAATTTTTTCAAGGATACCTATTAGCTCATTCAAGTAATTATCTATCCCAACCTCTTCTATATACCATTGAAACCAATTGAATAAGCTTTCATGACCTCCACTTTCCAGCTCGGAATAGTAATGATAGACAATATATGCCTCATTAGAATTCTTTTCTTCATTTGATAGTTCATACTCACTAAGCACACCAATAACTGCATTCCATATATCGTTATTATCCAATAAATCTTTTCTTTTCACTTTAACTTTCATAGAGATCTCCTCAGCTTTTAATTGACTTTAACTACACTTTTTATAATCAACATTCCTGGTCTATTCCCCATTTAAATAGGGTACAGTCCTTAAAAAGTAATCACTCTTCATATTCCTCTATTTTTTCATCTAGAAATATTTCAACATCACTTAAAACCCCATCATATGCAAAAATTATAAACATTTCTTCAACTACATATAAATTATGAGCAGTCATGTCAAAACTTTCTGTTTTCCTTATAAAACTATACTTCGCTATTTTGGCTAAGGCATTGCTCGGATACTTATAGATATGTAAGAAGACACCACTTGTAATTTGCAGGTGGTGGGGGCGTTTACCCAATAGTCTGCTGTCAAAGGTTGAATTTTCATTAATTGATACTTCTCTTAATTCAATGTTCTCTTCATATAGAAAATCTTTAAAACTATCTATATCACCTTTAGAAAAGAAGAAAGTTACGATTAACAGACTTATGATAACAAGAAAGAAGAAGATAACCTTTTTCATCCGTAGTCTCCTTTTAGATAGTTAAAAATCTTAGTTCTTTATGTCATGATGAAGCTTCCTTCGACAATCCTTCTTTATCTTAGGGTCGAAGAACGCAAGCACCATGATTAATTTCCTTTTGCTTTAAGTGTAATTTCTTTTATCTTCCATCCTTCCTTTTTGGTCATCACAAATTGATAATCGTCTTCAAATTCTTCAACCGTATTGTAGGTGAGGAGTAGTTTTTCATCTTCCATTGAAAATTTCCGGAGCCCCAGCACAGCGTTAGATTTCCATACAATGCTTTTTAAAGCACTAAAAGAAAAAAGACAAGGACACGATCCTTCCCGGTCAACCACTAATTTACCTACCCCCCTTGCCATAAACAGACTTGCTGTTCCGAATGTTTCCACTTCCTTGTAAGCTTCAACCGTTTCTTTCGCATCAAGAAAATCCTGATAAACAACGTCGCTTTTTAAGACTTCAACTTCTTCCTTTAATAAGGAGATTTGTCCAGCATAGCGTGTGTTTTCCTTCTCTAATTCCTTTGACGTGTTGGAACTTTTCTCAAACTCTTTTTCATAGTCAGAAACCTGTTCCACTAACTTGTCATTTTCCTCTTGCAGTCCTACTTTAACTTCTATTGCTTCTTGTTCTCTGATAACCGATACCGCAGTAATTACTGCTATTATAATGAAAGCTGTTAGAATAAAGTCTCTTTTCTTCAATTGCTCCCTCATCTCCTTAAATTGTTATGTAAGTATATCCTGGAATTTCCATACATTCGGCTTTATATTTTTTTATCCAATTCTCTGGTTTTGCCTGGTAATAGCTCTTGGAGGCAATTAACTTGAAAAAGAAACACCCTCCAAAAGCAGACTTAATTCTTGATCAATCGTGTAAATCTCACTTTCCCCCACCTTTTCAGTAAACAACTCTTTCGAAATTCGGGCTGCCCCCTCCACCTTTTCAACGGAAATTTGCTCTGGATAGGTGGAGAGATATTTTTGGATAAAGGAAGAGTTTAGCGTTTCATATGCTTTGAACTGGTGAAGTTTTTTATTTTCGTTCAATGCCTGAATTTGCAGGGTATAGTCCCTCATTGTCTCTTACCCCGGAGCCCAACTGAATGATACCTTCTATCAAGCTAGTAGACTGCAATTTCTCTATTGTGTTAGTAAAATAAGTGTTCCTATCCTCTGAACTGTACATGCTCCACCTCTTATACATTATCAATAACCTTATTTTACCATATTGTGGTTGTCAGAATAAACAAAAAAAGGAAGCACGCATCCCGCATACTCCCTCTAACATGTAATCCAAATCATTCTATGATATAAGGATGATTTAGTACATCATATTTTTTATCTTTAAAGCTCAATTCGTTGCCGTCTACAAATACACCTTCAAAGAACCGTGAAGCCGGTTCTGCAAGCTCCTTGTAGTATTCACTGAATAGTGCTCCTGCATGGCTTCCCAGCCACATATCCGGTAAGAGCTCCTCGGGTAGACCTGGGTCCACGAACAGGAATTTACGGTATTCGTGCACAAGCTTTGTACGTTCCACAAAGCATTCTGCATCAGACATCTGGCCTTTTAAAATCTTGTTTTTATCGATAATGTACTTTTGGCTGTATTCCTGGATAAATTCCTGGTATTTTCCGTTGATCTCATGAAGGTCCCAGCTTTTTGTGACCAATCGGCTGTCCTCATGCGGCCCATTGTACTTGGATACGAAGAAGTCCACATACTCCTCTATTTCGTATTTATGTATGAGATCCTGAACCGACTTTTCCAAAGCATTCGGTGAAATCCAGCAGCTGTTGGAAAGGGTGCCAAAGCCGCTCCAAACGAGTTCCTTGCGAAGCTCATCCCTTACACTACGGATTTCTTCGGGGATGGTATACATGAGAATACGCCATTTCCCGTCCCAGCTTTCGGACTTCAATTTAAAGATACGCTTAGCGGCCTCTTCAATCCGTTTGACGCCACGCTCCGTTAAGTAGTAATAGCTTTTATTCCCTTTTTTCTCCGCCTGCACCCATCCCTGTTTGTTCATTCTTGAAATGGCTGCACGTACGGCCTGATCGTTATGGCCGAATTCCTTTAGTAGCCTGATCAGGCTCCCGATCCAGATTTTGTTTCCATAATGCCTGATATAGTCTCCATATAACGTGAAAATCATTGATCTTGTGTTCATCATGCATCCTCTTTCTTCTGAAAAAAATCTAGTAATCGTATTACAATAGTTTCATTTTATCAAAGTAACGCGTCATAGGAAACACGAAAAATCATAGAGAGGCATGCTCTATGATTTTTCATAACGTTCCACTATTGTTGCGATTCCCTGCCCGACACCGACACACATAGTGGCGAGACCAAACTTGACTTTCCTTTTATTCATTTCATGGACAAGGGTCGTCAGTATCCTTGCGCCGCTTGCACCGAGAGGGTGACCGAAAGCTATTGCCCCACCGTTCACGTTCACTTTTTGCTCGTCCAACTCGAGCTGACGGATGCATTCCAGGGATTGGGAAGCGAAGGCTTCATTCAATTCAACCAGATCTAGATCATCTATTGTAAGACCGGCACGCTGCAACGCTTTTCTCGTTGCATAGATCGGACCGATTCCCATGATGGAAGGGGTAAGTCCTGCGACTGCTGATGTTACATATCTGGCAAGTGGTGTTAGATTTAATTCCGCAGCCTTCTCAGCACTCATTAATAGAAGCGCGGAGGCCCCATCGTTTACACCGGAAGCATTGCCGGCTGTAACAGTACCATTATCAAAAAGAGGACGAAGCTTCCCGAGCTTCTCCAAACTGGTTTCCGGACGTGGATGTTCATCTGTGTCAACGATTGTTTCATTGCCTTTTCTGTCTATAATCGATACAGGTACCAACTCTTCCGCAAAACGGCTGGATTTCATGGCCTTTTCGGCTTTTTGTTGGCTTTCATAGGCAAACCTGTCCTGATCCTCGCGGGAGATTCCGAACTCCACCGCAACATTCTCCGCTGTCTGTGGCATGGAATCCACCCCGTACATTTTTTCCAAGTTTTTGTTGATAAAGCGCCAGCCGATTGTGGTATCAAGCATTTCCATATTTCCACGCGGAAAATCAGAATCCGGTTTTTTCATGACAAATGGAGCTCTTGTCATGCTTTCTGTACCACCTGCGATATAGATATCCCCTTCGCCAGCCATAATTGCTCGTGCAGCATAATTGACGGCGTCAAGGCCGGATCCGCAAAGACGGTTTATGGTGGTACCTGCGACTTCAACTGGCAGTCCTGCCAATAAGGCGGACATTCTTGCGACATTTCGGTTGTCCTCTCCTGACTGATTGGCATTACCGAAAACGACCTCTTCAATCTGCCCGGCAGGAATATTGGGATTTCTGTCCATCAGGGCTTTGATGACAATCGCACCAAGGTCATCAGGGCGAACAGATTTTAACGCTCCTTTATATCTTCCAATCGGGGTCCTGCATGCGTCCACAATTACCACTTCTTTCATCCTGTCACCTTCCCTCTAGTCGTTTTTCTGATAGTCATAGACGCCTTTTCCGCTTTTTCTTCCAAGACGGCCGGCCTTTACGTACTTTTCCAATAAAGGAGCAGGCCTGTATTTTTCCCCAAGCTTTTCGTGAAGGTATTTCAGATTGTTCAATCGGGTATCCAAGCCAACAAGATCGCCAAGTTCAAAAGGCCCCATCGGATAGTTCAGGCCCAATTTGATTGCTTTGTCGATTTCCTCTGGAGTTCCGACCCCTTCCTGTAGCATATAAAACGCTTCATTTCCCACCAAGGCGCTAATTCTGCTTGTGACAAATCCGGGAAATTCGTTGACAACAACGGTTTCCTTGCCCATTTTTTCTGAAACGGACCTGATAGCAGCTGCCGTTTCATCGCTGGTTTCCAGGCCTCGGACAATTTCCACTAGCTTCATTTTATGTACTGGATTAAAAAAGTGCATCGCAATCACTTTTTCCGGCCGATTCGTGAAGCTGCCGATCTCGGTAGGACTCATGGTGGAGGTATTGGATGCAAACAAACAGTGAGATGGTGCGTGCTGATCGATACGTTCAAATACAGATTTTTTGATATCCATATTTTCTGGAACCGCCTCAATAATAAGATCCGCTTCCTTCACTACATCCTCTAGATGAACCGAATAAGACAGTCTTTCATTAATAGAGTCGGCATCTGTAGTCGATAGCTTGCCGCGTTCCACTCCCTTTTCGATGATCTGATGGATTTCTTTCTTCGCTCCCATTAATTGCTCCTCTTTTACATCAACCAACGTGGTGGTAAATCCCCCAAGCGCGCTGACATAGGCAATTCCTCTGCCCATTACTCCAGAACCGATAACAATTACTCTTTCCATTAAAGCTACCTCCCTTTTCTAAAATGATATTTTAAAAAAGCAAAGGGAACGCGCCCCTTTGCTTCTATTTTATAAACTTACACTCCAAACGGATTCAGAGGACGGTTCCCGAAATAGGAGATGATACTCTTTGTTTCAGTGTAAAGGTCCAGGGTTTCAATGCAAAGCTCGCGACCGAATCCGGATTGCTTATAGCCGCCGAATGGTGTTCCCGGGAAAGCGGAGAACGGGCAGTTTACCATGACGATTCCAGCCTGGATCTGCTTGGAAACTCTGGTGGCACGTCCGTAATCTTTCGTCCAGATCGCAGACCCCAGGCCATATTCACTGTCATTCGCTAATTTGATAGCTTCTTTTTCATCACTGAATGGCATTACTACTACGACCGGGCCAAAGATTTCTTCTTTGACAACTTTCATGTCATGATTGACACCCGTAATGATGGTAGGTTCATACCAGTAGCCATTTTCAAAGCCATCCACTTGGGCTACTTTCCCGCCAAGCACGATATTAGCGCCTTCTTCTTTCGCTGACTGGACATACCCATCAATGACATCAAGCTGACCTTTATTGATGATAGCCCCAATATGTGTTTCTTTGGCAAACGGATCTCCAAGTGTTAGCTTTTTCGCTTTTTCCACGAACTTCTCCATGAACGCATCATAAATGTTTTCATGTACATACAGGCGGGAACGGGCTTCACACGATTGTCCTGTGTTGTAGAAAATACCGAATAGGGATCCATCCACTGCTGCATCGATGTCTGCATCTTCAAATACGAGATTCGGAGATTTACCTCCAAGCTCCAATGTAACGCGCTTCAGGGTTTGAGACGCCTTTTCCATAATATCCTTACCGATTGGCGTGGAGCCGGTGAATGCCACTTTATCCACCTTCGGATGCTCAACCAGGTAGTTTCCTACTTCCGATCCTGCACCAGGAATGATATTGACTACACCCTCCGGTACTCCTGCTTCGATACAAATTTCACCAAGCACAATTGCAGTAAGCGGAGTCAGTGTAGCAGGCTTAACCACTACAGAACAACCAACTGCAATGGCAGGTGCTACCTTCCATGCAGCCATCATTAATGGATAGTTCCATGGAATGATTTGCGCACAAACTCCAACCGGCTCTTTTTCTGTAATGTTCTGGAACTGACCTGGAACATTGTTGACAGCCCCTCTATGACCGACAATTGCCCCTGCGTAGAATTCGAAATCCTCGATAGCCTGCATCACTTGACCTTGTGCGGCTGAAAGGGATTTCCCTGTATCCAGAATCTCCAATTCTACCAGCTCGTTAAAACGGGAGCGCATGATGGATGCAATCTTATTCAAAGTTCTTGCACGCTTGTTTAGCGGAAAAAGCTTCCACTTCCCTTTGTCGAATGCGTTTCTTGCAGCTTCCACCGCTTTTTCGGCATCCTCTTTGGAAGCTTTGGCGATTGTGGCGATTGCTTCACCTGTTGCAGGATTATAGGTTGTAAAAGTTTCTCCTGTGGAGCTATCCACTCTTTGACCACCGATAATCAATTGATACGCGTCACGCTTCATATCCAGTTGTTCCAGCTTTGCATCTTTTACAGTTGCCATATTTGCTCATCCCCTTATTAAATCTATTAGTTTCCTTTAAATACAGGTTTTCGTTTTTCCACAAAAGATGTAACGCCTTCCTTATGATCGTCTGATAGGCCGGCTATTCTTTGTCCGAATGCCTCTTGCTCCAGGTACTCATCAAAATTCATCATCCAGCTTGCTTGAAGAGAACGTTTAATCAAGCCGATTGCCTTGGTGGGCATGCAGGACAGACGCTCAACAAATGCCTTCACTTCTTCCTCCCAGTTTTCCTGCTGTATGACTCTGGTTGCAAGACCCAGCTCCTTTGCATCCTCTGCCCGAATCTTCTCCCCAAAAACGGCGAGCTCCAATGCTTTGGCATTTCCAATAAGTTTAGGAAGGAAAAAGAGATTACCAGAATCAGGAATCAATCCGACATGAATAAAGGCTTGAACATAACTTGCCTTGTCGCACATGAGACGGAAGTCACAAGCCAACGCTAGGCTGAAACCAGCACCCGCTGCCACCCCGTTTACGGCTGCAATGACCGGTTTTTCACAACGTGCAAGCTCCTTCATCATCGGACCATACCTCTTTCGTAATACTTCACCGTGGTCCATATTCTCGTCCACTTCTGCGAGATCCTGCCCGGAAGAGAACGCTCTTCCTTCCCCTGTAATCACAATCGAACGGATTGCAGGATCTGTACTGCTCTGTTTGATTGCCTTCTGGATCTCCCTGTTCATCTGTTCTGTAAACGCATTCAATTTATCCGGTCGGTTCAGCCTGATCCAGGCAACCTGATTCTCAATCGTGTATATGATTGTCTCAAACATGACTGGCCTCCTTATTCTCCTTCAAAGTTTGGCCTTCTCTTTTCCTGAAAAGCGCGCATACCTTCTTTTTGATCCTTGGAAGCGAATAATAGGTAAAAATTCTTCCGTTCATATTGCATTCCTTCATACACGGAATAGTCTACTGCTTTCAACACGGACTCCTTGATCAGTCGCAGGGAAAGTGGAGCCTGCTTTGCGATTTTATTGGCAAATTTCAAGGTTTCCTCAGTCAAAAGCTCCTTTGAAACAATCCGGTTGATTACCCCGTAGTGTAGTGCTTCTTTCGCGCTCATTCTGTCACCAGTTAATAGCCATTCCATCGCCTTTGATTTCCCCATCAATTTCGTTAGCCTTTGCGTACCGCCAGCACCAGGCATCACACCAAGACTGATCTCAGGAAATCCGAATTCTGCATCATGTGCGGCAAACAGAATGTCACAGCAAAGTGCCAATTCAAACCCTCCACCCAGGGCAAAACCTTGCACGGCCCCGATGATCGGTTTTTTCACCCATGCCAGACGGTCCCACTCGGTGAACTGGTTTAGCAGCTCGAGTTCGATGGCACCCACCTCTGCCATTTCGTCAATGTCAGCCCCTGCAGCAAAGGCCCTGCCATGACCGCAAAGCACGATGACTTTTATAACCTTATTGCGATCAAACTCCTCGATAACGGATACGATTTCCGATACCATCGGTCTATTGATCGCATTCAGTACTTTTGGACGATTTAAAGCGACGATTCCAATCGAACCCTGAACCGAGACATCAATATACCTGAAACTGCTATTCATTCACTTCTTCACCGATCATCAGGGTAACCAGATCACCAGCAAATTTCATTAAATCCTTCCCGGATGCTTTCGCCTCATCCGTTCTCATTGCCTGCTTCAATGCATCATGGCTATCGTAGTACATTTCACACATCAAGTAGTATTTGCCTTCGCCACCCATTGGACTTCCTACCACTTTTGTCACTTCCATCTTGCGGAGTCCAGGAATCTTCTGTGTGATAGGACCGTGTGTTTCAAAATAGTGTTGATCGAATGCCTCTTTGTTTTCAGGGTGCTTATAAAGCGCGATTAGTTTTACCATTTTATTTCTCTCCTTTTTATATGTAGTAAGCTTAATAGAGTTAGTCTCCAGTAAGCTTCTTTCACCATCTTTTACATCAAAGTAGAAATGGGTTTCATTGCTTCGAACGGGTTTTTGCAGCCTCTGCAATATAGGATGCTTCGGCATGCAGTTGGACCGAAAATATTATCAATGGTCGTATAGGTGGAGCCGCAGTAAGGACAATCCACATGCCATTCCCCGTTCTTATCCAATTCCGGCGGAGGAGCAATGCCGAATTCCTTTAATTTCTCCCGGCCTACACTTGAGATACGGTCGGAAGTCCAAGGCGGTTCATAGATGAAAACTACCTCCACTTGTTCAAAAAGTGCTAGATTGCCAATCTCTTTTTCTACGTTTTTCCGGATGATATCCAATGCTGGGCAGCCCATGAAAGTGGGCAGCATGTTGATTGTGACTTTCCTCTCATCAAGGATGATGTCCTGTACCATCCCCAATTCGACCACACTGACCGAATCAATTTCAGGGTCTTTCACTGACTGGAGTTGTTCCCATACTCTTTCAAGCTTTATGTTGTCTCTCATATGCGACTCATTCCTTTTATTGGAGTAAAAGGGCTCCCTCAATAGTGTATGTGCATCTTCACTTCTCATGACCTTTTACCAGACTGCCGCTGGATTACTGTTATATACCTCACCTAAAGTAAGAATGGCATCTTCCAGGTCCTTCGTATGCTCTCCCTTTCGACCATCCCCATTTTGCATGCCCAGCTTGTTTTCGAGAGGAGGAAGATCCACCTTTTCAAAAACATCTGTCATGGTCTGGATGAAGCGTTGGCGTAGAACTTCTTCCTCTTCCAGAAGGCTAAAGTGAGAAATCTGGGCGGCATCCGGTCCGAGTGTCAGTACCCCGCCGAAATCGGCAAGAACTTTATCCACCGCTGCCATCATCCGTGATTTTGCATCCCCATTTGCCTGACAGAGCTGGGTGAACCAGGTTCTCCAGTGAAGCAGATGATAGTAAAGCTCCATGTTGACTTTGATGGCAATATGCTTCAAGGGTTCATAGGAGGAGTTTTTCAGTGACTCCATCTTCAGTTTCTTCGCTTGAGTGTAGAAATAGTGTCTGACAACGGCAAAAGCCCAGTCATATTTCGGTTCCTTCAAATAGTTCCCAGGGCCATTCACCAGTTCCAAAAGGACGGCATTGACTCTGGCTTTTGCATTGCGGGCATGTGCCAGGGCATCCATATCCCCTTCACCGAGTTCCTCAAGTAATTGATAGAACATGGCCGCATGCCCCATCGTATCCTGATTAATGGAAGAGAAAGCCACATCCTCTTCAATATGCGGAGCAAGACCAAGCCATTCCGAACCACGATAGGCGATGATAAAATCATCATCGGCGAGCTGATACAATAGCTGCGTCAAGGCCTTATGATACGCTTTATCCCTTTTCGCTTCTTCTACGTTTGCTATAATCATTGCTTCAGCTTCCCTCCCCAGGACATGATCTCTTTTTCATCCAGCATTTCCTGTTCATAATGACGCCACTTCTTTTTCAGGTAGCCGTACCCTTTTGTATTCCGGTAATCCTTGTTGTCGATTCTCTGTAAGGACTCCCGCTCTTCCTGGGTCATCTTTCTCATTGCCGACCTTTTTACGACCCAGATATCTACCACCGGTTCGCGCCGCATAAAATTTTCCTGCGCCATGACAAGTGCCAGCTCCGCGTTTGGTGCAAGAAGGCTGAATTGGTACTGCATAGGGGAAGTGTGCGTTCTTTTTGAAAACACTTCAAATTCCTGATAAAATCCTTTGCTGCTCATTATTGTTCCTCCTTCCTAGCCTGCATTGGTCTCGGAGCTCAGCGCTTCACGGACCCATGCATTGTTTTCATGCGAAATGACCCGAAGTCGCAGGCGGTCTTTGGATTTAGGCCCGTTATTTTTGATAATTTCCTTAAACTTACTCCAATCTGGCTGCTGATAGATCCACTTCTGCTCTTCTTCACTGTAATGCATCGTCTTATCCGGAATTGTCAGACCCAACGATAACACCCGCGGTATATATTTGGTGAAAAAATCCTGGCGCAGTTCTTCATTACTCTTTGTTCGGATTTTGTATTTCATTGTAATATCCTGTTTCGATGTTCCTGTGGTGGAGGCGTCAGCAGGGCCAAAGAACATCAGAAGCGCTTCCCACCAGCGGTTAATAGAGTCTTGAATCATTGCCCGCTGTTCTTCCGTTCCTTCCGCAAGAGCCATGATGATCGCTTCTCCATGCTGTGCATGGAACACTTCCTCGGCACAAATGCGCTTCAATGCCCGGGCATATGGCCCATAGGATGCATCCAGCATATTTGTCTGAGAGATAATCGCTGCACCGTCAACCAGCCATCCGATCAGTCCTGCATCTCCCCATGTAGGAGCCTCCATATGGAAGACGTTATGAAACTTCAAATCTCCCGAAAATAGATCCTGCATAATTTCTTCACGGGTTTTTCCGTATGGCTCCATGAGATCCTCTGCCACTCTCAGCAGAAGCTGGCCATGCCCCATCTCATCCTGTACCTTTGCCATGATGCCCAGCTTCCTTTTCAGGGTAGGTGCTTTCGGGACCCACTCCTTTTCTGGAAGCGCTCCCATTATTTCGCTGATTGCATGCATGCTGATTAGTTTAATCAAGGTTTTCCGGTATTCTTCCGGCATCCAGTCGTCTGCTTCTATCTTTTCACCAGCTTCAATCCGGTTCATGAAGTGCTGGTGCTTTTCTTCTTCTGTTAAGCGGTCAAACGAAAGTGAATTGGTCATGATCGCCGCCTCCTATTTCTATAACGTTTATTTAACGAAATTATAATATAATGTTATACATTTATCAACTCTGAAAGTTCTGAATTTTTATTTCATAACATTTCTTTTATCTATTAATCTTACAGTCTTCCCCTCGGACCTTGGGATAGTGCCCGTCGCCACCACAGTAGCACGTAAGGAAATATAGCTGCCGGTTTTCAGGACTTGCTCTATTTTACGTTAAAGAGAATTGAATTTTTCCCTATTTTCATATTCATCCAGTGAGATAAAGATCTCTTGTTTGATTTCCACCCGTACTTCGAGACAGTCGAGATTATTTTCCTTCGAGGGTAAAAGCTGATAGTGTGGTGAAAGTTCCGGAATGCATAATAAGTGATGCCCGATTTCAGAATGAATGACATTGACACGGATAATCAGCATGTCATCCACCCTTCCTTTTACTCGCGACATCTTGATGGTCTTCCTCCCACAAGCGCACAGCTCTTTTTTAATCGAAGCAATATCCCCTGTCCGATAAAGGATGATAGGCAAAGCTTCTTTCGTCAGGCTTGTAAAAATAAGCTCTCCCTCTGGTAGCGCCTGAAGCGTCACTGGATCAATGATTCCCGTATAGAAATAGTCTTCGGCTATATGATGTCCATCCTGTGCTTCGTGGCATTCCATCGCCACACCCGGACCGGGCACTTCTCTGAGACCATAGATGTCACATGCTTTTATGTTCCATTTACTTTCGAGGGTGATCCTCATTTCCTCTGACCAGGGTTCTGTTACGAAAATACCGTATCTTAAGGAGGTCTCAGCAGGATTTTTCCCGAGCTGCTCCATTTTTTCAGCAACAGCAAGTATATAAGACGGAGTACCGCAGATGATGGTAGGCTTGAAATCCTCGATCAACTGGATCTGCCTTTGGGTATTTCCACCAGAAACCGGTACCGTCATCATGCCTAGACGTTCACTTGCGAAAATTAATATAACGAAATAATACCGTCATAAAACTTTCTGTAATATATTACGTTCAACATTAAAATACCGTTCAACAATTCAAATGTCAATATATTTTCAGAATATTTAATGGAATTGATTTCCAAACAAAAAAAAGCCGCTGAGGCTCATTAAGTGCCCAGCAGCTTTTAATCATTTCATATTCTAAGCCTCATACGTCCAAAAGGTTTCACGGTAAAGCCAATCTTCAATTTCAGGAGAATTTTCCTTCAACTGTTTTTCCATCAGCTCCACCCATCCGCTTGTTTGGGACTTGTGCGCTTTAATGGCCTTCAGCTTGTCTTCTGCAACATCCCTGATATCAATCGTGATATCAGGGGGTCCAATCAGGTCCACGCTGTTTTTCAGAATGGCTTTTCCGTAGATGACCGGTCGTTCTTCTTTCGGCATGCGTGATACGGCAAGTGCAGCCGCATTGCTCATCGCATCATGATCCGGATGAACGCCATGCTTTGGATAGAAGGTTAAAAGCAAGGTCGGCTTTACTTCCTCCAAAACCTTACCGATGATGTCCGCCAAATAATTCTCATCTTCAAATTCCAACGTCTTATCATGTAATCCAAGCATTCTAAGATCCTGGATACCCATTACCTTACATGCATCCACAAGCTCTTTTTTTCTGACTTCGGGCAGTGTTTCACGGTTCGCAAATAACGGATTACCGAGATTTCTCCCCATTTGTCCAAGTGTGCCGCATAGGTAGGTGACAGGAACACCACTTTGAGTGAATTGCTTTATTGTACCTGATGAACTGAATGCCTCATCGTCCGGGTGGGGAAATACGACCAGTACGTGTTTTTCTGCTTGCATGTTAAATCTCTCCTTTTTCACGAGAGGTACGTTCCTTTTAGAAAGGCTCTCTGCTTAACTGAAGTGCCACTGCCAATTTACCTTCAGGATTCAACCCGGCTAATAAGAGGCGATTTTTATCATCTATTTCATAATGGGTCACACCTTCTGCGTACACCCAGCCATGCTCTAATTTCAATCCCACTCTGTATGGGTTGATTCCTATTATTTTTCCCCGTTCAAACTTCAATTGCACATTTCTGATAAATGCACCAACAGGCAACCCTGTATTGTGATGCCCTGCATAGGCACCGTTGGTCGTCTCGAGATGCAGATACACATCTGCGTTTGCCAGCTTATCTAATTCGGTTTGGACAAGGGTTTGATCTATAAGCTTCATAGTATCCTCCAACATCTTTATCTTCCTGAAAGTTAATTCCTATATACAGTGTATAATAAGACAACGCTAATTGCGAAATGGTTTGCTTGAAAATGCTAAAAAAGGGTTTATGATTGTTGTTTTAGACAACTGAACTAACTGAACTCTTTAACACCGCTGTTGATTTCCGCACTAGGCTGCGCTTTCCACGGGGCTTGCGTGAGCCTCCTCGGCTTCGCCTGTGGGGTCTCCACTAAAAGCTACCTCCCGCAGGAGTCTCCGCCTATTGCTCCAATCAACAGCTAGATAGCTTAAATACCAATACTCATCTCTAACACTATTGTTAAATATTGCAATCTATATGAATAGAGACTAAAATATCCCAGCAATAGATACTGCGGTAGACCTAAATATAATACTTTCCTCAACTAAAACGAACTAATTTAGACTTATACTTGGGAAAAAAGTAACACTCCGCCCTCTTTGCACAATAAGCTAAGACAGAATTTGCAGTTACGCCCGATTTTTTAGATTTTTCGCCCGAATTTGGGGATTTGCGCCCGAAAAATAAGATTTGCGCCCGAATTTAATATTTTTTCGCCCGAAATTACCTATCTTCCGCCCGAACTCCAAATTTCGACAATTCTAGCACCCCTCACTCCGCCACACGTTCTCTGGCTCGCTCGCTTCCCAGAAAGACTCGTCATCGGCAAAAAAAGAATGACCATTAACAGTCATTCCCTCTTTTTTACTTAGTCAAGTTTGTCATACCATTTTTTTGAAGCTGCCACTTCGGAATGTGTGAGTTGGTGACCTTGATGTTCCCAGTGAACTTCCACCTGTGCGTGGGCTTTGGTCAGTAAAGATGATAATTCCTCTGTTTCCGATGCCGGGCAAATCGGATCATTTTTACCTGCACCGATGAACACAGGGATCGAACGAAGGTCAGGCAAAGCCACTCCTCTTCTAGGTACCATCGGATGGTAAAGAATCGCGCCTTTTAGACTATCCTCATAATGGAAAAGAAGACTGCCGGCAATATTCGCTCCGTTGGAATAGCCGACCGCGATTAATTGTTGACGTTCGAATCCGTATTTTTCAGCTGCATCGTCTAGGAACTGATGAAGCTCTTTTGTTCGAAAGATAAGATCCTCTTCATCAAACACCCCTTCCGCTAATCGTCTGAAAAAGCGGGGCATCCCATTTTCGGAGACGTTCCCCCGAACACTTAGGACAGAAGCATCAGGGTCGATCATTTCTGCAACAGGTAAAAGATCGTTCTCTGTTCCTCCTGTTCCATGTAAAAGAAGCAATACCTTGTCTGAACCCTTCTTGAAAATATGTTTTAATGTCATGAGCTGTCTCCTCCTTATTCGCTAGTAAGGTTTGAATATATCTTGAATTCGAGATAATATCAGTATAATAAAAATAATACATTGCGTCAAGGATTCCACATTATTAACCTCTGCCTGAATTTAAGAATAAAATAAATAAAAAAACAAAGGAGCTATCATGATGTTTCCATGGAGCAAAATGTTTCCTTTCCCCAAAGATTATATGAAGGAAGATATATTCAAGCAATCAGATGTGGAGAAAATGATGAAAAAAGCCATGGGGGGCAAATTACCTCCTAACCCAGGAAGCTTGATGCAATCTAATGATTTTTTTGAGCAATCCTTTGATCTATTAAATCGTGTCCAAGAGAAAAAGAAGCAGAAGAAAAAACCAACCTTTCAAACTGACGTCTTTGAAACCCATGAAGAAGTAATCGTTCGGTTCCCTCTTACTTCCGAAGAAAAGCTGAGAGAACTTGTTATCTATCACGATGCTTCCACTTGCTTTTTGGAAAATGTCCCGAACAGCGGTAATAAGCAGCAGATTAAGCTACCATGTATGGTGAAGTCATCCGGTTCTACCGCCAAATACAAAAACGGCATTTTGGAAATAAGAATTCCAAAAGAAACAAACAATTCCAAGACAAAAATCCCGATTGAAGTCATTAAGCCTTCAAAAAAGAAATAGAGGGGTTACCCCTCTATTTCTCCTATTATTAACTATAACTGCTTTAACAGTTTTTCCAAATCGACTGTCCATGGCTCTTCGATTGTCGGACGATAAAGGTCAAAGGTGACCATCCTGTTAGTTGTACCACTTTCTCGATGCACTTGAAGCTTTACAGTAATAGGATAGTTCAGCTTTGTACCTCCATCCTCTTCTGGAAGATCGGACAACCTCTTGATCAGCTCGATCTCTTCCAATTCTTCAAGATGCCTCTCCATCAGAATACGATTTTTATCATCAAGAATTGGCGATAGAATAAACCAGTCATGCTGATGGATGGCAAGGACCGTCGCATCTATTATTTCCTGTGGAGAAAGCTTTTGTGTATGGTCCAGCCATTCCCCTGAAGCTTTTTTTATCATAATGGAATGGGCATGATCCATTTTCCTAGACTTGTGGGTGATGCTGTCCTGGAAATGGATGCAGAAATGGCCTGGAAAGCCATTTTTCAACGCTCCTTGTCCGTGAGGCATTCCATGCATGGACCCGGCAAATTGACCGTTCTCGGAAATGACAAGAATGGCTCTCCTGTCCCAGCTCCAGGTACCACGATAGATCTCTTTCATTATCTTCGTATCATCATGTGTCAATGGCTGAACATCCGCATGGTATGCCCCTGCTCTTCGTTGGACTTCAAAAGACAAACCCGTATCCAAATCAAGCACTTTAAAGATACTGTATCTAGGAAGAAGCTGATTTGCATCATTCCAGTTAATCAGTTCCCCATAATGGTTCTTATGCAGTTTCTTCATATCGTTCGATAGTTGCTTTTGAATTTTTTCCTTAACGGGTACAAGTATTTTATTGGCAGTTCTATCGTAGACATTTAGCTGGTGGTCAATGGCATACGCCACTTTGCCTTTTACCCGGATAAACGTGTCAGTTGGAGGGATCGGATAGGAAATCGCCTCCCAATTCCCATTTTGTACATTCTTCCTTATTTGCTTCGGTAAAGGCATTGTTGTTGTATATCCAGAATCAATGGATGTCTGGATAGCATATTCCCAAGTTTCCTTCTGCCCTATGGCTGAAACGGAGGAGCCAAGTAAATTAAGACCAATCAGTATTGCAGCAAGCGTAAATAATGAGTAAAGCACCCTCTTCACTTCTTGAAGCCTCCTGTTTTAAAATAAGTACCTTTGTTATTTTGTCAAAGATAGAAAAAAGTATGTTCTATTTTTTTTCGTACACATTAGTAATAGAAACTTATGAAGAAAAAAGGTGAGAAACTGATGGTTCAGGCATTGTTATGGGGAGCAATAGCAGGTCTTTCTCTCATATTGGGAGCAATTGTAGGACTGTTCGTACCTTTACCACGTAAATTGACCGGTTTTATCATGGCGTTCGGGACAGGGGTACTTATTGGAGCAGCGGCGTTTGAACTATTGGGTGAAATAGAAATGGCTTCCGGCTACAGTTATGTTATATTTGGATTTCTTATCGGAGCGATCCTTTTTACCGTAGCTGAATTGCTAATCAGTAAAAAAGGCGGTAAAGAACGCAAACGTTCCAAAGTGAAAAAAAGCAATCATTCAGGCATGGCTATTTTTATTGGTTCTATCATTGACGCCATTCCGGAGTCCATTATAATCGGCGTCAGTATCCTGAAGGATCATACGGTAAGCTGGGTAATTGTCCTGGCCATTTTCATCAGTAATTTCCCTGAGGCTCTTTCAAGCTCTGTCGGATTAAAAAAGGATGGATATACCACCAGAAAAATTCTGTTTATGTGGATCATTGTCTTCGGCTTAACCTCGCTAAGCTCATTAATGGGCTATGTGACCTTCAAGGAATTGAGCGGAGAGTATATGTATCTTGTCAGCGGCTTGGCTGCAGGCGGCATTATTGCGATGGTTGCCTCCACGATGATGCCGGAAGCCTTTGAAGAAGGCGGTCCGATTGTCGGGCTTCTATCGGCACTTGGACTTCTCTGCTCGTATATATTATCTAGCGGTATCATATAAAAACCCCGCAAACAAAATAATCGCGGGGTATTGTCGTCCTATTGTTTAATGGCTCTATCAAAAAATTCTTCAAGGGTAAGGTCATGCGTATGGATATACTCCGCTACCTCTTTCCCGACATAACGCAGGTGCCATGGCTCATACTGGTAGCCTGTTAGGACTTCTTTTCCTTTAGGATATCGGATGATGAAGCCATGTTTGTAGGCGTTTTGCTTCACCCACTGCCCTTCAGGCGTATCGCCGAACTCCTCCGTCAGATCAAGTGCATTCGATCTGCTGGAAATGTCCATGGTAAGGCCTGTCTGGTGCTCACTGTGGCCTGGGATGGCGGAGAAGGTATTCGTTTTTTCCTCTCCCCATTTTTTTATATAGCTGTTGTATACGCCATATTGCGTTTCATAGGAACGGTAGCCGGAAACAGCAAAAAGCTCGACTTTTTCATTTGTTGCAGCTGCAAACAACTCCTCTAAAGCACGAGCAGCCTCTTCCCTCAAATATTTCTTCTCATAGTCGCCTTCAAAGGAAAATGCAACATTGGGAATTGTTAAATCTGCAGGCACATAGTCGGCGGGCAGTGCTTGGTTTTTGTTCACGACAAGTAGAATGTTATCTGTGTTTTCAATGACTTTTTCCTGGTTCAATACGGTGAAGTACTGTTCATCCAAGACATACTCATTTTTGTTCGTCGGAGGTGTTTCAGGTTTATTTTCAGCTTCTCCCTGATCACCTTCCGTTTCCTCTGGAATCTTGCCCCCGTCAGCAGGTACCTCTTCAGAAACATTTGCATTGTTTTCTTCTTCGCTGAATTTCTCCCAAAATTTCCAGTCTATATCCTTGATTTCTTGGGAGCATCCACTAAGTAAAGAAACACTCACCAAAGTAGCAGCAATTTTATATTTCATGATGATCTCACCTTTTTTAAGTTGATTATTTCTATATCGAATCGATTTATATTTAATAAAAAATAAAATGCCTCACTCATAAGCGAAGCATACCTAAACATTCTACCATTAATTTTTATTTTCGTAAAAAGATTTACTATAGAAATATATTACTTTTCGGCAAGATATGACTTACGGCCTATTTCCGATAAACTTCTTTTTTACAGTCCTTTATGGTTCATCAAAATAAATATAGCCCTTGACCGAATCAAGGGCTATAATACTCATTATTTTTTGATTACTGCTTCGAGTGCCACTTCCATCATGTCACTGAATGTGGATTGACGCTCCTCGGAAGTAGTCTCTTCTCCTGTAAGGATATGATCGCTTACAGTCAGAACGGAAAGTGCGTTTCTTCCATACTTTGCTGCAAGTGTATAGAGAGCTGCGGATTCCATTTCGATTGCAAGGATGCCATACTTCGCCCATTTCTCCAACTCGCCATTGTCATTGTAGAACATGTCTGCAGTAAAGACATTTCCGACTTTCAGGTTCAGACCCTTTTCCACTCCCACATCATATGCTTTTTTCAGCAAATCGAAGTTGGCTGTTGGAGCATAGTCCACTCCACCAAATGTTAAGCGGTTCATTTGCGAATCTGTAGATGCACTCATCGCAAGAATGACATCACGGACTTTTACGTCTTTTTGAATCGCGCCGCAAGTACCTACTCGAATCAGGTTTTGAACATTATATTCATTCATCAATTCGTTGATGTAGATGGAAATGGAAGGTACTCCCATTCCGGTACCCTGTACGGAGATGCGTTCCCCTTTATACGTTCCGGTAAAGCCAAGCATTCCTCTTACTTCATTATAACAAACTGCATCTTCCAAAAATGTTTCCGCAATATATTTTGCTCGTAACGGATCTCCTGGCAATAGGATCGTTTCTGCAATTTCACCTTGTTTTGCTCCAATATGTACACTCATTGTGTTACCTCCTAAATACATAAATCAAACTTCAATCATTATTTTAAGCCACAATGGATGCGTTAACATCCAAAGAGTGACAAACATTACTATACCATATCTTTCCCCTGTTTCAAAAGAATCTCTCCACCTGATATGAATTCATTTTCTGATTTCGGCAGAACCTAAAGAGGAAGTAAAACGAGTGCTGAAAGGAGATCGAGATCCTTATGAAAAAGAAACTTCGTCAGGCTGTAGAGCATGCCAATGCGACCAACACAACAAAAAAGAAAACAGCGGAACCTCACACTTCCAAACGCGATAAATTACAGAGCTAGAACAGCTTTTACTGATAAACAGATTCAATAGGAGGATTACAAATGGGAAAAAAACACCGAAACCGCATTAATGGACAGAAGAAAAACAACCATATTTCCCCAGATGCAATCGAGGCGGAGCATACTGCACATAAAAAAGAATATTCGCCTAAAGGCCGAAAAAACGGACCCGGTAACCATATATAATCTTTACGCAGGATAAGGCAGTCATCTCTGACTGCCTTATCCTGTACATCTATCTCATCTTACCTGAATCCTGTTTATTTTTTTCCAACCACCAAATTCAAGCCGATAGTAGCTAATACCGAACGTTCCTTCATCAATCATGATGATATCGCCGGTTGCAATAAATCGACCTTCATATTCAGCAGGTATGGAGTCTGTGACATTGAACTTCCGGTATACCTTGCTGATCAATTCCTGATGATTATTCGCCTCCATGGTCAATCGGAATACAGGAGCATATCCTTTCGTTTCTCCATATTTCGGTGTTTGCATAATGGTGACATCGTATTCTCCGGAACCAATTTTCATCATTCTTTTTATAGCCAACATCCTACTTCACCCCTCAACCATTTATATACTATATAAATTAGAAACTTGCCTTGTCGATTCCTTCATCAAAAAAAAGAAAGTTTTGTCGAAATAAGTTGAAATGCAGGAAGTTTTGTACAAAATTATGTTATCTAGTCAAAATGACCACCAAGGAATGATGTATGTTTGTGGCATCATTTTCTTTTCCATTAATACAATAAATGGAGGTGGTGCGATGTTTTTCAATTGGGGCAAAAACAAAATGCTTAAGAAAATTAATGAGAATAGCCACGTAATACTTACTTCACATGAGAAAACTACAATGCTGCAAGAGTGGACAGTTCCGCCTTTCCTTTCTCCCCTGACGGAAAATGACAAGAAGCTACTTGATGAAATTAAGAATCGGACTTTCCTATTGAATAGAAACAACATTACACGAACGCAAGCCTACATGGATATTTATTTAAATCACCCTGAACTACATTGGGCATTTCTGGCACATATGGTTTCACGGAATGCGGGATGGAATATGACCGACCTTAAAAGACACTGCTTTGCAGGTTTGATGAGCTATGACCGCATTTCCGTTTTTTTCAGTTTTTTGGAAAAAGGCAATCATCTTATTTTCAAGGATGCCTTCCCACAGCTATCTCTTTATTCGGAAGGAAAAAAACAGAACAGAGACTTCACTCACCTGCTCGGACATTTAGGAGTCTCGTCATTCATGTTACCGGTTTGGAGACTTTTCCTTGAACAGCAGGAAAAAAACTCCAGAATGCTGACGGTTTCACTGATCATCAATGAACAGAATCTATTGGAAAGGCATGTCATGAACAACCCTTTTTACCAGCAGAAGGTGCTGGATTCCCTTACATTCCAGCTTCAGGAAAGGATGGGCTTCACTCAGATTCTTTTTCCATACCATGGCAGGGACGACATCGAGATTACCGGAAGCACTGTAGATAATTTTGCGAGCCTTCCATCAAGGATAGATTTTGGAAAAGACCTCTATATGATCTTATTTTCAGGAAAGAACGTCCAGCTTGGTGCAGTTAACTTCGGAAAGGCTACAGTCCATACGGGCTCTCGCAGCGATTACATGCCTGAGGTATTTTCAAAGGAAACAGGCAGTTTGAAAGTGTTTAGTCCTCACCTGGAAAAAGCATGGCCAGACTACCAACACAAATCATCGCTTAAAGCCGATGACTGGTTTTCTTTTGATAAAGCCACTCAGATTCCAAGCTTGTACACATTGTTAGAAACAGAAGACACTCCGAATATGAAAAAGAAGCATTTAGTGAATATCTTGCAGCTTTCAAGTCTCGGGGAAATCCCTAAAATGATCACTTGATAAGAAAAAACGGCAGTTTGCACTGCCGTTGCCTGCATTTCTTACTCAACAAGAGGTCGACTGCTACCAACCTCTTCTATCCGAAACTTTTACATAAAGGGGGGGCTTTGAATGAGGAGTTAACCATGTCTAGTCGACGTCCATTTCTTCATCGATAATGCATTTTTCCAACAGATATTCAAACATGATATCCGCCAGTTCCTCGATCTCACTCTCCGCCGGGACGAAACCTCGTCTTACCAGCTCATTGTAAAAGAATTCGGCTATCTCCTCAGTATCAATGACCACTTCGATTTCTTTCACAATATCACCCCTTTTTTAAAGGTTTATGTACGTCTTTTTAGTTATATGTCTTACTCACTATAATAATCCATCTCATAATGATTTTACCAGAATTGTTTGAAAAATAAGCATATTTATTTTCTAGTAGTCATAGGTTTAAGTATGTTGGACAAGCAATAAATACCAAAGGGGGAAATATTATGAGAGAGTATATGACACGTTTGGAAAAACTAGGAGAAGAAGAAGTGCTTTTGCCATTCCTGGATAAAATAAGCGAAAGCCTTGTTAAAGCAGCTATTGTAGTAGGATTACCATTGTTTATAATACTACTTCTACAATTCTCCTTTTTGCTTTTCTAATTGGCTATGTTTTCTGCCTTCCATATATTTTTTTAGGTTCTTGACTACAAGGTTCATCACTTCTCTGTATTCCTGGTCTCCAAAGATATCATAAAGAACCTTATAATCATTGTACACATCCAATAATCCGTCAATGATACGCTGGTATTCCTGGTTAAACTCTTCTTTTTTATAATGCTTGTTTGAACCTGTCATGGGATTATACAACTCCAAGCTCGTATTTTCTTTGTTGAACATATAGGATAATCCAAGTTTATGAATAAGGATTTCTGCATGATCATGATGGACAACCATGGTCAATTCCTCTTCGCCAGCTTCCAGCCATTCCCCATCAGACAGCCTTGTAAGTTCATAGATGATATCCTCCCAGGAATCCTCTTTATAACGCCAGATTTCTGTGCGGAATCCTACAATTTTGAATAATTCTTTTCCATAGCCTGTTACCTGGACGATATCTCCAATAAAATAGAGATACTTGATGTCCAAGTGCTCTGTCACCAGTACCTTCCCTTCATACTCGGATACAAAAGCCAATGTCTCCTCCTGGTAAAGACCATCGCTCGAATTGACCTCATATACATAAGTCCCATCGATCTGCTTGATATCTGTCACTTTACCAACTGTTCCATATATGGTGATGACAACTATGTCACCCAATTTATATTTCGGTTTATTCGGTTTCTTTTTCTTCCCCATATAATCTATCTCCTAACTGATTCCTTTGGCTTTGATAGTAATGTATTATATGCAGGAAGAAGGAAAAGCGCTAAAGGTGAAATTTTTTTATGGAATGTGGATGAAAAACTAAAGTCTCTGTTAAACACCGCTTTCGTATAACAAAGACAAACAAAAAAACACATCCGCTAATCCTGCGAACGTGTTTACTCCCACTTATTTATACATCTTCTTTATATAGCTCCCACGCTTCATCGAAGGTGGACATACTACTCAGGTACTGCCCGTTCATTTCGAGATAGCTGCTGATTTCGTGGTAATCGGTAGAATTCTTCGGGAAGCTGTGGTCATCGTATGCATGGTTGGCAAAGATGCTGATGGCATCTCTCTTCAATGCATGGCGGTATTTCAACAGATAATGATAAAATGACTTTCTCATACAGATACACTCACCCAGTTTTTTCTCTCATTCTACAGGAAAACCTGGCTGTTGTTAAGACTATTGCATTTAACTGCTGAAATCGAAGTAGTTTCTTTTGAGAAGCCTTGGTTTATTCATCAATGCAGCATAGGAAAGTTCGTTCTCCAGATCTTTAGTACTGATTATGAAAAGCTGATCCTCTATTTCCTTTATTATGTTATCTTCCTGGTATTCCATTCCGCACGCTAGACAGCTTCGGGAAGGAGTTTCGGTTATTGTAATCGCTCTTGAACCATCGGGCAATTCCCAATACACGGTGTTTTTGTTTTCAACGGCTTCATCAGCCTCACACCATTTACAATTCATGCAAACCCCTCCTATTTGTTGCCGTCACCCGTTTTATCCACTTCCGTATACTTCTGCTGCTGTGCCTGGAATTTCTTTTCCTTCAATTCGTCCCGTTTGCCCCGTTTGTCCTTTAACGTCGAATGGGCAGGGTCCGTTTCATAGTTCTTACGGCGATTCAGCCTATTCAAGCCCTCTGGTACAAGGTTGAACTGGGAGTCGTTCATCAAGCCCGCTATACCGATATTAGATCGTTTTTCTTCCATCTTCGGGTATATTCCTGCAAAATAATCCTCCGCTCGACCAGGAACATAATTTTCCGGTTCCGGATAGGTGGTAATCACACCTTCGAAATTACGTAATACCACTTTATCGGCACTTTGAGAGATGATGTAGTTCGGCTGCACCGCAATTTTGCCACCACCGCCTGGAGCATCCACAACAAAGGTAGGTACGGCATATCCCGAGGTGTGCCCTCTGAGGCCCTCAATGATTTCGAGACCTTTTGATACGGGCGCACGGAAGTGACCAATGCCTTCGGAAAGGTCGCACTGATAGATGTAGTATGGTCTGACTCTAATTTTCACAAGGTCATGCATCAGCTTTTTCATGATCGGGACACTGTCATTGATACCCGCTAGAATAACTGCTTGATTACCCACAGGCACGCCTGCGTCCACTAGCATTTCACAGGCGAGCTTGGATTCTTCAGTTATTTCTATGGAGGTGTTAAAGTGAGTATTCAACCAGACTGGATGGTATTTTTTCAGGATATTGCACAGGTTTTCCGTTATTCTTTGAGGGAAAACAACAGGTGCCCTTGTACCGATCCTGATTATTTCCAAGTGTGGAATTGCACGTAGATTTTTCAGGATGTATTCAAGTATCTGGTCATTGATCAAAAGTCCGTCTCCTCCGGAAATGAGACAGTCACGGATTTGATCATTTGATGCGATATAGGCAATGGCTGCATCCAGCTGCTTCTTTGGTACCCCCATGCCAATTTGTCCGGAAAACCTGCGTCTTGTGCAGTAGCGGCAATACATGGAGCATTGATTGGTTACGAGAAACAAAACCCTGTCCGGATACCGGTGCGTCAGGCCGGGTACCGGTGAATCCTCGTCTTCATGCAAAGGGTCCTCCAGATCATATTTCGTTTTATAGATCTCTTTGCCTATTGGGACAGACTGCATCCTGATCGGGCATCTAGGATCATCCGGATTCATCAATGATGCATAATACGGAGTTATATTTAAAGGAATAGTTTTGGTGGATATTTTCACACCCTCTTCTTCCTCTGGAGTTAAATGAATGACTTTTTTCAAGTCCCCCAAAGTCCGAATGGTATTGGTCAACTGCCAAATCCAATCGTTCCACTGCTCATCGGTCACATCTTTCCACAGCTCTATATCTTTCCAGTGGCGGTCAGCCGTATATAAGTCCATTCTCATTCTCTATCTCCTCCCTTTCCTTAACATTTGCAATAATCGTGCCAACTAAGGAAGTTGCCTAGTTATTACTTATATATGTCAAGGGCGGGGAATCTGTTATTAACCTTGTTGAGTATTTTGATTGGCCGGTGCCGTTTTTTCGGCACCACGCATTAATGAGACTGGCTTTCTATCAATCTGGTCATTTTGTACTGCAGTGTTTGCCTTGGGATCTGCAGAAGCTTTGCCGCTCGCTGGACATTTCCTTCCGTTTGGCTAAGCGCATTCTTTATATATGATTTTTCCGTTTCCTGCAGAACCTGTCGCAGAGACTTACTTTTATGTGGAGTCGACTCTAGATCCAATGTTTGAAACTTGCTTGGAAGATCCTTTTCTGTAATAAGTTCTTCCTGTGACTTTACAAGTACATATTCCATTGTATTCTTCAATTCTCTTATATTCCCTGGCCAAGGGTAAGATTGAAAGATTCTAACGACCGATCCGGCAAGTTGTTTCTTCCCATTGGTATATTTCGAAGCAGAATTTTCGAGAAAATAGTTTGCAAGTATAGGAATATCGCCCTCTCTCTCCTTCAATGGTGGAAGCGTGATGGAGCAAGTACTCAGGCGATAGTAAAGGTCTTCTCTCAGTCTACTTTCTTTTACACATTTTTCGGGATTTTCATTGAGGGCCGTTATGATTCGAACATCCACTTTATGTGCCGTAACACCACCGACTCTGCGTATGGTTCCATCCTCTAATACACGCAATAGCTTTGTTTGAAGCTCTAATGACATGGAGTTCAATTCATCTAAAAATAGTGTCCCCCCATGTGCAAGCTCCAATAGACCCGCCTTTTCCACAGCTCCTGTATAGCTGCCCTTGGCTGTTCCGAAAAGTAGGCTTTCAAGCAGGGTTTCCGGAATGGCTCCACAGTTCTGAACAATAAAAGGAGCGTTTCTTCGCATCGATGCCGCATGTATCCCCTGAGCCAGTATCTCCTTGCCGGTCCCTGTTTTGCCATATATGATAATCGGAAGGTCAGATGCTGCAAAGAGAGAGGCTTCCGCAATAACCTGCCTGCAAAATGGATCCACTGTAATGAAATCTTCCAGAGTGAAATGGACCTCTGGTGAATGTTTCGGAAGTGAATGATCTTTTTTGTACATTTTTGTTTGAAGCTCCATAAGCTGATTGGAAAGCATTTTTATCTTTCCATAATTTTTAGCGATTTCAACAGCCCCCAAGACTTCCCCTCCTACTACAAGTGGGACGGTGGTGTTGATTGTTTCAATCATGACTCCTTTTTTGTTTTCATATCGCTGTTTTTGGTGATAGATGGTTTTTTTTGTTTCCAGGACTTTTAAAAGAGTGCTGGTTTGGTCTGTCAATGACGGGAAAACGTGCAGAATATGCTTTCCCATCACTTCTTCCCAAGTCAATCCATCATGTTCCGAAGCAACCCGGTTATAGTAGATGGTGATTCCATTGTGATCCACTGCATGGATTGCTTCATCTATTCCATTTAATATCCGCTCAAGCATTTCCTTGGATAACAGACTGGATTCCTTCAAGTTATTCACCTGCCTAATTCCCAGCACTTAATGCCGATTTTTCGGCAGAAAGTGCAGACAAATCTTTACTCCATACATTCATATCTTCTATTTTATCGTAGATGTAACAATTATTTTTCAATCTTCCCTGATAGGAATAGCCTGACTTATGCAAAACTGCATTCATTCCAAACGACAAGGCTCTTGCGATTGAATAGCTGCAGAAAATCCGTTTGGATACAAGTTCATTTTCCAGCGATTGTATGATGTCGAACATATACCCGCCTTTCCGGTGCGAAGTAAGGGTGGCACAGTCTGTAATTTCGGCATTTCGATATTCCATATTAATCTCAGCTGAAGCTGCAGCAATTATTTGGCCATCCGTTTCTAAACAATAAAAGATAGTGCTTTCTTCCATTTGGTCTTTTACATAGTCCGGATCATCAATTGGGACTGGGTAGATTGGAAAAACACTCGCATAAAAGGTCGCAAGCCTATTTGCATCTAGTGTTGTCGCTTTTCTGATTGAAGGTGCGAAAACCCCTTTGTTCTCGTTACTCCGATCTTTTTTCCATACTTCCTCTAATTGTTGATCTTCCTCTACCCACATTGGACTGGTATATCTTTTCTGATCATGATATTTGCATAGAAAATAAGCGTTGCCTCCCAGAAAATATCCAGGAATACAACCTTCAAGCACGTATCCCTGTCCTAGAAAAGATGGTACGCTTTCCGTTCTGCACTTAACAATTGTTTTGTGGACATATTCTTCCTTCTGCAGTTCTCTCAAGATAGAGAAAATATGCTCGAGATTCCCGCGGTAATCCTCAATTTTCAACCGCTCGTTCGCAAAGTCTTTATATCCCTTCAGATAGAACTGATCATTTTGCAGGATGATATATTCCCCTGTTATTTTCCCCATGCCAACACCCCCTACATTAAGTGTTCGATATTGAAAAAGAAAATCCCCTTTCTTTTTTACACTTTTATTTTTATGGATCTGTTGTCTCTTCATCTGTAAGAAAACTTTTGTTGCGAGTTCCTGAGCGCATTATGAAGAAAATTGCTTTTAATTAAAGAGAACCGTCCTTCTTCATGCAGGCACGGTTCCCATTTACATACTATTTAGCTGGTTCACACCAGTCCATCAGCGTCAAGGCTATAATTTCTGCACAGTCCAGCATGTTATCAATGGAGATATATTCGTTGGGGTGATGGGCGACCTCTGTGGTGCCCGGCCCGAAGACTACGGTAGGAATCTTTCCGATGCTCGTGAAAAGCCCTCCATCCGTTCCCCAGGGGGAGGCCTCCAAAATTGCCTCTTTTTGTGTCACTTCTTTATAGTTCTTCTTGATAGATTGAATAAAAGGATGTTCCTCTTCAATACCTCCGGGAATCCATCGTGCCCCGTACCATTCCAGGTCCACTGGATGCTCTGCAAACCAACTGTCAGCTTCCTTTAGTCTTGATAACACTTGTTTCATTTCTTCTTGCACCTCATGGATTGTCTCTTCAGGTCCCACTCCTATTCTCCCCTCGAGCGTCACCAAATCAGGTACAGAAGATGGCCAATTACCGCCTTCGATCTTCCCTATATTAATGGGAAGAGGAATCGGGATTTTGGCATAGAGTGGATCCTTTACACGTTTGTTTCTGTCTTCCTCTAATATTCTTAATCTAGCTATTACAGAAATCGATTTTTCAATGGCACTTACTCCTTCATACCTTGTACCCCCATGTGCCGATTTCCCCTTGACTTTTAGACGGAACCACATGGATCCTTGCTGCTTGGGGAATATTTTCATATTGGTGGGTTCTGGTATCAAGACAGCATCTGCTTTATATCCACGTAGTATAGCAGCAAGGGTTCCCGCTCCACCGCTCTCTTCCTCAATCACACTCTGGAAAATGACATCACCCTTCAGGTGTACCCCTGTAGCCTGGAGGGCCTCCAAGGCAAACAGCATTGCCACGTTTCCGCCCTTCATATCCGTTGTGCCCCGGCCATAGACCTTCCCGTCCTCTATTTTCCCTTCATAAGGGTCACAGTCCCACTGGATTCTTTCTCCTTCAGGTACCACGTCAATATGCCCGTTTAATATGAGGGAGCGACCTCCCCCCACTCCCTTCCAGCGTGCAACGACATTAGGGGAATCGAAAAAGTTCTCTCTGGTTGATACAAAATTCTCATTACCCTTCAGTACTTTGCTGTCGGGTTCCCATATATCAATCTCAAGACCGAGCTCTCTGCAAACTTCGATGACAATTGCTTGTGCAGAGCTTTCCCTCCCCGAGACACTCTTTTCCTGTACAAGCCTTTGTAGCATTGTAACTGCTTTTCCCCTATTCTTTCTGATCCATTGACGAATCTCACTCGCTTTCTTTTCCACTCTCTCATCCCCTTCCAACGCCACCAGCATTCATCTAGAAATCTACCCTTCAGTCATATAAAAAGTCAGAAGACAAAGTGAATGTTGCGGCAGTTTTCCTCTTCACCATTTCAAGCGTTGCGCCGGGCATCAGTTCCTGTAAGACAAGACCCGTGGGTGACACTTCCAACACAGCAAGCTCCGTAATAATCAAATTGACACAAGTAGGCGTAGTAATGGGAAGTGTGCAGGTTGGCAGTATTTTGGGTGTTCCGTTTCGATCGCAATGATTCATCAGGACGATCACTTTTTTCGCTTTTTGCGATAATTCCATGGCACCGCCCATACCTGGCACTCGCTTACCAGGTACAATCCAGTTTGCAAGATCGCCAAATTCACTGACTTGAAGGGAACCAAGAATGGTAACATCCAATTTCCCTCTTCTGATCATCCCGAAAGCGATAGTACTATCCGAATAGGAGGAGCCACTTTGGATAGTTACCGGGTATCCTGCAGCGTTGCACAAATTTTCATCTTCCATACCCGCTTCAGGAGTCGGTCCCATCCCGAGCACACCATTTTCGGCATGGAACATGACATGAATATTTGGTGGAAGGTGATTGGGTACAAGAGAAGGGATACCTATTCCCAAATTAACAACCATGCCATTTTTTATTTCCTGAGCAGCCCTTTTGGCAATCAGGTTCCGTATGCTGGATCCCACACCCATGTCCAATTCACTCCTTTGCTTTGAATCATGTAATCTACATAAACTCCTGGTGTGATAATTTCCTCAGGATCCAGTGTACCGAGAGGAACGAACTCATCCACCTCTACGATGGTAATGTCACCAGCCATTGCCACAAGGGGATTTGTATTCCTGGCACTTTTATCAAAAACCAAATTGCCATATGGGTCTGCTTTTTTTGCACAGACAATAGAAATATCCGCTGTCAGTGAAGACTCGATGATGTAGTTCCGCTCCGCAACCTTGGCAAACTGCTTGTTTTTGGTGACCACGTCACTGTTGATTCCCACATCTACCAGAATGCCTCCAAGCCCCACTCCCCCAGCCCGGATTCTTTCGACCAGAGTTCCTTGTGGATTGAATTCCACCTCAAGCCTACCATCTGTCATTTGCTGCCCTGCAATCGGATTGGAGCCAATATGGGAGGCAATCAGCTTGTTCACCATCCCTTTGCATACAACCTTTCCTATTCCAATCGTCGGGAAGCCTGCATCATTTCCTATTAGACTGAGGTCTCTCGCACCTGATTCAATCAGCAGGTCCACTAAAGTCGGTGGAGTACCAACTCCCCCAAATCCACCAAACATGATGGTGCTGCCGCTTTTAAATAATTGGAGGATTTCCGCATAGTCCTTCATTTTCCCAAATGTATTTTCAATCTTTTCCACCCTGCCGCCACTCCTTAAAGTTCTTCGTTTATTTCTTTCAGTGTTATTTCTAGGATGGAAATCAGTTCTTCTATTTCATTTTTTGTCACCGAAAGTGGAGGGGCTATGATGACTGCATCTCCTCCGATCCCTTCCGTACCCGCCGAAGCAGGATAAATGAGAAGCCCATTTTTTAGTGCCTTATCAATCAACTTGTTGGTTACGGCCTTTTCCTGATAAAAAGGATACTTGGTGGTGTGGTCCGCCACTATTTCCAGACCCAACAATAATCCTTTTCCTCTTACATCGCCAATGATCGGATATTTTTTCTGCAGAACTTCCAGCTGTTGCCTCAGATATATTCCCATTACTCTTGCATTCTCTACAAGCTCTTCCTTTTCTATATATTCCAAAACTGCCAATGCTACTGCAGCGGATTGCGGGTTGGCGCTGTAGGTATGTCCGCTCATGATTATTTTGGATCCCTTCAGGATTGTCTCGATGATGGAATGGCTGACAAGTGTCGCCGCAATAGGAGAATAACCTGCACTCATCCCTTTCCCTATACAGATGATATCAGGAGTGACGCCCCAATGTTCGACGGCAAACATTGTCCCAGTTCTTCCTATTCCTGTCATTACTTCATCCGCGATAAAAAGGATATCGTATTTTTTACATAGCTCTTCAATTTTTTGATAATAGCCATCAGGCGGCGTCACTGCTCCTGCAGCTGCACCGACTATTGGTTCTGCTACAAATGCGGCAATGTTCTCCGACCCGATTTCCAGAATCGCTCTTTCCAGGTCCTTGGCACAGCTCAATCCACATTCTGGGTATTGGAGGTTGAATGGACACCTATAGCAATATGGAGGTTCCACAATAGGTGATTTTTCCAGCAAAGTTTCAAATCGGCTTCTTCTGTCTGCATGTCCCGATAAGGAAAGGGCCCCAATGGTAATCCCGTGATAACTTTTCCATCTAGAGATGATTTGGTTTTTCTCCGGCCTTCCCCGCTCCTGCCAGTATTGGATTGCCACCTTCATCGCCGTTTCGATTGATTCTGTCCCGCTATTTACAAAAAATGACCAATTCACGTCTCCCGGAGCGAGCTTCATTAATTTTTCCGCTAGTTTTTCTGCTGGCACACTGCTGAACTGGGAGCGGTAGACAAAGGATACCTTGCCTGCCTGTTCGGTCATTGCATCAATAACTGCTTGTACATGGTGACCGATACTTGCCGTCACCGCACCTGATGATCCGTCCAAATACTTCTTTCCGTTCACATCAAACAGATAGACACCCATTCCATGACTGATTATCGGATAATTTTTATCCAATAAAGGTTTGATCAAATAGGATTGATAATCCATAAACGATTACTCCTTTCCCTAATCTGCTGTAACCGTTTACCAAAAGGCCTTCGTAATATGATTAAGCCACCATATAACCCAAAAGAATATGTCAGGAATAAAAAAACCTTATTCTATCCTATGTTCATTGGAACGAATTCTTTCATAGAAAAAAGAGGCTATAACAAGGTCCATTTAAATTGACCTTGTTACAGCCTCTTAATCATTAGACACCCACTGTCTCCAATACTTTAGTGGATGATAATTTCTTTATCATATCTCTGGTAACCCATCCTCAACTTGCGCTTGCCTGTGCAAGTCCTATTGTGATACCCACTCCATCTCCACCAACATATAGTCCATTGATTGATTCCCCCGTGTCGCATAATTCGTTTCTAATATCAAACAATGGTAAATATAAAAAAAATATTATACAGTCAACCGTTTGGCGAATTATTTATTAATGTTTTTGTTTAACGTTCGTGTTTTACACTTTCTGATATTTGATGTTAGACCACCTCTTGTAAAAAAAACATCCCTTGATGAGTTCCATCAAGGGATGTTTCCTACGTTCTCTGTTTTTTCATTTTTTAATGCTTACAGTAGCAAGCGCCAACAATGATCAAAAGAATGAATAAAACAACAATCAAAACGAATGTATTTCCGCAGTCATGTGCAGGTGCTACGTTAGTCGGGTAACCACAAGGTCCACAAGTGTAGTAACAGTAGTCGTTCATAATCATCACTCCTGTTTGATATTTACACTTCTACACTATGTAATAGGTGGCTGTCCTGTATGTGCATATGCCCATTTTCAAGAAAAACAACTAAATAAATTGCTCTGTTAGACACCGCAGTTGATTTCCGTACTAGGCTTCGCTTTCCGTGGGGAGGTGCTTGAGCCTATTGCTCCAATCAACTGCTAGAGACTATTAAAATCAACACTATTCTTAAAACAGCCAATTATATAGGGATATTGTAACGATTATCATTTCTTCTTTTCCATTTCATCGATAATGGTAAGCATGTTTTTTAGTATGGATTCAATATGTGTGTTTTCATCTGTCAGTTGTTCGATATTGGCACTAATCTCCTCAATACCTGCTGTTGCTTCCTCCATCAGGGCAGCAACTTCATTCGTATAGTTGTCCGTATTATTGGTCTTATCCTTTACTTGAAGTGCAAAATCATGAAACTCCTTGACTTTTTCCAATAAATTCTCCAAAGTATCCCCAATATGTACGAACATGGTGTTCACCCGATCGGTTGATTGGAGGTTCATCTTCATTTTTGCACTGTTGTTCTGCAATTGATGAAGGACTTCTTCTTTTGTGCTGTGGAGAGAGGAAAGGTTCTCGGTAATCTCCTTTGTGGTATCTCCGGTCAAGCTCGCAAGTTTTCTGATTTCTTCGGCTACAACAGCAAATCCTCTTCCCGCTTCCCCTGCCCTGGCGGCTTCGATGGATGCATTCAATGCAAGCAGATTTGTTTGTTCGGTGATGTTCTTGATATGTTGAGTCAGCTGATTCGTCTCATCGATTTTTTCAGTCAAGACTTGGAAGATTGAATCCACCTGCTTAACATCCTCGGAAAAACTGCTCATATTTTCTTGCAAATTAAGAGCCATATCCTTCCCTTGAACGGCTGTTTTCTGCGAAGAGCCAGTATCCTCGTATAGACTGTTGGACTGCTCCACTATATGATCCATCAAAGACGTCACATTGTTTGTCAGCTCCGCTATACCTGCAATCTGGTCCGACTGTCTTTGGCTTCCTACTGAAAGTTCATGAATGGTCAAGGAAATTTCCTTTTGTGATTGAATATTAACACTAAGTCTTTCATGAATTCGATCGACACTTTTCATCAATTTCATTGCATCATTTCGGAACACTTCCTGCTTTTGTTCCTTGATACGGCTTTCAGTTTTCATCGTTTCTACAATATTTTCAAACTGAGAAAAAAGCTTTCTCCCAATAGTTATCTGAACAAAGGTAACGACGAATAACAAAAAGAATAGAAGGATGATATTGCCGACCTGCCCCTCTGTCATAAGATGACCATTCAGAAACGACCATAGAGAATAACCGAATAGTATCATGCTGCAAATCCCGCCAACGATAAAAACAATCCGATCAAAGTAAACGGTTGCAATGATCAATACAAAAAAGGGCAGTACAAAACCTGATAAAGAGGCTCCGCGGTTTATAAGGATAAGAAAAAACACCAGGAAAGTAACGATAACTGCAAAATAAGGCACTATTTTATGAAAGCTGCCCTTCCATTTTGTTAAGAAGAAAAGGGTTAATCCCAATATCAGCGCAGCTAAAAGTGAAAATGTGATCACCGGTGAAGCCGGGACGATGACATTTACGATAAAACCTGCCGTGTACGAAAACATCACAATAAAAAACATCAGCTTGTTTTTGTTTACTAGATCCTGAAACTTCAACTCTTTGATACTTAAAACAGACATTTCATTTCCCCCACTCAATCAGCCAATATATTTTTCTGTTAGCTAACTAGAAGAATTCTGCACGTACTTTTAAAAATCCTGCAAGATAAGGGGGAAATTGTTGAATTATGACATAAAAGTGTTAACTATCCATCTAGGCTTTGGTTAAAAATTTTGTCCGTGGATTTCCACTCACGGTTTTAAACATTTTGGAAAAAGCAAAACCCTTTAGGAATGGCCTTTCCTAAAAATACAAGAGGCAATCGAATAAAACTCTAAAGTGTATAGAAGAAATCCAAAGCTATTTTGTGATTTATTTTTTTTACATAGTATTTTTATGATCGACCCCTGTTGGTTGGAGCGCAAGGGGTGAGACTCCTGCGGGAGAAGCGAGTCAAAGGGAGACCCCACAGGCGCACAAGCGCCGAGGAGGCTCCCGGACCGCCCGTGGAAAGCGAACCCCTGAAGCGGTAACAACAGGGGTGTTCAATGGAGCTCCTTATTTTAAAGAATATTTACAAAAATCCTTTATAAAAGAGTAAAAAAAATGGAACTCCGAAAAGTCCCATTCCTAGCTGATACTATCCTTGATTTCTGAAAAGAGGCAGGTATTTTCCGTAGCCTTGTTCTTCAAGCTCACTTACCGGAACAAAGCGCAATGCTGCAGAGTTGATGCAGTAGCGCAGTCCTCCCAAATCTTTAGGCCCATCTTCGAATACATGCCCCAAATGGGAATCGGAGGTTTTGCTTCTCACTTCTGTACGTACCATATTGTGTGTGACATCCATCTCTTCATTGATGATATGTGAGTCAATCGGCCTTGTGAAGCTTGGCCATCCGCATCCGGCATCATACTTATCCAATGAGCTGAACAGTGCTTCTCCTGATATGATATCCACATAAATGCCTTCCTCTGTGTGATTCCAGAATTCATTTCGGAAAGGAGGCTCTGTGCCGTTATTCTGCGTTACCTCATATTGAATAGGGGTAAGCTTACTTCTTATATCATCTTCAAGCTTCTTCCAGTTTTCCTTAATGAATTTCGCTCTGCCTGAACCTGTGTGATACATTTTGTAACGGAAAGGATTTTTCTTATAGTAGTCCTGATGATATTCCTCTGCTGGATAGAATGGAGCTGCCGGAAGTATCTCCGTAACTATAGGCGCTGTGAATCTTCCGCTGTTCTGTAGATCCTGCTTAGACTTCTCGGCAGCAGCCTTTTGTTCTTCCGTATGATAGAAAATGGCCGTCCGGTATGAGTCCCCTCTATCATTGAATTGTCCTGAAGGATCTGTTGGGTCTATCTGTGTCCAGAATACCTCCAATAATTTTTCATAGGGATATACGGAAGGATTGAAGGTTATTTGAACAGCTTCATAATGTCCTGTCGTTTCGGAACAAACCTCTTTGTAGGTCGGGTTTGCTTGATGACCACCAGTATAGCCGCTGATTACCTCTTCAATACCGTCCTGCTCGTCAAAGGGCTTGACCATGCACCAGAAGCAGCCTCCAGCAAATGTCGCTTTTTCGAATCTATTCGTATTTTCCATACTTGTCCCACCTCTGTTTGTTATACTTAATTCGAATTATAGCAACTTACTCTTTCAATTCCTAATTAAAAGCACCAGTTCCAATAGGTTAGTGGGATATGGTAAAATGGGAGGATGAAATGATCCCTTCCATTCTCACTAGGAGGTTGCCATGAGCAAACAAACTGAAGTTTACATACTGTCCGGCTTTTTGGGGAGCGGCAAAACAACCCTTTTGACACAAATGCTTGAACAGGAACAAAAGAACGGTAGAAAAGTGGCAGTGGTAATGAACGAACTCGGAAAGGTATCCATCGACTCTGATGCCGTGCCGGAGAGTCTTCCGCTAGCCGAGCTGTTCGATGGATGCATCTGCTGCACCATCCAGGAAAAGCTCGAATCCACCATGCAAGGTCTGTTGATGGATAAAGAACTTGATGCGGTCTATATCGAAACAACTGGGGCGGCACATCCGATTGAAGTACTCGATACGGTCCTTTCCCCCATTTTTGCTGACAGATTTTCATCCGCAAGAATCATTACCCTGCTTGATGTTCTCAGGTGGAAGGAAAGAGATGCGTTATCCATCCAGGTCAAACAGCTTATTCGTGAACAAGTGCGTCATGCCGACATGCTAATTTTGAACAAGACGGACCTGCTAAGCGAGGCGGAGGTATCTACCATTTTATTTGAAATCCAGTCCCTGAGTCCATATGCGAAGACCATCCTGACAAGCTTTTCCAAAATTCCAGAGAACAGCTGGAGGCAGGTTAAACAAATAGAAAAAGAAAGTCATCATTCTGCACATGTCAATGAGAAGCTTCACTTAAAAACCTTTGTGCACCGCTTTACATCTTCCATCGACCTGGATCGATTTGAGGATTGGCTTCGAAGCCTGCCTGATACCGTGTACAGAATCAAAGGCTATCTATCTTTTCAACACGCTGCCAGCATCTATCTTTTTCAATACTCCTATGGCACTCCTCTCTATTTGAAGGAGCCTGTAAAAGTACCGCTTAATTTTGTCATTATCGGTGAAAATCTTGATGTAGATTCATTAAAAGCACAATTAATGCGGTTGGAACAGACAAAAGAAAGCTAACTCAAGAATTCTTGGGTTAGCTTTCTTGCTTCCTTCCATTTTTCACGATAATCGCATATTCTTTTTTGAGTTCACTAATTGTATAGGAGGCTAGCGTCTGTGTGTCGAATGTGTACCCGCTGTCCTTCAGCTTTTGAATGTAAAAGCTTCGCACATCGTGTATTGCTTGCTTTAATAACTTTGCCACTCTTCTCACCTCTCCTTTCATTTAGTGTAAATCATAAAATCGTTGGTTTCCTCCATTATGTAAGGTTAGATAACATGAAATCTTCCTTTCCACAGAAAAACATGTTAGAAAATCTAACAAAGTTAAAGGAATAATTAGATTTTTTATACTATAATGGATGTATCGAGTGGAGAATAGGATGTGTGAACCCATGAAGCCGGAAGATTCTGCATCAATCAAGGAGAAAAAAGTCATTTCCATTGGTACTGTGAGTGAACTAACAGGATTATCCGAAAGGCAGATCAGGTATTATGAAGAGCGTAAACTGATTTTCCCTGCCAGATCAGGCTCTGGCATCAGGAAATATTCCTTTTCTGATGTTGAACGGTTGATGGAAATCGCCAACCAGATGGAGGAAGGTGTCCAGACCCATGAAATTCGAAGGGAATGGAAAAAGAAAGAAAAGGCAAATGAAGATTGGAAGAAACAGATGCTGAAAGGGCAAATTCAGGCTCATTTCAAAAATAATAAGCAATAAATGAGGCTTTCATCATTGCCGGTGGAAGTCTCTTTTTTATTTTTTAACAGTTTCGCCCGAAATACAGGATTTCCGCCCGAATTGAAATTTCAGCAATTGAGCGGTATTCACTAATTACAATTTTTTTAACCAACAGCATTTAGGTTATGCTACCATTATCACATCAACTTTTTCGGGACGTGAAACTATGTTTGAACTATTATTGACGATGCTTGAAAGGCTGGGAATAATCGTAACAGTCGCTTTCCTCATGACACGGCTGCCTTTTTTCAGGCAACTAATCAATCGACAGCAGATTGACCGGAGACAGCAGGTTATCGCAATCCTTTTTTTCGGTTTTTTTGGCATCATCGGCACCTATACAGGACTTACATTCAGCACTGATACAAATTTATTTAATCGGTGGATCACAGAGTTGACGGAGTCGGAAGCCATTGCAAATTCTAGGGTGATCGGTATTGTCATGGCAGGTCTTTTAGGCGGCTACAAAGTTGGAATCGGTGCAGGCTTGATTGCGGGTATCCACCGAATGAGCCTCGGTGGATTTACGGCTTTCTCCTGTGGGTTTTCCTCTATAATCGCTGGGCTCTTAGCTGCATATATCAGAAGCAAATATAAAAGCAGGAGGATAAGTGTCACCATCGCCCTTTTGACGGGTGCACTCGCGGAGTCCATCCAGATGGGGATTATCCTCCTGACATCGACGCCATTCGATCGGGCATTGGTCTTGGTGGAAAGTATCGGCATCCCCATGATTCTTGCAAATGGTATAGGCTCGGCCCTATTCTTTCTTATCATTTTGTCTCTTATCAAAGAGGAGGAGAAAGCCGGTGCCGTCCAGGCGCAAAAAGCGTTGTCCCTTGCAGAGAACACACTTAGCCATTTGCGCAAAGGACTTACACTGCAATCTGCTGACGAGACATGCAAGATCATCTACCGAGAAGTGGATGCAAGTGCTGTTTCCATAACCGACCAAAAACAGATCCTGGCACATATCGGGATTGGTGACGATCATCACCGGCCTCTTTCCCCTATCCAAACACATGTTACAAAACAAGTGCTACAAAGCGGAGAGCTTTTGGTAGCCGGTAAAGACTCCATCTATTGCACGCATCCCGGTTGTCCCCTTGGAGCGGTAGTGATAGCACCATTAAAGAAACGGGACAGAACGGTCGGGACCTTGAAATTTTATTTTCCTGCAGAAAGAGACATCAATAATATCGTGATTCAATTGATTAAAGGTCTGAGCTCACTTATGAGTCACCAGTTGGAGATATCTGATGCGGAAAAAGCATCCAAATTAGCCAATGAAGCTGAAATTAAGGCGTTGCAGGCGCAGATCAGCCCTCATTTTCTATTTAATTCACTGAATATAATAGTTTCCTTGATTCGCACCAATCCCATCAAAGCGAGAAAGCTTTTAGTATCACTTTCTCATTTTTTCCGGCAGAACCTCACGGCTACGACTGTAAAATGGACGACCCTTCAGGAAGAGCTCAAGCATGTACAGGCTTATCTATCTGTGGAGGAAGCCAGATTTATTGATAAGTTGGATGTTGAATATGAGATTGATGAAGATGTTCTGCATTATCTGATCCCTCCTCTCTCGCTTCAGCCCATTGTGGAAAACGCAGTGAAGCATGGAATTAGGGATATGGAACGAAATAGTAAAGTAGTTATCAGGATTAAAGAACTCGTCCATAGGGTTGAAATACAAATCACGGACAATGGCAAAGGAATCCCTCCGGAGAGGATTGCGCTGCTAGGAGAAGAACTCGTGTCATCTGCCAGCGGAACAGGATTTGGATTATATAATATAAATAAACGCTTAATCATGATGTTTGGGAAGGAGTCGCAACTCCAATTTAGAAGTGAGCCCGATAAAGGGACAACGGTGTCATTTTTTATTGAAAAACGTTTAAAGAAGGATGATTGGAATGCGTAATAAGATAAAAGCAGTCATTGTTGACGATGAACGATATAGTCGAGAGGAATTGAAGCATCTACTGAACGAATTCCCTTTTGTTGAAGTAATCGGGGAAGCAGAGTCAGGGGAAAGTGCGTTGATCACCTGTATGCAGCAGCAGCCTGATGTTGTGTTTCTTGATATAGAAATGCCGAAAATGAATGGGTTGGAGGTCGCAAAGAATTTAAAAGAATTGAAACATATGCCTTTTATCGTCTTCGCAACGGCCTATCCCAATTTTGCTGTGGAAGCATTCCGCTATGAAGCCGTGGACTACCTTCTTAAACCCTTTGATGAGGAGCAGCTGGCTGACACAATGAAGCGACTACAGAAACTGCTGTTCGAACCAGAAGAAGGTTTACAAGTTGCATCCTCCTCGAGACTGGCTGTGGAACTTGAAAGTGAAATCTATTATGTCGATCCACATGCCATTCTCTATATTAGCCGGGATGATAGGGTGAGTCGAATATATACCAAAGATCAGCAGTTTGAGTCCAAGCTTGCACTGAAAGATCTGGAAGAAAGGCTAAAATCGTATGCCTTCTTCCGCATACATAAAAGCTATCTCGTAAATCTATCCTATGTTCAAAAGCTGATCCCCTGGTTTAATGGCGCTTATTTGCTCGAGCTATTGGATAGCAAAGAAAAGCTATCTGTAAGCAGGAACTATGTAAAGGCGCTCAGAAATAGGCTAGAACTCTAACATTTTAATAAAGAGACAGGAGAAGTGAATTGCCCATGGCGGTTCGCTCCTCTATTTTTTTGTATAATTTCCTGCAAATAGAAAAAAATAACGAAAAGGAGGTTGAGCCTGATTTATGACATCACCTTATTTATGTCCTAATTGTAAAACGAACAGATCCCGCTTTAACATAATTGAACAAGTTCCAAAATCGGTGAAGCTTGATCCACATTCCGGTGAGGTGCTGAACGAATTCTCCTCGGAAACTCTGGATGCTTTCCACATTCCATACAAAGGACCGTCCTACAAAGTGCAATGTGCGACTTGCGGCCTGATAGAAGAGGAAAGATCGTTTATTAAAAGGGCTGAATATCAAAAAGGGTAAAAGGCCGAGGCCTTCTACCCTTTTTTAATTATGATTGTTTCGTCTATGTTCATCCACATATCCCATAAATCTGATGATTGCATCCAATAATTCATTAGGCTCTTCAATCATGCTCATATGTCCGGATTTCTCCAACAATGTTTGATGAATATGAGTACCTTCCGCTGTAAAAGTCTTTTCAGCAGGGATGATTTTGTCCCCTTTTCCAGCAACCAGCAGGATGGGACAGTTCGATTCCTTTAAAACATGTTCTCTGTTCATTCTGTTTTTCATAGCATCCAGGGCGCCTTGTGCGCCATTGACCCTCGTATTGAAACCAAGCTTTTTGACGAACTCCACTTCATTTGCCATCTCTTCCATATTTTCATCAGCAAAAAGCTTGACGGAAAGTTCTTCAATAAAACCTTTCATGCCCTCTTCGTTTATACGTTCAATTGCTTTCTCTCTTCCCTTTATAGCTTCTTCACTGTCCTCTGCACCGGATGAATGAATAAGTCCAAAGGCTTCTACCATGAGGGGAGAGTTCTCTGCCAAAGCCAGGGTGACATAACCACCTAATGAATGACCGAGTATCGTGGCTTTTTCTATTTCCAGCTGCTTCAGAAGATGATCGATATCCTGGGCCATATCATCGATTGAGAACGGTTCCTCTGAAACTGCAGATTTCCCATGGCCTCGCAGGTCGATCGCAATGACCCTGTAATAGGAGGAAAGCTCTTCCATGATATATTTCCAATACGCATGGGTACCGCAAAAGCCGTGTAATAGAACTACAGGCTTTCCTACACCTTTATCTTCATAATATAAAGAAATATCCTTGTGGATGGTGCTTTCATATTCAGCCATGGTTTTTGCTCCTTTTTTTTATGAAATAGAGAAAAAGTTCCTATCATTAATTTACCACATTTTTCATCCCAGTAAACTATCTACTCATTTAGTTATAATAATAAAAAATAGACAAGTGCACAGGTTTTCCAGCATATCCTTTTACCGTCAGGACTTTTCCGGAGGTGGAAGGATGCCAAATGATTCCGATTCCTTTACTGAAACAACAAGATATCAGCTCCTTGCCGATTATTATAAATATTCAGATCCCACGAAACATATTTATTATTACCAAAAACATTATCATCATTTGTACAATTGGATTCATCAACAGTCAGTAAGAAATAAATCAGTGAACAACATTTCAAAGTTACGGGTGTTACACGGTGACCCAAGAACACCCATCGTGGATGTATATATAAATAAGGAGCTGATATTAAGAGGGTTACGCTATAAAAATAGCAGTGAATATCTCGGGCTTCCAGCCGGCTACTACCAGGTCGAGCTTACAATTACCAATAAACCCTCACAACTCTTGAGCTCGTCTATGCTCGATATAGCACAAGGAATCTCGTATACACTTGCAGCTTTGAATTCCGATGAAAATGCAACCATTCTACCAGTCAGTGACGATGAAGAGGTTCCTTCAGGTGAAACAAAAGTTCGTTTTCTGCATCTATCCCCCACTGCTCCAAAAGTGGACATAGCCGTCAAAAAGGGAGATGTCATCTTTTCTAATCTGGTATTTCGCAGTGTGACTGACTATTTACCATTAACACCGATGACCGTAGACCTTGAGATACGCCTTGCTGGTACAAAGGATGTAGTATTGCCGATTAACAAGGTAAACGTCAAGCCTGATTTGGCGTATACAATTGCAGTTGTCGGTCTTCCTGGTGAAACCCCCAACTTAGAGGCCATCTTTCTGGTTCCGTAAACAAAGAAATGCCCAGTCCGAGGACTGGGCATTCCATCGTTTATTCTATTAGCACCAAGCAGCACCAACGATAATCAAAAGAATGAATAATACTACGATTAACACGAAAGAACTGCCGTATCCACCAGGGTAACCTGCACCACCAACTTGACCGTAACCGTAATTGCCGCAACCACACCAACTCATAGCTGTCACCTCCTCTACGTATCATCTACGCCTGCGGGGCATTAGAATCTTAATGCACCTGCACCTACAATCACCAATAAGATAAACAGAACAACAATCAATGCAAATCCTGTTCCGTATCCAGGACCACCCATGCTGTACACCTCCCCCTCTTTCCTAATACATAATGTATTCATCTATAGTCCAAATGGAAAGGCTGATGCCCAGTTCCAAAAAAATTAGGTATTTTCCCCAATTATAGATACACAATGTGTATTACCTATAAACTCCAAATAAAAAGGTTGTTTTCGCATTCATTGTTGCTATTTATATCAAATGTACACATCAAATATATTCCGTTGATTTCCGCTCCGGACACTTGCTTTCTGCGGGGACGGATGGGAGCCTCCTCGGCTTCGCCTGTGGGGTTTCCCATGCCCTCTACTCTCCCGCAGGAGTCAAGTGTCCTCCGCTCCAATCAACTCACGGGTTAAACATTATTTGCTTTATGGAAGAGCCTTGAAATAATCAAATCCTCTACTGAAATGAAAATTAAGACAAAATCCATTTTTACTTTTAGTAAGGCAAATTTTTCACTTTGGGACACCCCTGTTGGTTGGAGTGCAAGGCGTGAGACTCCTGCGGGAGCAGCGTGTCAAGGGAGACCCCGCAGGCGCAAAAGCGCCGAGGAGGCTCCCGAGGCCGCCCGCGGAAAGCGAACGCCTGGAACGGAGACCCACAGGGTGTTTAATGTTGACATCATATTTTTAGCCCAGCCCATTTTTTAAAAGCACCAATCTTTCCGAAAAGAGCCAACAAAAAAGAAGACAGGAACATGACTACTGTTCCGTCTTCTACACTTTTTGGTATAAACAATTTTAATCTTCAACCGGTACTAGCAGTTTAAATTCTATATCGTCCTTTTCTAGGTCAAACTTGGAGAATTCAACCTTGGCATCACTTTGAAGCTCCAATTCCTGGAGTGACACATAGATGCTTTGTTCATCAGGTAGAATACTTACCCATGAAGGCAGCGGATAGTTGTCACCCACATACTTAAGAACCATGGAAACGGGTACTTGCATTCTTCCAATGGACATCGAATCCTGTTTTAGATTCACGTCCCCATTCTCTTGTACTTGAGGAATAAATGTCATTGTCAGAGGAATATCCCTTTCAAAAACGGTCATTTCCCCTCTCAGTTCCACCCTGTCCGTCAGTCTGACTTCATAATTCAATGGTCGCTTTGTTTCTTTTTCCAAGTAATATTCAACAAGCTTATTCAGATCTTCTTTATCAGATCGGATATTGAAGGATACACGTTGTCTGTCATCCGTTTCTTCCTCGGATAATCGGAGCAGATTGGAATGTTTGGGAAGCAGTACAAGGACAATCGCCAAGCCTGCAATCAGAATATTGATTATTAGTAAGGAAAAAAATGCAACTTTCCAGTTCATCACTCTCTTCGTCATGATTTTCTCTTCTACTCCCTTTCTTGCAACAAGTTTTCTTCTAAAAGTACGTCTTCATTGTATTCAATAACCTGTTTGACTATCTCCGTACCTATTAACTGATACCCTTTTTCATTGGGATGAAACTGGTCATCGTCCAACAAGTTTTCATCCGTGTCAAGAAAAAGCTCCTGGATTGGGACGAAAGCAGTTTTTGGATGATCCTTCAATACGGAAACGGTGGTTTCATTCCAATTGGATACTACTTCATTCATTTCCGGTATTTCCTTGAAGAATTCGTAAAAAGGGTTAAAAAGACCAACCACGTAGATGGTGCTATTCGGATTATTTTTTCTAACTTCCAATATGACAGTTTCCAGTCTTTCCGCATATTCCGCTTGTTCATAATCGAACAACTCGAAATTTAAATCAAGGAAATTTTCCCTGATCACCTTCATCAGGTCATTCCCACCAACAGTCATAAAAATAACATCTGCACTCTGAAGGGATTCCTGAACCTCGGGCTGCTTTAGTCTTTTCAATAGATGATTGGTCCTGTTTCCTCTTACACCAAGGTTCGTAATGGAAACTTCATCAATATAGGATTTACTCAAATAATGTTCTTTCACAAAAGGAGTAAATCCGCCTTTTTTCGTACTGTCTCCCACGCCTTGTGTCAATGAATCCCCAAAGAACACCAACTGAAAGGAGCGATCAAAGAAGTCATCGGATACCTCTTCTTTTTCCTCTAAAGTAGTTTGTTTTTGCTTGTTTTCGGCTTTTACTTCTTTATTGAAGAATAAACCTCCCTCGAAAAATTCCTTTTCTTCCTGGCTTTCCCGTCTTTCTTTAGCTTTTTCAAGCAAAATGCTTGAAGAATTTTGTGCACTGCAACTAGACATACTAATAGTACCGATTATGAAAAGGCCCAATAGGCCAAAAATGGATAAACTTTTTTTCATTACACATTCTCCTCATTAAGTGAACCTTCTTGCTGAGGTTTCCCACTTTTTGAAAGTAAGTAAACCCTATCCTGGATTCATGCACTTATGGGTTTAAAGCAGATAGGTATATTATCACAATTATATACCCTAATAGTGGATGCGGTATATTTTTTATACCATACTACCACTCTTTTTTCAAAAATACCTGCTCTAATACACTTTAATACTATATTAAATGAAAGGATGAAACAGATGGATAATAAAACGAATGAAAATTTAAACGAAAAGGAAATACTTGCATGTAATGAGGAGGTTTCGAGGGAATTATTTTCAAAAGAATTACACGTTATTGTGAAGGATGGAATAAGGGCAAGTTTGGAACATGGTGTAGAGAAATCTTAGAAGTTACTAAAAATGTCCGGCAAAACCAAAAGTTTTTGCCGGACATTTAATGTTATTGCTCTTGAAGTATTTTCACATGCTCCAATATTTCTTCAAATGGAACATCGAGCCCATCATAGCTTTTTACAATGATTCCTTCCTGATTAATCAGGTATATGCTGGTACCATGAACAACTTCTCCGCCATTTTTAGGCTTTGCAACTATCGTTTTAAAATTTTTCGGTCCGAACGTTTCAATTTCCTCCTGGGAATAGCCGGTCAAAAAATTCCATTTTGTATAATCCGCTTCAAATTGATTTCCAAATTCCTTTAATTTTTCAGGAGTGTCCACTTCAGAATCTACGGAAAAAGACAGGAAATGGATGTCAAATCCTTCTTCCTCAGACATCCGCTGTAGTTTGGCAAGATTAGCTGTTATCGGTGAACATACTGTCGTACAGCTTGTAAAAATTAAGGAGGCAACAGTTATATCACCTTTCATATCCTCCAGACCAAAAGAATTGCCATCTTGGTTAGTGTAGGAGAAATCCCCCAATTCCCAGTCTGTTGCCTCAGGAATACCTTCCTTCTCAGGAGTGCCGCATGCTGCCAATAGTAAAGTCATAACAAGAAATACACTTAATAATTTTATTCTCTTCCTCAAACAACTCACCTTTTTCATGAATACTTTTACTATGACAAATATTATCATTAAATGACAGACGTTAAAAGAAACTTGGACTCAAGTTCATAAAATCAACATATTTATAATATTACTTGGGTCGTTAAACACCGCTGTTGATTTCCGCACTAGGCTGCGCTTTCCGCGGGGCTTGCGTCTTCGCCTGCGGGGTCTCCACTAAACGCTTCCTCCCGCAGGAGTCTTCGCCTATTGCTCCAATCAACAGCTAGTTAATGTAAATAATTTTTCTTTAACACAACCTTCAAAAAAAATGAGGCTGAGACATAACTAAATAATCCAACTCTAAAGACGAATAATTTTATGGTGAAAATGTTAATTTCAAAAAAATCCAAACTAATTCAGAATTCTAACGGTAGAATTTTGAACTATAGTTCGGATTTTTCTTGACTTAAATACTTTTGTCCCAGCCTCTCAGTCAACAGGTGTAAATAAAGGAGAAATCAAGAGCTGCTTCCATCTTGCGCAATAAATGATTGTCTGGCACAAGCTGGTCTAACGCAACCATCTCAAGTTGATCTCGTTGGATAGGATTGTTTTTCGAAAGCATCTTTATCATCTCACTTGTTATCTATATTTCTTTTAAAATACACCTGGTAATCGTTCCACAAAAAGTTTAGAAAACTCAGTTGATTGTAGTGGAAGGCACGGAGACTCCTTGAAAATGCGAGCATTTTCTTCGTGCGATGTATCGCTGCCGCAGCCTTCCTTGTCCTGCGGGAGGAAGGGACAAGGGAGACCCCGCAGACGCGCAGCGTCGAGGAGGCTCCCGGACCGCCTAAGGATAAGCGCAGTGCCTGGAACGGAAATCAACGGGCTTTATTATACAGGTACACAAAAAAACTGTAGACAACCTCGAATTACCTCGAGTTTGTCTACAGTCTGAAAGGTTAACCTTTTCTTTTTCGATTTTTGGCTTTTAATAGTTGTGCCATGCGATTTTCGTTGTTGGTGGCGGGACTGCTCTTTTCAGTTGTTGGACGTTGCTCCGACCTAGGTTTCTTAGTTGGTTCACTGGAAACGGGTTTCTCTTTCCTGTTTTCCTGTGTGTTTAGGATTGTTTTTGGTTTTGTCTTTTTGGGTTCTTTCACTTTTATTGAAGGCAGTTTCTTTTCTTTCATTTCAGCAGTTTTCTTTTTAGGAATAACCTTGCTTTTCAGATAATAGAAAGGTGACAGGCCGAACCGTCTGATAAAGATCTCCAACAGGAGAAGAAAAAAAGCAAGGATGATAAATGGGCTCCATACAGACTGACTTTGATATAGGTTTTTGTGCCAAGGTCTGAATGCCTCGGTTGGTTCCTCTAATATCTTTCCGTTATTGATGGAAGCCAGATTTTCTATCAGCTCCTGATTGACAGGCTTTTGTTCAAACTCTGTGGAATAGGGAACAACCATTCCAGTGGAATAGATGTTTACTGTTTCTCCTTGTTCCTCCTGGCTGATATTCAAGAAATAGATTTCCGGCAGGGCAGGAAATTCCAATTCATACTGCCCGGGTCCTATCAATTTACTTTTTGCTTTCTCTATTATTTCTCCCTTGTTGTTCGAGACACTGATATTAAGGGGAAGAAGCTTATTTTCGGCAGCGTCCACTTTTACGGTGGCTTTTCCACCCTCCACACTTGTCTGAATGTCGAAACTTCCTTTTTCATAGGAAGGCAGGGACCATGTGACGATCTCATTCCAGAAGCCGGTCCATTCGCTCCAGATTGGAAAACCTCCGCTCCATGCTCCCGTTACATCTGAGGTCCATGCAACCGTTCTTCCCAAGCCGTAGTTCATCCGTGCAAGGATTGGGTCCTCCTTTTCACTGCTAACAATCTGGTCAGCCCTCGTCTTCAAAGTGGTTGCAATGTAACTGTTTATCGGTGGGGTTCCCCCAGAAAAGCGATTGGACCAATCATAGCCGGATGTAACAAAAGGAACATGCGGATTATCCTCGATATAGGTTTTTGTTGTCAAAGCTGTCTCACGTGACAGGATACTCGGTACAGAGCTCGCCTCATATACCTCATAGAATCTCCCGCTGCCATAACCTGCAAGCTCCTCGAGGAGGCTAAGGTCTGCATCTCCACCGATGGCAACAGTGGACAACGTTACATTATTCTCCAGTCCCTCCTCAATCAGCTCTTCATACGCACCATCCGGAGATTGTCCATCTGTAAGCAGAATAATGTGCTTCCTTTTAAGATCTAGATTGTTCAGTTGTTCATAGGCCAGGCTTAAAGAAGGATAAATATCTGTACCTCCGCCAAGTGCAGTGGAACGGATGGTTTCAATCACATCTTTTTTGTCCGATATTGGTGCTGTTTCTACCACAGACCAAGGTTCTGTATCAAATGCAATGAATCCAAAGGTGTCATCTTCCCTTAATAGCTCTACAGACCTGGCAGCAGCCTCTTTTGCCAATTCGAACTTTTCCCCCATCATACTGCCTGAACGGTCAAGCACGATAACCAGTCCGAGCGAAGGGATTTCCTTTTTACCTTTGACATCCATGTCTACAGGTAGTATCTTTTCGATTGGTGTCTGGAAATAGCCTCCCAGTCCGTAAGATTCCTCTCCACCGGTCATGATGAAGCCAACACCGAAATCTCTTACTGCCGTCTCGATCAAGTTCATCTGGGTTTCACTTAAATGATGGCCTGAGATATTATGGAAAAGGATGCTTTCATAAGCAAGAAATCCTGCTAGATTGGTCGGTAAAAGTTCCGGTTGAATGCGGTCCACTCTCCAGCCACTCGAAGTAAGGGCCTGATAAACGTTCTCTCCTTGTGCTTCCTGATCGACCAACAGCACTTTCGGTTGCCCGTTGACAGTAGTGATCGAATGGGAAAGATTATTCTCCACAATTTTATCATCTACGGGAATAATTTCTGCTTTAAAGGAATAAAGTCCCGGCTCTTTTAAAGGAGCTTGATAGGAATAGAAATTCATCCCTTTGGCAACCACAATCTCCTCTTGAATGACCATTTCATTGTTCTGTGATATCTGCAATATTGCGGTCGTATCATAATTGGAATCGAGCGACACCTGAAAAGGAACCGCCTCCCCCTCAAAACCATTTTGAGGAGTAGAAAAGGATTGAATCGATACATCCTGGACATTTGGCGACTGAAATGCCTTGACATCAAATTCGATGTTTTTTGATGAAAGAAGTTCCGCCTGTCTCAGACTGTCTCCGTTCGTTTCCACACCATCGGTCAAAAGAACGATTCTTCCCTTGGAATCTTTCGGAAGGTAACTTGAAGCAAGCTTGATCCCCTCCTCCAGATTGGTGAAATTCGTTTCCTCATTTACCGAAACGGTGCGGACTTCGTTTTTTTCACCAGAGAATGATCGTTCCAGTCTTGACTTATCAGCTACAGTTATGATGGCGTAGGAATCTTCATCCCCTTTCGCCACGATAGAACGGTTCAAAAAGTCCAGCATTTCCCCTTCCATCCGTTTGACACTTTCCGATTGATCCAGGACAAATACCGTATGTACCCCTTTTACCGGATAGAGCAGGGACGGAATGACCAAACCAAGGATTATAAGAAAATAGATAAGGCTTCTAAGGGTAAAAATTACATAATCCTTGCTCCTTTTCTGTTTCTTTTTCCGCCAGAATAGTACTAGACTGATGATGACCGGTATCAGGAATAAAAGCATGAGAGGATGTTCAATTTGTAACTGCACGTCTATATACCTCCCATTCCACTAGCAGTACAAGCAAGCCCAATATCAGGAATATAAACGTTACATCCTTAATAGATGTGCCTTCGTCCACCTTGGCAACCTTTGATGAAGATAGGGAAAAGCTTTCTTCTGTAACCATCGTTTTTTCCTCATCGTCCAGCATGACTGTGAGTAATTTTTCTGTAGTATTACTGCTCTTTACTTCTTTGAACGTATACAGTCCCGGTTGAACCGGAAGCTGCAGGTTATGATCAAAATCCTCGTATTGAACGACTGTTTCCCCTGTATCATTGACTATTTCCACAGAACTGGTGTCGGATGCAGGGATATATTCAAGCCAAGCGCCAGGCGAGTAATAACCCATAAGCTCCTGTCCAGCCGTCAGATGCTCGATTGCATTATATAAAAACAATGGAAAACCCGGGTGCAATGGCCAGTCGCTTGCGTCGAGTGCGAATGTCTGAATAATAATCGGATATCCATCATACATTCCTTCAAGCAGTAATGGCATACTGCCCTTTTGCGCCAATACATTCAATCCTTCTAGTTGGGAACTAAAGGCAGACTGGACAAATACCTTATCAAATTCCACCATATTTAATAAAGGATGATTCTGATCAAAGCTTACTTCCCCTTCAAGCTCCACCTTCACCTCTGAAGAGGTTTCCATGGGAAGAAAAATGAATTTTGGTCCATCCGGCCACTCATCCATTGGCAAGCCTTTAATAAAATGAACGCCTTCCTTATCGTTTGGAACCGGAGATTTGGAAGTAAGGTGAACAACTTGGGAGCTGGCAATCTCCAAAGCCTTTCTTGCAAATGGATGGACAGCCTCGTGAACAAAAATGGTAGACTTATTTTGATCTAAAAGAAAGGCATACTGTTCATTATCCAATACATAATGTTTGTCACCACTGATTGCTGCGCGGTAAATCTTTGCATGTGATAAATTCTCCAAATAAATGGTTTTCGTTTCATTTGGCTCCACGCGTTCTCTCATTTCCACAAGCTTTTCGTCTTCCCCGTACACATTCAAGATGACTTCTTTTTGTTCCTTGCCCTCATTTTTAATTGTTGCTACACCAATAACCTTTTCCCCATTCATACTGACGCCGAAGGTTACAAGGGAGAGATTGGGATGCTCCTCACCAAAGTTAAGTGCGGCAAATCTGGTATTCTCATGAAAGGAAATGTCTGTACTCTTTGATAGATTATCTGAAAATACATGAATCTGTCCCTGCTCCTCACCCAACAAACTCTTTGCCAATTCGATGGAATCCGTAAGGTTTGCTGTAGAATAGGAAGGAGTTAAAGCATCCAAATGTCTTCTTATTTCCTTTTTGGAGGTTGCCCTTTCCTCCATCACCAAAGGGGTATCGTTTGCCACAATAATCGTTACAGCCTGATGACTTAGCTCTTCCAAGGTATCCAGAGCTTCTTGTTTCGCTAGTTCAAACCTGGTACTCTCTTCATCTGCCAAAGCTGTCATGCTTGCGGATGTATCAAAAATAAAAACGAAATGGTCTCCTTCCATTCCTTTTTTCTCGAAGTAGGGCTGTACGAGCGAGAAAATGAGAAATAGGAGTGCCAATAATTGCAAATATAATAGAATATGATGTTGAAGCTTCTTCCACCAAGCCTGTGCCTCGAATTCATTCATCCATTCCTGCCAAAGAAGTACAGAAGGAATGGGTCTCTTTTCATACTGCTTTCTGAAGAAATACAAAAAGATGACAAAGAGCAGAAAAGCCGTGAGAAAAAAATATATCGGTGCTGTAAATCCCATTTATATCACCTAATCCAACCTAATGAGGTCATTCTTTTAAAGAGAATATCTTCGACGGTTTCCTGCGTGCTGCATGTTATATAGGAAATGCCTCTTTCAAAACAGAAGCTTTCCAGGGCTTCCATCCTGTTTTTCATTCTCTGCTTATACTGGTTTTTCGTATAATCAGATATCGTTACATTGACCTCCTGGTTTGTTTCACTGTCCAACAGCATATAATCGCCTTCAAGGCTAGGATCCAGCTCTTCCTGGTCTAGCACCTGTATGAGGTAGATCTGCTGTCTATTTGCCTGTATCAGCTTAAGGACGTGGAAGATGGATTCCAAGGGCTCCATCAGGTCACTAATCACAATGGATATACTGCTTTTTCTTTGCACATAGCCCGCTACGGCTTCAGAAAAAAGGGATGTGGATTCCTTTGGACTGAGTTCTTCTACATATTGCATCATTTGGAAAAGATGCGCTTTCCCTTTTCGGTACAAATAAGGAGACTGCTCTCCATGTACACCAATGACAGAGATCCTATCATCCTGGCATAGACCCAAATAAGCAAATGAGGCAGCAAGTGTTTTGGCCATTGTCCATTTCTCAGGCACAATGGACATGGAATATGTGCAATCCAGATAAATGGAGGCAATGAGTTCCTGTTCATCTAAATATCTCTTAATATAGTGCTTTTGGGTTCTGGCATAAATATTCCAATCTACCTGTCGCAGATCATCTCCCTGCTGATACATCCTATAGTCGGAGAAATCATGGGAAGCGCCAAACCGCTTTGATTTTCGTGTACCTTTATGCCAGCTTCTTTTCAGCTTGCTCGCATGAAGGGTGTAGGACTGGAGCTGCTTTGTAATAGAACCATTTAACATACGCTAAAACCTTGCATTCAAGCGTTTATCCATGTGGCTGATAACATCTTCCAGTATGGTGTCCTCTTTAACCCCTGAAGCTTCCCCTTCAAAATTCAAAAACAGGCGATGACGCAATACCGGGAAAACGGCATGTTTAATATCCCCCTTAGAGATGTGAAAACGGCCAGAACAAAACGCTCTTGCTTTTGCCACTTTAATCAAACTCTGAATTCCGCGGGGCCCTACGCCATAGCGGACATATTTCCTAACCATGTCACTGGCATTTTCGTCTGCCGGATGGGTAGCCATAATAAGGTTTACCGTATAGTCCAATAATTCTTTTGATACTAGTATTTCTTTGACGGCATCCTGGATTTTCTGCATTTTCTCTGTATCGAGCAGTTTACTTACCTTATAGGAAGAGGTGCCTGTCGTCCGGTTGATAATCTCATAGAGTTCCTCTTTTTTGGGATAATCCATGTTGATTTTCAATAGGAATCGGTCCATCTGTGCTTCCGGTAAGGGATAGGTCCCTTCCATATCAATAGGATTCTGTGTTGCCAGCACAAAGAACGGGGAGGCAACATGACGGGTTTCCCCCATAATGGTGACGGTCTTTTCCGCCATTGCTTCAAGCAGCGAACTCTGGGTTTTGGGTGTGGCACGGTTGATTTCATCGGCCAGAACGATATTGGAAAAGATGGGACCTTCGTGGAAGACGAAGGATTGCTTCCCAGTGTCATGAATTTCAATCATTTTTGTACCAGTTATATCTGATGGCATAAGGTCTGGAGTAAACTGAATTCTCGAAAATCGAAAATCCAGAACCTCCGAAATGGTGCGGATCAGCATCGTCTTTCCGACACCAGGCATACCTTCAAGCAATGCGTGACCGTCTGACACCATCGCCCATAGCAATTGCTGGATCACCTCTTCTTGGCCGACAATCACTTTTCCTATTTCCTTTTGTACTTCTGATAATGAATCCTGATAATACATTAATTCCTTCTCTTTCTCTTCCAAACTGATCACTTAATTGACTCCCTTCGGATCCATTTCACTAAAATATTGTTTGACGATATCTTCGAGCTTAGATGGCAGATTCATGCGATCCAAGGATTCCCGATAGCTCTTTTCATAGGAAGAATACACTTCATCGTAATTGCGGACCTCGCCTTTCAACACAGGTGAATCCTGTGCATCCTCAAAATTGGAGCTGCCTTCTCCTGTTGGACCTGAGTCTGTTTCTGTTCTACCTTCACCTGCAAGATAGGATGGGATAGTCAGGGTCTGTTTTCCAGCACCGGTACCTGCTCCGGTTCCACCGCCACCAGTTCCGCTCCCACTACCCTGACCCTGGCCTTGACCTTGTCCCTGGCCTTGGCCCTGACCTTGGCCTTGGCCTTGACCCTGTCCTTGGCCTTGACCTTGGCCCTGTCCTTGGCCTTGAACTTGGCCCTGTCCTTGGCCTTGACCTTGGCCTTGGCCTTGACCTTGACCTTGACCTTGACCTTGCTGACCTTGTGCTGTCTGTGTGGAGTTTTGCTTGGAATTGGAAAGTGTAAGCTTTGTAGGGTTCATTCCAGCCTGTGACATTTTGGCATATTGATTTGTTGCTGCTGACTGCAGGGAACTTTGTAGACTTTCAAGCTGTGACGTGGAGGCTGTGTCTTGTAGAAGCTTCTCCAGCTGTTCCATTAATGCTGCCAGTTCTTCCGCCGATAATTCCTCCATGTCCATATCCTCTTTATCCAGGATGTTTTCTGCCAACTGCTTCAGCTCTTCCTTTTCCTCTTCGGAAAGATTATTAGAGTTTTCTTTCAACTCGTCTAGTCTCTTTTGCAGTTCAGCATTTTTACCTTTCAAAGCAAGGTTTGCCAGTGAATTTTCTGGACTGTTCTTTGCGAGTTCCTTTAATTTTTGTTCTTTTTCAAATAATTCCTTCAGTTTTTCACTAAGTTCGTTCTCTTTTTTCATCAGTTCTTTTAAGAGTGCATTGGGGTCATCCAATTTTTCCAGCTCTTTTAAATTTTCCAGTTCTTCTTTTAGCCCTTGTTTGTCTTTTTCTTTTTCAGCAGCTTTTTTCAATTCTTCTTTCGTTTCCTCGATTATTTCCTGCTTTTTCTCGACTGCTTCCGCTTCCAGCATTTTTGCATTCGGCAACACAAGCAGCAGTATTGCTAAACAAATAATTGCCATGGTAGCTACCATGACTTTTCCATAGAAATGCGTCAGCTTAATATCCTTTATCTCCCTTTCATGCTGCCTGAGATGCTGTAGAGCTTCCTTTCTTTGAAGCTCTGCCAGGAAGGAGGAATCTTCGGCATAATCAAGTGTAGTGACAAGTCTATCCTCTTTCAATACCTGATCGGAAAACCTGGCTGCATCGTAAGTGGACGGCCTTTTTCTCCAATAGAAGAGGAGGGAGACAAAGAAGACAATTCCCCCAAGGATTAATGCCTTTTCCATCATGTATGGTGTCACAATGATTCTTCCAACCAAAACGATAAGGAGAAAAGCGCAGGAACCATAGAGCCAAGCCAGTTGTGCCTGCTTGGAAAGCTTCTGGATCCGCAGCTTTTTCCTAATAGAACGAAGAAAAACAATAAGTTGTTCTTTATCCTTCATTTTTTCCCTTCCCTTTGCGTGGCTTCATATTTGGACGCAGTTTTCGAATACTCAATATGACCAACCCAATAGATACAATGATATATGAAATGATGAAACCTAAACCCAAGGATGTTTCCATACCGGTTATACGTTGGAATTCCATTTCAAAACCTGGTTCAAAAGCGAGCATCAATAATACGAATGGATTCAGCATTGCAATAAAATATGGTGCAGGGTTGACCAATGGTCCTCCTCCAGTGCCACCGTATGAGAGGAAGCTCATTAAAAACATGGTGATTACTGCGGTGCCTGCTGCAAAAAAGAATGCTACTCCATATGTGCAGACCATGGCAACAATCGTTTTTCTGATGAAGGTGGAGAAGAATACCCCGATGCTCCCTAATGTGACCATGGAGAGCAGGTAGATTCCAAAAGTCATAAATAACAGTTTTGGAGAGATGCCACCAAACAGAAACACGATACTATACAGAGGTAGACTAGATAAGACGATTAATAATAAAAAGGAAAGTGACGATGCAAGCTTGCTTACGATAATGCTTGTGGATGACTGCTGGGTTGTCAGCAATATGTTCAAGGTCTGCTTCTCCCTTTCACTGCTGATGATACCCGCTGTAAGGCCAGGTGTCATGAAGAAGATAAGCGCTAGTTGGACAAAAGCCAATATCATGAACATATTTTTACTGTTTTCGGGACGGAACATCCCCATGGAGCTGTACCGCGTTTCCATATAGATGAAAAACAATGCGATTAATCCTAGGACTGCTAAATAAAAGAATATACCCAGAAAGCTTTTAAAGCTTCGAAACCTTAATTTGAATTCTTTATTTAACATGGGGTTTATCAGTTGTGACCTCATCTATTCCACACCCTTTGTTATTTCTAAGAAGATGTCTTCCAAATTGGATTCTTCCTGACTGAAGCTTAGAATCATGATGCCTCTTCCAAGAGCATTTTTAAGAAGTTCCACCTGTTCCGCGTCCGACCCTTCGAAAGAGAAGGAGAGGAGGTTTTCCTTTTGTTCACCAATCTGGATGTTGGACACAGAAGGACTGTCTTCAAAAAATTGAATGGCTCCTTCCATATTGCCTGTAACAAGGACCTTTAATACCTTGTTTGCCTGGAGTTGCTGATGAATTTGCTCCACCCTGCCAGTCGCCACCAGCTTACCTCCATTGATAACACCAATTTCATCACACATTTCAGCAAGCTCAGGCAATATATGGGAAGATATCATGATTGTTTTTCCCATATTCTTCAGTTCCCGTAATATCTCCCTCATTTCGATCCTTGCTCTCGGGTCGAGTCCTGATGCTGGCTCATCCAAAATAAGTACCTCGGGGTCATGTATCAGTGCCCGGGCAAGGCACAGTCTTTGCTTCATACCACGGGAGAGCACATCAACATAAGCATCTTTTTTGTCCGTTAAGTTTACAAGCTCCAATAACTGAGGAATCAGTTTCTGCCTCTCCTCATATGGGATTCCATAGCTTGCTCCATAAAAGTCAAGGTATTCATCTGCCCGGAATTGGTCATAAACTCCAAAGAAATCTGGCATATAACCAATGCATTTTCGTACCATTTTTGGATTTTCCGTTACATCATACCCATTCACATACGCGGTTCCGGACGTAGGTGCCAAAAGAGTGGAGAGAATCGAAAAAGTGGTCGATTTACCCGCTCCATTATGGCCGACAAAACCGAAAACAGTTCCCTTCTCCACCTTCAGGTTCAATGAATCCAAAGCTGTAAATTTCCCATACTTTTTTGTAAGATTTACCGTTTCTATCATTGACTTAACTCTCCCTCTAGCTCGATTCCCGGAATTTCCAATTGATCTTCAAAGTTAACCGGAGCCTTAATGACTAGGTCTATGCCGTTTTGATTTGAAATAAATTCTTTTACCTTTTCTTCGATGGTTATGCTGCTCTTGTTTTCTAAAGGAACGAGCTCCTTCGTTTCCTGGTTTACAATGAAATACTCCAGATTAACGTTCCTAGACTTCAGCTTGAGCTTCAGTTTATTGAAAATATCCCGTTCCTTTGATATCATCTCCGGCAACTGATAGGAGATGGTATAGCTTCCATCACTCACATGGATAAATGGCTCCCCATAATCCAACCCATTATGGAATATGTTTCCTGACTCACCTTCTGTTACAGTCAGTTTCGGACTAAACTGCTCCGCTGCAAAACTGAAGCTTCCTGATCCTTCATTTTGAATCGTTACTGGAATTGCAACTAAGTGCAAGGAATGGTTATTCGCTTTTTTACCATTAACCTTTGTCCCGAGGAGGTCCTGTGTGATATATCCTACAAGGAAAGGCTGATCGGTCCCGGAAAAGATATCTTTTCTGTTCAGTAGCATATCCAGCATTTGAAATTGCTTATAGGATTGAAGTTCCGACTTTTCAATCTGTACAGGTCCTCCGTGCTGGTACATGCTCCCGCCGAAATTAGGGAAAGCATTTGATACTGCAGCATAATTCGGTGAAGCCAGTACATTTGCAATATTTCCTTTTGGTATGTCGAATTCTATTTGCTTTGCTTCGCCGGCCTTGATATCCCCCAGTTTTTGAGCGTTTGTTCCTGATAGTAAATGGGCACTCTTCAATTCATAGGCTAGACCGTTCTGGATATTTCCAACCACTTTTCCGTCCTTTACGGTCAATTCGTATTCCAATGTTCCAAGCTCCACATTATTGACATATCCCACACTTGTTCGGATGGACCAGTATTCCACATCGTTGAATGTGATATCTGTACCACTTCCGCCAGCCTGCAAATAGGCATAATTTTTCATTAAATCAATATTATCGTTATAGCTATAGGTCACCGGGAAAAAATCTGTCTGCTCATGCTCCGTTTCCACCCGGTATTTGCCGCCACTGTTTGTCAAGATGGATGCCACACCGAATCCGGAAGCCAACTTAGAATCTTTTTCCAATACTAGGATGCTAGATTCATTGATTTGAGTGCCGGCAATTCTATCCTTTGCACCAATTCCGAATACCATTACACTTGTAAATACTGCAATACCCGGGATGATCCACCATGCATGTTCCCGTTTATCCGTTTTCTTTAAAATGATATAAAGTACAGGAATCAATATGATGAGATAAAGAACAAATGCTCCAATCAGCAATGGAACAGAAACAATGGAACCCGGAAATGTTTCTCCTATTGCACTCAGCTGATAGGATAACTCTTCAAGAAGAGGTGCATTATATGTGGCAACATTTTTGGAAGATGCCTTTTGCGTGACACTGTTCCACCAGGTACCTACACCATCCCAGTTACTCCACTCAGCATTCGATAGACTGCTTGCTACCTGAGTGACAGTACCTGTTCCGAATGTTTTCACGATCGACAAGGGTGTTTCTCCCTCTTTTACAATCACTTGGACATCATCCTGTTTCATTTCACCAGTAAAAACAGGAAGGTTGGGAAAAGCGCTCTCGCTGTTGACGGATAAAATATTCGTTTCTTTACTTGGATCAAGCAGAAGGAAATCGGTTAGTTCTCCAAAGTCCTGTAGCATGTTGATCTTAGAATCATACACGATGGAGCCGCCATTGATGACCCATTCCTTTAGTGCATTCTGTTGTGCTGAAGTTAAAGTGGAAATAGGGAAATCATGTATCATGATGACATCGAACATTTCCAGCCCGAATGATTCGGTTGGAATATGTTCCTTCTTGATATTTAAAAGTTCCATCGCTTCATTCTGGTATTTTACCAGCTTCATATAATTTACTGCATCGTGATTATTGCTTAGTACACCTAAGATCAGACGGTTATCTGCCATAAAGCGGGGTTTGGCATTTGCATTGCCACTCAAGCCCACTTCCTTGCCATTTTCCACACCGCCATCATAAAAGCTTATTGTATCAGTGGGTTTCCCTGAATAGCCGTAAGAATACTGGTCTGTACTGCCTTTGACTGACAATTCGATAACTTTTGTGCCGCCTGCCTCCAGCTCCACCGGAATGACATAGCTGCCTGCCATGTTATATGTAGGACTAGTGAATATGACCAAATCGCCTTTTACGGCATCACCATTATTTTTCATTTCTATTTTTACAGGATGTCCTCTGCCCATTTGGACTTTATTGTCCACCCCATATTCGATTTTCACTTCCAGTTTAGCTTCTGCACTCGGCATTCCCGGAAGTAGAATAAGACAGTATAATAATAAGACAATGACTTTTTTGATTCTCTCCATATCTCTCAAGTTGCTTCCCCCTATTAATCATAAAAACTTTTCTCTTTATACCCTTAATATTTCCATTTTAAAGTAGTTTTGCCAGGATAACTATATCTTTGACGAAATAGGTCGTAAAAAGTTTCAAACATTTCCAAAATTTATTACTTTTCATTTCTAATATTCCCAGCAAAAAAAAGAGAGCAAGCTCTGCCCTCCTAATCCATTACTCCGGTACGCAATATTTTTGTTTTCACTTCGATAGTAAAAGTTGCTTCAGGATAGATGCCTTCCCATTTCTCTCGTGAAAACTTCTCATATCCGACTTTCGATCTGTAGTAGTTGCCGAAGCCGATTGGATCTACCCCGAGACTTTGAAACTCCGCTATTATCTTTTCCATTTTCCCCTTCATTACTTTACCGATGGCCTTTTCCAAAACTATTAAGGCTTTTGGATTTCCAAGATCATAATCCTCTGAGATTTCCTGCATTCTTGTAACCACGTCCACCTTTATTCTATAATGATTTGAATCTGCATCGTCGAGCTTGATATCCACTGAACTTTCCAGATGATCTAGTGAAACAAACAGGTTTTCAGTTTCATTTTGGACTTGCTCCCTCTTTTTGATGTGGTTTCCCATATCATTTTTAGGGAGTGAAACTTCAATCATTCCCGCTCTGTATGGGTCTAGTAAGAGCTTTAGATAAAATGACTTATCTGTATCGATTAATCCTTTCATTTTATCATTATTAAATAGTGCAAGACCCTTTATTCGCAGCGTATCATCTGAAAAGTCAAGCAACGGAAGTACCGGATCCCTTCCTTCACTGTAATAGCATTGCATAAACTCATGAAGGGTCGGGGAAACAAGTGATTCAGCTTCCACATTCTGGCTTATCAGGTCATAAAGATACGTACCTACATTTGTTATTTCTTCTGATTGCTGGGAATTGTTTATTAGATCATATGCGGAGTTTTCAGCTACCGACAAATAGACCATTGTTCCTACTTCAGAATCTCTTGAAATTGTATCGATGTAAGAAATAATTCCTTCCTTTGCCAGTTCCTCCCCATAGATTGCAATTCTTAATTGGCCTGATACAAGTTTTCTGCTTGATGATAGGTTCTCTTTTTGACGAATCCCTTTACTTGTATTCGCAAACGTAGAAACCATCTTGGAATTATTCGTATGTAGCGGATCGAATTCATAGTAGACGATGGTTCCCCGGAGTAGCTCATCCTCTTTGTCATAGCCCATTGCAGTAACCAGTCCAAGCTCTTCCAATGGTTTTTGCTGCAGGCACCCCCCCAACAGGATGGTACTGGCCAATATACACATAAATTTAATAAGCCTCATCCAGTCTTCCCCCTTGACAAGAAACGATTCCTGATAAATACGATCAAAAACAAAATCACGGTATAGACAAAAACAATACTAAATCCATATAGTCCAACTGCATCAATGTATTCATTATTTTCTACTCTTCTATTGAATATGGAAGTTAATCCTATTAATACTGCCGCACACACCACCACAATTTTTCTTTGTTTAATTTTCGTGATTTTCTTCAGGCCTCTGCTTGCCGCCCACATCATGAATAGAATGTTCGGCAGGATGATTACCAACCACATGGAAACCGCAAAAAATTCAAAGCGCTCCAGGTTTGGAAATTGAATGATTTTGAACATGGAAAGGGTTGCCCAGATTGTCTTTTCAAGTTGCTCACCACTGTAGTATCCAATGGACACGACCATTACTAGAAGAATCTGTAAAAAGGTAAAAAGAACACCTGCTTGGGCATAGAAATGAACTTTTTCCTTATTCCTGATAAACGGGTAGATGAAAAATAGAATTTCAAGCCCCAATACAGAAAATGATGATTTATAAGCACCTTTCAATATTTCTTTGGGAGATGCCTCCAATACGGGTAGGAAGTTGGTCCATTCCATAAACCGAATCGGCTCATATATCAGCAGCAACAGCCAGATAGCTAAAAAGAAAGTGATAAAGCTAACTCCTACAATGGTTCGTACTCCCCCAAATACACCGTATATGGTTAGAATGAGAAGAAAGGAGGAAATTACCCAGGTCTTCATATCAGGGAAGATCCATGCCTGAACAATCTCCGTATAACCGAGTATGATGGCTAATAATCCAGCTAATAGATACGTGATGTAAAGTATGTTCATCATGTTTCCAAACAATTTGCCGAATAGGGACACATGGATGTCAAATAGGTCCTTATCCTTGAATGTCCGTAAAATATAGCACATCGCAGCAATGGTAAGAGCCATTCCTAAATAACTGATTATCAGAGAGATCCATGCATCCTGTTTGGCTTCGAAGAAAATGATTCTTTCTACCCCTGCTATTCCAACCCCTGTCTGGTTCGTGTGCACCACAAAGAAAACTAAAAATGCTTGTACCAGGAGCTGTCGCTTTACCGTTGTGGGAGTGTTCATCCTTGACCACCCTATTCATCAATATCTTTGGAGTATTTTCCGCTAAATGAAAAAAAACCTCTTTTATCAGGATTGGTTTTCATCATTTCGACAGGAATTCTTAATACGGTATTTTTCACTCTTTTCAAATCAAGCGGATACACTGGCCGCAAATATGGTTTTCCCGCACTAGAAAGCCTTAGCAGGTGAATCAGCAGAAAGCAAAGTCCGATTGCTATCCCCACTCCTCCCCAAAGACCCCCTAGTATCAAAATAGGGAACCTCGTAATTCTGACTGCAGTCCCCATTAAATAACTGGGAGCTGTAAAGGAGCCGAGGGCACTGAGGGCAACCACAATAATGAGGATATTACTAGTAAATCCTGCTTCCACTGCAGCTTGTCCAAGTACAATCCCCCCTACGATACCCATTGTTTGACCTACCTTCGTCGGCAGCCTTGCACCCGCTTCCCTTAATAGTTCTATCATGATCTCCAACAAAAAAGCTTCAAATATCGGTGAGAACGGTACCTTGGAACGGGACTCTCCCAAAGAAACAATCAATGTCGATGGAATCATTTCATAATGGTACGTAATGACGGCAACATAGGCAGGAGTCAGCAGGATGGATAAGAACATCGTCAGATAGCGGAGAGATCGAATAAAGCTCCCCATATTCCAACGCATGTATACATCTTCCGTCGATTCAAAAAAGTTGAAAAGAGTAGCCGGTCCCAATAGCACCATCGGGCTTCTATCCACAAATACAGCAATCATCCCTCTTTCCAGACTGTATGTAACACGGTCAGGCAGCTCCGTCTGTAGATATTGAGGGAAAACGGAATAGCTGTTGTCCTCTATCAATTGGGCCAATACGGATGTGTCCAGAATTTCGTTCACTTCAAGTTTCGTAATTTTATCTTCTATGTATTCTACCGATTCATTATCAGCAATCCCTTTTATATATACCAGCCGGATCTCCGTCTCATTTCGCTTCCCGACCGTCAGCTTTTTTGTACAAAGATCTTCAAGGAGAATATTCTGGCGTACGATGCTGATATTGGTACTCAGTGATTCCGTAAAGGAAATCTTCGGCCCGAATACAAGCGATTCTGTTTCTGCTTTCTCTAATCCTCGCTCCACTTTTCTGGCCACATTGGCGAGAATTCCAGATTTCCCCTGATCCAGGATAATATAAACATAGCCGTCCAAGATATTTTTAGTCGCAATTTCCCCATTCTCTGTCAGGAAAGTATCCGTCATCAACAGCTTGTGACGAAGATCCTTCATTTCTATATCGATCAGATGAAAGTTTTCCATTATGGGAGTGAGGATAAACTGATTCAGTGTGGAATCATCAACTAGATTCTTCATATAGATAAACAATAATGTAGATTCCTTTACCGGCAACTCATAAAAATACAAATCCGGACTATGATGAAGCTGTTTTATGAAATAATTCTTTACCTCATCGATCCCGAGGCAAGACAGGGACGCAGCAGAAGCCATAAGGGCCATTCCTTTCCGGTCGAGCATCTATAAAGATAGGATTGCCAGAATAGTGAAGAATATGAAAAAAGTCATCCCTTATTCATAAAGAGGTGACTTTTCGTCTAATTGATCAATTCAGTTGTAAGCACTTCCACGACCCGACTGATAAACGGGGAATAATCAATCGTAATGGCAATCCGATGGACAGGTTTATCTGACAGCTGGACAAAATCACGGAAATCGCCTACCGTCTGTCCGAAGGCATTCCCAGGCGCTGTTACTACACTGACAGGCTTGTTGACATATTTGATATGCTGTTCATTGAATACTCCCCATAATGTAACAACATCATGCAGTGGTGCACCAGGAATAGTAGGTATTTGTGACTTGTAGAACTGCCAGTAATAGTCCATCATCGGCTTGATGATCTGACCGAGCGTGTTGTTGGCCGCTTTATTTACCTGATCGATGTAATTTACCATTGCATATGTGAGGATTGCCTGCTGCGTTACATTCAGGGGAAAGATGGTTAAGTCCTCAGCGAAATTGAATACGATGTTCGCTGCGTAGGGATCACCAAAAATATTAGCTTCCGCAACAGGGGTCACGTTGCCGGGAAAATTGAATGCTCCACCCATTATAAAGATCTTTTTAACTTTTGCTACCGTTTCTGGATAAAGAATAAATGAAGTGGCCAAGGAGGTGAGCCTCCCTACACAGACAATCGTCAACTCTCCATCATACTTTTCGATGATATCGTAGATTTGATGAAAGTTTTCGAAAATATTTTCTTCCTCTTCATCGATATCTTCAGAGAGTGGCACAAAGCCCCCAAATCCTTCAGGTCCATGAACCTCCGGGTAATAGATTGGCGGCACACCAATCAACGATCGTTCAGCACCTCCAATTAACGGAACATCATCCCTGCCTGTCACTTCCTGCAAATATTTCGCGTTTCTTATAGCAGTCCTTTTCTGGACATTTCCATACTCTGCAACGATTCCCACTATATTCACATTGACTTCATTGTACGCATAAATGATCGCCATAATATCGTCTATGCCAAAATCTGCAAACAATAAGATTTTCCTGCTCATCCAGATGTCCTCCTTTATCTGAAAAATCCTGTGGTATCTGACATAGCTAGTCAAACGTACAAGCAACACATTCGGTAGTGGAATAGTCTACTATGTAATCTAATCGATAGGAGGATGAAGATATGTCACAGTTTTATCAACAGTGCCAACGCTACCATGGTCAAATGGTTACCATCAGATGCAGGGACGGCTCGAGTCATTGTGGAAGAATTGTTAGGGTGTCACCTAGCCACGTATACATTCAGCCAAACAGAAGAGGAGGCCTGAATGGATTCGGAATGGGCTTTTTTGGTGGATATGGTGGATATGGTGGATATGGATACAACCCTGTAGCTGTTCCATTGGCTTTCGTTACAGGAATCGTATTAGGCGGACTACTATTCTGGTAATTAGATAAGTATATTACCCTGCACCTCGTTCACAAAGTTGTTAAAGTATCCATATTTCGGCTATGTTATAGTAGAATGGTATAGTTTATGTAAACGAGGTGTACGATATGAAAAAAACGGCATTGATAGTTGGATTCATGATGGTCATTTCAACGGGATGTTCCAATAATTCAGAGACGAATGCAACCAGTCAAACGTCTGAAGCACAAGAGCATCATAAGCATGGAAAACCTTCTTTCTTTCAAGGGGACCTTAGAGAAAAAACCGATTCCGTTCAAGAGCTTCCCGCCTTTTTGGACCAGAAATCAGACGATATCAAAATAATATATGCCGCCGCAGCAAAGCACCAGGAAGTACTGGAGCACATACCCTGCTATTGTGGCTGTGGAACGTCAGCTGGACATAAAAGCAGTTACCAATGCTTCGTACATGAAGTGTATGAGGACGGATCCCTTGAATGGGATGATCATGGAACAAGATGCGGAGTGTGTCTGGAAATAGCAGCAACTGCGGTAGTGGAATATAAAGACGGAAAATCCATAAAAGAAATCAGAGAAGGCATCGATGAGGCATACAAGGAAGGGTATTCCTCTCCTACACCAACACCAATGCCGCCTTCTAACCAATAGAAAAAGCTAAGGGCCAAGCCCCTAGCTTTTTTCGTTCTATTCGGCAAAATACATGAGTGCAAGTGCACCTGGTCCGGTGTGAGTGGAAATGACAGGTGTAGTGAATGCTATCTCAACATCCTGAAATCCCGAAGCCTCCTGAAGGGAAGCTTTTAACGTTTCTGCAAGCTTCAGGCAGCCTGCATGCGCAATTCCTACACGTTTAACTGTTTTGCCTGCAATATCATCTTTGAATTGTTTCGTGTAGAATTTTATGACCTGGGAATGGCTTCTGACCTTGTTCACCGGTGTGTATACCCCGTCCGCAAGCGATGCGATCGGTTTGATGCTCAACAAGGAGCCGATCAACGCCTTGCCGCGTCCAATCCGGCCACCTTTCACAAGATTATCCAAAGTATCCACCATGATGAACAAGTCCGTGTTAGCTCTTACTACATCCAATCGTTTCAGAATTTCTTCAACGGACTTTCCTTCCTTAGCCATTTTTGCAGCTTCCACTACCTGAAAGGATAAGGCAAAAGAAATGAAGCGAGAGTCCACCACTGTTACATCAGCTTCGGAAATGTTGGAGGCACTTTCTGCCGATGTAACAGTCCCGCTCATTCCGCCTGTCATGTGTATGGACAATATTCTGCTTCCATCTTTGCCAATTTCGTCATATGTTTCCACAAAAGTCCCAACAGCAGGTTGGGAGCTTTTAGGAAGTTCCTTGGAATCTTTCATCTTGTACAAAAATTCATCAGGCTTGATACCAAATCTGTCTATGTATGATTTTCCATCTATGGTGATGGACAATGGTACAATTTTGATGTCTAACTTATCTATGATGGATTGATCAATATCAACGGTCGAATCCGTCACTATTTTTACGTTTGTCATGAATTCACTTCCCCAAATATAGCCTATTTAATATTATACCTGCATTTATATGCACTTCAAACCAATTACCCTTATTTTTCGACTTGAAACCTACATTATACAGGATTTTGTCACAATTTTTTCTTGTTTGACGTTTTTTGACAAAAAAAATAACAGGGTGTTAGCCCTGTCCCCATATTATCACATTCTCGGTTCTTTAAGCATTATTTTTTAAGATATCTGTTTTTATTACATTGCAATAATCCGGCCATTTCAACACTTTTTGCAGATATTCCCTGAACGAATACACTTGCTTGGGATTTTCATCCGAAAGTATTTGTGTTAAAAAGGTCTGCAATCTGACACGAAGCATAAAGTGATATGTGCTATCGTCCTCCAATACTGGAATTTCAATGACTTTTACCTTCTGTCCCTTTTCAATCGTGAACTCTAGGCTTTTCCATAGCAAAATATCAATCCTCTTTTTCACCCGTTTGTCATTATTATACCTTAATCTTTCTCACAAGTGTTAATATTTAGTTTGACAAAATAAAACATTTTATATGGGTGTAATACAGGTTACATCATTGTTTCTAGGTGAATTTACAGAAGATGAAACCTCATACGCTTTCATGAGCCGAGCGTCGAACGGTGTAAGAATGGAGGTTAGAAAGGTTGTATTTTGTTCCTCCTGATCAATCCAGTTCTCCTCATGCTCCTTCTTAAGAATGACGGGCATACGATTATGAATATCCTTTACCAGTTCATTCGGCTGGGTGGTGATGACTGTACAGCTTACCAATTCCTCTCCGTTTTGGTTCCACCGGTCCCAGAGACCAGCAAATGCAAATGGCTGATGATCTTTCATCACGAACCTGACGGGCTTCTTCACACCTTCCTCCGCTTTCCATTCGAAAAAGCTATCTGCCAGGATGAGACAGCGCCTTCTTTCGAGGAGACGGCGAAAGCTGACTTTTTCATGTAATGTTTCAGCTCGGGCATTGATCATTTTGTTCCCGATTTTCTTTTCCTTGGCCCAACTCGGTACAAGCCCCCAGTGCAAAAATCCTGCCTTGTTCTTCTGTTCACCTTTGACCACTGCCAGCACTGTTTGCCCGGGTGCAATATTGTAGCTCAGCTGAAAATCAAGGCTTTCTGAATTCTCAAGGAAAAATCGTTCCTGCAATTTATGAATTTCTGTCGTCAGAGAAAATCTTCCGCACATATTGGAACCCTCCTTTAATCTTCAAAGGTACCCTTAACGATTGCCTTCTCCTGTTGGACCATCATCTTCCCCTTTGCAAACACTGTTTGTATCGTCAGGGTTTGTGGATCCAGCATTACCAGATCCGCATCCTTCCCTGTGGAAACTGTCCCTTTTTGGGCTAGCTTCAAAATCCTTGCCGGGTTCTCTGTGATGACTCTTATCGCCACTTCAAGCGGAATGCCTTCTTGAAGGATTGCTTCTTTTACTGCTTGAAATAGAGACCGCACTTTACCCACCTGCAATCCGACAAGCTCCCCCTGCACATTAAATTCTGGGAGGCTTGCTTGTCCGTCTGAAGTGAATGTGATGTTTTGAATCGGCACACCTGCCTCCAGCATCCTTTTTAAGCCAGTGCTGCAACTGACCTCCCCCTGATCGAGGAATCTTTGAACAGTACTGGTTGTAAAATCTACATACCCTCCATTTTTGGCAAAATGAATGCCTGCTTCAAACAATTTTTGATTTCGATTAATATGTGTCGGATAGAACTGTGTTATCGGAATATCCGTTTCTTCGACTACCTTCTCAATGAGAGACAGCTTTGAATGGCTTTCCCCGACATGAATATTGACGATACCTCCCTTACCGGAAAGCATACCTCCCACCCTGGCACTGGCAGCTATCTTTGCTATTTCTTCCATGGTAGGCTGTGAGGAACGATGATCCGCAATGGCAATTTCTCCGACACCAATGATTTTATCGATCAGAATAAGATCATTTTCAATTGTATCGGTCAGGGTTTTGACAGGAACCTGATAAGACCCTGTATGTACGTAGCAGGAAATGCCTTCCTCCTCGAGAGCACGCGCCTTGGCAATCAGGCTTGCCATCGTTCTGGTGGTCCCATCTGTTCCAAGCACCCCAACAAGTGTTGTGATACCTGATGTTGTTGCGTCAGTTAGCATCAGCTCAGGAGTTCTTGTATGATAACTGCCTTCTCCGCCACCACCTGTAATATGCACATGGGCGTCTATGAATCCCGGAACCAGGAGTTGTCCCTCTCCATCAATCAGCTCAATATTTTGAAGATTGGTCTGGAGCGTTATTTCATCTTCGACAGCCCCTATTTTATCTCCAATCAAAAGAACATCTTTCCTGCCTAGATTTTCGGGTGCATACACATGAACATTCTTAATCAATTTCAACATACTCCCATATTCCCCCTTGTTCATTCTCTCCTATACATACATAGAACAAAAGCCACTAACTGATTGCAGTAGTGACCATGCTGGATGTGTAGAATTTGCATTGATAGATTTTTAGGGCTAAAGGCTCTTATCGTATTCCTTGTTTCTTATTAGAAGGATGTAACTATCTAATTTTGCCCGTTGATTTCCGCTACAGACACGCAGCGCCGCGCGGGGAGTTCGAGAGCCTCCTCGGCTTCGCCTGTGGGGTCTCCCACTTCCCTCTATTCTCCCGCAGGAGTCAAGTGTCCTCCGCTACAATCAACTCACGGGTTAATCATTTACTTCGGATAGCAACTACTTTTCAAACTGAAACTTTCAAAAACGAATCGATTCAGACACTGAAGTGTAAAGAAAATAACTAAACGTCTATTATTGCACTATCGATTTCGAATCGCCACTGTAGATTGTAGTGCAAGGCGTGAGACTCCTGCGGGAGCAGCGTGTCAAGGGAGACCCAGCAGACGCGTAGCGTCGAGGAGGCTCCCGAGGCCGCCCGCGGAAAGCGAACGCCTGGAACGGAAATCAACAGGGTGTTTAAGGTGGATACCTTATATTTACAGTAGCCCCACTTAAAAAAAGACCTTAAAAATAACAATTATAAATGCTCTTTGATTCGATTTTGTACTTCGATACCCAGTTCGGTGCCATCGACTTTTCCTTCTGCTGGGATGTAGATCGGGTCGCTGATGGTTACTGTTACATTTGCAGATTGAAAACCGAACTTGCTCTTTTCCATGATTTTATAGGAGCCCGAGATGGTAACAGGAACAACTGGTACTCTGCTTTCTGTAGCGAGCTTCAGTCCCCCTTTTTTGAATTCACCCATCCTATTCCCTTTGCTTCTTTTTCCTTCTGGGAAGATAACGAGAGAGTGTCCCTCTTTCAATGTTGCAATGCCCTCCCTGATGGACAGGATGGCTTTTCTTCTGTCCTTGCGATCGATAAATACACAATTCATCGCTTCCATCCATTTAGGGATGAAAGGAATCTTCTTCACTTCCACTTTTGAAATGAAACCAAGTGGCTTTTGAAGGAATCCGATAAGGATCGGGACATCAAAGTTTCCTTGGTGGTTGCTTACAAACAGCACTGGTCCACTCGGAACTTTCTCTTCTCCTATTACCTGAATATTGGATCCGGTAATGTTCACCAGGCTTTTTGCCCAATGCTTTGGCTTTTCGTGAATAATTGTATCTCTCGTTTCCACTGGTATGGAAGGGTCCAATCTTTTTACTTTTTCTATTGTCGGCAAGCTATAAATCATATAGCCGAAAAAATAGGTGAACCACCATAACGTACGTAGCATTTCATTCTCTCTCCCATATCCAAACAACTCTAATGTCTTCGCTTATACACCCTGAAAAAGTAGTCATAAGGGTTCTTTTCATTCTTTACTCCCTTTTCTTCTGAAACCAGCTTCCATTCACTTTCTTCGATTTCAGGGAAATAGGTATCCCCCACGAATTCCTCGTCAATATATGTAAGGTAAAGTGTTTCTGTAAACGGCATAGCCTGCATATAGATATTGGCCCCACCAATGACGAAAACTTCTTCTTCTGATTGAGCCATTTCTTTCAATCGCTCGATGGAGGGTAATGTTTTGCACCCCTCCACATGGTAGTCACTATTTCTTGTAAGAATGATGTTCTCTCTATTGGGAAGCGGCTTACCAATGGATTCAAAAGTATTTCTTCCCATCACGACTGTTGAGCCTGTTGTGATCCTTTTGAAATAAGTCAGATCCTCGGGTAGCCTCCATGGCATATCATTGTCCTTTCCTATCAGACCATTTCTGTCTGTCGCAACGATCATCGATATCATACACTGACCACTCCTTTGATCGCTGGATGCGGATCATAGCCTACCAACGTAAAGTCTTCATAGGTGAAGTCAAAAAGTGATTTCACCTCTTTGTTGATTTCCATTCTAGGCAGATTTTTCGGTTCTCTGCCAAGCTGCAAATTTACCTGATCTAAATGGTTAGTATAGATATGCGCATCCCCTAGGGTGTGGATAAAATCTCCAGGCTTCAAATCGCAGACTTGGGCGACCATCATGGTTAATAATGCATAGGATGCGATGTTAAATGGGACACCAAGGAAAACATCGGCAGAACGCTGGTATAGCTGGCAGGACAATTTACCATCTGCAACATAGAATTGGAACATGGTGTGACATGGAGGAAGTGCCATGGAATCCACATTCGCCACATTCCAAGCGGATACAATCAACCTTCTTGAATCGGGGTTGTTCTTTATCTGTTCCACCACATTTGTGATCTGGTCTATGCTTTTCCCGTCAGGTGTTGGCCAGGATCTCCACTGATAACCATAAACAGGTCCAAGATCCCCATGTTCATCGGCCCACTCGTTCCAAATGCGAACACCATTCTCCTGAAGATACTTGATGTTCGTATCACCGCTTAGAAACCAGAGTAGTTCATGGATAATGGATTTCAGGTGCAGCTTTTTAGTCGTTACAACCGGAAAGCCTTCTGCAAGATCGTAACGCATCTGATACCCGAATGTACTGATCGTGCCAGTTCCTGTTCTATCCTCTTTTTTCGTTCCGTTATGTAAAATATGTCTACAAAGATCTAAGTATTGTTTCATTAGATTCACCTCTTCAGCTATAGTCGACGATTCTATTCTACCATATTGATAATGAAAAAGGCTTTTTTCTCATTCATTGTTGCTATATAGATAATATGTAAGCATTAAATGTAGCCCGTTGATTTCCTCTCCGGACACAAGATTCCCCGGGGACGGATGGGAGCCTCCTCGGCTTCGCCTGTGGGGTCTCCCATGCCCTCTTCTCTCCCGCAGGAGTCAAGTGTCCTCCGCTACAATCAACTCACGGGTTAAACATTATTTGCTATAAGGAAGATCCTTCAATTAAATCCGCTACCGAAATGAAGAATTGTGGTAAGATGCAATTTTGTACTTTTAGTAAGGCGAATTTTATACTATGCGTCACCCCTGTTGGTTGGAGTGCAAGGTGTGAGACTCCTGCGGGAGCAGCGTGACAAGGGAGACCCCGCAGGCGCAAAAGCGCCGAGGAGGCTCCCGAGACCGCCCGCGGAAAGCGAACGCCTGGAACGGAGACCAACAGGGTGTTTAATGTGCAACAATACCTTTAGCCTAGCCCTATACTTAAAACAACAATCTTTACGAAACGAGCCATTAAAAAAGAGCATTTCATGATGAAATGCTCACTGTGATCGAAACCCCAGCAAATTCCCTCTCGTTATTGGAGAGGTCTCTAGATTCTCCAGGAATAGAAATGTCTTTGGTGCTTTCATTGCAATTTCGAACTTGGAGGTTTCGTTCAAGTAATACATGGCGAATGTTTCAGCAAAATACTCCTCAGGAAAATGCAGAAAATAGTCTTTACCAGGAAAAAGCTGTGCAGCTTCCTCCTTCCAGAGAGTCAAAAAAGTTTGGTTCATTCTTACATTCCCAAGCACATATCTGTCAACGGAATGCGCCAATTCGTGGAGCTCAAGATTGACCGATCCGTGACCCATTCCTTTATCGCTATGGCCAATTTTTGCCAAGACCAGCTTGGATCCGCCAACTCCCGGAACTTCCTCCCAGGTCGAACCTTTTAAGCTATATCCTCTGGGTTTGACTCCGTGAAGATGCTCAAAGCCCTCCACCTCTGTCAAACTGCCATTAAATAAATATAGGTGGATGTTCTGCTGGACCAGTATAGTGAGGATGCTTCCCGGAATGTGAGATAAATTGGACACCATGGAAGCTGCTTCTTTTTCGGCAAATTCCCCAGATGGTACATATATCAGCTTCTCAATCAGTTCTCTATTCTGTATTTCTCCGAGATGAGAATTAAAGGTAGAAGATTGATAGTTTTTTAATGAAATAGCATCCAAGCTTGCGTATGCCTTCCAATAAACCGGAATAATCGTAATAACTAATAAAAGTCCAATGGCTAAAACACGTCGGCTCATTTTCCCTCTCCTTCTTATGATGTTTTTCTAGGATGTTATGTATTTTTCGAAAATTCACATTATCATATAATATGTTTCTATTATAACATCTAACACTGTATTTGAAATGTGATTTACGCGAAAAAGGTTTGACAATGAATGGAAAAGGGTAATTAAATATTCCCATTTATGATTCATCCATTATTAGAACACTTCTATTGGACTTCTTAATGAGTTTTACGTGCAAAACAAAAGAGGCTGTCCAGCAAGTCATGTAAAACTGACTTGCTGGACAGCCTCTTGTTTTATAGTTAAACGATAATTTCCTCTTCGTTTAATGCTGCTTCTTGTATGTCCCTGGTTCGATGGGCTATTCTGCTTGCTGCTGCTGCAGCAAGTGCACAGACAATGTCATCCATGAATGTGTGGACTTCTTCTCCTTCGTGTTCATCCAACTTCTTGATAATTCCGAATTTCTCCTTATCAAGGTAACCGAAATTCGTCAAGCCGATCGATCCATACACATTGACTATGGAAAGAGGAATGATTTCATCGATTCCATATAATGGCTCATCAGTTTCCACCAGATACTGCAAAGGCTCAGGCAGCAGCTTCTGCTCAGCCAGGATGTCAAGTGAAACTCCGGTAAGAACAGCGTGAACGATTTCCCTTTTCTCAAGCACCTTCTCTACGTTATGGATGCAATCCTCCAGAGTCACATCCGCAATATATCTTTGTTGAAGGAGCAATACAATTTCCGCTATATCACGGATAGTTACACCACGATCTTCCAGCATTTTCTTTGCAGTCTCTCTCATTTGCTGCAGTGTGTATTTTCTCATTCAGACCCCTCATTCTCTCTTATTAGCTCAGCCATTTCGGCGGCATGTTTTTGGCCCAAAAAATGGACCCTAACGCATGATGGTTCTGGAATTGGTCATGGTGGGTATGGTAATGAAAATTGAACCAATACCCTTCTTTTGGAGGGTTGTCCTTTCTTACATGAAAACGAATCACATCCTGACCCGACACTTTATGGTAGATGTGAAAGATTTTTTCGCCATCTCCTCCTGCTGGTGATTCCGAAATAGTAAGGTTGCTTAAATCTTCTTCTGGATGCTGAAAAGCGAGTGTGCTGATTACTTCCTCCATTTTCGGAAGGATCACATCCTTGAATTCATCTTCGATTTTCGGCCCGATACGGGAACCGAACTTGGCAAAGCTTTGCACTTCCGCCTGCTCAAGTGCTTGGTATAAAAACTGCTCTTTGGAAAGCGCCGGTTTGAGAGAATGATAGATATCCGGGGAAAAACTATCAGATTCGCTACTTTTTATATCACTGAAATTGGAATCATCGGAATTGTCATCCGCAATTAAATAGGCAGGAGGTGAAACAGTACCGAATGTCAATGCAGTAATAAGGACCACTAACGATTTCTTCAACCATTTCGGCATGGGAAACTCCCTTTCTTTTATGTACACCATAATTTTTGTAAATCTAGTATATCATAAAAGTAAGAAAATTTTATCTATTTAACTTTGTTTTTTACGAGTGAGGTAACTTTTCCGAAAATATGTTACATAATTCGCAAAAAAAAATTGATCTGGCGTTCAATTTTGATATTTTTTGTTCATTTATTTAGCTTTTTTTGTTAATATTAAGAATAGCGTTATCCTTATATAACCGCTTAGTTCATAAGTGTGAATAGTACATAATGGAGGTTTTATACATGTATGAGGTTCTATTGATTGTAAGCTCATTTTTAACATTGGGATATTTAACTTATTTATGTATTACAGACTAATCTAAAAAGCAAAAAGAAAACTCGTGTGGATTCACTCCGACACGAGTTTTCTTTTTAGTTTCGTTTCGTGCTTTTTCTGCTTGAGTTCATGGACTTACCATCGATTTCCATAGATGTTGTCCCCTGCCCCTCCACTTGAGAAGAGGGTAACCCCACATTTCCAGGCTTCTTTCTTTTTCCACCCATAATATTGAAGACCTCCTAATAATATTGTGTGAAATCTTCAATAGTTTGTCCCAAATCAGGTTTTTTTCTCCCAATAGCCATAATGGAATTTGGATGATTTCCGAACCATTCTCGTAAATCCAAAACGTTCAAAACGATCACTTTGCCAATGCTCCTTTAACACCACTCTTTTTCTTGCGACTCTTTTTGCCTCTTCCACTGTTCTCTCAGTCAGGTCTCCATAGTAAGCAATATTCCTTATTGCAAGAATTCCGGTAGATTCCTCAATTTGCCTTTCAAACATCGGATCGAAATAGATAACATCGTAGAAGTCGTCAGGAAGTGTTTGAAGAATATCGTGATGATTTCCTAGAACCACCTCGATCCGCCTCATTGATTGTTCCGTTTCCTCATTTTGCATTTCCCATGTCTGAAGGCCAGTGCTTACAATATAAGCTAGCAACTTGTTTGCTTCGATGCCTGTCACTTTACCCACAGGTCCCGTTGCAAGACTTGCCATGATGCTGTCAGAGGCAATGCCTAATGTACAATCCAAAAATGACATACCTTCCTTAAGGGTGGTTGCCTGAAGGAACGGTTCGACCTCTCCGGATAGCCATCGCTTTGCCCGAAAAGCCGCACTGTTCGGATGGAAAAATACAGGATCGCTCGTCCCAAATACGAACCATTCAATTCTGTCTTTCCCAATGACTAAAACATCCGTTTTATATTGGGTCTGTAAAAGCTCGATGGATTTTTTGTTTCGTTCTATGTAAGGCAGATCCAAATCCAGTGCAACCCGTATGGCGGTTTGAATCATCTGGTCATTTGTCCTGCCCGCAGTGGTTACGATCATATTTTAAGGTCTCCTGCTTTTGGATTTCCATTTTAGGTGTCTTCACGCGATAAACAAAAGGTGTGCACTCAAAAGCGCACACCATTCTTTTCAAACTTACTTGCAATATTGATGAAAAGCACCTTGAAGATTGGTCATAATATTTTCCATCGTGTTCGCTTCGATATCATGACGATGGATAAAATGGACCACTTCATTCCCTTTCAGGATTGCCATGGAAGGGGATGAAGGCGGGATATCGCCGAAGATACCGCGCATTTTCTCTGTTGCTTCTTTATCTTGCCCTGCAAATACCGTCACGAGATGATCAGGGGCATTCTCTGCCTGCAGGATAGCTTGAGTGGCCGCTGGTCGTGCCAGGCCTGCCGCACAGCCGCATACTGAATTGACTACCACTAAAGTCGTACCTTCCACACTTTCAAAGAAAGAATCCACTTCTTCCCCAGTAGTCAGCTCCTGGAATCCTGCTCTCGTCAATTCATCTCTCATCGGTTTTACTAATTGTCTCATATAATCTTCATATGCCATCGACACGATTTCGTCCCCCTTTTATTTGTTTCGTTCGGTCATTTGTTTCCAGACGGAACCTTTTGCTTCTTCTCCGCCTTCAATGCGTTGAATCGCCATTTTCACTTGCATGCTGACCTCAAACTCTGGATCATCCTCTACTGCACGCAGGGCCGGCAATGCTTTTTCATCTCCGACTTCGAAAAGGAACATCGCTGCACGCCAACGGACAAGCTTATTTTTATCTTTTAATGCTTCCATCATGGCAGACATTGCCGCTGGATCTCCAAGGTCGGAAATGCAATCACCTGCAGTTCTTCTAACGGTTACAGATTTGTCCTTCAGCGCTCTAAACAAATAAGGTAATATATCAGAGTCTTCCAGCATACCGAAGTATACGGTTGCCAGCCTGCGAATAGAACCTTTCTCATCCTCCAGGGCTTTAGCCAATACCTGGATATCCTCATCTGTCGGATCCATCTGGTCAAGGGCTGCAAATCGCTCGGACCAGTCGGGATTATCAAGCATCTCCAATGTCACCTTGTATCTTTGTTTTTGCTTTATATTCGACTGCTTCTCACCTGATGCCGATTTTTCCGACATGCTCTGAAGTCTTTCCTCCGAATAGGTTGCTGCTATTTCCTCCACAATCTCATTCCCTACGGCTTCAAGGTCGCCGTAACGGATTCCATGCTCTTTCCATTCCCGCTCCAAGACCACATTGTCCTGATTATTTTGCGCAGTTAAGACTGCCTTCATGAAACGCTCGGGAAGGCCGACGCGTTTTTCCACTTCCCCGTCAGTCAGCTTCACTTGCATGGGTATGCCCTGGAACATCTGGATAAAGACTTTCACTTCTCCGAACCCGCTAAGAGGTGCTTTACCTGATTCTGCGCGATCCTCTTCCGTTTCACCAAAGGCGCTCCTCACATCTGCCAGAATCACTTTCCAGTCATAGCGGGCATTTCGCTCAACCGCAAGGAAGTCTGCAACATGATAAACTCCCTTGACGCCTTCCACTTCCAATATGGAATGGATGATATCCGGTGCCTGGGAGGAATTGTCTTTTGTATAGTTGTTTCTGGCACCTGCCGGGAGCTCCTCCGACAAAATAACTTTCATCGTATTTGGACTTGGTGTAGGTTCTATTGCTTTTATTCTCACGAGTGATCACTCCTTTACACGATTCAATAGTACTATGGTAGCATACAAGCCTTATTCATTTAAATGAATAGACATTACCCTTTAGAATTTATTTTCTCCACTTTCTCTGAAAGCTCTTCCCATCTATCCATCAGCCTCTGAAGAAGTTCATTATTCTCTTCCTGGGCCTTCATCCATTTGCTGACCTGTTCATAGTCACTTCCGGCTTTGGCTATCTCCGCCTCAATCTCTTCCAACTTCTCTTCGACCGCCATGATCCGCTCTTCTATTCCTTCCCAATCCTTTTGCTCCTGGTAGGTCAGCTTTAAGGTCTTGGGCTTTTGCCTCTGCTGGTTTTCCTTCACGGATTGCTCCAGTTTTTTATCTTCCTGGCGCTTGCGTAGCTGCTCTTCCACATAATCGGAGTACTCCCCAAAGATTCGTTTAAGTTTTCCGTTTCCTTCTAGAATCACTAGCTCCTGTACCACTTTATCGAGAAAATAGCGATCATGTGATACCGTGATGACAACGCCAGGGAACTCTGCAAGATATGACTCTAAAATAGTCAGCGTCTCTGTATCCAGATCATTGGTTGGTTCGTCCAAAAATAGAACATTCGGCTGTGACATAAGGATACGGAGAAGGTAGAGTCTTTTACGCTCGCCCCCAGAAAGCTTTCTTATCGGTGTACCATGGGAATGGGAAGGAAACAGAAATCGTTCCAAAAGCTGGGACGCACTTGTTTGACTGCCATCCTCACTCTTTAAAACTTCCGCTTCTTCTTTCACATAATCTATCATTCGCTGTTCGAGGTTCATTTCTTCCTGCTCTTGCGTATAGTATCCAATTCTTACAGTCACACCTGTATCAAGCTCACCGCTATCCGATTGAATTCTACCTGCCAGGACATTCAACAGGCTGGACTTCCCTACTCCATTTGGCCCTACTATTCCTATTCTATCTTTCTGCTTGACCAGGAGATCCACCTGGTCCAAAATGACTTTTTCTCCATAACAGAGACTGACGTCCACCAGTTCCATCACTTTTTTTCCGAGCCTCTGAGAACCGGTAATCAGTTCGAGGTCTTGTGAGGCTGTAGTAGAGGATACCTTCTCATCAAGATCCTCAAAGCGCTTGATTCTTGCCTTCTGCTTTGTCGTTCTTGCCTTTGCACCTTTTCTCATCCACTCCAGCTCTTGACGGTAAAGACTCTTCTGTTTTGCTTCGGTCTTCTCCAATTCTTCCATTCGGATGGCTTTCGCTTCCAGGTAGTCGCCGTAGTTTCCATTGTAGGAATAAACAGATCCATTGTGCAGCTCAAAAATCTTATTTGTGACACGATCCAGGAAATAGCGGTCATGGGTTACGAGCAAGACTGCCCCTCTGTACTTGCTCAAGTAATCCTCCAACCATTCAATCGCTTCAAAGTCCAGGTGGTTGGTCGGTTCATCCAATATAAGGAGATCTGCAGACTCGAGCAATGTCTGTGCCAATGCGACCCGCTTTTTCTGTCCGCCTGAAAGATTCCCGATGACCAAGTTGACATCATCCATTCCCAGTTTATGGAGGATAGCCTTTGCATTCGCACTTGCATCCCAAGCCTGAAGCTGATCCATTTGCTGCTGAAGCTTTGAAAGCTCATCGTGAAGGCTTACTTTCGCTGGGTCCTCCTGCATTTTCCCAAGACATGCCTCATATTGCTTAATGGCTTTATTCGTAGGCGTGTCCTTGCTGAAAATCTGTTCCATCACTGTAAACTCATCCATCAGCTCCGGCGCTTGTGACAAAAAGCCGATCGTATAGTCGTTAGAAGTGGTAATCGTACCTGTGTCACAGCTTTCCAGACCTGCAATTATTTTAAGCAGTGTGGATTTACCAGTCCCATTCACTCCGATCAAGCCGACTCTTTCTTTCTCTTGTATACTGAATGACACATTGTCTAGCAGTACTTTTTCGACATAGGTTTTGGATAGGTTTTCCCCGATTAACATTTTCATCGTTAAATCTCATTCCATTCTTTCAAAAATTGATCAACAAACTGCTCCATATAAAGGTGACGCTCTTCGGCAATCCTCTTTGCAGTTTCGGTATGTAAAGTATCCTTCAATAAAAACAGTTTTTCATAGAAATGGTTAATCGCGGAAGAGCGCTCATTTCGATATTGTTCATAGCTCATGGAGTCTCTTACCGCTATACGCGGGTCGTACATCGCACGCCCTTTCGCACCGGAATACATAAAGGTACGGGCGATACCAATTGCACCGAGTGCATCCAGCCTATCCGCATCTTGGACAATCCGGCCTTCCAAGCTAGGCAGAATAACTCCATTGCCTCCCTTAAATCCGATGTTTTCAATAATGTACAGAATTTCTTGTACCTGTGCCTCATGAAGTGCAAGACCCTTGAGAAACTCTGAAAGTTCAAGCTGAGCTTCAACTTTGTTTAAAGTCATTTTATCGTCCAACACATCGTGCAAAAGAGCAATAATCTCTACGGAGCCACGATCCGCCTTTTCCTGGTCGGCAATATGTACAGCCAGTTTTCTCACTCGTTGTATATGGTACCAATCATGACCACTAGCATCATGTTCAAATTTTGATTGTACAAAACTCTCTATTTTATCAATCACAAAAACAGACTCCTTATTCCCCTGACTTAAAGGTTTCTACTTTCTCTATTCTATCATGATTATCGTCAATCTTATAATGCAAAAACCGTAAAAGCCAATAGTCACCGCTTATGGCTATTCACATATACATATTAATGGGCAGGAGCTAATAAAAATGACAAAACAAAAAGCCAATTGATAGATGAGAATGTGATATCCTCAACTATCAATCAGCTTTGCAGGAGGTAAAAAAATGGTTAATCGTAACCCCACACAGATTGGTACTGCGTGGCAAGGAACACATGTGATTCTCATCCGATGTAACTTTCTTACCAACCAGGTTCTCTCCATCACCAAAAGCGATCATGCTCCGTCAGAACCGCCAAGCATCAGCTGTGCGGAAACCCTCTCCCGCTTCATCAGTATTGGGTACACGGTTATTGGAGGCTATCCTTTAAATCAATCTGACATTCAATATCTTCTGATTTATCGCTAGACTTACTCGTTAAACCAAGAGATGCCGATTGTATTTACCCCTGCATGAACAGCTATTGCCGTGGATAGAGGATAAGCGTTTATTGGTATCAAGGGGTAAGTTTCACGCAGTTCTTTAACTAGTGCTTCTGCGTGATCAACGTTTGTGCCATGGAGGACAAACAGCTCACTGATGGAGGAATGTGCAGATGCCTCCTTCAAATAATCCGTAATTTTTGATAACGCTTTCTTTTCTGTCCGTACCTTTTCCGAAACTTCAAGCTTTCCTTCTTCAATTTTAATGATCGGTTTTATCTGTAGGAGACTGCCCAAAATCTTCTGTACTCCTGTCATTCTTCCACTTCTGTGAAGCTGTTCGAGGCTTCCGATAAGTACATAGATTTCACATTTTTTAGCCAGGTCCTCCAGGTGAGCGAGTATCTCTTCATAAGAGGTTCCGGCTTCCCTCATTTCAATCCCTCTTTTCAGCATTGCAGACAAGGGGAAGGAAATAACCCTCGAATCGACTGTATGAACTGGAATATCAACCATTTCTCCTGCCTGTTTGCTTGAAGACACTGTTCCGCTTAAATGACTGGAAAGGTGTACCGAAATGATCCGGTCATAAGACTCAGAAAGCTTATTGTACAACTCCACAAACGCACCAACAGATGGCTGTGATGTTTTTGGGGGAACTTGACTTGTTTCCAGTTTTGTATAAAAATCCTCCAACGAAAGCGTGACTCCGTCCAAATATTCGTCCTCTTCAAAATAAACGACCATTGGTATGCTGTAAACATCCGGATGGTTAGAGAGTACATCATCCAAAAATGCCGTACTGTCTGTTACCCAAGCAATCTTCTCCATTTCACTTCTCCCCCTTAAATTCTCTTTTTATTGCTACCCTGAAAATAAGGTATCGACTTTAAACTCCCTGTTGATTTCCTTTCCAGGTGGCAGCGATCGCGGGGCGATGCTTGAGCCTCCTCGGCATGCCTGCGGGGTCTCAAGTCTACCGCTTTCTCCCACAGGAGTCTCACACCTTGCACTCCAATCAACAGGGGAGGCAGGTAACGCATAACGTCCTCACTATATTTTCATTTCTCATGGTGTAAATCTTTTATATGAGGATCTCTGCTACATGTGAGGCGGTTGTGGAGCCTATTGCTCCAACTAATATCGAGTATCTGTGCAAATCAACATATTATTTAACACAGCTTTCTATTTTTCATTCAATCATATTACTTTTTAACTTTGGAAAAACCTTAAGTGCCGTTTGATAAAAAACATCATGATGAAATTCTTCGGGAATGATCTCCTTTATAAAATCGATATAAGCCCCTACTCCTATTAAAGGCCAATCGGTTCCAAACATCAGCTTCTCGTAATGATCGCAATAATCAAGAGCATGCAGAAGATGGTTCAGAAACCGCGTTCTCCTATGCCTGTTGATTTCAGCTTCCGTTCCAACAATCAATCCGGAGAGATCGGCGTACATATTCCTGTTCTTATACACGACTTCCGCTCCATCAAGCACCCAGGGATCCCCGAAATGGGCCATGACAAACGTTACATCCCGATTTTTCACAGCGACCTCATCAAGCGTCAGAGGATGGGAATATTTCAACAGGCCGCGTTCGGAGTATGTATCTCCAGTATGAAAGACAATAGGCACATTATACTTTGCTGCCAACCTATAGACCGGAGTGTAGATCTCATCATAAGCAAAGAAAGGATAATAGCCCAGATAGATTTTGATACCTGCAACATCCGGTCTCAGTAATTCAAGCTCCAGCTTTTTTAAATGTTGTTCTTCCATTTTGAAAGGGTTGATTCCTGGGCAATACACCAGATTTTCAGGAATGGACGCAGCCAGATCCAATCCCATAGGGGTATTGCTCTGATAATCAGGAAATCCGTTATGTACTGTTTCAGTGACCCCCATCGCCACTCCGCCTACCACATTATGTTCCCTCCATTCCTGAAGCAGTCCATCATAGGAATACGATAGATTGGAAAGGCGTTTTGCGGTTTCATGAAAACTTGCTATTTCTGAAAAATGCACATGGGCATCGATGATTTTCAAAGAGTTACTCCTTTCTTGACATAATAGTATTATTATTTATTCGATAGTAATACTCAAAAATCCTTTCCATAACGGAAAGGATTTTTGTAATAGTATTCAACAAAATAGTTATCTGATATCCCAATTAATTATTATAGTAATGCTTCAATATCACTTTTCATTTTAAGTGGACTTGTCGCCGATGCAATCCTGTCGATTACTTCTCCATTTCGGTTTACAAGAAATTTCGTAAAGTTCCATTTGACAGCCTTCGATCCCAGGAGTCCTTTGGCATTCTCTTTTAGATAGTCGAATAATGGATGAGCATCATCCCCATTCACATCCACTTTTGCGAACATCGGAAAAGTTACCCCATAGTTCACCTGACAGAACTCATTGATATCCTCTTCAGTTCCCGGTTCCTGGTTACCAAACTGGTTGCACGGGAAGCCCAATATCACAAACTTCTGGTCTTGGTATTCCTGATATAGCTGCTCCAGCTCTTCATATTGAGGGGTAAAGCCGCATTTGCTTGCCGTATTCACAATTAGAACCACACAGTCCCTGTACTCACTCAAAGGAATATCATTACCTTTCAAGTCCTTGGCTGTATATTCATAAATAGACATTCCAATCACCTCTCCTCTTTTTCTTTATTATGATTGAAGCTGCTTCCTCTTGTCTATTAATAGGTTTACTTCAATGTGCTTATTACGTATGGGAGAAGCTCTTCCAGGTCATCAATATTGTCCTCGTAGAAAAGACGGTCGAATCGGATGGTCGCCGAAAGCTTTATGGGGTGTTTCGGATCAAGGGTTTCTGTAGCCAAAAATTCCATCTCCCAGCTTTCCCCCCATATGTCCTTTATTTCTCGCTTCCATTGTTCCAATTTCTCTTTGATCATCGAGCTTCTTTTGACTTCCTGAAAAAAAGATACCGTCACTGAGCATCCCGGTCTGTCCAACCTTTTTAGGAGCTCACCAGAAATATTCTCCAGATTGCTTGAGAGCTCGACCCTTCCTAGCATTTCTGCAGAAACTGCGATATCCATTGAAAACTGCCTGGACATGTTCGCGAGGTCGACCAGATCTCGCCGATTGACAACCTGAAGCTCTCCATCCAGATCAAGGTCATAAATCGCTCCCTCTATAATGACTTTCAGGTTATCAAATACAGTAGGATCAAACATTCGTTTCATCCCCTTCCCCTTTTAGAATATACCTACAGCCTTGCCTTCTTCATCCACATCCATTTTTAGTGCAGCCGGCTCCTTCGGCAGTCCAGGCATGGTCATGATACTTCCAGTCAAAGCGACAATGAAACCCGCTCCAACAGAAGGCTTCAGCTCTCTGATGGTGATGACAAAATCCTCCGGCCTGCCAAGTTTTTTGGCATCATCACTTAAGGAGTACTGGGTTTTTGCCATGCATATAGGAAGCTTGCCCCAGCCTTCCCCCTCAATCTGCTGCAGCTGCTTTTTTGCAGCAGGCAATAGCTCGATTCCTTTTGCACCATATACGTTTACTGCAATACTTTCGAGTTTCTGTTCAAGTGTATCCTCTTGCTTGTACAGCGGTGTAAAGGCGGTCTGCTTTTTCTCAATTTGCTCCAAAACATTCTCGGCCAAGGCCACACCACCATCTCCGCCTTTTTCCCACACCTGTGTCAAGGAAATTGGAATGTTGTGCTCTCTGCACCACTCAAGTACAAAGGAAACTTCGCTTTCTGTATCTGTTACAAATTCATTAAGTGCGACCACATAGGGAAGACCAAAGCTTTGGATGGTTTCAATATGTTTTTTTAAGTTGGTAATACCATTAGTCAGTGCTTCGACATTCTCTTCCTTCAAGTTTTCTTTCATTACGCCTCCATGCATTTTTAATGCACGGATGGTTGCCACAATGACTACCACCTCAGGATTGAACCCCAGCGAAGGTGTCTTGATATGCAGGAATTTTTCTGCGCCAAGATCTGCACCGAATCCTGCTTCTGTCACCACATAATCACCGAGTTTTGCAGCCATCTGTGTAGCGATCACACTATTGCAGCCATGAGCAATATTTGCAAAAGGGCCACCATGAATGATGGCTGGCGTGTGCTCCAATGTCTGAACCAGATTCGGTTGAAGCGCATCTTTTAATAATAGTGTCAGTGCACCTTCCACATTCAGTTCTTTCACTGTTATCGGTTTTTTATGAATGTCGTATGCCACCACAATACGGGATAGGCGTCGTTTCAGATCATTCAGGTCTTTTGCGAGGCAGAATACCGCCATTATCTCAGAGGCGACGGTTATATCAAAGCCGTCCTCTCTCGGAACTCCCTGCACAGGTCCGCCAAGTCCAATAACCACCTTACGCAATGCGCGGTCATTAAGGTCGACTACCCGCTTCCAACTGATTCTTCTCGTATCAATCTGGAGCTGATTTCCTTGATGAATATGGTTGTCGATCATGGCAGCAAGGGCGTTGTTAGCAGTCGTAATGGCATGGAGGTCGCCTGTAAAATGAAGATTGATATCCTCCATAGGCAAAACCTGAGAAAAGCCTCCGCCAGTAGCGCCACCCTTCATCCCCATAGTAGGTCCTAAAGAAGGCTCCCTCATCGCAATGACAGCATTTTTGCCCAATTTATGTAAGGCTTGACCCAATCCTACCGTTACAGTGGATTTCCCTTCTCCTGCCGGTGTAGGGTTGATGGCTGTTACCAGTATCAATTTCCCGTTATCTTTCGTATGTAACCTTTTTAATATATTCAAGGACAACTTAGCTTTATATCGCCCGTAAGGCTCGAGCTCCTCTTCTTCGATGTCCAGTCCATTTGCAACTTCGAAAATTTTCTTCATGGATGCCTGTTGTGCTATCTCAATATCAGAAGGCACAACCGTTTTTGTATGCTTCACATTCATTCCCCCACCAAATAGATATAATATTTTCCATACTCGTTATTGTACCACTTTTTGTTTCAGCTACTAATTATCAAGCCACTTATCTCTCTTCCAGAAAATAAAAAAAGAGATGGACTTTTTCTAATAAACAGCAAAAACAAAAGCAGATAGGTTTGCCCATCTGCTTTTGTTGGATATTCACCAGGATTAACTTTGGGAACTTTGTGTATACACAACCTCTTCATAAGGCTGAACGACCACAAAGCCGCTTCCTGAAAATTTCATCTGAATCGACTCGCCGCTACCTCTGCCAAAAAACGTTTTCAGCTGAATATCAGTGACAAATTCCGGTTCAAGATTTCCTGACCAGGCGACTGTTGCATTTGGATCCGTGTAGACAGGGTGTCCAGGATGAACCATCAGTGTTAGTGGCTCGTAGTGTGAGGTAAAGGCCACCATCCCATTCCCCTCAAGCCTGACATTGAATAATCCACCTGCCATCATGCCGGCAATTTTCCTCATCAGTTTTATATCCCAATCCAAGCCCTTTTCGAATGCAAGAAGATCATTTCCATTGATGAAGATGCTTTCACCCTGCAGGTCCAAAATGGTAATCTTCTTCCCTTGATCGGCAACATAAAGTTTTCCGGAACCCGTCGCCCTCATCAACTGAGAACCTTCTCCGGTAAATGCTTTTTTTACGAGCCTGCCCAATCCGTGCTCCAAGATGCCTTCTCTTTCAAATTTTATTTTTCCATCATAGGAAATCATCGAACCCATTTTGGCCCAGATTTCCCCGTCTAGATTAATCTCCAGGATTCTTTCTGTTTCCAGCTCGAATAGCCCTTGCCCCTTATCAACCTGCTTGCTTTTTTGGATAAACTGATCGATGGAGTACTTTGACATACAAACACGCCCCTTCATCTTTTTTGCAGCATAAACACCCACATGAACGTCAACGCCTGCTTCAGGTGCCTAGGAAGACCTGACACATCCACCTTTTTCGCTTCTTCCTTATATACGGGCATCCCGTCTAGAAGTTCCCAGCCATTTTCCTGTGCCAGCTGCTCGAATTCCCAAGGCATCATCGTATTGCAGATCACTTTATTTCCATAGAGTCTTGGAAAACTGTTTGCACGTGGTCCAGCAGTCGGACCAAGAAGTCCCAAAAACAGAAAACCTTTTTCCTTTGTAACCCTGTGGAATTCTCCTAGGACGTCTATTGGCTGTTCGACCCATTCAATGGAGTTGATGGCCATTACCGCATCAAATTGACCTCTTTCGAATGGCAGCCCGGTCAGGTCCGCCTTCTGGAAAGTTACATGTTGGTGTTTCCGCTTTTCTTTAGCATGGGAGATCATCTTTTCCGCTATATCTATTCCTGTTGCCTTGTAAGAGTTTTCGGCAAGTAGGTAGGATCCAAAACCGTCGCCGCAGCCTGCATCAAGAATCTGCGAGCCTTCAGGCAATCTCTCTCTTATAAATGGGATGATGGTGCTCCTACTCCCTTTCAACCACATATTTTCACTATTTTCATGCCAGAAATCGGCATTCTCATTCCATTTCTTTTCTGTTTCCTGAATCCAGTCAAATGATTTCATGTTATTCAGCCCGCCTTTCCTCTTTTTATTTCTATATGCTCGCCGGGATATCCTCTTCTTTGCTTGAGAATAAATTCGTTCTTCTGGGACAGATTAGTAGCATAAAGAAAAGGAGGTGTGCAGGATGAGCGAAACTTTCGTTGCTGTTCAAAAGAATGGAGATGGAGACATTGTAAAGTTTAAAACTTCTTCCGGCAACATACTCTCCTATGAAGAAGCGTTGTTGGCCGTCAATAATGGTGCGGTTCTCGGTGCCAATGTATTTAAAGGGAAAGACGGCGAGATGTATATCCGGGGCAATGCAGACGGCGACCCTACCAACAATCTGGATCAGTTACCCACATTCTCTTAAAGGAGCGAATCTAATATGACAAAGAAATATAACCGTGGAGGAAGTAAAAATCAGAACAGTCCTACCGGGGACAGCATAAGTTCCAGCAAGCATGTTGCTGGTGATAATAGCAAGGGCAATAAGCGCAATAAAGACCAAAAGGACAAAACGGAGCTATAAAGGATTGTGGAGGAAGCATGCGGCTAGGTGGTGCCGTGTGCTTTTTTATTTTCGATTTTTTCTTATTTTTGCCCCCCTTCCCCGTCGCGTTCCATTATAATAACAATAAAACTACCATCAAACCGGGGTGAACCTTCCATCATGTACATACCAAAACAATTCAAAAACGAAAGTCAGGATGAAATCATTGAATTTATCCGGCATAACAGTTTCGGAGTCCTTTTCTCACAGGACGGTGATCACCCGACAGCGACACATCTCCCTTTTATCGTAAAAGAGACCGAAGAAAGAATTACCTTGATCACCCATATGGCAAAAGCAAATCCGCAATGGAAAACACTGGATGGCAAGACGGCATTGGCCGTTTTCACCGGACCACATGCATATATTTCCGCTAGCTGGTACGAAGAGCCAAATACTGTATCTACGTGGAACTACGTCAGCGCACATGCACATGGACGAGTTGAAATTTTGAATGACTCGCAATCACTGAAGGAAATTCTAAAAAATGCAACCGATTTCTATGAAAGGGAATTTGCAGATCCGTGGAAGTTTGAAGAACATGAAGAAACGGTGGACAGTATGTTGAACGGGATTGTAGGAATCCGCTTAACAGTAGATAAACTTGAAGGCAAATGGAAGCTGAATCAGCACCACTCCAAGGAACGTAAAGAAAAGGTCATCAAAAAGCTAAAGATGCAGAATGCATATGATTCCCAGGAGATTGCCCAATTGATGCAAAAGCAAATGAAAAATTAGAATGACAGACAAAACGCCCAGACTATTGCGTCTGAGCGTTTTTTAATAGGGAATCGAACAATCCCCGATTAACATTCAATTCCTCCCCAAAAAAAGTATCCTACTTCTCAAACACAAACTGCACTCGATTTTCTTTCCATTCCAATGCAGCATTAAATACTTTTCCCCCTTTTTTGAATCCTTTGATTTCATCGGTTCTACCGCCAGACAATAGCTTTTTGGCATTTGTGGCTGAAATGGATTTCCCCAGGATTTTTTTGGAGATGGTAAAATTGCATTGGGTCTTGCTATAGTTGGAACAGCCATAGAAAGTACCTTTATCCACCACTTCGCCATCACATTTCATACATTTCCCGACTTTTGTGCCTACCGATGCACGTCCCTTTCTACCGCCTCTTTCCCTTTTGAATTCGCTGAGATCCATGCCTTCAAAGGACCATTCCGCGCTTTGCTTTTGTGCGTCGTCAATCAGTTTAAGGGAAAGCTTTTTAGCCTGTTCCATGAATTCCTCGGGGGATGCTTTTCCTTCACCTATTTCATGCAGGCGCTGTTCCCATTTGGCGGTCATTTCCGGACTGGCAAGAATGCTTGAACCGATTGACTGGATGAGAAGCTTTCCTTTATTGGTTGCGAATACCTGGTTCTTCCGTACCTCGATGTATTTCCGATCCTTCAATACACCAATGATGCCTGCACGTGTCGCCTCAGTACCCAAACCCTCCGTTTTGTTCAGGACCTTTGTCAGTTCGCCGTCTTCGAGGTGTTTTCCGGCTGTTTTCATGACGGTAATAAGCTGTCCTTCCGTATATCTTTTTGGAGGTTGCGTTTTGCCGTCCTTCACCTTCACTTCTTGCACGAACCCTTTTTCTCCGTCCTTAAGAGAAGGAAGGTCCTGTTCGTCCTCATCGCGTTCTTTTTCCTTTTTGTTGCCATAAATCACTTTTCTCCAGCCTGGCTGCACTTCTTCCTTACCTTTGGAAAGAAAGGACGCTCGCTCCTCCACCAGAGTATGTATGGTCGTGTAGTCAAAGATGGCTTTATCATAGTGCGCTGCGATGAGCCTTTTTACGATAAGTGAATAGATTTTCTCCTCTTCTGGTGACATTTTGGATGGATCTTTCACTTGCTCGGTTGGAATGATGGCATAGTGGTCTGTCACCTTTTTATCGTTCACGACTCTTTTATTGTTCATCACCGATTGGTACGGCAACGGAAAATACTCCTTGAATGCCGAGTACTGGCTCAGCTTCTGCAGTGTTTCCGGGAACATGGACGCTTCTTCCTTTGTCACAAAGCTCGAGTCGGATCGAGGGTACGAAATGATGCCTTTTACGTAAAGCTTTTGGGCAATCTCCAGCGTTTTTTGAGGAGAGAACTTGTACATACTGTTCGCAGTGGCCTGTAAAGATGATAGATTAAAAAGAAATGGAGGCAGGAACTCTTTTCTTTCCTTTTCAATTGTATCGATTCTTGCTTCTTTTCTGTTGCAGAATTGCACAATCTTTTTGGCAAGCTCCGGGTCCTCGAGTCTGGATTCCCCATCCTTGTGCCAGCTTCCTTTATACATTTTGCCGTCCATATTGAATGTCGCTAAAACTTCCCAAAAGGGTTTTGATTGGAAGTTTTCGATTTCCAATTCCCTTTTTACAATCAGTGCCAGTGTCGGTGTCTGCACCCTGCCAGTTGAGAATACATCCGAAACCCCTTTTTGCTGAAGCAGAAGTGTGTAAGCTCGGGAAGCATTCATTCCAATCAGCCAGTCTGCACAAGATCTGCTCAATGCTTCATGGTAGATGCTTCTTGTCTGCCTTTCCTCCAGAAGGTTTTCAAAACCGTTCTGAACCGCCTTAGGTGTGAGGGAGGAAATCCATAGCCGTTTCAAAGGTTTATTGCATTTGGCCACTGTCAAAATGATACGGATGATGGCCTCCCCTTCGCGCTCGGCATCGCCTGCCATGATGATTTCATTGACTTCCCTTTTGTGGATCAGCTCTTTGACAATCTTAAATTGCTTCCATTTCGATTTTGATACTTTGTGTTGGAATCGGTCGGGTAATATGGGGAGAGTTTGTAAGGACCAGCGCTTCCATGAGGGATCATATTCTTCCGGGGACAGCAGTTCACACAGATGTCCAACAGCCCAGGTCAACAAGGCACCGCCCGGGAACATCGGTTGAGGTGGGATTTCCACATAGCCGTCTCTTTTCTTCGGGGAAAATGGAGCAGCCAGCTTTAACCCTTGGTCAGGTTTTTCCGCAATAATCAATTTCACAACATGCTTCACTCCGCTCTAAAACAAAATAAATGCAGGAAAGCGTATCCTTTCCTCCATTTATTATAAAAGGAAAACATTTGTTTGTATAGGATTTTACAGAGTGATCATATTGCGGATTGGAACAATTTGAAGAACCGTAATCAGCGGATAGGCACTATGCTGTGTATCCCCAATGATCAGATACTTTTCTTCCACATTTAAAACGAAATTCTCCAAATGGAAAATGATTTCCATAGCCTGTTGCAGGACCTCATAGATTTTATTATCATCCAATGTGTAGCGTGAAAGATTCGGCTTTATTCGAAGGATGACTTCTTGGTTCCCGTATGTGGTTCTCAGCATAGCTAATCCTCCCTTTTTATTTAATTTATGAAAAAAGATGAGGTTTAGCACTCGTATTTTTTAGAATTCTTGACCTTGATCAGGCATATATTGTATAGTGAAAGTGTCATTTAACCGCTTTCTTTTTTAGAGTTTGCGAGGACAATGATAATCTACTTTCAAAGCACATGGTGCGCTATTTTTAGGAGGAAAAGAAACAATGCAAAACGGTAAAGTAAAATGGTTCAACAATGAAAAAGGTTTCGGATTTATCGAAGTAGAAGGCGGAGACGACGTATTCGTACACTTCTCAGCAATCCAAGGTGACGGCTTCAAGTCTTTGGAAGAAGGCCAGGAGGTTTCTTTTGAAATCGTAGAAGGTAACCGTGGACCACAAGCTGCAAACGTTACGAAAATATAATCTAACTAGCAAACACATATAAGTTTTGGAAAGAGGCTGCGATGGCCTCTTTTTTCTTTTGATAAATTTCTGTTCATCTATGCATATCTTCCATAGTTCTGAGCGATTCTAACAACAGAAGGAGGCGTAAAGATGGACAATAATCAATCACACGATATTCACACAGGATATAATGATCTAATGCAGGTGGAGGTATCCATTCAATCCGCCGAGAAGATGGTGGGGTCCGCGACCATGAGCATGGATCCGGAATCAATGGAGCATGCCGAACGGGCGATTTCCAATGCAAGAAGTCTTTTGAATGATGCGAAAAGCCAAGGAACAGGGATGGATACCGATTTCCTCCAAAATGCGGAAATGACATTGGCACAATGCGAGCACCAGCTTTCTGAGGCGAAGAAATAACGGACTAGTAGCGGGGAGTTATCCTTATATAGGGATGACTCCTTTTTTTCTTTACATACAAAAACACACAATCAGCTATTGCTCAGCCAATCATGTGCCTATGGAAACTTATTCATTCCTGTGAACCAATTGATCTCCCAGGATCTTAATTTCAGCACCTACTGTACATTCGTTGATGCAAAAGGACTGGGCATGGTTTTTTCCATAATCCTTTCGCAGGGTTTGCTTGACCAAGCATTCCGTACAATATTTGTCTAAAATCTCACCAACTTCCATCAATATCTTCTTACGATTTATCAACCTCGTCACTTCCTTAGCTACAATAACAGATTGCTTTCTATTGGTGTTCCTTCAAGTGCCTGACGAGCAAGTCTATCCGCTTCCTCGTTCTCTTTTCGTGTTACCGGTTCATAGACCGGTCTTATTTTAAGGCTCTTCAGCTTCTCTTCTATTTTATCCAGCCAGCGGTTGAAAAGTTCGTCATAGCATGGCCATTCTCCAGATAGCTGGTTCAGAACAACAAGTGAATCACCTTTGAACGTCACTTCCATCGCCCTTACGCCGAGGTGCTCAAGCTGTTGTACCAGATAATAAAAGGCTGCGTATTCCGCTTCGTTGTTGGACTCCAGTTCCTCCAAACGGGCATTGATTCGGTATCTATAGTCTTTTCTATTCTGATTATAATACACGACATTTCCGATTCCGGCCAGCCTAGTATCCACATCATAGCCCCCATCGAAAAATGCGGTAACATCCGAGATACCTTCCTCGCTTTGTTTGATCCATTTCAGGAGCTCTTTTTTCGTCCATTCTTCCCCTTTTTGATCGTGGAAATATAGCTGTTTCACTCTTCCCGTTTTTTCGATGTCCTCGGCAAGGCGCAGAGCAAGCCTGCTATCCATTTCCTCGCTTCGAAAAATGGTCTCTATATGTCTGGGTGTTTGGTAATGCCATTCCACCGTCACTTTCACGCGTTATGCCCCTCTCCAACTTTTATACAGGATTATACCCCACCTGTACCCGACGTATCAGGGCAATAATCCTTTTATTTTCAAGCTTTCCTAACAGAACTAAGTTGTGTATTCTTATCTTATCACAGGAATGCCTATAATATGTTTGTAAAGGGAGAGAGAACATGATTGAAGTATACATAGATGGAGCAAGTGCTGGGGACCCGGGGCCATCTGGAGCCGGTATATTTATTAAAGGTCATGGCGGCGCAGAGCAATACGCCATCCCTCTTGGGAATATGTCCAACCATGAGGCGGAATTCCATGCACTCCTTCATGCATTGGAAATATGCCGGAAGCAGAACTACACGATTGTGTCATTTAGAACGGATTCCCAGGCTGTGGAGGCTGCGGTGGAGAAAAGATTTGCCAAGAAGGAACCCTATCGCCAGCTCCTTGAACAGTCGCTGAAGCTTGTAGATGAATTTGAGTTGTTTTTCATCAAATGGATACCAAGCAAACAGAACAAAGTGGCAGATGAACTGTCGCGGAAAGCGATACTGAAGAATGAGAAATAAAAGTTTGGTGGAAATGATGATTAACGGTGTTACATGCGGGTTTTTACTTATCATCTGGCTTCGAAAGACTCTTCTTCGGTGTTATGATGAGCTTTTTGCCTGAGTACCGGCTCCAAAAAGCTCTTCATCGCCGTCATGACGAGCTTTTTACCTCAGTTCCAGCATCAAAAAGCTCTTCATGTCGTCATGATGAGCCTTTCGCTAATAATCCAAATACAAAAAGGCCTTCATCAATTTTATGAAGGGCCAATAGTTACATAATATTCTTATCCTTCACCAATTGAAAAGCCGCATGCTTGGTTTCGATTTTTTCAGCTTTCAGCATTTCCAATAAAGAAACGAAAAAGCTGCCATCAAACTGCTTTTGTGCCATAAGGGTGATCTCGATGGCCACATTGACTAAATAATCTGAACTTGCAGTATAGTTCTTTCCAAATTCTATAAACCCAAGTGAATCCTCGCGGAAGACAAATCCTTTTGCGGTAAGCTGTTCAATGTATTCTTCTGTACTTAATGTGCTTTTCATTAGGAATCCATCCTTATTCTAATCAATCATCTCTATTTATCTTACCGCAAAATTTGTCGGATGCCTATTAAAGTTTTTCTAGCCAATCGTATTCCTTTGTTTTTGGAAAAAACAATATCCCCAATACACCGAGAAGGACCCCGAATAGTGCGCCACCAATGACCTCTTCCGGCTGATGCCCCAGTCGCTCCTTCAGACGCTTTTCAATTTTATCATGGACATTTTTCTCGGGCTTGCCTTCCAATTTATCCAGTTTTTCAGCCAAATCGTTGACAGCCAGTGTAATCTCCCCCGTTTGTCTCCGAACTCCTTGGGCATCATACATCACAATCAGTCCGAAGATGCTTGAAAGTGCAAAGTCCACGGTTCTGAATCCCCTTTTGATGGCTATAAATGTGGCAAGCGCAGATACACCGGCAGAATGGGAGCTTGGCATTCCTCCGGTTTCAAAAAAGGTCGACCATTCCCATCTTCCGGTCCGTTTATATTTAATTGGTATTTTTATGAATTGGGCAAGCATAATCGCACCTAGCGCAATCTTCAAAGCTTTGTTCAACTCCATCACCTCTTCTTTAGTTTTCAATGAGAAGTGTACTTGTATGCAACATATTTATTGTGCAAAAAAGGAAAACTAGAGGCACTGGAGGTGAGAGTATGAGCAGAAACAAATCAGCTAACAAAGGAAAAGCGGCACCAGGGGTAAATCCACAAGGGTATGGACAGGAATTTTCAGAGGAACCGAAATCCAAACTAGAAAACAATGCTAAAAAGAGCAACACCAAAAGATAAGTTGCTATTCACTGGCATCAAGTTTTTAGAAATAAAAAAAGAAGATGACTCATTCCTGAATCATCTTCTTTGACATTAACATACTCTGCTGACAAACGAATGAAGTCCATTGAACTCCAGCTCTTCGAATTTGGTCATAACCTTGGTACGGTCGATGGAAATAGTAGCCAGAGGAAGGTCACAGGAAATTGGCACATCACATTTGATGGTCGCAAGTTCCCGTGAAAGGTGCAGAAGCTCGAGACCATCTTCAAACTTTTGACGTTGACTTTTTGTAAGGGAATGGATATTTTCCAATATCCCTTCCACTGTTTGGAACTCCATCAATAGTTTGGATGCCGTCTTTTCTCCGATCCCTTTCACTCCAGGATAATTGTCACTGCTGTCTCCCATGATTGCTTTCAGGTCGATCAGCTGACGAGGAGTGAGCCCCTTTTTCTCATAGAATCCATTTTCATCCAACATTTCATAATTGCCATACCCCTTTTGGAGAAGTGCCACTTTCACGTTCTCAGTGATAAGCTGCAGAACGTCCTGGTCGCCAGTTAAAATGACGACTTCCGCCTCCTGGCTGTAGCTTTTTGCCAAAGTTCCAAGGCAATCGTCCGCTTCATAGCCAGCTAGTCCAATATTCGGGATATCAAAAGCTTCTACCACTTCTTTAACCAGATCGAATTGGGGAATCAGTTCTTGAGGTGGTGCCGGGCGATTTGCCTTATACTCATCAAACATTTCCGTACGGAAAGTCTTACTGCCCATATCCCAGCAGCAAACAACATGTGTCGGATTGAATGCTTCCATGGATGAGATCATATGCTTCACAAAACCCTGCACCGCATTGGTGGGAATTCCATTAGAGGTATACATGAACCTGTTATACACACTGGTTGCAAAAAAGGAACGAAATAATAAGGCCATGCCATCTATTAGAAGTACTTTTTTATTCATCTGATCTTCTCCTCTCGTTTACGCGACTTTGATTATACCATATTTCTGTCCCTCTTTTAAGAGAGGTAGGATGGAATGTAATGTAAAGATTGTTTTCGCATTCTTTGTTGCTAATTAGATAAAATGTACACATCAAATGTAGCCCGTTGATTGCAGCGAGGAACACAAGATTCGCCGGGGAGGGATGGGAGCCTCCTCGGCTTCGCCTGTGGGGTCTCCCCTGCCCTCTACTCTCCCGCAGGAGTCAAGTGTCCTCCGCTACAATCAACTCACGGGTTAAACATTATTTGCTATAAGGAAGAGCCTTAAAAACAATCAAATTCGCTTCTGAAATGAAAAATTGAGACAAAATCCAATTTTTCTACCTTTAGTAAGGCAAATTTTTCACTTTGACTCCCCCCTGTTGGTCTGAGTGCAAGGCGTGAGACTCCTGCGGGAGTAGCGTGTCAAGGGAGACCCCGCAGAAAGCGAACGCTTGGAACGGAGACCAACAGGGTGTTTAATATTGACACTTTATGTTTAGCCCAGCTCTATTCTAAAGCAACAATCTTTACTAAAAGAGCTAATATAAAAAAGCCTGACCCAACGGTTTTTCCGCTGTGATCAGGCTTTCTCCTATTAGGAACAGCACTTGTGAGGCAAAGGTGCTCCAAAAATCATGTTATTAATGATTCTTCTTATTGGTCATCTTGGCTGCTTCATATTCTGCATAAGAAGCAAACTCGGTATTCATTGTGCCTTTTTGTTTTGCGTTATTGTTGCGTTGTGCATTGGCGTTTCCTTTTTTCGTACGACCCATCGTAAAACCCCCTATCACAAATTGGTCTTTTATAGTTTGTGATGGGAGAGGCTTTTACATGAGAGGTAATTATTTTCTCGACTTATCGGAAATTGGGAAGTCTTCATAACTGATCCAATCGCTCCAGCTCCCTGGATAAAGCTTTACATTGGTGAAGCCTGCTTCTTTAAGTGCCAACACATTAGGGCAAGCCGTCACACCAGAGCCGCAATAGACAATCACTTCTTTTGCAGGATCCAAATCGGAGAAGCGACCTTTCAAAGCGTTCAGATTCTTCCATTCATTTCCAATCAGATTGTCCCCCCAGAAAAAGTTGCGTGCACCGGGGATATGCCCCGCTTTATGGTCAATCGGTTCTTCGATTCCAAGATACCGCTTCTGCTCCCGGGAGTCGATCAAATAGCGTTCCCCTTTTTCAATGCTTGGCAGGTTCGCAAATATCTCTTGGGCAGTCGCTACCATATCCTCCTGCAAATCGAAATAAAAATGCCCTTTTTGAGTAACATCCGGTAAGGCATCAGTCACAGGATACCCCTTACGCTTCCAGTTGTCATAGCCGCCATTAAGAATGAAGGACTTGCTATGCCCCATGTAGGAGAGAAGCCACCAGAGACGGGAAGCCATAGCCCCATTCTGGGCATCATAAAGTAGAATCGTTTTCTTGTCGGTCGCTCCCACTGCTTCCAATTTTTCCTGAAGCTTTTCCAATGGAGGCAAAGGATGCCTTCCTCCGTGCTGCTCTTTTGACCCGGAAAGATCAAGATCAAGGTCAAAATGGTGGGCACCTGGTATATGGTCGTTTTCATACTCCAGTCTTCCTTTTAACGGGTCCTGTAGATAAAATCGGCAATCGATGATAAGAAGTTCATTGATGTTTTCTTTTGTCCATTCGGGTTCCACGATATAGTTCATTTAATCCCCTCCGCTTTTAGCTGCGAGAAACAAATTCCTCTACCATTTCCTTTGTGACAAGCATTCTTTGGGGTGCTATCCCGTTACGTGCCAGTTCATTGATCTGCTTGGTAACCTGATTGATTTTATCCGTTGTAAAAGGCTTTTTCTGCTTGCAGAGCACGATCGCCTCTTCTATGTAATTCTCTCTATGCTGTTCCAGCTTCAAAAACGTTGAAACAATCTGATTCTGCTTTCTTGAATGCTCACTGATTTGTTTATGTACGCTCATTGATGTGATCCTCCACTCTAATTCCTTGTTTTATCATTAATTGTAGTACTTTATCCTTCGGCTGCCAACAATTAAATGCAAAATGAGGCTTTGTTTCAAAGCCTAGTCTGCTGCATCGGTAGACATTGCGGTTGGGCAGTTTGATTACTTGATAGTGCTGACAGGTGGCACAAGCATGAAATCGGTTGATCTTTGTCACTATTATTGCCCCCTCATATGCCGAGTTTTCGGAAAAATAATTCCTGTATTCCATTTATGTCCGGTTTTGTATGGGGCAATCTGGTTTCCTGTTGTTGAGTCTGCTCGATACATGCTGTAATTTTTTCAAGCAACCCGTTAAAGCTTTGATCTGTAGCCTCATTCTTTAGGTCTAGGACATACTTTAGATCATGATCGGAAAAATGTATGCTATGCGCTATCAATTCCGGCAGCAGGATGGTCGCTGTAGCACCATCCATAGTCAAGTTTTCCGCCATTAGTGCCGCTCTGAGTCCCTGATACAGTGAGGAGGGGGCACCCTTTTCCTCGAAAGCTCGTATATTCCGCTTAGTCATATTAGCATAATGAGCCACAAGCGTCCTTCTCGAAAATTCCTTTTGTACAATGGTGCGAAGCTTATCTGTCAGTTCATCGTCCTGCCGATAGATAATGGGGGAGTGTGTCCATTCATATAGAGATGGATTCGATTTAAGTGCCAGCCTTAAGGCTTTTTGAATATCCCACCCCTGGATATCCCACTCCCCCTGTTTATAGCTGATTGTATCATCCACAGGAATTATGCTGAGATACCGCCGGAGGGGAGCGATATAGATGAACCTGATATCGTAGTCGCTTTTCTCATTTTCCACCCCATAGGACCGGCTTCCAGCTTCGCATGCATACAAAATTCTTACCTCGTGATCGTCTTCTAACTTGCACAAAGTAGAAAGAATCGATTCCCTCATACTAAATCTCCTTACGGTTCAACTCAGAGATTTTATGATAGACCTCCTCGAGTGCAACCGTATTAATCTCTTCACTTAATGCGGCTTGCATACCGCGGTAGAAATCCTCCAACTGCTGATCCAGATCCGCTTTAACCCGGGCAAAGCTGTTTTTAAGTTCTGTCTGGTAATGGCGGTCGAGTTCTTTTTCATTCTCTTTTGTAAAATGATCCATCAGAGGTGCGGTCTGCTCTTCCAGATAATCGCTTAATTTCTGCTTTTCATTCTTTTCAAAAAAGGCTTTGGAATTACGGAAATATCCGATTGCCTGTTTTTCAACCTTGGCAGAGAAAGCAGGGAAGTGATTTTCCACTTTTACCTCCCTCAGCTTATCTAAATCAAATGATGAGAAGGATAGCTGCTTTTCTATCTTTTGAGCATGACCTTCCACTTCATTTTGCCAAGTCTCCAATGTCTTCTTCATGTAATTTTCTATTCTCACAGTGGTAGCACGTACCTCCTGGGAAAGATTGTGGGATATATCTCCATAAAACTCTCTTAACGATTGGGAGAATTGTTCTTTAATATTTCTTCCATCCTCCTTTAAAACTGAGGGATTGAAGGCTTCCCTGAAAAAGTCGTTAAAACGCAAGAAGGTGCGGTGTTTCACATAATACAGCAATTCACTGATTTCTTTTGTCAGTAGTGTTTGAAAACTGTCGATGGAATAATCGGCGATCCATTTCTGGATTTGGCTTTTATTTTGAAAATAGACCGCCCTTTTTTCTGCTTTCTCTTCTTTACCCAGCTTCGCTTCATTCAGATAGTTTTCCATTAGTGCGATCGCACGGTTTATCTCCAGTCTAGCGGAACGAATACTCATGCTGATAAGGTCAGTTTGGATAAATCCTTTAAAGGATTCCTCAAATTCCTCCATCATGGAGCTTTGCATAAAGGCATGCGCAAAACGCTTCCCTTCTTTTTCCCTTAATGCAAGAAGACTTGATACAGGAAACAGCCTTGGATTCCTGATCCCATACGTCAGCAGCTGCTCTTCCACATAGTCAGATACCAAAGTGAGCTCCTCACGGGTTTGAGCAAGGTCTGCTGCATTGACAAGGAAAAACATCTTATCCATCGAAAATGCATCTTTTACCCGGCCAAGCTGGATAAGGAATTCACGGTCCGCTTTGGAAAATGCATGCTGATAGTAGGTGACAAAAAGGATAGCATCTGCATTTTTGATATATTCAAAAGCCACATCTGTATGTCTGGCATTGATCGAATCGGCACCTGGTGTATCGACAAGTGTCAGGCCTTCTCTCGTTAAGGGACAGTCGTAATGAACCTCGATCCATTCCACAAAGCACGATTTTTCCTCATCAGCTACATAGGATGGGAATTCATCCAAAGAAACGGTAAGCTGAGAACTAAGCTTTGGCCCCATTTGTGCCCAGCCGGATGCAAAAGCCTTCAGAAAATGCAAATGAGGCTTTTTGCTTGCGTCCAATTCAAGATGCTCATTTTTTTGAATGATTGTTGAAATGCATTCTTTCGCTTCTTCCAGGGTTGAAATGTGCGTTTTAAAAACGTTCAATGCCTGTTGGACATCCTGTAATATCTGTTCCCTTGATTTCATCTGAACGGAAACTGTTCCATGAGGGCAGTCTTTGGTTACCGGTGAAATTTTGTTGATGGATGCCGTAGTCGGGTTAGGTGAAACCGGTAAGATATATTCTCCCAGCAAAGCATTGGCAAAGGAAGACTTTCCTGCACTGAATGCCCCGAAAAGTGCAACTGTAAAGGATTGGTTCTCCAATTTCCTCTGCTTGTTTTTAAGATCCTGTACTACTGATTGGAAGCCTTCGAGATTGTGAAGGTAACCTGCTGCCTGTTCCAATATTTTTGCAGTTTTCTTAGGGTTTTCTACGTCTTGAAGAGATTGATTGATGTTGACCTGCTCTTCATATATAGGCTTTTCTTTAAGAAGTTGGACTTTTTCCAAATCGGAACCCTTCACACGTTTATATGTCCTGTTTACATAGCGATCCACTAATGATTCACCCAGATTGGCGAAATCCGCGGTATGCTGGCCCTGATAAAGGATAGCCTGGAATCTGTCCATCTTTTCCTCAATAAGGTGATTTATCGACCGTATTTCTTCGTTGGCACTGTTTAGAGATTCGAGATTATTTATTTCTAGTAGAGTGTTTTCATTCTTTTCTCTATAAAGTGCATCAAGTTGTTCAAAGATTTTCTCCATAAACGACAATGCCTGTTTTCGATAGCTGCTCTTTATGGATTGTGCCAGTTCCTTTGTATAATGCAGCACTGCGTCCCCTGTTGTACCCGCCCCCTGCTTTACATGGGATGCAACAAGCTGACTGTCAACTTGGACTGTTATGTTTTGTACTTCCTCAAATAAAGCTGCATGATATAAATCATTATCCTTTAAAAAATTCATGACAAGCTCGTGAGCGAATTTCTCAATCTGAGTTTTGACACGCTTCTCCAGATCCGAAATGAAGAAACCAAGACGGGACTGCTGCTCCTCTACGGTCTTCTTGCTGCTGAACAGCAATCCAACCTTGAACCCTTTTTGCACGGATTCCAGATATTTTCCAGCAAGTTCCCTCATTTCGAAAGGAGTGATATTGGCATTCTCCAGTAATTGATTGTTTTGTTGAATAAATTCCTCTTTTACATTTTTACCTTGGGCTTCCATTGCGGCCCATTCTGTTTTTTTGACCTGTAGGCGTTCTGTTACTTCTTCAGGAGTAAGAACACTCTTCTTTATCAGCTGATTGAGTTTATCGAGCGTGTCCTCCTTCTCTTGTAAGAGCCAGTTTCTATGTTCCTCTAAAATATGGTGAAGGGCGTTTTCCACGGTGATTGGCAAAATGTCCATTTTGTCTTCACGCAATAGCTGGATTGTTTCCTTTACAATTGTCACATCATTCAAAGGATGCCCAGGAACTTTTAAACTGGTGAAATAGAGGCTGACAGGTTCGATACCCCAGTCCTCGAAGGAGTCCTGGATTCTTTTTTGGTAGGTTTCAAAAGGTATTTCCTCTTCCCTGTGCTTGTCAATCTGATTTACCACGAGATAAATCCTTTTTTCCTGATTCTGCAGCTCTTTGATGAATTTTAAGTTCACTTCGGACTGTACGTGATTATAATCCATCACATAGAAAATAACGTCAGCAAGATGCAAGGCCGACTCTGTGGATACTCGGTGGGCGTCATCGGTCGAATCCACTCCAGGTGTGTCCAGGACAATCAGGTCCTCTGGCAGATTCGTAAAAGGGTATTGGTAGGCTACAGATTCTACATGATCTCCGTCCTTGCAATATGCCTTTACGTTTTCAAATGAAACCGGCGGCAGGATTTCCAATGATTCTCCTTCAAAGAAATAAACACGTGCCATTTCCGTCCCCTTTTGTATTTTCACCACATTTGCTGAGGTCGGAATCGGACTCGCTGGCAAAAGGGATTCCTGCAGGATTTCATTTATGAATGTGGATTTTCCTGCTGAGAAATGTCCACAGAATGCAATGGTCAGATTTTCGTCCATGATCTTTTTGGACAGTTCTGCAACCTTCTTTGCGCTTTGTTTGTCACCGGATGTATGTAGTTGTTCAAGAATATGATTTGTTTTTGCCAACAGCTCTTTATAGGATGCTGTTTTTCGTTCAATCGGTTTATTAATTCCCATTATAAAGTCCCCTTGGATGTCATTTAATGCCTGATTATTCTATTTTACTTGAATTCGCTGTGTTTTCCTATATTCTTTGGGAAAATGAGCAATCGTTTTATTTCATAAGTATGTCAGCCAGCCAGTTGACGAACATGTACATACCAAAAAAACAAGACCCAATGCTCATGTATCCGCATCGGGTCTTGTTATGTATGTTTATTTGGCATGTTTCGGCTCACATGTAGATTTTAGGACAACTTTCATTAAAATGGAATAGGCAACAATTGTTGTTCCTACAAATAGTAGTGTCATGCTTCCACCATCCCTTAAATCGAAATTGTTGATACTGATAATTATTATCACCATCATATCAGGTTATCGCCTAATTGACAATGACTATCATTCCTAAAATTAAATTGACTATCCTGAAAATAAGTGTGCGAGCTGTTTGAATCCCTGATGATTTCCGTTCCAGGCGTTCGCTTTCCGCGGGGCGGTGCTTGAGCCTCCTCGGCTTTGCTTGCGGGGTCTCATGTCTACCGCTATCTCCCGCAGGACAAGGAAGGCTGCGGCAGCGATACATCGCACGAAGAAAATGCTCGCATTTTCGAGGAGTCTCACACCTTGCACTCCAATCATCAGGGGAGACAGGTGACGCAAAACGTCTACTTAATATTTTCATTTCTCATGGTGAGTATCTTTTACATGAGGGTCTCACCAAAGTCTAGTGTTGGATTTTTAAGTATCTAGCAGTTGATTGGAGCAATAGGCGAAGACTCCGGCGGGTGTTGCGTTTAGTGGAGACCCCACCGGCGCAGTGCACAGCCGAGGAGGCTCTCGCAAGCCCGCGGAAAGCGGAGCCTAGTGCGGAAATCAACTGCGGTGTTTAACAGCGCCTTTAAATTTTCGGTGTAAATCTGCTTTTCTCTTGGACATAGTTTGAATAGTCGCTTGTTGTTTTATTCAGGGCTCTTTCTTCTGAGGGAATACGGACCGATAGCATCCAGGCATTGAGGATGGTGAAGATGAAGGCTGTGATGTAGGCCTGAAATAGCAACGGTATGGCGATGATCTCCAGGGAAACAACCAAATAATTGGGATGCCTGAGAAATTTGTAGGGTCCCTTTTTTACCACATCGGCATTTGGCAAAATGATTATTTTGGTATTCCAGAACTGCCCAAGAGTTGTGATGGCCCAGACTCTCATTATCTGTGCCCCAATAAACAAGGAAAAGAGGACTGGCCATAAGGGACTTATTTGCTTTGATAGAAGGAGAACCTCTAATAGAAAGCTAAGTAAAAAAGCGACATGCAAGCCGACCATGTACCCATAATGCTCCTGGCCGAATTCCACTGCCCCCTTCACCTTCATCAACCTTTCATTTCTCTTGGCAATCCCCAGTTCCACCAATCGCTGGCAGACTACGAACAAATAAAAAAGGAAGAACATCTTTTCACTCCCATTTCAGCAATAGCAGTTCCGAGCTGAAGCCTGGTCCAAGAGCGCCAGCTATACCTGACTGCCCTTTTTCCGCCTGATTTTCCATGATCTCTTTTAATACGTATAGTACGGTTGCGGACGACATATTACCATATTCCTTCAGTACCCTCAAGGAAGTTTTCAGTTTTCCTTCAGGGATCCCAAGGCTATCAGTATAGGCTTCCAATACTTTTTTTCCACCTGGATGAAAGACAAAGTGTTCGATTTCTTCGATGCTAATATGTTGCTGATCAAGGAAGCGTTTGACATTCGGAGCAAGCCAACTCTCGATAATAATTGGGATGTCACGAGAAAATACGACGTATAGTCCTTCATTTTTGATTTCCCAGCCCATCACGTCCTCTGAATCCTTCATGAGTGTGGATTGACTTCCAAGTATAGTTGGATAGCAGTAATTATCATCAACTGCAACTCTATCCCCTACTACCAGAACACAAGCAATTCCATCAGCAAATAAAGAGGTACCGACAAGATTGCTTTTTGAGTGGTCGTTCTTCTGAAATGTGAGACTGCAAAGCTCCACACTTAGTACCAATACCTTCGCATCAGGAAACGCCAAGCAATACTCATAGGCTCTCGATAATCCTGCAGCGCCACCGGCACATCCCAAGCCCCAGATCGGAATTCTCTTAGTGTAAGGGGAAAACGGAAGCTTATTCATAATTCGAGCCTCGATACTTGGTGTGGACATGCCTGTTGTGGAAATGTAGAAAATCGCCTCGATTTCTTCATAGGGAACCGTACTTTTAAGGGTAACGTTGTTGGATAGACATGCTTGAATGGCATTCATACCATAAGCAACCGCCTCTTCCATATAAATATTGTTTCTTTCCTCAAAGGTATGCGAGGTACGAAACCATTCCACATCTCTTGCAAAATGCCTTTTCTCAATCTGCCCATTCTGGAAAACCGTCAGCAGCCGATTGATATCCTTGAATGATCCTTCAAAAAGCTCTTTGGCAAATTCCACAGCTGTATCCTGTGAAATCGGATATTTGGGTATGGAGGTTCCGACTGAAAGTATTTTTGGCATAGTGTGACACACCTCTTGAATTTGGTATTTTTACTATTGCCAAATCGTATAATAATATGCAAAAAATGGTATTTACAAGTAATAAAAAAGGCTTTCCCTGAAAAAGGGAAAGCGCAATTCGTTTTAAAGGAGTTGTTGTGTTGTGCATTTTTATTATAACGAAAAATAGGAAGGATAGCATTGTTAATTATTTGCAATCTACTTTTTATAGAATTTAGCCATCCAAAGCTCATCTACATATTCTCCATTGATAAAGACCTGCTCCTTTTGATTGCCTTCTTCATGGAAACCATATTTCATATACAATTGGTATGCCACTTCATTGGAAGAAAACACTGTCAGCGACAGCTTTCTTATATGCTGCTCACACCACATATCTGTATAATCCATGATTTTCTTCCCAATACCCAGCCCTTGCGCTTCCCGTGCAAGCCAAGTACGGAAGATTCCTGTATGCTTCTTCATTTGAAGCTCACCCTTGATTACCCTGGCGATGCCTACCACGCGGCCATTCCATTCCGCTCCCAGATACATATTTCCTTTCTGCTGCATTTCCCGAATAAAGGCCTTCTCCTCTTCGACGGAGCGGGGCGCCTCTTTCTGAATAAACTCACCGGCAGCAATAATGCTCTCAACCGCTTTTACAATATCCTCTGCATCTTCCTCTTTCACAGGCCTAAGCTTCACAGTGGAACCATCCTTAGCTGTGAACTCTAACAATAAATCGAACATACGAACCTCCACTATTCATTCTTGAGTAACTCATGTTAATACATCCAATCTTATTGTTCAACAAATGAGGGTTTCTAATCAAAATGTTGAAATTTGTTGAAAAGTCTCATAAATAATATGATATGATAAAAAAGTACTAGATACTTCAGTTTCAGGAGGTGCTTTATGTCCCCCACAGAGAGCTTAACCCAAGTTTTCAACAGGACTATCGATTCAGTCAAGTCGGTCATTCCTATCGACTTCACGTTTGAACAGCCCAGTCTACATACAGAAAATCTCACAAACGTGGCATTAGGTGTCTTGATCGTTTTAACTGGAGACATCAGAGGTCAACTTATCATCCAAGGTGAACGTACAGTATTCCAGCATATTGGCGCCATGATGTTCGGCATGGAATTGGAAGGGGAAATGCTTCAATCCTTTACAGGCGAGCTTGGCAACATGATCGCCGGCACCCTCTCCTCGAACATTGCTCAAAGTGGTCTTAATATGGATATTACCCCTCCCAATGTTTTGATTGAACAACAAACTGAATTTCATCTACACCACCGTCTACATTCTCCCCTTTACTTAAAGGACAACGGTGAAATGCAAATAATTGTAGAATTAGAAAATGCATCATAATTTATTCATATCTGTTGAAGTCCTTTGATAGGACTTTTTTTTGTTGATGTGGAAGCGAAAGAATTTTGTCGCAAAAAAAGAAGCCCCATTACTGAGGCTTCTAGTCATTTGGTGATTATCACTATAGCTGATAAATCCCTTTATACTTTTCTTCCAGGTATTCAATCAAATAGTCTACGTTCAATCCTTCACCTGTTACCTCTTTCAGAATCTCTAGTGGTTTTTTCATTTTTCCATGCTGATGGACTTTTTCTGAGAGCCAGCCTTTTATGGAATCAAGCTCCCCCTTTTCAAGCAGTTCATCAAAGTTCGGAAGGTCCTTTAACATCGAGTGCTTGAATTGGGCTGCATACATGTATCCTAACGCATAGGACGGGAAGTACCCGAAGCTTCCACCTGACCAGTGTACATCCTGCAGTACCCCTTTGGCATCGTTTGGAGGGGTAATGCCCAGATAGCTTTCATACTTCTCATTCCAAGCCTTGGGAAGGTCCTTCACTTCCAGCTCGTCATTGAATAATGCTTTCTCCAGTTCATAGCGAATCATGATATGTAAGGCGTAAGTAAGCTCATCCGCTTCTATCCTGATCAGGGAAGGTTTTGCTTCATTGATGGCAAGATAGAAATCCTCCATACTCAAAGCGTCAAAAGCACCGTCTGCATAACGTTGAAGCGTTTCATAATGTCGTTTCCAGAATAGTTCGTTTCGGCCTACAAAGTTTTCATAAAACAGGGACTGCGACTCATGGATTCCCATCGATGTGCCAGTGCAAAGCCCGGTTCCAACCAATTCCATGGAGATGTTCTGTTCATAAAGGGCATGACCACACTCGTGGATAGTACCAAAAACTGCTGTACGGAAGTCGTGTTCATCGTACTTTGTTGTAACACGCACATCACCAGGGTTAAGACCGATCGCAAATGGATGAACGGTTTCATCCAATCTTCCAGCGTCAAAATCATATTTAAGTTCCTTTAATACATCGAGACTGAACCTTTGCTGATTTTCTTTGGAAAATGGAACGAGCAATTCGGATGATCTTGGTTTTACCTTGGAATTCTGAATAGCTTTTACCAGTGGGACAATACGGTCTTTGAGCCTTCCAAAAACCTCATCCAATATATCTACCGTCACACCTGGTTCATACAGATCCAAAAGGGTGTTATATTTGTCACCTTCATAACCCCAATACTCGATGAATTTTTTATTGTATTCCACCAACTTCTCCAGGTAAGGCTGGAGCATCGAATAATCGGATTTGGCTTTTGCCTCTTCCCAAACGGATTCCGCCTTTGTGCTTAGCACCACATATTCTTGATATTCTTTGGCAGGAATCTTTTTATTTTGATCATAGTTCTTTCTTGTTTCGAGTAAGGATGCTTTGGTCACCTCGTTTAATGCTTGAAACACATCTTCCTGTAGAAGCTGTGACAAGTAGGCAGCCATCTCCTCTGAAGTTGACATGTTGAATACTTCAGAAGATAATACCCCGATTACTTCAGAACGGCGGTCCACCCCTTTTTTCGGCGCACCGGTGCGTAAATCCCAGAAAATAAGGGAAAGTGCTTCTTTATAGCTTTCCATCTTCGTCATATATTCAAAATATTGCTTTTCCAAGCTTATTGTCTCTATCATGCTTCTATCCCCCAACATATCCTAGACTAAGTTTAAGAATACACAATTTTCTTACTAGTTGGCAACATATTTCTGGCTATTCTGGATTTCTGAGTTTAACAGAAAAATGCTCCGAGCATATAGTGCTCGGAGCATCTCATGGTCATATTTAACCTTGCAATGTGGTAACAGGAACAGTAGGAAGAACCGTTTCAAGCTTGTCCCTTACTTGATTTGGTAAATTGGTTGGCAGGAAGATGGTTATTTCCCCTTGGTCCTCAGATGAACGAATCAGCCTTCCAATTCCCTGTCTTAGGCGAAGAAGCATATAGGGTACGTCCAACTGCATGAACGGATCCTCAAGTCCTTTGCGCTTTGCAGCAAAAACGGGATCATTCGGAGGAAATGGCAGGGACCAGATCACTACGTTGGATAGGGATGGACCTGGAATATCGAGCCCTTCCCATAAGTGATAGGCACACAGAACCGATTTTTCATCGTTTTGGAATTCTGAAACAAGTACACTTATTTCCTGTTCCCCTTCATAAAGGAAGCGATAAGCTGAATTCTGCGCATTTCTATCTTTGAATTGCTGCAGCTCACGCTTGGTTGAAAACAACACGAGCGCACTGCCTTCAGTACGGTTTATCGCTTCGGTCGTCGCGTGATATTTCTTGGCGAATCCAGCTTCGTCGTTATCCATCTCAGCCAATTGCAGTCTCATTTTTTCATCATAGTCAAATGGTGAATTAATAGAGAAGGATAGATAGTCACTGATACCGAGAGAGCTTGCAAGATAATCAAAGGAATTGTTGTCCGATAGTGTTGCGGAAGAGAATACGAATGGTATTTTTTTCGAGAATACATTCTCCTTCAATACTTCCTCCACCGTTTTAGGCATTACTACCAATGTCAAATCATTTTTGGCCTGCTCGGCCCATGCAATCACATCTTCTTGTGATAGAAGCAATTTCAAAAGGAATTCGATGGAATCCAGATACTCCTCCACAATATGAAGCTGGTAATGGTCCACGGTATGAAGTTCGCCTTCAAACACCAATTGATTTCCGATCTCCTCCACTTTTGACAGCAGGTTTTTTGCATCTTTTACTAAAGCTTGATCCATTCTGATATCTTTTCTGTCTGAACCATCAACGGAGCTTAGGTTGTCTTCTAGCGTTTCAAAGAATAGGTCATTGGCTTCCAGTGCATCCTCCACAAGCAGGACGAACTCTTCCCTAAGGTCGTTTCCTAATAGCCTTGTAAGCAGCTCTTCTACCATATGCTTTTTGATTTTGTAAGTCAGCGCTTTTTGGGCTGCGTATTCCAATAGGTGCCCTTCATCAAAGACAACCGTGGCTGCTTCCGGTAATAATGGGAGCTGTCCTTCCCGTTTTCTTTTATCCACTGTCCATACGTGTTCCATGTAAAAGTCGTGGGAGCAGATAATCAGGTCCGTAGATTTTCTATAATGGTCCCTTGATAATGTTTGTCCACATCGATGACGCTTTTCACAGCTGAAACAATCCTGAAAACTATCCCAGCCGATGAGTCCCCACTCGTCATCATTCAGTTTGGAATAGTCCTTCCTGTCTCCATAAGGATGAAAGGATTGCATCGGAGCTGTTTTGTTTACGAATTTCGGCAAAGTATCAAACACTTCATCAATATTATCAATGTCGTACGTATTTAAAGCATGATCCAATTTATTTAAACAAAGATACTGGTCTGGTGATTTTGCCAATCTTACGTCAAATGTTACATCCAGAATGTTGGAAAGCTTGGCAATATCACCTTCCTTTTTTACCAGCTGTTCGATTAGGGATTCGTCTGCACAGGTGATGATGGCAGGCTTGCCCATATATCTTGCATAACAGATTGCATATAAAAGATACACCATCGTCTTCCCTGTTCCTACACCTGCTTCAGAGAAAATGACCTTCTTTTCCTTGTATGCCCGTTCTAGTTGAAATGCCATAAAGATTTGCTCATCACGAAGTTCAAACCCTGCTTCCGGCAGAATGTCATAAAATACATCCCCGATCCATTCGTTCAAACGATCAAAAAAAGAATCACCCTTGTTCATTGTAAAAGGCAGACGATTGTTCATATTATGTACCTCCGTGAAAAAATTTGCATCATGAAAAGTTTCCGTCACAAAAAAGTTTGCATCTGAACATTATTGAAAAAATAGCGGGTTTTGTCAAGCTTTTTATCCAAAATAAAAAGTTCCCCTTCCTTTAAAGGGAAACTTTTCAGCCTTTCGTTATATGAATCATGCTCTCATCCACATAGGACGCGTGCAGCATGGCTTTCATATATTCCTCGCGTGCAGCCCTCATACGCTCCACGCATTCACCTTCGAGCAGGTTCTCATTGGCGAGACTTTGATAGCTACTGTCAAGGGCTTTTGAAATTTTCATAAAATCATTTACATGCAAAGGCATAGAATTCCCCTCCATCCTTACTAATGATAGAAGTATTCTATGCCCAGATTCATATTAATATTCGTTGTCTCAACAGATTATTGTACAAGCCTTGCGCTCACTGATCTTCACTACTGGAATCATCTTTTGAGTCTTTTTTCTTTTTCTCTTCTTCTGCTTCGTACTTGATGTCCTCCAAAGGCAGTTCGTCAATCGGCATCACCAGCTGGTCGCGCCTTTTCTGCTTTTTTTCGTTCTCCTTGAAGGCTTTTTCATTTTCATTTCTTTCCAAAAGCTCTTTTTCTTTTCTAGTGTTTGTCACCGAAATCACTCCTTTGTTACTATTTCCCCGGGAGCTCGGTTAATAAACAATTCCCTAGACGTTTCTAGGGGGACGCTTGCCCCAATATTGGTAAAAGTCCGTTTTGATGAATCCGTTAAACAGCTTTCTTTTTTTCGTAGCCTTTCTCCCGAAAAAGCTCTCAAAGCCTTCATGGGATGTAAGAATATAAATGGACCATGTATCAAGTTCTTTAAAGGCTTTTCCCATGCCACGGTACATCTTCTCCACCTCAGGACGTTCACCTAGCCGCTCACCGTAAGGAGGATTTCCGACAATGACTCCGTACTCTTTTTTCGTAGTGAAATCAGTTACCTGCATCTGTTTGAATGAGATCAGTTCCCCAAGACCCGCTTCAAAAGCATTTTCCTTCGCTATGGAAATCATGCGATGGTCAATATCATATCCGGAAATGTCCAGAGGCTGATCGTAGTTTGCTTTCTCTTCCACTTCTTGACGGGCTCTTTCCCATAATGCATCTCCAATCCAGTGCCAGTCCTCAGAGACGAAATCCCTGTTAAAGCCCGGAGCGATATTCTGACCTATCAGTGCGGCTTCAATGGCAATTGTACCAGAGCCACAGAAAGGATCGGCAAATGGCTTATCAGGAGTCCAGTTGGTTAACATCACCAAGGCTGCAGCCAACGTTTCTTTTAAAGGTGCTTCCCCCTGGTCCGCGCGATAGCCGCGTTTATGCAGCCCGATTCCCGATGCATCGATGGTGAGCTGGACATTATCCTTCAGGATCGCCACTTCAATTTTATAAACAGCGCCTTTTTCATCCAGCCAGTCGGATTGAATGTTATAATGCTGCTTGATTTTGTTCACTACCGCCTTTTTCACGATTGCCTGACAATCCGGCACACTGGAAAGCTGTGATTTCACTGATTTTCCAATAACAGGAAATTCGGCATCCTCCGGAAGGTAATCTCCCCATGGCAATGCTTTTGTTTGTTCAAAAAGCTGATCAAAGGTAGTCGCTTTAAACTCCCCAACTACCACTTTGATGCGGTCCGCAGTTCTAAGCCACAGGTTTGCACGGCAGATGGCAAGTGCATCCCCGTAGAAAATGACCTTTCCATTATCTACAGTGCAATCATATCCAAGATCCTTCACTTCTTTTGCCACTAGGGATTCCAGTCCCATTGCAGCAGTTGCAATCAATTTAAATTTGTTTTTCATTTTGTCACCCTAACCTTTTCAAGCGAATATGTATGTAATCTATTGTAGCCAATATTCTATCAGACAAGCCTCTACAAAAGCGCCGTCTTAATACAAGGCTCTTTAAACACCACTGTTGATTTCCGCACTAGGCTGCGCTTTCCGCGGGGCTTGCGTGAGCCTCCTCGGCTTCGCCTGTGGGGTCTCCACTAATCGCTACCTCCCGCAGGAGTCTTCGCCTATTGCTCCAATCAACAGCTAGTATACATTTTACAAATAACACTCTTATTTTACTAATCCTAATACAAAAGCTCTCCTGGGATCAGGAGAGCTTATTCTTCAATCTACATCATAATCATGCGACATCCAATCAATAGCGATCTGTAAGCCATGTTCTGTTCCTTTGTACTGCAAACGGATTGCTCCTTGTACTCAGGTGGTAACCATCTGTCTACAGATAATATAAGATTATCTGTCCTTCTCATTCGTTCGGATTCCATAGAGAAGGTGCCCCTACCATTGTTTGGGTTTCTCGCTCGAGGGGTTTACCGCGTTCCACTCCTGCAATTTCTTGCCGGACTACGTCACTGTGGCACTTTCAAGGTATTCACACCGTATCTCTCGACTTAGGTGCTTTCCCTGCCGTTAGCCCAGTATATACCAGACTACCCTAGCTTATTTTTTCGCTAGGCACGAACACTACAGGCATCACAGCCTGTGCGAGCATGGACTTTCCTCTACAGATAAACTGTAGCGGTTACCCAATCACTATTGATGTCAGCAAGATATAGTATAGTAAATCTGAATGATTAATGCAACTGTAAAATAATGTTATTCATATAATTTGCTGCCAAATACATGCTTCTCCAAGTTGGAAAGTCTGCGTAGAATATCAAAGTTAGTGGAGCCGGTATTGCTTGTGCTCTGCTGCGGCTTTTTGCCAGCTTCCTCTACTTGGCGTTTCAATCTTGCATTTTCTTGCATCAATTGGTCATATTCCTGATAGAATGTTTCATAGTCCTTGATCACCACATCCAAAAACTTATCAACATCCTCAGCCTTATAGCCTCTCATGCCTGCTTTGAATTCTTTTTCCAAAATTTCTTTTGCTGTCAATTTGATTTTATCAGTTAGCATAAGTTCCTCACCTCAATGCTAGTGCCACTTTTATCTTATTATTTTTTCAAAAAAAAGGGCACTTGTCAATTTCTCTTTAATAGTATTTGAATAAATTTTATAAATATGATTTCGGCAACTTTTTGTAGTCAGTTTACCAATCATGTTGTCCATTAAATTGTTCTTCCTCTACCACCAATTGAAGCTCATAGTCATCAATCATGAATATCGGAAAGGATTGCTCGGCCGCTTTCCTTTTGGCCATTTCAATCATATATTGGGGATTACCCGGCCTCTCTTCATCATAAACCACCAATAAGCCATCCGACTTATCGATAAGAAACTGGTTTTTCATACGAAGCTGAAGAGGCGATTCGTACTTTTTTTTGGTAATCGAATCAATATGATCGGCTTGAGACATAATCAGCTCATAATACTCTTTGTTGGATTCACTCCAATTTTCTTCCTGTGAAAGAAATGGAGTAAATACTGCAAGCTTCAGGTCGGGATAGGTTGTTTGAAGCTCAAAGACCACTTCCGCTCCCCATAGCTCCACCCCCAACTGACCACTGATGACAATCCATTCTAACTCATGTCCCTCTTCGAGTAAAGAGACAATCCGTTTTTGGATGGCCTTTTTTATATAGTGTACAGCTGGATCATTCTTTTTAAACACTTGCAGTTCATGCGATTTATAACCTGTCAGGACGAGTACTTTCATAGACACCTCATAAGTTAATAATAGATATGTACGCACAAAAGCGCAAGAACTAAGATCATTTGAATAGTTTTTAAAAAGTTCTTTTCGTAAATATTTTTCCTGCGAGCAAGGGTCTGCCTGGAATTCAGGTTGCCCTCGTTTAACACCCTGTTGATTTCCGTTCCAGGTGGCAGCGATCGCGGGGCGGTGCTTGAGCCTCCTCGGCTTGCCTGCGGGGTCTCAAGTCTACCGCTATCTCCCGCAGGAGTCCCACACCTTGCACTCCAATCAACAGGGGCGGCATGTATCGCATAATGTCAGCACTATATTTAGTTTCTCATGGTGTACACCTTTTACATTAGAGTCTCAGTAAAAGAATAGTTTTAATTTATGTACCTAGCTTAGCTGGTGATTGGAGCCAATAGGCGAAGACTCCGGCGGGTGTTGCGTTTAGTGGAGACCCTACAGCGAAGCCGAGGAGGCTCCACAAACGCCCCTTGGGTCGCTGTGCCTAGAGCGGAAATCAACAGCGGTGTTTAATGTGCCAAAAAGAAAAAGAACTGGCTTCACACCAGTTCCTTTATATAAACAGAGTAACGTATTTTTTTGACTTGTCAATAAAGCTTATCTGCCGTAGGGGTTGCATTTTCCAGGCATTCCGCCACCGTAACCCATTCCAGGGCCACCAGGCATTCCGCCGCCATAACCCATTCCAGGACCTTGAGAAGCTCCCAATACTTGGCCGCCAGGCATTCCTCCAGGACCTTGGAAAGCTCCCATTACTTGACCAGGTGCCCCTTGGCCCATACCAGGCGCTCCAGGACCACAGTTGAAGTTTTGGTGTGAAACTGAGTCAACCATTGATTCAGTGTGTGGGAAATAATGCTTATGCTGGAACATTTGGTTGTTTACATATGTTGTGTGAGAAGGATGAATGTGAGGAACCTCTGTCACGGAATGTAAGTTCTTTACACAACATTTAGTAGGATGAACGATTGGTGCCATCATGTTTGGTCTGCAGTTGTACATACTTATGATCTCCTTTCATTTTTTGTTTTTCTCTTTACATTAACAAACTATGAAAGAAGGGTGATACATGTACTAATACAAACACCTATTTTACGGAGATATACTCGTTTGCCTATGAAAATTATAGCAAAATCGTGTAGATATCTTCTTTAAGATTCGAAAATACAAAAAGTGTCAGGCCGATAACAACGAAAAACAAACACAAAATTAATCTTGACAACGCTCTCTCTCCCATGCTTTTCCTTTGTTTAATAGTAAATCACAATATTTAATTTTACATGGTAAATGTTACGTTGACAATACAATTCAAAAGATTATTTGACAAAATCCGAAAAATATTTCAAGCTTTCATTTTCTTTTTCAGCCTTTCAATTCTTCTCGTAAATTTATCGCTGTTTTTCACTTCGCCCCTGCGTTCGGAAAGCTGTTTTTCCTTCCAGAAATCAAAGGCTTGTTCTGCGTAGAAAAGTGCCGATACAAAGTCTTTTTCCTTATGTTCAAGAAGCATGGAAAGCTCGATGGCTGCCTCTTCTTTTTTCGAGTTTCCCTCATGGCTGTAGGACTGCAGGAACAACTCTTTCGCTTCATTGTATTGTTCTTCCCTCTTTTTTATTAGACCCAATTTATAGGACGCTCCCCAGGATTGTTCGACAATATTTTCATACATGCTTGCAGCCACCTTTTTTTGCCCAAGCGAATCAAACCATCTCCCAACTTCATATTCTTCCTTTTCATTGCGGGTTTTTGAATCCGTCTGCAACAACTTCGATAGATGAATATACAGGGTGATTAGGGTTAGGACATCCCATTCATTATGCTTCAGCACGCCCTTGATCCCTTCCATTTCATGCGTTTTGACAAAGTCGAAATAGATCATCGGCGCCAGAAACCCCGGGATATCATTTTCTCTTTTTATCCCTAGAATTTCTCTTTCCACGTTCGCTAAACGAACCGACTCCATTGTATCCTTCCATAGCCTTCTGGCAGCATGCAAAAGGTCGAAATGGCCAAAAAGAGGGAGCTTGGGGACATGTTCTCTAACAAGCGTGTGCCTTGTTTTGACTTGAGGCCAATCAAAAGCCTTCCCGTTATATGTGACAAGCGTTGTATAATCTACCTCCTGAAGGAAGCTCTGATAGAGGGCGACCTCATTGCCTGGTGCAGGAAGCAGATGTTGTCTGACCACCACTTTATCCTCAAGAACCCTCGCATATCCAAGAAGGAATATCGTGGTCCCTGCTCCACCGCTTAGCCCTGTCGTTTCTGTATCAAAGAAGAACAGATCCTTGCAATGATGGCCCTTCGCGGATAAAGGGTGTGCTGCAGTCTCTTTCTGCCAATTTTCCATTACAGGGAGGATTTCACCGAGGATATAGCGGCCATGTTTATAATCAAGCGGATACTCCACTTCACGGATCAGGCAATACTCCTCGTGAAAATGGAAGGGCACCGCACCATAGGCCTCCCATTCCCTCTCATTCGGAACAGATTGGTCCTTTGACGCAGGAGGAATAATTTCTTCCTTTTTTGTTTCCACTACTTGCTTCACAGGCTGGAGATGCTTTTTCATTCTATTTAATTTGTTTTTGAAAGACATGTTTCACTCACCCTTTATACAAGTTGCTGTAACAGCTGTAACGATAGCTTTTTCGTATCATCGATGGAATAATCAGCGCCGATGCAGGATGGACAGCCGGACTTGCACGGACAGTTTCTGATCAGTTCACTTGCTCTATCAAAAAGCTCCGCCACTTTTTCATAGGCTTTCTCACTTAATCCGACACCACCAGGATAGCGGTCATAGAAATAGATGACCGGCTTTTCATCGTGAGTGGATTTTACCTGTGGTACGACTTGAAGGTCCATCGGCTCGCACATGAGCAGAAGCGGCGCCACAGCTTTGAGGGCATGTGAAAGTCCAAGCAGGCTCTTTTCAAGTTCATCTGCACCAAGTGCTTCCGTTATATTCTCCTCAAGGGTGATCCACGTGGCATTTGTATGGAGCTCTTCTTCAGGAAGATGGATAGGTCCGGAACCAATATTCTCATGTGTTTCGAATTTAATCTTTTTGAAAATGGTCGCCATTGCTTTGACTGACACATCTCCAAAGGAAACAGCTCCTGCAGGGTAGTTCCTCTGTTTGTCGACCTCGAGAACATCAAGGGAAACAGCGAGGTTCGCATCTGTAAAGTAGTCGACATTCACTTCTCTTACAAAAGCCTTCTTTTCTTCCCAATCCAGCTTTTCCACCTGATATTGGATGCCCTGATGCAGATAGATGGCTTCATCATGCAACAGTGTCATCGCACTGAAGCGGTCCATCTCCCCGATAACTTTGTTCGCAGGCTCCACCGTCTGATCAATGATGATGACATTTTCCTGGGAGGCGGAGCGCAGGCTGATGTTATGTGCAGGAAAAGCGTCATTCATCCAGTGCCATTTTCCGCCATTCTCATGAAGCACCCGCTCTTCAGTCAAGTAGTCCAAAATATCCTCGAGCTCCACCCCATCAAAGGTGTCCCCTTTTTTGAATGGAAGTTCGTATGCCGCGCATTTGATGTGGTCGACGAGTATCACAAGATTGTTCGGATTGATTCTAGCGGACTCCGGACTGCTTTTCAGGAAAAATTCCGGATGCTGGATGACGTACTGATCAAGGGGACTGGAGCTTGCCACCATCACAATGACTGCCTCCCCTTGTCTTCTCCCTGCTCGTCCAGCCTGCTGCCAGGCACTCGCAATGGTACCGGGATAGCCCGTCATGATACAAACCTGAAGCTGACCGATATCCACGCCGAGTTCAAGGGCGTTGGTACTGACAACTCCGTATATTTCCCCGTTTCTTAGGCCTTTTTCTATCTCACGCCTTTGTGTTGGCAAGTACCCCCCTCGATAGCCCTGGATCGACTTTTTGCCTAACTGGTTTATCACAAGATCCTGCAGATAGGTCAAGAGGATTTCCACTCGCACTCTGCTCTTGGCAAAAACAATCGTCTGGATCTTCTCCTGAAGAAATTCGCTTGCAAGCTTCCTTACTTCGAGTGTGGCACTCCGGCGAATATTCAATGGTTTGTTGACGATCGGCGGATTATAAAAAACAATATGCTTTTTACTAGAAGGCGCCCCATTATTATTGATCAGCACAAAATGCTCCCCTGTCAGTCCCTCAGCCAGCTCCTTTGGATTGGCTATTGTGGCGGACGTACAGATAAAGGTCGGATTGCTTCCATAGAACCGGCAAATCCGCTTTAATCTGCGAATGACATTGGCTACATGGCTCCCAAACACTCCTCGGTAAGTATGAAGCTCGTCAATGACGATGTATTCCAGGTTCTCGAATAAGGACACCCATTTCGTATGATGCGGCAGGATGGCGGAATGAAGCATATCAGGATTCGTGATTACCACATGTCCAGCTTTTCGCACCTTTTGCCGGATAGCCGGAGCCGTATCCCCATCATAGGTATAACTGTTGATTGGAACACCCATTTGCGTAATGATTTCATTAAGCTCGCTCTTTTGGTCCTGTGCCAGAGCTTTTGTCGGAAAAAGATAAAGTGCCCTGCTTTCCTTATTGGCAATAATTTTCTGAAGAACAGGCAGATTGTAGCAGAGCGTCTTCCCGGAAGCCGTAGGTGTAACAGCTACAAAATGCTTTTTATGTATAGCCGCTTCAAAGGCTGCTGCTTGATGGGTATAGAGACTTGTTATTCCTCTGCTAGTTAATGCATTGCGAAGCCTGTCATCTATTTCTTCCGGAAATGGCACCGATTGCGCTTCCTTTGCCGGAACTGTTTCCCAATGAACGATATTTTGAGCGATTGATTCCTCAGTTTTCATCCAATCTATCACTTCATGAATTGTTTTTCTCCACATGTTTCCTTCACCTCATTATCTACCTTCTATTCTAGCGAATAGGCGTTCGCTTCGTAAAGGGGGGAGAATTGGTTAATATATGAAATCATTTAATATATATCACTTACCAAAATATTCCCTTCTACTATATAATTATATAATGAATAAATACTTGGAATTGTGGATGGAGGGATTAGTTTACATATTTTTTGGGGTATAGGCAAAAGAATAAAATAGGTCATATGTGAGGGTGATGGTATGAGTTTTTTTCAACTATTAAAAAAAGGAAATAAATCCTCGGGGATTGCGGCTCTTGCTAACACGGTGCTGGCAATCATCAAAGGGATTGCGGCAATTTATAGCGGTAGCGGAACCATGCTTGCCACCACTTTCCACTCCTTGGCGGATGCCACCAACCAGGGTTTTGTCTTTTTAGGGAGTGCGTTAGCGGAGAAAGCACCTACAAAAAGGTTCCCAACCGGTTTTGGCCGTGTAGTGAACCTATTTGTATTGATCGCTGTAATCGTCATCTCGATTATGGCGTATGAAACGATAATTAAGGGATGGGAGCTTATTGTTCATCCAAAAGAATCCACAAACATCATTTTAAACAGTGTCATTTTGACCATAGCTATCATCATTGACGGACTCGTCTTGATTAAAGCTGCAAAGGAGATTGCGAAAGAAACGAGAACGGAAAACAGTGGCGGCGGTGTGTTGATCGGAGCGTTCAAAAATGTTCGTCTTGCTTCACCCCCAACCAGACTTGTCTTCTACGAGGATATTATCGCAACATTTGGAGCTGCGCTAGCCCTAGTGATGATAGTGATTGCGCACTTCACTGGTCTGTATTATCTTGATGGAGTTGGAACGATTCTGATAGGGATACTATTGATAGGCATCGCCATAAAAATAGGCTATGAAAATACGGTTGGCCTGATTGGTGTTGCAGCACCGAAAGAAGTGGAGGACAGAATCGTCGACATGATTCTTTCTGATCCGGATGTAGTAGACATCAAGAATATCCGAATTCTTCAGGAAGGCCGTAAATATCATGTGGAAAGCTACATTGAGCTACGTGAAGGCTTCACACTCGCGGATGCGGATGATATTAAATTCCGTGTTAGAGACCTGCTATATACGGACCCGGATATTGGGGATGTAGTACTCGGAATTCTGGAAAGTGATGGCGTTGTTACCTGGGATAAGGGTAAAATTTAACTGCAATGTACTGGTAACACAAAAAATAACCATGCCTCCTTTAAGGCATGGTTATTTTTGTTGAGCAATATTTACATTTTCTGATTTTGACTATAGTTATTTATGACTGCCAAAACTTTAGTGGACTCTTTCATCCCGCTCTTACACAAAGGACAAGAAGGTGTTTCACTGCTTTTGAAGTTGTCTCTCATCCAACCTTTGCAGTCTTCCGATTCACAAATCCAAATCTTTGTTTCGTCTGTTACAATTTCCTCTACTTCTCTTCTTCCAAACGCCATAGTGCCACTCTCCTATCTTTTGAGGTGGGGCAAACTACATCCACACTAATATACTTTTAGTATTCCAAAATACGAGGAAAAAATAATATTATTTTAAAAAATGATTAAAAAAGATGAAGCCATGTTACCCGACACCATCGTTATACAATCTCTTCCATAATTATTGTACCATAAATCAAAAGAAAAGACATCTATCTTACCACCTTTTTAGTAGTTCGGACAAGCTGTTTTATCAAGAATTTTGCTTCCAATTGTGGAAATTGCTGCGAAAAGAAGAAAAAGTGCTTTTCTTCCCGAAGTAAGTAATATCCTATCTCCCTCAAATCAGCAACATCAAGCTTATGAAATCCCTGAAGTATCAGCGTATATCCATATCGATCTGCTTCCTTTTCCATATAGATCAGTGCTTCCCTATCCAGCGGGCTTGTATCGTCGATGAGAATGAGGGAATCTTTCCACTTTTGGTAATATACCTTAGCTGTATCAGTAAAGAAAACATAAAGAGGCATTTCCGGGAACAGCAACTTACCACCTGTTAATCTGACTTCCCTTTCTTCCCCTTTTGCTTTAGTGAAGAGTGAGGTGGATTTGCTATTTCTTTTAAAATACAACCCAAAATATAAGAGAACAACGGCAATAGCAGTACCAACTGCCACATCCTGGATCAGTGCCTGCGGATGAAGAGCAAAAAGATCCTGCAATCTGCCTGGAACCATTTTCCGCAGATACGCGATTTGCAGGGAGCCAACTAGTACATACAATAGGGAAATACAAAAAAGAATGCATCCATCGATAATAATTTTTGTTACGGTGTATTGACTGACAGAACGATGGAATTCCCGTTTGGAGCCATACAAAAGCAAGAGGGCACCGAGTAGAAGGACCACCTCCCACATATGAAACCCTTTTGAAAAACTAACAAACATTCCAATTATTAAAACAAAAAAGGTAAAGTAATAGGCTCTTTTGACTTTATCTTCTATCGCTCTGGCCAGTACCAAAAGGATGATCCCGATTGCAATGGAGAACTGCTGGGAAATTTGCAGCAACTCCATGGATAGGAACTGGTCTGCAAGCTTCACCCTCTGAATGAATGCTGGAACGACTGGGAAAAGCAGCAGCAAGACGCCAACCACCAACACCCAAACTGATAATATGCGATGGCACGCAGATGAAAATGCTTCTTTGTCCGGAATAATAGTTCTCCATACCTTTTCTTTATATAGAAAATGCCCTAAAAACATAGTACTGATCAGAAAGGGTATCACATAATAAACCAGCCGGTATAAAAAGAGGAGTGCCAATGCCTTTTCTTCTGAATTTCCGAAACTCGCCATTCCTACAATTATGACAAAGTCAAAAGCTCCCACTCCTCCTGGCACTGTGCTCAATACACCGGAGATGGCTGCCATAAAAAAGAGGAGGATGACAATATGAGGAGGCATATGAACTTTCAAGGCAAGTGCAATCTGAAAAAATAGAAATGCGGCAAATCCCCATTCAATAAGCGATATGGCCACTAAAGTCAATTGAGTGTGGTTTGTCACTCTTTTTGTATAATATCCGGCAGCTACAATAAAAATGCCGTAGCCACACATAATCAGCAGTGGCAGCTTTATAATCGGATAATTATGCAGAACGATAGGTGCATACCATTCATTAGCCAGCACTATCCATGCGAAAAAAGATAATCCAACTAACATGTAGGGTAATAGAATGGTGACCGATTTAAGGAAGAAGGAGATATTCCCTGTATATTTCCGGTAAAACAAAGTTCTTAAACCGACCCCTGCAAAACCGCCAAATCCCCAAAAGTTTGCATAAGCGTTTGCAGAAAAGCCTTGTACAATCAATTTCCGATTCGGAACATGAACGTTCAACTTCCTAATTAGATAAACATCATAAAGAATCATGGTTGCAACAGCAAATACACCTAGCAAAAAAATCCAAATAAACCAAAGCAGGCCGATTTCCTGTATTTTTTGCAAAACAAGTGACATATTCACAGCACGTATCTGTTTTGTTCCTTCTATGTAAATCAAAATTAAAATCGTAAGGGGAAACACGACCTTAAGCACTTTCAAGAAATATGTATTTTTCAATAGCTGCATACGTTATCTTCCTTCGAGTTAAGGTTGTTATTCCAAACGTATCATAGTTTGTATTCGCTTACCAAGAGTTTTTTCCATTCATTCCTTTAGCCTTTATTAAAAGTGGAACCTTCTCAACCCATTTCTTCATATAGATAACTAACATGACTTGAAAGGAGCTTCACGATGAAAGACAAGAATTCTGACTTAACTCCCAAAAAAGGCTCGCGACCACCCCAAACCGATATTCTTCAATCCATTGATTCCTTTTTTAGCAATTCCCCTATTAAAGGGCTCCTGCGGCAAATGGATGATTTTTTCGGCCAATCCTTCGTTAATGCTACTTTTCCGATCGAAACAACAGAATCAGAACAGGAATTTATCATCCTTTGCAAATTGGCAGGAGTAAAAAAAGAACAAATTACGATTGAAAGCTTCGACAGGTACATTACGATCAGTGTGGATCATAAAGAAATTCTGGAAACCACTGATGAAGGAAGCCATGTATATTCCAAAAGCTATTCCGCCAACAGATCCAGTCGCAGCGTTCCCATTCCGTCTTATGTAAAGATCAGTGCACTGCAGGCAAACTACCGCGATGGACTTCTACAAATCCGTTTCCCGAAAAAATCAAAGCGGCAAATCAGAATCGAGGACTGAATATAGAAACGACGCCACATTTGCGTGGCGTCGTTTCTATCAGTTTTTATGGGATCTGGAGCCGTACTTTGGGTTTTCCTCGGGAGTGGAATCCTGTTGGATGCTTGATATTTCCTTTGAGGCTTCTACATCTCCCGTATTGTTGGGATACTTATTTTTCTGCTCCCGATTATCGTTGCGATTTGTCATTTGAACTCCTCCTATTCGCTTTGTTAACTGTTCTTTTAAATGAAGCTACCGATTATTTTTCCACAAATTTTCTTTCTTACTTATGGTAACTTCTGATAGCTCCCTATCCACATACTTTTGCTCTCCCAACAAAATATAAAGACAAGGAGGTGTTCTTCATGGAAAAATACAAAAAGGTCTATGCCAGTCCGTCTACTTCTCCGTCCCTTGTCATAAAGACAAATCTCGATGAAAAGGAGAAAGTGGAAAATCCCTATTACAGCTCCTCTCTCAATCATCAGGAAGAAGAAAAGCTAGATAATTTCTTTTTCGACGGAAAAGCAAAAGGCGATTATCATGAATAAGCCACTAGCTTACTTACAAGAGATCCTCACCTCTTATGGAGAAGACAGGGAGATGGCCAACAGCATCATTTTTAAGATGCATGAAAAAAGATATGAGAATACTGTTTCCTTTATCAACGAGTTGAGCTACGAGCAGATTCAGTTTCTCAATCACTCTCTTCCGGATGAAATGAAGCATGCATTGGAGTCGGAGGATTTCCCCCGTCTCCAGCAATTGAATGAGGTTTATGAGTTATTGTAGTTTCGGGAAACTTGTCCTGCAAAATAAACGAAAAAGGATGCCTCTATCCGGCATCCTTTTTTAAGCCTTGAACGTGGCTGCTATCCCCTTAACCATACTATTCAGCTGATTTACCGTGTTCATCATCTGGCCCGCTGTATCCATCATTTTCTTCATGTCCACATTCCCATCTTGCCCTTTGAACTGATTCATGAACGATTGAACCTGTGAGGATTGTTGCTTATTGTTCTGATTTTGCGTCGGATAAGGATTCATGAATGGCGTTTGTTGGAACATGTTCATTCCCTGTGGCATACCACCCTGTGCTGGGAACATTGACATGCCATTTACGCCACTCGGCTGCTGCATTCCGTTCTGGAATCCGGTTTGGTGCATTATACCATTCTGCCCCATCATTCCATTCTGCTGAAAAGGAAATCCCTGAAACCCCTGGATACCTTGGAAATTCTGGTTCGGAACACCCTGGTTGGCAAACATGTTCATCCCATTCTGGCTGAATGCCTCCTGGTTCCAGCCTTCCATCCCTCCGTTAAAAGGAAATCCGGCTGTCATACCTGGAAAGCTGCCACTATTCATAAAAGGCATCATATTCTGCATAGTAGGCAGTTGATTCAATAAAGACATATTCCTGTTGTATGATAAATGTCTAGGTCTTCCGTACAATCTCCTAAACATTCAGATCCCTCCTCTTATCTGGCTCTATCCATAACATATGAATGACAGCTGGGAAACGTGCCTATCTTACCTGGTCGGTCAACCTCACTCATTCAATTGGAAATTTTTATATTTTATGTCCCATTTTGTCGGAAGTCTCATTTTTTCAAAAACAAGAAAAATTCAAATCCCATGCTACTATAAAAGTAACTTCAAAGTGGGGGGATGTTTTGGTGGTAATAGAAGAACTTCATCACAAATTTGTTTCTTGTAAAAGCTATGAACCAATGGAAGAAAATGAGTTAATGGATTTTGCCAGGCAACTTTATTTACGTGAAGAATTATCGATTGTACAGTTTCGATGCCTTATCAAAGAGCTAGAGAAAAAAGGTGCAGTTACGCCAAAAACCTTCGAAGATATTTTAGAAATAACATGATATGCTTTTATGACAGGAGATCCTCATCAGGATCTCCTTTTTCATTGACTCTTTTCGAAATATTTTTTTCTTTTGACGAATTCAAAAAACACGTACATTTATTTACTTTCGTGCTCTTTTCATGTGTAATAGATCATTTACTTATTAAATAATGCGAACTTCTATCTCAGTAAAAAATCCAAAAGCCGATTTTTTACGGTCATAATCAACGAACTTAACGAAAAGAGCCTTTTTATTTTCCAATGTAATGAACCTGAAAAATTGAGGAACAATAAGGAGGATAAAGGAGGAATGTACGATGAGCCGTGGAAAACACTTTCAGCACAAGAAAAAAGGCCATGAACCCACAATAGGATCTGCCCTTGCAGAAAAAAAGGTATTTGAAAAGGCGGAATTTGCAATAGAGCCTTCTGCCAAAAACGGAAACCGTCCTGTTACCATTCAAAAAGAGAAAGAACGATAAAGAAAACAAGTGCCTGCCTCACGAGGGTACAGGCACTTGTTTTCACTATTTTTTTGACAGAATATCATTCAATACATAACGGATCGATTGGATCATCCCTTTGAACCTTTTCTCACGGGTATCCGGGTAAAAGCACTGGACCGTTACATGATTAACATTTTCAACCGTGCTGACAATTTGCTGCGAATGAATATACTTGGGAGCTGCAATCCCTATCCACTCCACCGTTTCCTTCTCCCATTTCAGCAGGAGAGCATGCACTTCATCGGCAAAGGGTTTTACCTCGTTAAAAAAATCAGGCTCCAGTTTGTTTTCCTGTGTGTGAATAAACCGAGATTCAATTCTCTCTATAAAATCCATTAACTTTTGCGTCAGTGCCAATACATTACTGCTAGTGCTTTCCATCTTCTCACCTCTAGCAATAAATAGTACCATAAAAATGAAATTTTCTACACAGAAACTGAATAAGCACGTTGACTGAACGGGATAGTAGGCTTTGTCTCCACCTTATGATTTTTCTGTTCCTTCATTACCTTTTCCACTTCATCCAATGTATAATGCAACCGTTTAATCTGATCCTTCATGACTTCTTCCATTTCTTCTCGTTCGATTTTCATGGAATTGGACATGGTTTGCTCCAGCACATCCATTTGCAGCATCATATCATCAAACAACTTAGAGACATCATAGCGTGATACAACATTGGACATAATAATCCCCTCCATACTTTATTATTGTTACATTTCGCCGCTTTTTTCCTTCCACCTTCCCAAGTGACAAAACTAGAACTAATTCGCCAAAGAAAGTGTTTTTCTGCGACATTGCATGTTTCCAAATGTACGGGGGAAAATATAAATGCAAATTCATCACAACATTTAGGAGGAATGGATTATGGCAAAAAAACAAAATAGCAAACAGCAAAGCCAGCAGCAGCACAATCGAAATGCTGCAGAAAATGCACCTGAACAATTAGACAAGAAATTAGGCGGACCGAATCGTCCTTCGACATAAGAAAACGGGGCCAGACCCTCAGTGCGATATCGCGTTAAAGCACTGAGGGTCTGGCCCCTTTTATTCGATTACAACCAATTCCTTAATGCAATTAGCCCATGCATCTGATGCTGTTTATGGATGAACCATTTTGTCAGTTCCTCCTGGTTAGGTTTTCTGTGGCAAGGCACCCTCCACTTTTCAACCTTTTTAGCTCCTTTCATAATCCAATCCTCCTGGATCGTATTTTTGTGACTGATAACAGGATAGACAGATCTTAAAATCGGTGTTTCCGGATATAGTTTGTTATTTATGTATTGTTCATAATCTCTCCTAGATCCTGTATGCTCGGTAAGGACTGAGAATTGGTGAAAGGATTCATGATGCTCTGGTGAAAATAATAGTGCAGCCAGGCGCTTCCCTAAATCTATCCTGTTGGAAAGCTTTTGAAATCCATGGACGGAATAACCATACAGCTTGCCTTCAAGTGTCGGGAATACGACACAACTGAAATGCCCAAGATCCTGTAATGAGTATACCATTGTCTTAAAGACTTTCTTTTTTAAAGCGCGACTCTGAAGAACTGGTTGTTGAATAAGGTTTTGTTCATTGATGATCAGGGAAGTAATTAAGCGTTGCTCGTCCCCCTCATCCCAGAACCTCAGCCATTCATATTCCATGAAACAGGAAACGCGGAACTCTTTTAATAGATGGAAATATGATTTGTTATAATAGGAGGATAGTTCATATATTAATAGTTGCGGATAGGCATCCTGAAAGATCATCCAATTTGCAAGCTCATACGTATAGAACAATGGAAACCGCTGCTGCCAATCAAGCGCAAGGGAAAACCAGCGTCCTTCCAGGTCTGTCATATTCCATCCGGCATTACGGGAAACCATGCTGGCCAAAAAGGCCCATTTTATTCTTTGGTTCCGCTCAAAAAAGCTGGCATATGCCTTTGTACGGGAGATATTATCAAGATTATGTTTTACTGTATTTTTTTTAATACTAGTGATAAACTTATTTTCTTGAAAGGAATATACATAATTCTTCCTTTTTTCACCAATAAAATGATAGCTTTGAAGCATCGAAGAAAGACTCAACTCTTTTCCTCCTTGCACAGGCATGGGGTGTTTCGCCAAATAAATTTGACGTTTTTTTCCTAGATAAGGTTAGTTTTGGTCTATAGGGGGAATTTTATGAATATCCGATACCCAAACGGAAAAGTATTTCAGTCAACCGCAAATATGTCTTCCAAGAATAAGGCTCCCGTCCTATACGGAAACAGAGGAATGACACTCGAGGACGACTTGCATGAATCCAATTTGTACTATCTGCATCATCAGATTGCTGTTGTTCATAAAAAGCCCACACCCATTCAGATTGTAGATGTCCATTATCCGAAAAGAAGTGCGGCGGTCATAAAGGAAGCTTACTTCAAACAAGCATCCACCACTGACTTTAATGGTGTATACAAAGGGAAATATATTGATTTTGAAGCGAAGGAAACCAAAAATAAAACTTCCTTTCCGCTTCAGAATTTCCATGAACATCAGATTCAACATATGCAGCAGGTAGTGAAACAAAATGGAATCTGTTTCGTCATATTATTGTTCCGTGTTTTTAATGAAGTCTATTTGCTGCCGGCTGAAAGGTTGTTTTATTACTGGGAGAGAAAAGAAGCTGGGGAAAGAAAATCTATTACAAAGCAAGAGGTTGAACAGGACGGGTACTTGATACCTATAGGCTTTCAGCCAAGAATTGATTATATTAAAATAATAGACAGTGTCTATTGCTAACCCCTGAATCACGGCAAAAGCGGAGAAAGGCAGGTCTGTTACATGACAGATAAATATCAATCTAGAGAACAGAGAAGAAAAGCTTTACAGGAAGAAAAAGGTGCAAAGAAGGGACCGAAAACGAATCAGAGGAAAAATCTCTTTAAAAAGATTTTTCTAACGGTGCTTATCGTAGGAATCGTTGGGCTTCTTACAGGAATTGGAACTTTTGCATTCTATGTAAAAGATACCCCCCCTCTTGATGAGACATTGCTGAAAGTTCCCGTCCCTTCCAAGGTCTATGATCGAAATGGCGAATTGGCTGCTGAAATTGGTGGGCATGAAGCAAGAGAATACGTGGAATTTGATGAAATACCCCAGCTAGTACAAGATGCATTTCTTGCTACTGAGGATGTACGGTTCTTTGAACATAAAGGAGTGGATTACCGTCGCCTTGCAGGAGCTGTCTTGGCAAACGTCACACGTGGTTTTGGTGCAGAAGGCGGTAGCACGATTACACAACAGTTAGTGAAATTATCCTTCCTATCCACAGATAAAACATTAAAAAGAAAAGCGCAGGAATTCTATCTTGCTTACGAATTGGAATCAAGATTCACCAAGGAACAGATTCTTGAAATGTATTTAAACAGGATTTATTTTTCCAATTATTCATATGGAATCGCGAAAGCGGCTAAAAACTACTACGGTAAATCTTTGGACGAATTGGAGCTGCATGAAGCAGCCATGCTTGCTGGACTTCCTCAAAGTCCAAACAACTACAATCCATTGACGAATCCGGAAAATGCAGAAAGACGTCGTAATATCGTTCTTGGCTTAATGGTACAGCATGGAAAAATTACGCAGGAACAAGCTGATGAAGCAAAAGCAACACCAATTGACGCAACATTGACAAGCGATGTGGAAAAAACTAATTTCTCCAATAAATACAATGCGTTCATGGACCGCGTAATTGAAGAAATCTCCGAACAGATTGGAGAAGTGGATCCGCAGGCAGATGGATTGGAAATCTACACAACGCTGGATGTAGATGCACAAGAGCATGTCGAATACCTATTATCGGATGAAAGCGGCATCGCATATCCGGAAAATGAAGATTTCCAGGCTGGAGTTTCATTGATTGATACGAAAACCGGTGAAATCCGTGCGATCGGCGGAGGCCGGAATCATGAGAAGCAAGGCTGGAACTACGCAACGGATATTCGAGTTCAGCCGGGTTCCGCCATCAAGCCTATTTTGGACTATGGACCTGCCATTGAGCATCTGGACTGGTCCACTTACCAGCAAATTAATGATGAGCCAATTTCATATTCTAACGGTTCACCAATCAACAACTGGGATAAAAAACATAAAGGTGTGATGAGTATCCGTGAGCATCTTGCGGATTCACGTAATATTCCAGCACTGAAAGCCTTCCAGGAGGTTGGAGCCGATAAAGCGCGCGACTTTGCTGTGAAGCTTGGCATTCCACTTGGGGAAGATATACCGGAAGCATACTCGATAGGAGGATTTAACAAAGGCATCTCCCCTCTTCAACTTGCTGGAGCATATGCCCCATTTGGAAATAGCGGTGTATACACAGAACCGTTTGCTGTTACCAAGGTAGTATTCCAGGACGGTAAGAGTGTTAGTTTAAATAAGGAATCGCAGGTAGTGATGAAGGATTCTACAGCATTCATGATTACAGACATGCTTAAAACATCAATAACAACTGGTTTGGCACGTGCAGCAAATGTACCGGGCTTGAACCTTGCAGGAAAATCGGGAACAACCAACTTTGCCCCTGAAGATCTGCAAAAGTATGATATTCCAGCAGATGCAGCTCCAAGTACACTATTTGCAGGATACACCCCGTCCTACACTGCTGCTGTTTGGACCGGTTTCAACAAGGGCGGCGAAGATAACTACTTAAGAAGTATTGCATCCGGTTCTGAGGATCAGTATTTATCCAGAGAAATATTCAGGCAGCTGATGGAGCATGTTGCCACGACAGATGAGGATAAAGCGGACTTCCCTGTTCCGAAAAGTGTTGTAAGAGTTGCTATAGAAAAAGGATCGAATCCACCGCTTAAAGCGAGTGAATTCACTCCGAAAAATCGTATTACCAATGAGTATTTCGTTAAAGGTACGGAACCTACGAAAGTATCAAAAGAATTTGAGAAGCTTGCTAGTCCGTCAAATTTTACAGCCACTTATGACGAAGCTACCAATCAAATTCTGTTAAATTGGGATTACCCAGAAGATCAATTGGAGAATGTAAGCTTTGATGTGAAAGTTGCAGTGAACGAGGGATCCCCTCAATCATTAACTGTAACAAAAGATCTTATGTTGGCAGTGAATAATCCTGATCCAGGGGCAACATTTACATTTGAAATCACTGCTTTCCTTGATGACAACAAAGAAAGAAGAAGCGACCCTGCTACACAGTCCGTTCAGGTTCCTGAGCTTGTAGAAGAGGAAGAAGTCGTTCCTGAGCTCCCTCCACCTCCACCTGGTGAAGGTGATGGTGATGGTGAAGGTGATGGCGAAGGTGATGGCGAAGGTGATGGCGAAGGTGATGGCGAAGGTGATGGCGAAGGTGACGGCGAAGGTGACGGCGAAGGTGACGGCGAAGGTGACGGCGAAGGTACTGGTGAAGGTGGCGGTACTGGAGGCGGAACCGGTGATGGTGGAGACGGTAGTGGTGAAGGCCGAAACCGTGGACAGAACAATAACAATAATGATGATGACTAAAGAAAAGGTAGGACCCGATATTTTGGGTCCTACCTTTTTGGGATTGCCTGCAATTTATAGAACAGCTTGCTGCTTTCTGTAAAGAGCTGCTGTAGCTGAATAAAGGCGTGATACATTTCCGGCTTTTTCATGACAAAATCAAGACGCTCAACTATATTTACAGGTATTACATGCAGTTGCAGTATCTCCTTTTCCCAATCCGCCAATGAACGCACCGGCAACTTGTTCATCCAGAATATAGCTTGAAGGAGTAACGCAATGCCCCCTACTACATGGGCCTTCACATCAGAACGCTCTCTTTTTTCATGAAGCATGTTAAGTTTCGCTTCTATCTCCTTCCATAAATGGAATAAAAGCGGTACCGTCTGTGACTGGTGTTCCCATGGAAGATTTGACGGAGCAAGGCCGAGTGCGTATGCCATGTCATATTTGAAAGGTACAGTCAAACTGTTCTCCCAATCAAAGCGTCCTGACTCAATCTCTTGGCTTTCTGAATAATACAGCGGGTGGGCAAAGGCGGTAGGCACTCTCATCATTTGGCCTTCCTTTTCATCCTCTTTTTGCCCTCACGGCACATTTCAAGCAATGGACAGCTGTCACATTGTGGATTTTGAGCCTTGCAATGATATCTTCCAAAAAAGATCAAACGGTGATGTGTGTCGGACCATTTATCCATTGGAATCTTTTTCATCAACGTTTTTTCCACTTCCAGCACACTGTCTTTCCACTTGCAGATTCCTAGTCTCTTACTGACCCGTTCTACATGCGTATCCACCGCAATGGCGGGTACACCGAATGCTACGGATACAACAACATTTGCAGTCTTTCTCCCCACACCTGGAAGCTTTACAAGCTCATCTCGATCCTGTGGCACTTCCCCATCGTATTCATCAAGTAAAAGCTGCGACAAATTCCGGATGTTTTTTGCTTTGTTGCGGAACAATCCGATTGACCTTATGTCCTGCTGTAGCTCTTCCAAAGAAACAGCCAGATAATCCTCAGGTTTCTGATATTTTTCAAATAATGTTTTGGTGACTTTGTTCACAAGTGCATCGGTACATTGTGCGGATAGTGCTACCGCAATTACGAGTTCGAATGGATTGCGGTGATTTAATTCACAATGTGCATCGGGAAACATCTCCCCCATCACTTCCACTACTTCATTAACTTGTTTTAAATTAAGCATTGACCTGCCCCGCCCTTCTTGAATTGCTCAGAAAGTTATATTTTTATTTATTATATAATTTCACTAAAAAAGGAAAACGGCGATAGTCCGTTTTCCTGTTCTGTTTCCCCTTAGTCCAGCCAGTTATAAAATGGAACCGTGTTTTTACTGGGTTTATTCAAAGGCACCTGATTCTGCTGTTTTGGAGGAAGAGTGGATTTTCTGAATTTCTTGCCATATTCGTTTGCCTGATTGAGTGTTTTGATGCCATTCTTTTTCCATTCAAAAAGAATACGGTCAATATATCGGAAGTTCAATTTCCCCGAGATAACAGCCTCTCGCAAGGCAGCTTTAATAATGCTTGTATCATGGTGGTCCTGGTCCATCCACATACCAAGCGTTTCACATTCAAACGGTGACAACGGTCGTCCGAATTCCTGCTCAAAAATTGTATATAGATTAATTTCATCGTCTTTATTGGATTGAATGGTTGCCTGTTTGTTTTTCTCAAGCATAAACTGAATCATTTTTTCCCATAAAGGCTGGAGGGAATAACGTTCGTATTTGATGGAGTACTCGTCCATCTCATCACTGATGGCAACATACCCTTTTTGTAGTAGATGACGCAGGATTTCCATGCATTCTGTAGGATCTATCGTCATTTTATCTGCGATTTCCATTGGGGTAGGAAAGATTTTTCCGCTTTCCACGAAAGAATGTACATGTAGGATGAGTAGAAACTCTTTTTCATTTAAGCCAAGCTTCACGTAATTGTTCAGTAAGTAATTTGGAATGGAAAGATTCCCTTCCTCCAAAAATTCAATAAATTGTTCTTTTTTCATTAGGAGACACCTCATGACTAAGTATAACAAATTTATACCTTTTCTTCTAAGGAAATATTAAGAAAAGCTTTGGCCAACCTGTAAATAGAGCGTCTCCAATAAACACCCTGTTGATTTCCGTTCCGGGAGTTCGCTTATCTATGGTGGCCTCGGGAGCCTACTCGACGCATTCGTGTCTGGAGCGGAAATCAACCGGCTATATATTATACAGGTACACAAAAAACTGTAGACAACATCGAGTTTGTCTACAGTCTGAGGTTATATCATATTATGGATACAGACGGTTTAAAAGTCTTGGGAATGGAATGGCTTCACGAACGTGTTCTGTGCCGCTGATCCAGGCCACTGTACGCTCTAGACCAAGACCAAAGCCTGAGTGTGGTACGGAACCGTATTGGCGCAATTCCAAGTACCATTTGTATGCATCAGAATCCAGGTTATGCTCTTCCAGACGCTGCTTGAGCAAATCAAAATCGTGGACACGTTCAGAACCACCGATGATTTCGCCATAGCCTTCCGGTGCAATCAGGTCTGCACATAATACTACATCATCGCGCTCAGGATGCGGTTGCATGTAGAACGGTTTGATGCCGATCGGGTAATGGGTGATGAATACTGGCATATCGTAGCTTTCCGCAATGGCAGTTTCATGTGGAGATCCAAAATCATCGCCCCACTTAATATCATCAAATCCTTTTTCGTTCAGGAACTTGATAGCATCATCATAGGAAATGCGTGGGAAAGGTGCTTTGATTTTTTCAAGCTTTGTTACGTCTCTCTCCAAAACGCCCAGTTCAAGCTTACAGTTTCTTAGGACAGCCTGTACAATATAGGAAACATACTCCTCTTGCACTTTCAGGTTGTCATCAAATTCGATGAAGGCCATCTCTGGCTCAATCATCCAGAATTCAATGAGGTGACGGCGTGTTTTGGATTTTTCCGCTCGAAAAGTCGGTCCAAAAGAGAATACCTTACCTAAAGCCATTGCTGCCGCTTCCATATAAAGCTGGCCACTCTGGGAAAGATACGCATCCTCATCAAAGTATTTCGTTGCGAATAGCTCTGATGTCCCTTCAGGAGCACTTCCTGTCAGGATAGGCGGATCTACCTTTACAAATCCATTTTCGTTGAAGAATTCATACGTCGCACGGATCACTTCATTACGGATTTTCATGATTGCATGCTGCTTTTTGGAACGCAGCCATAAATGACGGTTGTCCATTAAAAATTCAGTACCGTGGTTTTTCGGAGTTATTGGATAATCAACAGCTTCATGGATCACTTCCAGGCCGGTAACACCCAATTCATATCCGAATGGTGATCTCTCATCTTCACGGACAATACCTTTGACATAGACGGATGTTTCCTGAGTCACGGATTTTGCGCTTTGGAATACTTCCTCGGCTACCTCTGCTTTCACCACTACTCCTTGAATGAAGCCGGAGCCATCACGCAATTGTAGGAAAGCGATTTTTCCACTTGAACGCTTGTTTGCAATCCAGGCACCAATCGTTACTTCTTCTCCTACATGCTTATATACTTCTTTAATTGTTGTCTTCACTCTTTTGTTCCCTCCAACCTTGTTCTAGCAACTTTTTCTTACTGTTATGTACATAACCTATATTATACAAGCCATGAATAAAGGAAGCAAACACTTTTAAGTCTGCTTCCTTTCCCTCTCTATCACTTCACTGTTACTTTTTCCATATAACGTGCAATACGTTCTACAGCCTGCTCCAGCTGGTCGAGGCTCGTAGCGTAGGAAAGGCGTACGTAGTTGTCTGCTCCAAAGCCCGAACCTGGAACCAATGCCACTTTTTCTTCTTCAAGCAAAGCTTTTACCAGACTGTCCACATCTTGAAAACCGGCTATCCTCGCAGCTTCAGATGCATTCGGGAATAAGTAGAATGCCCCTTGAGGCTTGATGCAATGGAATCCTGGAATCGCATTTAATTTTTCAAATATGATGTTCAGTCGTTCCTCGAAAGCTTTACGCATCACTTCCACATCTTCCTGTGACCCTGCATACGCTGCAATGGTTGCGTATTGAGCGATGGAAGTGGGATTGGAAGTGCTATGGCTTGCTAGGTTTGTCATTGCACTGATGATGGCGTCATTTCCAACAGCATAGCCGATTCTCCAGCCTGTCATGGAATGGGACTTGGACACACCATTTATGATGATGGTCATATCCTTCAGCTCAGGAGATAACTGCGCAATGGAAATATGCTCGTTCCCATCGTATAAAAGCTTTTCATATATTTCATCTGATACGATAAGTACATTGTGCTCGAGACACACTTGGCCAAGTTCCTGCAGTTCTTCTTTTGTATAAATCATCCCTGTAGGATTACTTGGTGAATTTAGAATAAGTGCTTTGGTTTTAGTTGTTATAACTTCTTTCAGCTGGGAAGCAGTAATTTTAAATTGGTTTTCTTCTTTTCCTTCCACATAGACAGGAACTCCCTCTGCAAGCTTCACTTGTTCCGGATAGCTTACCCAATATGGTGTTGGAATGATCACTTCATCATCTTTGTCCAACAGAACCTGGAACAAGGTATAGAGGGCATGCTTTGCCCCTGTGCAGACAATTACTTCAGAAGGCTTGTAGGAAAGCTTCTGGTCTCTTTCCAATTTGCTGATTATTTCCTTTTTCAAAGCAGGTAATCCACCTGATGGCGTATATTTGGTAAGCCCTTGATCCATCGCTTTTTTTGCAGCATCTAAAATATGGTCTGGCGTATTGAAATCCGGCTCCCCTGCTCCAAGACCAATAACGTCATGGCCTGCGTCCTTTAATTCTTTTGCTTTTGCTGTAATTTCCAATGTAGTAGATGGTGTTAAGGTTGATACTCGTTTGGCTAATTTCATGGTTCTTTTTCCTCCCGCTACGATTAAAACGTTATACGTTGATAATACTCTCCATCTTCAAACTTAATGTAGTACAGATTATATCGGTCATTCTGATCTTTGAATTTGATTTCCCATAATGGAATATCATTTTCCATTGCAAGTGAAACCGATAGGACCTCCGAAGGTTTTCGGTCGGTATCGACATATTTCATTACATCTTTTTTTGCTATCCCATCGCTGGCGTTTCTTGTCAAGGCAATCTTTTTCTTTTCATCCACCCAGATGATTATCTCTTCATTCTTATCATCCGTTCCCTGGACGATGGTGTAAGGAGTCGTACCATTATATGTATAAACCTCATTAATGGTCTGTAGGTTCTTCTCTTCTTTTGCTATTTCGGTGGCCTCATTTTCATCCTCGCGGATAGGCGACATGGCTGTATGGTAAATAGATACGAGCTGCCATAAGAGCAGGATAATAATGAGGGTGCATATAATAATAATCCATTTTTTCATTTCATCACTTCTTTATGTACGATATATTGTAAATACGGCTTTATCTTTGTTTTCTTCATCTAATGCCAGGCCAAACATAAGGTTTTCCCTTTTCAGATTCCGATTAAGTGTGTCGACTATTTTATAAAGATCGGAAGAGTATTCCACTTTTACGGTGGAAATCACTTCAATTTTACTTTCCATCCCAAAATCCTCCTGCTTTCAAGCAATTATTGTTACTCATATTGACGCTGTATGTCGGTAAGAATATAAGTACTGAATCACCTATAGTGTTCAAACACATTATAACAGTAAATATTCAGTTTAGTACAATTAAGTACTTTTCAGTATAATAAATTTTCTCCTATCCTACACCGATATTTTGAAAGGGTGAATCAAGCAGCAGTTGTTGATTCACCCTATTTTTTGTCGTTTTCGAATTGAATGTTTTAATATATTACGGCTCTGTTTAACACCGCTGTTGATTTCCGCACTAGGCTGCGCTTTCCGCGGGGCTTGCGTGAGCCTCCTCGGCTGCGCCTGTGGGTCTCCACTAAACGCAACACCCGCCGGAGTCTTCGCCTATTGCTCCAATCAACAGCTAAGCGAAGCAATCAAAAGTGTAAACTTTTTCCATCAATTCATTTATGACATCTGCATAAATGTGTCCAGTGTTAATGTGAAGACGTGGTAGTCGCCGGCTTTCATTTTGATGGTGACATTTCCTTTTTGGTTTGTCAGATATAGGTCAAGCCATGTTTCCTTTAGTCTTTCGAGGACGTGTGACTTTCCTTGGGTTGTTTCTTTGTGAAACACGACCGCTGTCTGCGGATCACAGGCATTCAGGAGTTTTTTTGATGTTCCCGTATCATTTCCGAAGTCCCCAACCTTAATTATGTTGACGACACTAAGGTTATGCTGCTGAAGCAATCTGTTCTCGACTTCTTTATCTGCACTGGTCATGTATAGCAGATACGTTTCATTGTATTCAAACAATAGATCCATCCCAAGATGCTTTTTCTTGGAATAGTCTTCATTCAGTACCTGTACATTCAAGTCCTGCACAGGCTCGCTTTTAGTTCCTTTTCCCCACCAATCAGTCTCTATACCTAATCTGGCATCCGACATACTCTTAGGGAGAATCACTTTTTCTATTACGAAATTATCCAAAAGATACTTCAGATTCCCTGTATATTCAGCGTCGGGGCTGGTAATAATCAATTCCGAAATTTCTTCGACTCCGTAAATACTCAAATAATGCTGCAGTTCATCCTCGGATTCAGGAGCTCCCGTATTAATCAGGATATTTTCTCCTTCCGAGTTCTGGATGATGGTACTTTCGCCATTTGGCAGATCCATAAAGGTAAAAGCTATTTCCTCTTCATCCAATTTTAGATCAATGTTCTCTACGTCGGTCGGGTACTCAGGTTGCAGGACTCCGAAGTTTATCAGAAGAAGTCCCAGCAAGAAGATATTCCACATCCATCTCATCCATTCTAACCATAGTTGTGTACTGTATTAAAATGACTACATTCGCTTTAATCTATACTATGGAGAAGGCTGAAAAAAGTATCTTTTTTCACGATCCCATTTGGAACCGCCTCAATGAATTGGACACCATACCTTTTCTCTGCCACTCTTCTATCGAAAATAAAGATGTCCTTGCTGCCGTTACCTTCCAGAAAATTGGCGACCATTTTTTTGAACCTAAGGACTGCTATTGGCAAAGATACATCCTTAAAGGAGTTTCTCCCCTGCTTTTCAACCAGGTTGATTTTGGTAGCAAGAAGCGGTTCATCAAGAGCTCTGAATGGCAATCGAATGATAACTAATGTATCGATTTTCTCTTTTTTGATCGAGACCTCTTCGAGAAAGCTGTTGGTGACCAGAAGAATCGCGTTTTCGAAGTTGGCGGAAGCCTTCAGGATTTTCTGCTTGCCCCCGCTTATACCACTTTGGCTTACAACGACTGTTTCACTTGATTGTGGAGAATTTTTCAACTCATTGTAAACCGCAGACAGCATGTCACTCGAAGAGAAGGAAACAAGGATCCTTCCTCCTTTATGCGCCAACAGCTCTTGGATCTGGAGCGCGGCAATGGAGACGAATGTCTCATTTTTTCCCTTTTCAATGTACGGCATATCAGTTGGAATAAACACTCCTGGGAGTGCCTTGGATACCTTCGACTTCAACACCTTCATAACCGGATAAAACTCGGTGAGACCAAGCTCCTCCATTGTAAAATCGAAGCTGTCGTTTACACTGAGCGCTGGAGATACGAATACCACACTGCTTTTCATCTGATAGAATTTTTCGGCAAGCCTTGTACTAATATCCAGAGGCTGCTCAAAAATGGTCACAGAGTTCTTAGCCCCCCGGACGTTCACCTCAAACCAAGTTAAACGGTCATTCTTCGGGACAAACAGGAGTGAATAGAAAGTTTCCCGCATTTCCGTTAGAACCATCTGCTCTTGTTTGAGGTATTCAGAATGCATGCCCTCCGATACGGTTCCCCTTCCGGATGCCTGTTTCTCTAGGGTTAGGATTACATCTGTCAACGACATGTAAAGCCTCTGTGCTGCCTCCTGCACTCCTGCCCATGCTCTGCCGTTCTCCTTTTGAACAGAATAACGGTAGGATACTTTGGATGACGGCCTTTTGGTCCGGGCAAGGCAATAATCCCTAAGTATTCGAAACATATCATCCAGCTCCTCCTTTGTTTGCTGTACGGCACGTACATCGGGGAGCTTGGATAAGGCAAAATAAATATCCAAATAGCTTATTTCTATTCCAAGGAATTTACTGACGTTCTGATGAAACACATTGGCATTTTCGATAATGTAATAATGCATTCCCTTTAATACTTCTTCTTTCCAAATTTCTTTGGCCAAAAATGAATGATTAGTAAGCAGAAGACTTGCATGACTGATTTTTTCCCTCGCAGCCTTGTAAAAGCAATGTGCTGCTTCTGCCCCTCCCATTTCGGAGGGTAATGAGCAGTTGATGGATTCCCATAAAAGGCGGCCGCCAGATGACAAGGATAACTCCTCCATATCACCTGACCCAGTTTCCGTCAGCCATACCAGAATCTGCGCTTTTGTCAAAACCGCATCATAATTGTCTTCCTCTTCACCAAGCGCGTGTAAAAATCGAGGCAGACTCAAATAAAAATATTTGCCTTTAATGGAGGAGGTAAGCATATTGAAATCTCTATCATCCATCTGCAGCTTATTGAAAAGCCCCCTTATGGTGCTAAGGGTATCGGAACGATGACTGCTGAGAACAACCTGTTTATCATTCTCCAGGGAAAACAGAAACGCTCCCAGCAGATAGGAAGAATCCTCGTCCTCAAAAGAGGGTGGAATTTCCAAAAGCCCATGCTGCCTGGATTCAAACAGCCCCCTTATTTCATCTACCGCAGTAGAATGCCCGATATTCTTCTTTATCGATGAAAGAAGTAACTCCTTGCGTTTCACCCTCTCATCAGCTTGATGTACAGCAGGAGCCTTGAGGACAAGCCTATCCTGATAAAGATAGTACCCATCGGAAAGTGATGCATCTGTATCAGCAGAGTGGAACAGGATGTAAATGTCACTTTTCATATTATGTAAAAGGGTATGTAATTTTCGGCTCGTCTGAGCGGGAAGGCTCTTTATCTTCTCCAAAAGATTAAGAAGAATGATTGCCGTCACTTCCGCATCACTGTCTGCACGGTGAGGATTATCGTGATCAAGCTGATAGAAGTCTGCCAGGTCGGTCAGTTTATAGCTAGAACGGGTAGGGAGAAGAATACGTGCAAGCTCCACTGTATCCACTGTGTTCCCTGAAAATGCAGGATAGCCGCTCTCTTGCAGTTCATGCTGAAGAAAGGACAGGTCAAACGGGACATTATGTGCCACCAATGTTGAACCTTCCAGCATCTCCACAAGCATTGGTGCGATTTGGGAAAAGGTCGGTGCCTTTTTTACCATCTCATTATTTATACTTGTCAGTTGTTCGATAAAAGGAGGAATCTTGCAGCTTGGATTGACAAAGCTCGCAAACCGTTCTGTTATTTCGCCATCTTCCACTAAAACAGCGCCCACTTGTATGATTTTATCTTGTTTTTTCGGAGAGTTTCCTGTTGTTTCCAAATCCAGGACAACATAACGCTGTTTCATTTCTTTACACCTCATAACTTCTCAAATCATCTATAAACAAAGTATCATAGTCCCTGAACGAAAAAAATAGTTAAATTTATTTTCTCCAGTCTTTTAAAAGAAAAACCCCCATTTAAGGGGGAAAGCTGTTTTCACATTGATTGATATTTTGGTTAAAGATATTTCCCGTGGATTTCCGCTACAGGCACTCAGCGCCACGCGGGGAGAGATGGGAGCCTCCTCGGCTTTCGCCTGTGGGGTCTCCCATACCCTCTATCTTCCCGCAGGAGTCAAGTGCCTTCCGCTACAATCCACTCACGTTTCTAATCATTTTCTCCTTTAGGAGTTTACAATATAAAAAAGATTCCTTTATTATTTAAAATTCATATTTTCACTATACCGGTTTCATAAGAGCTCAATATAATTTTACTCTCCCCCTGTTGGTTGGAGCGCAAGGGGTGAGACTCCTGCGGGAGCAGCGTATCAAGGGAGACCCCACAGGCGATTCAGCGCCGAGGAGGCTCCCGAGGCCGCCCGCGGAAAGCGAACCCCTGGAGTGGAAACCAACAGGGGTGTTTGAAGGGCATACAATATCTTCAGATAAACTCAAAAATTATTTGTGTAAATTATATCATGACTGTGGCTGCTGGTTCTGTTCCGAGCATTTCCACGATTTCATTGTTTTCATTCATCACTGCTACCTTAGGCTGGTGATCTTTTACTTGTTCATCTGCGATCAGGCAATAGGAAATGACAATAATGACGTCCCCTTTTTGAACTAAACGGGCTGCTGCACCGTTTAAGCAGAATTCTTTTCCGCCTCTTTCCCCAGGTATGATGTACGTTTCAAAACGTGCTCCATTGTTATTGTTCACGATTTGAACCTTTTCGTTTGCGACAAGTCCAACAGCATCCAGGATATCCTCATCGATTGTAATGCTACCGACATAGTTAAGGTTCGCATCCGTCACACGGGCACGATGTATCTTGGCATTCATTAAAGTACGAAACATGTTAATTTTCCCCTTTCATGTATGAAAAAACGATGTTGTCTATCAGTCTCGCCTTGCTGAACTTCGCAGCAACGGCAAGTATAAGGCTTTCTCCATCTGTCGGTTCCTTTACTTCTTTCAGACTGGGATACGAATATAATTCCACATAGTCAATCTCGGAACCAGTATGTTCTTTGATATAGTTTCCCACGAATCCCTTCGTCCCCGAGATGGAAATTCCTTGTTCCAGCCTGCTTTTTCCCAATTGCAATGCCTGATGGATGGCTGGAGCTTCTTCGCGTTCCTTTGAAGTAAGATAGACGTTTCGTGAGCTTTTTGCTAGTCCGTCCTCTTCCCTGATTGTATTTACGCGGACAAGCTGGACAGTCAAATGATAATCGGAAATCAATCCTTCGATCACCGCCACCTGCTGGGCATCCTTCATTCCGAAATAAGCTTGAGTTGGCATAACAATTTGGAACAGCTTCATCACAACGGTGGCAACGCCGTCAAAATGGCCGGGACGTTTTTTTCCACAGAGGACATCCACTCTCTTTTCCACAGTGATGAGGGTGGTCCGGTCTTCTTTATACATTTCTCCAATGGTTGGGTAGAAAAGATAGTCCACACCAAGCTCGCTCGCGATCTTTTCATCTCTCGCTATGTCCCTCGGATAAGCGTCAAAATCCTCATTTGGACCAAATTGGAGAGGATTGACGAAAATACTGAGCACGACAATATCATTTTCTTTTCTTGCCCGTTCAATCAATGTAGCATGGCCTTCATGCAAAAAGCCCATGGTTGGGACAAACCCGATTGTTTTTTTAGCCAGGTGTGCAGCAAGGCTCTCCTTTTGCATGTCGGAAATAAGATTAATGATTTTCACTGATTTTGCCTCCGTATAATCTTAGCAAGGTTTCTTCCTTCATGGTGAAACTGTGTTCAGGCTTAGGGAATGCTTTGCTTTTCACTTCCGTAACATAGCCTGTGAGTCCATTTTTCATGACAGATTGTACGTCTGCATAGGGTTTAACAAATTTCGGAACCCGATTAACTCCATATGTGAGTACATCATGAAAAACAAGCACCTGACCATCTGTCGCTTCTCCCGCACCGATTCCGATCGTAGGGATAGTGAGTCGGGAGGAAATTTCCCTTGCCAGCTGTTCTGGTACACACTCCAGTACAAGTGCCATCGCTCCAGCCTTTTCTACTAGGATGGCATCTTCAAGCATTTTTTTGGCACTTTCCACGTCTTTTCCCTGCACTTTATAGCCGCCAAGTACTCCGACGGACTGAGGGGTCAGACCGAGATGTGCGACAACCGGAACTCCGGCTTTCGTAATATAACGGATCATATCCACTACTTCATCCGCCCCTTCAAGCTTCAAAGCATGTGCACCTGATTCCTGGATCATTTTTTTGGCATTATATAATGTGTTTTCAATGGACAGATGATAGCTCATAAAAGGCATATCTGTCACGATAAAAGTTGAACCTGCTCCTCGTTTGACCGCCTTGGTATGATGGATCATATCTTCCACCGTCACCGGTACAGTCGAGTCGTAGCCCAGTACGACCATCCCAAGAGAATCTCCGACAAGGATCACATCCACCCCAGACTCCTCTGCAAGCTTAGCAGAAGGATAATCATAGGCGGTCAACATCGCGATTTTTTCTCCATTTTGTTTCATTTTCATGAAATCTGTAGCTGTTTTCATGTTCGTTCCTCCTCTTTTTGAGGACAAGAAATGAACAACCGAAACATAAAAATCCCTCTTTCCACAGAAAGAAGGATGGTTAATTCACACAGGTGTGCTGCATGGTTAATTTTAATCGGTTCAGTTCAATCCCTCTGTCCTAGTCCTTTGGATCAAGGCAGATATTTGGTTGTAGTTGCTTTTTTTTATTCAAACTCTTGGTGCAGTTCCTTTTAAGGATACTGCCCACGGTACCATTATAAAAGATGTTTGGAAAAGATGCTATTCTTTTAATCTTTTCCGATTTCAATATCGGCTGAATGTATATAAGAAATATGACCATTGTCATCCTCAAGCATCAATACTCCATCTTCTGTGATTCCTTTTGCTGTGCCTTCGAGTGTACCAGTGATCGTTCTAGCGACGATTTTCTTCCCGATGCTGATGGCATAGGATTCCCATAGCAGTTTGATCGGATAAAAGCCATGCTCCAGATAGCGATGATACAAATTCTCGAACTTTAATAGTATCATCTGAATCAGTTCCGCACGGTTTATCGGCTTTCCAAGCTCAATCGCCAGGGAAGTAGCGATGGAATGGAGTTCTTCAGGGAAATGCTCGAGCTCCTGATTCACATTTATACCTATTCCGATAATGACAGAGTTGATCTTATCCGCCTCTGCCTGCATCTCGGTCAGGATACCGACTGTCTTCTTTTTATTGATAAGTATATCATTCGGCCACTTAATGTCTGTGCGCAATGAAGTGACCTCTTCAATTGCCTGTGCAATGGCCACAGCTGTAAGCAGGGTAAGCTGCGGGGCTTTCGCCGGGGGCAGGTTTGGCCTTAAGATGAGACTCATCCATATTCCCGTGTACATCGGTGAATGCCACGCCCGGTTGAGCCTGCCTCTGCCTGCCGTCTGCTCCTCCGCTACAACCAGCGTACCTTCCACGGCACCATCATATGCCAACTGATGAGCTATCTTTTGGGTGGAAGTGACGGATTCCTCAAAATGAATTGCTCTACCCAACGTATCAGTCTTCAAACCAAGGGATATTTCATTGGAGCTGATTCGATTGGGGATTTTCGTGATGCGGTAGCCTTTTCTTCTGATTGCCTCAAGCTCGTAGCCGGCCTGTCGCAGCTCTTCAATATGCTTCCATACTGCGGTTCTTGAACAGCCGAGCTCCTCGCTGATTTTTTGACCGGATAAAAAACCGCCTTCCACTTCTGTGAACATTTTTAATAGTTTGGATCTTATTTCTGTTGCCAAGATCTTACCCACTCCTTTATTGCACCTGCTTCGTTCTCGACCTTGCCATGCAATATCTCTTTTTCAAGATCATGTAAAAGTTCGGAAATCCATTTTCCGCGCTTTTGGTCGCGCCACTTCACCAAGTCATTTCCGTTGGCGGCAATATCCTTGATTCCCTTTATAGGCAATGCTTCACTTAGTTGTTGAATAGCACCATATGATTCAGGCTTGTCCAACCCTTGCAGCAACAAAATCTCATGTGCCGCAAGACAGGCTTCGCTGCCTGAAAAATAGACCAGCTCCTTGTTCCACCCATATTCATTAAATTGCTGAATGGTCAAGATATTCAGTATTACTGCTTTACTCACCTTTTTAGGGAGCTTCCAGGCATCCAGGAAGGTCTCGAGCTCGGTTATTTCCAACAAATCAGCAAATGCTGTCCATAGTTCTATACGGCTGGACAATGCATGAAAAGGAAAGGAAGCCAGTCGGCCTAGCTCCTCCCTTTTCTCCTCTAGCAAAGGTAAATAGCGGAATAATCCTGAATCAATCAATAAGGGTATTGCCATGTTTATGCTTTTTCCAAGGAGCAGCTTTTCCATTTCGACTGTTTTTCTTTCTACAGAGATATTTCCCATCAGGCTTGCATCCTTCTTAATCGCAAGGATTGTTTCCCTATCAATGGAAAATCCGAGCTGGGAACTGAATCGGAGTGCACGAAACATTCTGAGGGCATCCTCGTGGAATCGTTCCGACGCTTCCCCCACGGTCCGAATCAATTTTCTGTCGATATCCACTTTTCCGTGAAATGGGTCCAGGATTTCCCCCGTTCTGGTCATCGCAATCGCGTTCATCGTGAAATCGCGGCGTTTAAGATCTTCTGATAAGCTTTTAACAAATATAACTTCGTCCGGCCTTCGGTTGTCAGTATAGGTGCCATCTGTCCGAAAGGTGGTCACTTCAAAGGAATCATGCTCTGTGACAACGATGATGGTACCGTGTTCCGCTCCGACGTCAACGGTTTTAGGAAAAAGCGCCTGTATCTGATCAGGAGTAGCGCTTGTTGCAATATCAATATCTCCCAAAGCCTTATCCATCAGATGATCTCTGACAGAACCCCCAACAAAATAAGCTTCATGCCCAGATCCCTCAAGTGCGTTTATAATGGCGGCTGCATGTTGAAAAGAGGTGTTCATCGTTATCCCTTCCCTTTAATCCTTCTCTAATGGAAGGAGCTATTCCTTGATCAGTTTCAAATATAGATCTTCATATTGTTCCACAATATATCTCGAGCTGAAACGGTCCTTGACCCGTTGGATAGAATTCTCGGAAAATCGTTTATGTAAATCCGGATCGATAAGAATGGAAATCGCCTGATCGGCTATGTTTTCCACCTCACCCACTTCACTCAAAAAGCCGGTAACATCATGTTCGATTACTTCCGGGATGCCTCCTATATTGGTCCCGACAGAAGGTACACCACAAGCCATGGCTTCTAACAATACGAGTCCAAAGCTTTCTTTTTCAGATAAGAGCAGTTTCAGATCTGAAATGGAAAGCAGGTCCTCCACATTCTCCTGTTTCCCTAAAAATAGTACCTTATCCGTGATTCCTAATTCCTTGACAAGTTTGCAAACTACGGAAATCTCGGGACCGTCCCCCACTAGCAGCAGTTTCGAGGCCACTTTCTTTTGAATGCGGTAAAAAGATTGAATCACATCCTCCATCCGTTTCACTTTACGGAAATTGGATACATGAATGACCACTTTTTCCTCGGGGAGGATACCGTACTGTTCTTTTAAATCGGATTTATCCTTCTTGTAATAGACACGTTCATCGATGAAATTATAGACAGTCTGTATCGCTTTTTGCGGCTGCAAAAGTTCATAGGTCTGCTGTACGAGCGACTCTGAAACTGCTGTGACGACATCCGAACCTTCAATTCCGAATCTGATCATGTCATTCAATGATGGATCGTAGCCAAGTACTGTGATATCCGTTCCATGGAGTGTCGTTACTATTTTCAGCTCATCTCCAGTCATCTTTTTGGCCAGATAAGCACAGACCGCATGAGGGATTGCATAATGCACATGCAGCAGGTCCAGTTTTTCCCGCTTCGCCACCTCTGCCATTTTACTCGCCAAAGCCAAATCATAAGGAGGGTACTGAAACACGGAGTACTGGTTGACCTGCACCTCGTGGTAATAGATGTTGCTATAGACCTTATTCAGTCTGAAAGGCATACTTGAAGAGATAAAATGAATTTCATGTCCCTTTTCCGCGAGAAGCTTTCCGAGCTCCGTTGCAATGACACCCGATCCTCCAACCGTTGGATAACAGGTGATTCCTATTTTGAGTTTCACTTACATCCCACCTATTAGATCGTTGTTTACGATTAAAGGACCTTTTGAAAAGAATCCTTCCGCATACGCGGATCCTATTTGTTTGCCGTACACTTTTTCCCTGCTGATGACACTATCTACATATCCGTTGGTCAATGGTGTGACAACCCCATTTTCCCCGACCTCAAATTGACTTTCATACGCCAGCAGGGCATTTGTTTTCTTTTCAACATGATCACTGATATCTATGTAAAACTGGGCTTGATGCATGCCGTTTATCATATAAAAAAATATGTTCTGTACTTTATGAGCTTCTAGTTCCGCTTCAGGGCAGTATCGTCTGATTCCTGAGGAAAACGCAGCCTCTTCCACGAGCTTGGCACAATTGCCGTGGTCAGGGTGACGGTCTTTCCAATAGGGAGCAAACACTACTTTCGGCTTGTATGTACGAATTATGGTTACAATCTCTTTAATATGCGCTTCCGATATAGTCAAACCGCGGTCAGGAATCGTAAGTTGTATTCTTGCATCCAGCCCTAGTATCTCACCTGCGCGTTTTGCCTCTTGTTGACGGATATCCACAGTCCCATTGGAAGAAAGTTCTGCCTTTGTCAAATCGCATATCCCGATTTTTAATCCCTTTTCTTTATATTTGGCCAATGTTCCTGCCATCCCGATTTCCACATCATCCGGATGCGCCCCAAAGGCCAGTATATCTAGTGAAATTGTCATTACTCTTCCTCTTTTTTCTTCACCAGATTTCGCCAGCCAAGTTCTCCACGTTCTAATCCATGAATTAGTATTTCTGCAGTACCCATATTGGTTGCAAGCGGAATAGAATAGACATCCACCAATCGCAAAAGTGCTGTTACATCCGGTTCATGCGGCTGAGCTGTCAGTGGATCCCGGAAAAAGATGACCATGTCCATCTGGTTCTTTGCAATCATCGCACCAATCTCCTGGTCTCCCCCAAGCGGGCCGGATTGAAATCGGTGAATATCCATGCCTGTCGCTTCCGTAATTCGAAGACCTGTGGTACCTGTAGCATATAACTCATGTTTTTTTAGTATCGGCTCATACGCTGTAGCAAACTGTATCATATCCGGCTTTTTCTTATCATGTGCAATCAATGCAATTTTCATGGTTATCCCCACCCTTACTCGATGATATTTTCAAGTCCGTAAACTAAAACATCTAGACGAATGATCGTCTCAACTGCAAGCTTGACCCCTGACATGAAGGATGCGCGATTATACGAATCATGCTTGATTGTCAAGGACTGTCCTTCACCGCCAAAGATGACCTCCTGATGGGCTACAAGGCCCGGCAGACGTACGCTATGGATGCGTATGCCATCCTTCGTTTCAGCCCCTCTTGCCCCTTTTAGCTGCTCTTCCTCATCCGGATGACCCTGATCTTTCGGCTCACGTGTCTTGGAAATCAATTCAGCTGTTTTGATTGCAGTCCCTGAAGGAGCATCAAGCTTTCGGTCGTGGTGAAGTTCTATGATTTCCACATCCTGTAGATGTTTGGCAGCCATCTGTGCAAATTTCATCATAAGAATGGCGCCGACCGCAAAGTTGGGAGCGATAATGACACCAGTCTTCTTCTCTTCTGCAAGGCTGGTCAGTTCCTTCAACTCCTCCTCATTAAAGCCGGTTGTCCCGACTACTGGACGGATTCCATGCTCTAGTGCAAGCCTTGTATGCAGCTTACCGATCTCCGGAGTTGTCAGGTCGATTAGTACATCCGCCTCGACATTGCTGAAACACTCGCCCGCATCTGTGAAAATCTTTGCTTCCATTGCCGGGAATCCTTCTACCTCGGACAGCATTTTCCCTCCATTCACCCGATCAAGGCATGCCACCAGTTCAAAATGTTCAGTTCTATGTATTAAATCTACTGCTTCACGCCCCATTCTTCCGCGTGGGCCTGCCAGTATTATCTTGATAGTTTGCATGTTCACTCTTCTCCCTTTCTGTCTAATTCAGGTTCTATCCTAGTCCATCTGTCTTTGTCTCTTGTCTGAAATTTATGCATCACCCTGTCATGCGCTTCCTGCAGATCTATATTCAAGCTGTTGGCAAAACAGATCAATACAAAGAGGACATCTCCCATCTCTTCTTCCATCGTATTTTCTTTTTCTGTATTTTTTTTCGGCTTTTCTCCATAATAATGGTTAACCTCGCGGGATAATTCCCCTAACTCCTCCGTCATCCTTGCCAGCATCGCAAGTGGACTGAAGTAACCCTCTTTAAATTGTGATATGTATTGGTCTACCTCTTTTTGCATCTCTTTCATTGTTTTTTGAGTCAACTTTTTCACCTCATCCTATCATGTTAGCTAAAACCTTATCATTTGACAAATAATTAAGTGATTTACTTATTATCTACATGTTTATTATAATGAAATAGTTCAAAAATTCACTAGCTTTTTGGAGGACACCATGTTTAAAGGCATAAAACTAACTAATATCTTCTTCATTTTACTTGGATCGGCCATCTTTGCATTCGGACTAGTCAACTTTAACATGCAAAACAATCTTGCAGAGGGGGGATTCACAGGTATCACCCTGTTGTTATTCTTTCTCTTCGATCTTGATCCATCCTATACCAACCTACTTTTGAATATTCCAATATTCTTTATCGGCTGGAAGCTGCTTGGACGGAACACATTCATTTATACGATGATCGGCACTATCAGTCTTTCCGTATTCCTCTGGATCTTCCAGCGTGTTCCATTGGTATTTCCTCCACTCGAGGATGACTTGGCCCTTGCGGCACTATTTGCCGGGGTATTCATCGGAATCGGGCTCGGAATCATTTTCCGCTATGGCGGGACTACGGGCGGCGTGGACATCATCGCAAGACTAGGACATAAGTATATCGGATGGAGTATGGGTAAAACCATGTTTCTGTTTGACGCAATAGTCATCATCCTGTCCTTGATCACCTATTTAAGCTATCAGGAAGCGATGTATACGCTTGTTGCAGTATTTGTAGCAGCACGAGTCATCGATTTCATGCAGGAAGGGGCATACGCAGCGAAGGGTGCCACCATCATTTCCGACAAGCATGAAGACATCGCATTGAGAATCAATCAGGAAATGGACCGCGGCGTTACGATCCTGCACGGAAAGGGCTCCTATTCCAAAGCAGAACGAAACGTACTATACTGTGTGGTCGCCAAAAACGAACTGGTAAAACTAAAGAACACCATCACCTCCGTCGACCCGCACGCATTTGTGGCAGTAAGCGATGTCCACGACGTCCTAGGCGAAGGCTTCACCTTGGACGAAAACAAAAACCCGTTGGAAAGATAATCATGGAAAAGCTCCGTTGAATGTGATATTCAACGGAGCTTTTTTGGTGGGGACAGGTCCCCTGTCCCACCACAAAATGCATTATTCCCTATTGCCCAAGTATATCAGAATAAATCGTGCAAGCTCTGCCACTGCTACTGCCGCCGCAGCCACGTATGTAAAAGCGGCCGCATTCAGGACCTTCTTCGTTTCACGTTCTTCGCTATTGTTGATAATCCCCAATGAGACTACCTGGTCCATCGCCCGGTTCGAAGCATCAAACTCCACCGGCAACGTCACAAGCTGAAACAGTACTGCACCTGCCATAAAGATGATTCCAAGCAGAATCAGATTGTTCATCCCAAAGATCAATCCGGCAAAAATGATAAAGAAGGACATATTGGACCCAAGACTTGCTATGGGAACCAATGAATGGCGGAAACGCAGAAAGGCATATGCCTGATCATCCTGAATGGCATGTCCCACCTCATGAGCTGCTATCGCTGCCCCTGCAATGGATGTCCCGTGGTAGTTCTGTGATGATAGCCGGACTGTCTTGCTTCTCGGATCATAGTGGTCCGTCAAAACTCCTCTGGATTCTTCCACTCGTACGTCGTACATCCCGTTATCATGCAGGATTCTTGTTGCAACCTCGGCCCCCGTAAGTCCGGAAGAGGATGGAACCTTCGAATATTTTTTATAAGCACTTTTCACACGAGACTGTGCCCAAAGCGGGACAATCAGAAGTATGGCAAAGTAAATTAAATAAAGACCCATAAGCTTGACCCCCTCTTGGTCTTGAACGTATTAACGCTATACCCCTTTAGGATTCTTTAGGAAACATCATTTTATTCGTGAACTCTTTAGGAAGCGTGTAATTACTCGAACATGAAAAGGGATGAAGCGTGAGTAGCTTCATCCCTTTTTTTGTTTAATATGGCGCATGATAGCCAATAAAAATAGTTCAACAAGTGTTCCGCGGACCACTAATTGTGAAAATTGCTGATGTTTTTTCAAATTCTGTCCTAATTTAGGCTTTATGACGCATCATAGGGATTTAGATTATTACTGATTCTAACAGGTTTCTCAATCATTCTAACAAAATTCACGAACATTCTAACAAATTTCACAAGCATTCTAACACATTCCTTAATCATTCTAACAAATACAAATTCAACCGACTACATGTAAACCGATCCGGTTGCATCACTCAATGCTTCTCCGTTTTTCGCTTCACCCTTTTACGGTCTGCGCTGAATTTTCGCCATCCTACATAGGACAAGGTAAGGAAAATGATGCTCCCAGTCGAAATCATTACCCAAATAAGGGAAGGGTCCGTCTCATCCTCTTTCAACTCTTTGAATAATGACTTCAGATCTGCTTCAATGACGGCCAAGTCTTCAGCACTTTCTGGACTTGCAAGTAGGCTTTCACGGTTTTCATTCAGAAAGGCTATATGCGAATCCACCTTTTGGATAAATTCCGGTTTGACATCCATTCTAAGACTCGGATGAATCAGGTCATAGTTCAGAAGTAGGCGTTGATAAAGGGTCTGATAGGATTGGCTATCCCTGGTTTCTATGGAATCCTTCAATTGATTAAAGGTTGTAATGATCGGGTCTTCCATCTCTGTCCACAATGGCTGATGCTCGGAGGTCATGGCATCCACCACCAATCGGAGCCTGGTCAATGCACGCACTTTTTCCTCCTGCGGCAGATTAATATCAGATAGGGCCGCCATCGATTTATCATGGACAAGGGTGATGATTCGCACCTGATCCATCGGCATCATTGGATTACCCGCCATCAATTTGGTAAATTCGTCGGAAAAGATATCCAATAAATTATGTGCTTCCACATACCGTTCGTTTTTCACAAGCTGAAGCGCATCATCTGTCAATATATTCAGTTTTAAAGGCTGCACATTTCCATTGGAGCCTGCAGCTAAATTAGTTGGTATAGCAAGTAGTAAAAATAGTAAGATGACTGTTAATCTTTTCCCTATCATCGCTTGTCCCTCCCATATTCTCTAGTAGATAATTATGAGTTTTGGGACAAGGTTAGAACTTTATTGCAGAGATAACTTTTGACAGTTGTTTCTTAGTGAAAAATAGTAAGCGATCGCAATGGAGAATATACTGAGCCAGAACGTGAAATATCCGATTTGAGGCATATACTTTACGAGACTGCCATACCAGGGCATCATCTTAAAGACGTAATCTATCACATCATTATGTAAGGTCCATACCCCTGCCACAACCAAGTGCCAGACTGTAAAACGATAGTAGGGGCTGTAAAGGATCCCTTGGACGGCCATTGCGCCATGTGACACAATGAGCATGTATCCTTCTATCGGGAGATATCCCGTTTCCAGTAGAGTCAGTATATTCATCACAACAGCCCATATACCGTATTTCACAAGGGTGACAATCGCCAGTGCTTCCATCAGCTTGAAATTCTTTTTCAAAATGAAACCAACAAGCACAAAGACAAAAAAGAGGCTTGCGGTTGGACTATCAGGCACAAATATCAAAAAGATGGGCGGAGTTTCTTTCAACTGGACGCCATACCAAATATACCCGTAAATCGTGCCCAATACATTGATAATAAGTACACTCCATAGCATAAATGGTGTTCTCAAAAGATAGATAAACCAATTTAACATCGTTTTTCCTCACTTTGTTTGAAAGAAATAGAATTATGTATTTTGAGTATACAAAAAAACTGGCTATAATAGCCAGTTTTTGTTGATAGAAGAACTAGAATAGTTGTTGATTATTCTGATTCTGCTGCTAATTTATTCATCTCAACTAAGTATTCACCAAGTTTTTGAGCTTCTTCATCCGTACCTTTGAAGATACCGCCAGGCATTGTGCCGACACCCTCTTTTGCAATCTTGGCATAATCCTCTGGAGCATAATCAGGATTGTCCAATAGGTTTGCACCCATTGCACCGCCTTGAAGGTTGTTCCCATGACAGGATAGACAAGTGTTATCTTGCATGATGACATAACCTTCCGCTGTTTCATCGATTTCGATGTTCAGCTCGTCCGTGATTTCCCCTTGCTTTGCAGCAGCTTCCCAGTCATGAGAATCAACAGACTGCCAAGTTAAGAAAAAGATGGACGCGATACCTAGAAGCATTAGTCCAGTTGCGATCGGGCGTTTGCTTGGACGACGTTCCGGTCCACGATCCAGGAATGGAGCCAGTAAAAGAGCACCGAAAGCAAGACCTGGCATAACCATCGCACCAATTACAGTGTATGGACCAGCTGCAAAACGATATTTTAAAAGCTCGTATAAGAATAAAAAGTACCAGTCTGGTAATGGAATGTAACCAGTATCAGTAGGATCTGCTATACGCTCAAGAGGCGACTCATGCGCGACAGTCAAGCATAAGAAAGCAATTAGGAATACCGCTCCTACCATCCATTCTTTTAGAAGGAAGTTTGGCCAAAACGCTTCCGTTTTACCAGGAAACTCTGAGTAGTCCTTCGGAATATTTGGCTTACGAGTTGCAGGGACACGAGAGTCACCGACAAACTTCATACCTTTTCCTCTATGCATACATGTTCCCCTCCTTTGTTTTTAGAAGTATAAATCTTATAGTGGACCTGAAATACCTTGTTTACGGATCATGACAAAGTGAGCTCCCATTAATCCGAAAAGAGCTGCAGGCAAGAAGAATACATGAATCGCAAAGAAACGGGTCAATGTTTGAGCACCAACGATTTCAGGGTGACCAGCAAGCAATGTTTTGACTGCTGTACCAATTACCGGTGTTGCCTCTGCAATCTGTAATCCTACCTTTGTTGCAAATAACGCTTTCATATCCCAAGGCAGTAAGTAACCTGTAAAACCAAGACCTAACATGACGAAGAAGATTAATACTCCGACTACCCAGTTAAGCTCACGTGGTTTTTTATATGCACCTTGGAAGAAAACACGTAACGTATGTAAGAACATCATTACAATTACAAGACTTGCTCCCCAATGATGCATACCGCGTACGATTTGACCGAACGCCACTTCATTTTGTAAGTAATATACAGATTCCCAAGCATTTTTGATATCTGGAACATAGTACATCGTTAAGAACATTCCGGATAAAACTTGAATAACTGTAACGAAGAACGTCAATCCACCGAAACAGTAAACAAATGCAGAGAAATGATGAGCAGGGTTTACGTGTTCAGGAACTTCATGATCTGCAATATCCCGCCACATCGGCGTAATATCTAATCGTTCGTCAACCCAATCATAAATCTTATTTAACAATTATTACGCCTCCCCTTTAGGTTTTGCTGCACCTAGATACACTGTTCCATCCTTCACTTCATGCTCGTACACATCTAGTGGAGCAAGTGGCGGTGTATTAGGCACGTTTTTACCGTCTTTTTCGTATAAGCCGTAATGACAAGGACAGAAGAATCTGTTCGGATTCGCTGGGTCGGATGCCCAGTTTACTGTACAGCCAAGATGCTTACATACTGGAGATAAAGCAACAACATTGCCGCTTCCATCCTTGAAAATCCAAGCCGTTCTTGGTTCTTCGGATTCATACCACGCATCAACCTGTTCAATTTTGAAGTTGAAGCTTTGTGGCTCAGTAGTTAATTCGCTTTCTTCACAGACAGCTACCATATCTTGACCTGTACCAGTTTTTAAAACCGGGTCAATTGCAAAACGAACCATTGGCATTAGCATCCCTGCAGCCATGAATCCGCCTACACCAGTAAGGGTATAGTTTAAAAATTGACGTCTAGACACACGATGGTTTTTTTCACTCATTGTTTTTCCCCCCTCTATAGAAAAAACTAAGTCCAAACGGACAGTAGGTTATAACACATAGAAAACTAGGACATTCTCATGATATATCAATCTTCGCCCAAGGTCAATAATCTCCTTGATTGAAATAATGGCAACCTTGTGACTTATTTTATACATCTATTGGAACTTCATACTAAAGGAATACTTTTTTACTATTGTAAATTGATATTTTTCGGTTTTCCGCTTATTGCTGCCATTTTTGGATGAACATCGGCAGGAGCTGGTTCATCTGATCCTGAATGATTTTTTGCCTATATTTCTCTTCCATGTCCTCAAGCGGGATGGCAGGAAGCCAAACAAGCTTTCCTTCCAGTTCTTGTTCTTTCTGGCTCCATACACTGTCTGAAGTTAGAAGAAAAACGTGTTTCATATCGTTCTTGATGTGGGTAACAAAGTCGTTTAATTGCTCCACTTTGGATTCCAGTGAATTTTTATGTAGATAAGAGTAGGATGGCAATAATATTACTCTTCCTTTAAATTGCCTTTCCAATTCATGACTGAGTATAGTTATGTATTCTCCATGCGAGGCCATCGTTTTGATTTCATCCTTAAAGGATATCGGGATGAGGGGAATGATGGCTGTATCGATATACTCCTTCGATTGCACATATTGGGACATATCCTTGCTTGTCCATTTCATGATAATCATCTCATTTCTATTAATGTGAATATAAGTAAAAGCATGTTCTTTCCTACTATATTTCTTATCGATTGGAAGGTCAAATTATATAAGGTGATGTTTGTGGAGTTATAGGGAGATGGGAATAGAAAATTTGTCATGGGGAAGATCATGGACTTTTCTAGTCGAATTCTCGGGTGAAAAGCTCTTCATAAGCCGTATGATGGGCTTTTCCACTCCAATCTTCAAGTGATAAGCCCTTCATAAGCCGCATGATGGGCTTTTCCACTCCAATCTTCAAGTGATAAGGCCTTCATAAGCCGCATGATGGGCTTTTCCACTCCAATCTTCAAGTGAAAAGCCCTTCATATACCATTAACCGTCCTATTTACTAGAGCCTGACCACAAACAAGGGGCCGTCTAATTAGACAGCCCCTTCAGCATATAGATTAACATGGTAAAATTCTCGATCTCATAATTTTCTCAACCGCTCGGTAAGGCTCTGAAAGGCATTTTCATCCCCTCGATCAAGCGCATCGTCTATTAAAGTCAGCAGCTTTTCTTTTTGGAAGGTGGTGATGCATTCCTGAAGAAATTGCTCTGCAACAATACGATCTTTTTCATTTGATTTGGACGACTTGGGCATATAAGGATTTTCCTCCAGTACTGCAGCGTACTGAGGAGAGTGATAGACAGAGCGGAAATTCAGTTGAATATAGATGTCCTCTTCCCTGTTCAGGCGGATATCATGAAAAGATTTTTCGGCATCGGTTGTCATGACATTTTCCTTATAGAACCGAAACGGCACTTCTTCTACACAATGAGTCGACATGATGATACCTCTAGGACAATACTGAGCTTGCTCGACAAAGTGAACTTTTTTCATTAACTGATCATGACTCATCAAATAATTCAGGATCCAAACACATTCTCGTCTTTTTAACTGATAGTTACCTAAGAACCACCTTATAAAGTCCTTCTTCTCGTTGACAGATACAGGGGTAGCCACAACTATCGTCCCTCCTCTGCGTAGAATAATCATTATTCTTCTAGATTTTTGAATACATCCTGAAGTTCCAAATTGGTCGGGTCGTGTTGAATCAACTTTTCAAACAACGGCTTCGCTTCTTCTCTCTTCCCTTCCTCCAACAAAAAGAATCCGTAGTCATAAAGGAAGTCGGGGTCATCTTTAAAAGAAGTATATGCTTGACGGTAATGGTTTAATGCATCAGAATATTTTTCTAATTTCTGATATGCTACAGCAAGATCCCAGTCAAACTGAGGGTCCGTTTCACCAAACCTGATCAATTCCTGAAGACAATCAATCACTTCTTCGTATTGTTCATCTTGAATGTAGATTTTCGTCAAGGTTATCGCAGCTTCCAAATAACCTGGGTCGATCGCGATTGCATCCCTTAATAATCGTATCGCTTCGATACTATTATTCTGCTTTAATGCCACCTTTGCGGCATATAATTGCAATTCTTTATTATATTCATTGACCGAGAGACCTTCATTAGCTACGCTAAGGCTGTCTTCAAGCAGACCCTCCTGTTCATATGCTTTTGCCAGGTACAGATATAGAGAGGAATATTCATAATCTAATTCTTTTACCTGATTTAACTTTTCGACAGCGGTCTTGGAGAATCCTGCATGAAGGGCGGTAAATCCGTATTGAAATAAAACATCAATTTTCAACTCTTTTTTCAGCGCTTCGTCGAAATATGGCATTGCCTCTTCGAACTGTCCGGTCGCGCTATAGCATTCCGCCAATCTTTCCTCAAGGTCAAAATCGAGATCCGCCATAAATGGAAGTACCGCTTCGTAATAAGGAATCGCTTTCTTGTAATCCCCTTGAGACAGATAGATTTCCGCTAGTGCCAGATCAATGATAGGTTCCTTCGGTGCAAGCCTTTTTGCCTGGGTAAGCTTGTTCTCACTTACTTCAAACAATCCTTGTGCCTGATAAAGATCAGCCAGCAGCAATAGTGCTTGCAGGTAAGCATCCTCTTCTTCATCGACGTTTTCGAGGATAGCCATTGCCTCGTCTTCTTCATCGAGGTCGATAAGTACCTCAGCCAAGGAAAGAATCAGGTCGGACTCATTGGGATGAAGATATAAAAGTCCACTTAACAGCTCCTTCGCCTCTTCTAGCATTCCGAGCTGCTGGAAGATCTGTGCTGTATGGAACAGATCATCTTCATTGAAAGTGGACTGATTATCCTGCAGTAGAGTAATTCCTTTTTCTACTTCCCCATTGTCTATAAGTGTTAATGCCTTTTCGATAACTTGGTATGACAAACTACAACTTCCCTTCTAATTAGAAACGCGCATTAATGGAGCCTTGCTCATCTGCGCCCTTCCATAAAGTGTCCTGGTACCGTGACCGTGCATTCATTCCCGAAACCTGGCCGAAAGGAGATAGACTCCCCAGCCTTCAGGATGATGCCTCGATGAACCGTAATTTCTGGAATATGACTATCATAATCCAGATCTTCTATTGTTTCAATAATTCGGTCCTCAGGGTACACAAATAAGTTATAGTTTAATTCGCCGCCGACTCTCAAATCCCCTTTATTCGGATAAATCCCAAGCTTCATCAAGAGCTCTTTTTCCAATGCTTTTCCGGCATCGGGGCATTCTATGAGATGTGGTAGCCTCTCTTCTTTCATTATAGCTTTCCATGTTTTTTTGATCTGTTTACCGGTGGCTGGCACCTTTCTTAAACATGGGATGAAGGCGATGGGAAATTGGTATAGCGCCTCTTTAATCCATCCCCAGGTTACATTGCTCAGGGATACCTCTTCGGAGATTTCCAGAAAAACAGCGGGCAGCCTATGCCGTTTACAGAGACGGATCAAGGAAGGGGTAAGCTTGGCAATCGGCACTCTGATAGCAAAATAATAATCAATGGGACTGTTTAACAGATAGGATTTTGCCAGTTTCAGCTTTTCTGCAAATTCCCTCTCATGTTGGATGGTAAAAACCGAAAGCAGGGTTGTACACCCCAGGTTCAGATAGTGGTCGATTATATATGATTTGAATTCCTGAAAACTCATGGACGGAAGTTCATCTACAATCATCACATGGCCAGGTGTCATCACATAGGAGGAGAAGTTCATTCTCTTCAATCGTGTGGAAAGGATGGTTTCTTTCATTAATCGTATGCTGTTGTCCTTAACAAGCAGAGAGGTGGTTTTAAAAGAGGAATCACTTTTTACAATGTTTGCCTGATCAATTATATATTCCATAGCATCACCCTAATTTTTCCGTCTTAAGACAAGCTATGAATGGTTGAATGGAAATATGAGTAATTTGTGGAAAAAGGGGGTGTTTGATAGACGAGACTGGTTTTGAGACCACCATTTCACCTTTTTACGGTTTTCGTGGTCTCAACCAAGTGTTTTGAGACCACCATTCCACCTTTTTTCTGTTTTCGTGGTCTCAACCGGGTGTTTTGAGACCACCATTCCGCCTTTTTCTGGTTTTCGTGGTCTCAACCGGGCTTTTTGAGACCACCATTTCACCTTTTTGCGGTTTTCGTGGTCTCAACCGGTCATTTTGAGACCACCATTCCGCCTTTTTCTGGTTTTCGTGGTCTCAACCGGGCTTTTTGAGACCACCATTCCACCTTTTTTCTGTTTTCGTGGTCTCAACCGGGTGTTTTGAGACCACCATTCCATTTTCTATGCTCATGCTATCAATCGAACACAAGCGTACCTCGCACCTTTGGTTGAATATACTTTATATGCAGCACCCACTCCCCCCTACAACTACCTCTGCAACAGATTCAAATGGGCAAAAAAGCTTGGATAGGAGACATTGATCGCTTCTTCATTTTCAAGAACTGTCTCTCCCTCTGCTATCAAGCTGGCAATCGCACCCATCATGCCGATACGATGGTCACCATAGCTGTCTAGTACAGCACCTGTAAGCTTGGCACCTCCCTGGATGATCATGCCATCTTCAGTTGCTGTGATGTCCGCTCCAAGCTTCTTCAGCTCATTCACGACTGTATCGATTCTGTTTGTTTCCTTCACCTTTAGTTCTTCTGCATCCTTGATTACCGTCGTGCCAGAAGCTTGGGTAGCCATCAGAGCAATGATCGGAATTTCATCAATCAGACGTGGAATGATATCCCCTGAGATTTCCACACCTTTTAATGCGGAGGTCTCCACCGTTATGTCTGCGTATGGTTCCGGTCCATCCTCCGTTACTTCGGAATAGGTCAGGGAGGCCCCCATTGATTTCAGGACGTCGAGGATCCCTGTTCTCGTCGGGTTCAACCCCACTCTTTTCAATGTTATTCTGCTGCCTGGTACAATGGCTCCAGCTACCAGGAAGAAAGCAGCCGAGGAAATATCTCCTGGAACCACAATATGCAGATCTGATTTCAGCTCCTGCTTTCCTTCCAGCGCCACTCTGCAGCCATCCACTTCAAGGTCCACACCGAACGCCTTTAGCATTCTCTCTGTGTGGTCCCTTGATTTGAATGGTTCTTCCACCGTTGTTCTTCCTGTCGCTTGAAGACCTGCCAACAGGATGGCCGATTTTACCTGCGCGCTTGCTACAGGAGATACGTAGTTCAGCCCCTTCAAGTTTCCACCTTGAATGGAAATCGGAGTAAAGTTGCCATCCTGGTTTCCTTGAATGCTTGCTCCCATATCTCGAAGCGGACCAGTCACCCGTTTCATTGGACGCTTCGCAATGGAAGCATCCCCTATCAACACAGTATGTAATGGTAGACCCGAAAGGATTCCCATCATCAGTCTTGCTGTAGTTCCTGAGTTTCCTACGTCCAAAACGTCGGTTGGCTCCTTTAGGCTACCCATGCCCTTACCATGTATCGTAACGGACGACTCTTTTTGTTCGATTTCCACTCCCAGCTTGCGAAAACAGCTGATGGTACTGAGGCAATCTTCTCCAGGAAGGAAATTCTCCACAGTTGTTTTACCTTTTGCCAATGCACCGAACATGACAGAACGGTGCGAAATGGATTTATCCCCTGGAATATCAATGCTTCCGTTAAGACCGGAGGCAGTTCTGGTCAATTTCTTCATGTCACATACACTCCTTGTAACGTTTTACACAATATAGGTTTCATAATTTGTATACTTGCCTAGGCATTCTGTTGCACTATGTCTATCCTCTTCTGTCTGGAAGCTAAGTCTCAGAACGCCATAAATCTCTTCCCTTGTTTCCATGATCCGTATGTTGGTGATACTGATCTGTTCTGTGGCAAGATAGCCGGTTATCTCGGAAATGACACCAGGATAATCAGGAACGTCCACATACAAATCATAGAAGGACGGAATGGCTCCCTTCGCTTTAACAGGAAGCCCATCCCGAAATTCCTTCGCTTTCTGGAAATAGTCAAACAGCTTGTCTTCCTTGCCCTCTTCCAAGTCCAGTCTTACAAGGTTCATCTGCTCTTGCCAGCTGTCGATGAGCTGAAGCAGGGTTTCTTTATTATGTATGAGTATATCCTTCCACATCGCCGGATTGCTCGAGGCGATCCGGGTGATATCTCGGAATCCACCTGCAGCCAATCGTGACACAAACGGACTCTTCTGCTGCAGATCTTCCGCCTGGTGAACCAGCCCTGCCGCCACGATGTGAGGGAAATGACTGACAACCCCGGCGACCAGATCATGCTCACCCGCGCTCATCGTAACAAAATTGGCCTTAGTTCCCTTGAGCCAACTCTTTAAGGTTTCCACCTGCTTAGCATCTTTCTCAAGATCTGTTGGTGTCAGCACATAAAATGCATTTTCAAAAAGGTGGGCCTTGGCCGCAATGACTCCGCTTTTATGGGAGCCTGCCATAGGGTGTCCACCTATAAATGTAACATTTTTTTGTGCAAAAAGCGCCGCTCCATGCTCCACAATCTTCTTTTTTGTGCTGCCTACATCGGAGATCAATACCTGCTTCCTGAAATCCAGGCAGCTTAACCTCTTCAGTACCTTGCTTGCCTGCATGACTGGAACGGAAATCAAAATAAAATCGGCATCCAGTGCTGCTTCTTCATAGATTTCACAATAGTCATCCACTACCTTCAATGATTTAGCCAGCTTTGCCTGCTGCTCATTCAAGTCATATCCGATCAATGTTGCCTGTGGATGTTCCTTTTTTAATGCAAGTGCAATGGAACCGCCAATCAGTCCCAGTCCAATAATTAACACATTACCTTCCATTTCCTTCACCGCCTGATGCCTTAAAATATGAGAATAGAGAGGAAGATTCCTCTCTATTAGATGGCTTGTTTCAGTTTGTATTCTTTTAAATGAGAAATGATTTCCCTGTTCTGCTCTTCTGTTCCGATGGTGATTCGAAGACAGCCTGGATAGCCCAATGCATTACCGGATCGAACAATATAGCCTTTTGTGAGCAGGTAATGGAAAAGTACATCCGAATCCGCTTCAAAATCGATGAGAATGAAGTTTCCTTCAGACGGATAGTACGCTAACTGCATCTCCCTGCAGAAGGAATAGAACTGCTCCAAGCCCTGTTTGTTTTTTTCTACACAATCCTTGATGAATATTTGATCCTGTATTCCGGCAGTGGCAGCAACCTGTGCCATGGAATTCGTGTTAAAAGGCTCCCTTGCAGGCTCGAGCAGTCTGATGAGCTCTTTATTTGCCACTCCATACCCAATTCTGAAACTCGCAAGTCCATATGCTTTGGAAAATGTCCGTGTTACCAACAGGTTTGGATACTCTTTCAGGAGATTCAAAGTTTCCGGATAATCCTGCGCAGTCACGTATTCCTTATAGGCTTCATCTACCACAATCAGGCAGGTTCTTGGCACTTGTCGAATAAAAGAAAGCAATCTTTCTTCATTAATATAAGTTCCTGTTGGATTGTTCGGACTGCAAAGCCATACAATGGCCGTATTTTCATCAATCTGCTTCAGCATGTCCTCCAATTGGTGATGGCCATCCTTGATGACTACTTCCCTGACTTCGGCACCCTCAATGACCGCATTATGCTTATACTGAGGAAAGGTTGGTGTCGCCATCACGGTGTTCTTTCCACTGTGCAAGAGGGCGCGACATATGATTTGGATGACTTCATCAGACCCATTGCCGAAGATCAACTCTTCCTCAGCTACCGATAAATGTGCTGCAAGCGTTTCTCTCAATTGACGCGCATACCCGTCCGGATAGGTGGCTGCTTTATCTAACTGGTCCATAATCGCTGCTTTTACATGGATCGAGCAGCCGAAGGGGTTCTCATTTGATGCAAGCTTCACTATTTTGTCCAAGCCCAATTCCCTTTTCACTTCATCCATCGGCTTGCCTGGCTGATAAGGGGTCAAAGATAGTAGTTGTTTTTTTATGTCCATCACTTACAATCACCTTTCTGCTAAAAGCGGAGAAATTAATTCTTTTATTTGCCATTTTAATTCATCTAGGGTTTTTTCTTCATCAACTTTAAAAGCTGCTTCAAAGTTTTCTATCATCTGAATCAAGGCGCTTCCGACAACAAAGCCATCGCAATAATCCTTTAAGGTTTCGATCTGCTTGCTGATCGAAATCCCGAATCCTACGGCAGCGGGAACGGAACTCAGCTCCTGTACCTCTTCCAAAAAGGAATAGAGCTGCTCGGAAAAATCATTCCTGACACCTGTCACTCCAAGGGAGGAAATACAGTATAGAAAGCCTTCTGCAGCCTTTGATATGGCTTCTACCCTCTTCTTGGAGGTCGGTGCCACCAAGGAGATGTACGTAAGCCCATTGCTTTTACAAGATTTCCTGATCTCTTCGCTTTCTTCGAAGGGTAGATCAGGGATAAGCAGACCATCTATCTGATTTTCCTTCGCTAAAGCGAAAAAGGATTCTTCTCCTAATTGTAACACAGGATTATAGTACGTAAAGAGAATAATCGGTATTTTCAGACCTCTATTTCTCATTTCCCCCGCGAGTCCCATCGCCTTCTTGATCGTCATCTTATGCTCAAGTGCACGCTTGGAAGCACGCTGTATGACCGGTCCGTCCGCCAAAGGATCAGAGTATGGGACACCAAGTTCAAGAACAGAGGCACCCACTTTTTCAAGCAGCAATGCAAGCTTAACCGTCAACTCGGGGGTTGGATCCCCTGCCATGATGAACGGTATAAATAATTTCTCGTGCTTTGGCAGCCGCTCCTTATACATTGTGGTCATGATCTTCGCCCTCCATTCGTTTCATCAGTGTACCTACATCCTTATCCCCTCTGCCAGATAGACATACAAGGATCGTTTCATCATGGGACATCTTTTCGGCCTCTGCAAAAGCGATGGAAAGCGCATGGGCCGATTCAATGGCAGGGATGATCCCTTCTTCCTTCGCCAAAAGATCGAGGGCATGAAGCGCCTCCTCATCTGTCACACTTTTGTATTCGACCTGCTTTGTCTCTTTCAGGTACGCATGCTCCGGGCCGATACCTGGATAATCCAAACCGGCCGAAATGGAATATGGTTCTGTAATCTGGCCATTTTCGTCCTGTAGCAGATAGGTGAGCGATCCGTGGATAACTCCTTTCGTACCTTTTGAAAGTGTAGCGGCATGCAGCGGTGTGTTGATCCCCATACCTGCTGCCTCCACCCCGATAAGTTTGACATCATCCTCGAAGAATGATGCAAACATGCCAATCGCATTGGAACCGCCTCCGACACATGCGATTACTTTATCCGGCAGGCGGCCTTCCCTTTCAAGGAACTGGCGTCTGGCCTCCTCACCAATCACTTTCTGGAACTCCCTCACCATGTATGGATAAGGATGTGGGCCGACAACAGATCCGATCATGTAAAAATGGTCCTCACAATGCTGCACCCAGTATCGAATAGCTTCATTGGTAGCATCTTTCAGTGTTTTGTTGCCGCTTGTAGCCGGAATCACCTCTGCACCCAACAGTTTCATCCGGAACACATTAAGCGATTGGCGTTCGATGTCTTCCTCTCCCATAAAAACCTTGCATTCCATTCCGAACTTTGCGGCCACAGTGGCTGCGGCCACCCCATGCTGGCCCGCACCTGTCTCTGCGATGATCTTTTTCTTTCCTAATCGTTTTGCCAGGAGCGCCTGACCAATGGCATTATTTATCTTATGGGCGCCAGTATGGTTCAGGTCTTCTCTTTTCAAATAGATTTTTGCACCGCCAAGCCTTTCCGTAAGGTTACCTGCGAGAGTCAGCGTGGTTGGCCTGCCTGAGTATTCTTTTAAAAAATAATGGTACTCTTGCAGGAACTTTTCGTCTTGAAGCGCCTCCTGCAGACCGGCCTCCAATTCCTCGAGGGGAACCATCAGGGTCTCTGGGACATATTTGCCTCCGAATTCTCCAAATCTTCCAAAGCTGTCCGGGGTACTTGTTCTAGTTTCTGATTGTGCCATACTCGTTCACCCTTCTCTCTACGGCTTGTATTTTTTCACCGTCTTTTATAAAATCGGTCTCTATCCCGCTTGATATGTCTATTCCATCCGGTTGATATCTTAATAGTCCTGCAAGATTCTCTTCCTTTATTCCACCTGCAATAAAACACCGTTTCTTCATCGATCTCGCCTTACTAATATATCGTGGAAGGAAGCTCCAGTCGAAGCTTTCCCCTGTGCCTCCATACGCACTACCCACTTTTTTATCAATAACAAAGCCTTCGACAAGTTCCTGATAGAATTCCAGATTTTGAAGGCTCTCATCATTTTGGTGATGTACGGCCTTCCATATCACGGCTTTTATTTCAGAACCAAGGGATTGAATGTATTCTCGGCTTTCATCCCCGTGCAATTGAACAACGTCAAGTTTCAGCGTATCCACCGCATATAGAATTTCATCAATGGATTGATTGACAAAAACGCCAACCAATTTTTTTGATGGTGATTTCTCTTGTGCAATCCAAGATGATACCTCTTCGACCTGAACCTGCCGTTTGCTTTTTGCAAATACAAAGCCAAGATAATCCGCTCCTGTTCTGTTGGTAATCTGATAGTCCTGCAGCGTTTTATTGCCGCAATACTTGATCAATACATCAGGCATGTTCCAGTTCTCCAAACAAGCGCTTGACACCAATGCTTGGAGAGATGTCCTTCATAAATGCCTCGCCTACAAGAACAGCATTTGCTCCATATTTTTGGACCTTTGTTAGATCCCCGTGCGTCAGGATGCCGCTTTCGCTGACCAATAGCGAGGAGCTAGGAATATAGTTTGCGAGCTTGCCTGTCGACTCTATATCCGTTTCAAAGGTTTTCAAGTTTCGGTTGTTCACTCCTAAGATCGCAGGAGTGAAGGTTTGTAAAAGCTGCGATAATCTTTCCAAGGAGTGAACCTCCACCAGTACATCCAGTCCTGATTCAACCGCTTCCTGATAGAGTTGGTATAGCTTTTCATCCGTCAAAATCTCTGCTATCAAAAGTATGGCATCCGCTCCGATACGGGCACTCTCCTGCACCTGCAGCGAATCAATGATAAAATCCTTTCGCAGAACCGGCAGATTTGTCGTCTCTTTCACCATCATCAGGTCATGCTTCGACCCTTTGAAAAATTGCTGATCGGTAAGGACCGAAATCGCATCCACCCTCACCTTTTCATAATGTGCACCTATATCGATCGGAGCAAAGCTTTCCTTCAATATACCTTTGGACGGAGAGGCTTTTTTCATTTCCGCAATCAAGCCGACAGAGCGATTGGGGTTTTTTAGTGCCTCATAAAAGGAATGCTTTCTTACCAATGCTTGGGAAGGCAGGGTCAGCACACTTACCTCTTTTATCTTCGACTCCACAATCTTAGTTAACATGTTCGCTTACTCCTTCCTTTTGCAGGTCCAAAAGCATCTGATACGCAGTTTTCGACTCAATGAGATGTATGGCTTCACGGACACCGTTCTCCAAGGAGCTGCAGATACCTGATACATATAGGGCTGCACCTGCGTTCAATGCAACAATATTCTTCGCACTATCAGAAGCTTTGTTCTGGAAAATCTGCCAGATCAACTGTGCACTTTGCATACTGTTCGTTACTTGTATATCTTTTAGAAGCCCTCTTTTCATACCAAAATCCTCTGGGAAAATCGTATAGGAAGAAATCTTCCCATCCTTCACTTCCACCACTTTTGTTTGACCTGTAATTGTGATTTCATCCAACCCATCACCACCAGCTACAATAAGAACATGCTCCGACCCAAGATGATTCAATACTTCTGCCATCTTTTCGGCATATTCACTGGAAAACACCCCGATCACCTGTTGCTTGCAGCGTACTGGATTGGCCAAAGGACCAAGCAGATTAAAGATGGTGCGAAAGCCTATTTCCTTGCGAGGTGCAACTGCATGCTTCATCGCTTCATGATAGATAGGCGCAAAAAGGAAGCTCATGCCTTTCACTTTCAGGGTTTCTTTTGCCTCCTTCAGTGACTGCTGGACCGGCAGATGAAGCTGCTCCAGGACGTCGGCACTGCCGCTCAGGGAAGAGACAGCCCTGTTACCATGTTTTGCGACTTTCGCTCCACCGCTTGCTGCAACAATCGCAGATGCCGTGCTGATATTAAAGGTAGAAGCGCCATCCCCTCCTGTCCCGCATGTATCAATGAGATGTGGATGCTCATACGGAATCTCCTTCATATGCCGCCTCATCGCTTTGGTAAATCCGATCATCTCCTCGACCGTTTCCCCGCGAAAACGGAGAATCGAGATGAAGCTTGCTATCTGACTGGAAGTCGCCTCCCCCTTCATCATCAAATCCATCGCTTCTTCTGCTTCAGTGATTGAAAGCTTCTGTCCATTGATTAGTGAGGAAAGGTAATTTTTAAACATGTAGGGACCCCCCTGTCTCTTTTTTGAACAGCTTGTTGGCTAGTTGAACGGTTTCAATAAGAGCGGACGCTTTGTTTTTAGTTTCTTCCCATTCCAGCTCTGGAACAGAATCCGCTACGACACCAGCTCCTGCCTGGACATAGAATGTATCATTTTTTTTTTGAATGGTCCGGATAGTGATGCATGAATCCACATTCCCATCAAAGCCGATGTAGCAGATGGCACCCGCATAGGTGTTTCTTTTAGTAGACTCCAGCTCCTGCAAGATCTGCATCGCCCTTACCTTAGGGGCTCCCGATACCGTACCTGCCGGGAATGAAGCGAGCAGCGCCTCTACCGGTGTATATGCCGGCGAAAGCTCCCCTCTTACCACACTGATCAGATGCATCACCCTTGAGAAATAGACAAGCTCCTTTATCTTGGGGGTATGAACTGATCCGTATTTCGCAACACGTCCGATATCATTTCTCGCAAGATCGACCAGCATGAAATGCTCCGCCTGTTCCTTCTCATTCTGCATGAGGTCGTCTGCAAGCTGCCTATCGTGGTTGGGGTCAACCCCTCGTTTTCTCGTCCCGGCAATCGGATGGATTTCCAATTGGTTATCCTGAATTTGAATAAGTCGTTCAGGTGAGCTGCCGATCAGCTCCATATCCTCATATTTCAAATAAAACAGATAGGGTGATGGATTTTGCTTTCTCAGCACCCTGTAGACGTCAAATCCATCCAGGTCCGCTTCCATTTCGAAGCGCTGGGATAATACACACTGAAAGATATCACCGGCGGAAATGTAATCTTTTATCCGGTCCACATGCTTCAGAAAATCTTTTTTTGTATAATTGGAGCGCACGGGCAATGAATCGTTATCCAGCTTGGATTCAAGAAGATTATCCTGGCTCTCCCGCTTTCTAATACGTGTGGCACAGCCTTGGAGACTTTGCTTTGCTTGTTCATATTTGGTGATCAACGCATCTTCAGTCTCGTTGCCTTGCAGTCGTACATAGTGGATAAAATGAATTTCATTCTGCTTATGATCGATGACAATGATTGTTTCACAGTATAGGAGATGGACCGTATCCTCCCCTTTATAGGTATGGTGCATCGGGACCTTATCCAGTGTTGATATGAAATCATAGCTTAAATAACCGACAGCACCGCCAGTGAACCCAAGGCTTTTCTGTACCTTTTTCACTTGCAATCTTTCATTTGCAAACTCTACGACATCTTTCAAGCTATTACCTGAATAAAGGATGCTTTGTTGATCCTCCAAAGTAATGACCGAATCGTTCCCTCTGATCTTCATAAAAGGCTGAAGTCCTATAAAGGAATATCGGGACCAGTCGGAATTAGGCTCCTTGCTCTCCAGTAGATAGACAGCCTCTTCTCTTAGTGACTGGAAAACAGAGACAGGTGTAATCGTGTCTCCAAAAAATGTTTCAATTATGGGAATGGTTTTGTATTGTCTGCTCGCATTTAAAAACTCGGCAAACTCATTTGTGTGCATAACTTTCTCCTCCATCTTCGAAATGGAGAATGAGCTATATAAGAGATGAATTCGGAATGAGGAAAAATTAAAAACCCAAAGACGAGGATAGTCTTTGGGTAGATTTAATACAATACATTCTAACCTCAGCTAAACTCAACTCATTCTCAGCTATTCTCATCTCAACTCGTCTACTAATCTGTGCCGGCATCTATGCCTTGGCCTCTATTTGCCATTAATGCCTACTAACAGGCTTTCCTGACACTCAGTTACTCTCTCGTTCTTGCTCTCGTCTCTAACTCACTAATCTAGGCTCAGAAAACTCTAACAATTTGTTTCCTTGGTAGTACTATATGATAGAACTTTCCTGATTGTCAACCATCAGGTTTTTGATAAATCCGGTCTGAGGCTTTGTGCCGCATAGAGATAAATGTGTTTCACATCTTTTTGTGCAGCCACTGTATTAACTGTCATCATCACCCTGATACAGGATGGCAAAGAGTCCGGTACGGCGATCTCTTTCGTACACATGACCGGAACAAAATCCCAGCCTTCCAGGTTACGCAGCGCTTTTGCAGGGAAACAAGCGGTGATATCATTCGTGACAGAAATCAATACTTGTGCCACATCTTCGGCCACAATGTCGTTCGCGTGAATCATTTTTAACAAAAGCTCCTCTGTCTTTTGGATAATTTCCTGTTCGGTGTTCTGATTGATGGTGGTTGCTCCCCGTACTCCCCTAATCACGTAATTCCCCCTTTATTTATAGAACGATTCTAATTTCTTCATGATTACATCATCAGGTACTGACTCGAGCAGGACTTTTCCTACTTCTTGCATCAATACCATATGTATATGACCGGCTTTCGACTTTTTATCTTTTTTCATCCAATTTAAAATGTCAGACGATTTTATGTGCGCTTTAATTTCGCATGGAAAGCCGTACCTCTTCCAAAGGGTGCGCATTTCTTTTGATAGTTCGAGTCCAGGTGCTAGATCCTCACTCAGTTCCGTTGCAAAAAGCATGCCGAGAGCCACGCCGTCTCCATGCGTGATTTCTCCATATCCATAGGCTGCTTCCAATGCATGCCCAAGTGTATGTCCATAGTTCAGGATTGCCCTTAAACCTTGCTCGGTCTCGTCCGAAGACACCACTTCCGCCTTCGTCTGAATTCCTTTTTCGATACAGAATCTCAAGCGTTCCTGGTCAAGCGCGTTAAGAGATGTGATATTATCCTTGATCCACTCGTAAAATTTCTTATCCCAAATAAGCGCATGCTTCACCACTTCCGCAAAGCCAGAGCGCAATTCGTTCTCAGGCAAGGTACTCAAAAAGCTAGTATCGTAGAGGACAGCTTCCGGCTGATAGAACGAACCGATCATATTTTTCCCTAGCGGATGATTGATGGCCACTTTTCCGCCTACTGCACTATCATGTGCCAAAAGGGTGGTCGGGATTTGGATGAACTTGATTCCCCTCATAAAGGTGGAGGCAACAAACCCTGCGATATCGCCAACTACTCCACCGCCTAATGCAATCACAACCGAATTCCGATCCAGGCCTTTTTCGAGCGCAAAGGATTGGATATCATAATAATTTTGAAAAGACTTCGAGCTTTCCCCATTTTCCAGAATGAAATGGTGAACGGTGTATGACTGATCTATAGATGCTTCAATTTTATCGAGATAGTGTTTGGCTACACAGTCATCGGTGATGATGAGGATGGTTTTTGGTGCCCTATTGAAGGTTCCCAGTACATCAGGAAGTAGCTCGGAAGCTCCTGCCCCGATATGCACCGAATACTCCTTCGATTCGGTTTTCACCTTCACTTCACTCAGCTTAGAATTCTGCTGCATGCTCTCGCATCCTTTGGACATTTTCCTTGATCAGGTCTAATCGGTCCTGCCCAAACTGCTCGACCAAAGCGGACGCAACCTCCCAGGCTACAACAGCCTCCGCTACGACACTCGCTGCCGGTACTGCACAGCTGTCTGAGCGCTCGATACTCGCTTGGAACGGCTCTTTCGATTCGATATCGACACTTTGCAGCGGTTTATATAATGTCGGAATCGGCTTCATCACCCCACGTACAACAATTGGCATCCCGGTTGTCATGCCGCCTTCAAAGCCACCAAGATTATTCGAGAGTCTGTAGTAGCCACGCTCTTCACTCCAGGCAATTTCATCATGGACCTTGCTGCCAGGCAAGCGTGCCGCTTCAAAACCGACCCCAAACTCCACACCTTTGAAAGCATTGATACTCATGACAGCTGCTGCAAGCTTTGCATCCAGCTTACGGTCATAATGCACATAGCTTCCCACACCGGATGGCATTCCTTCCACGATGACTTCCACTACTCCACCAATCGAATCCCCATTTTGCTTGGCAGTATCGATAGCATCCATCATTTCCTGCTCGACATTTTTATCGAAACAGCGAACCGGAGATGCTTCCGTTGCATCTTTCAGCTCCTGGAGGCTTTGTATGGTGTTAGGGCTTGCTTTGACTCCGCCAATTTCCGTTACATGCCCGGCAACCGTAATTCCAAGTTCAGAGAGAAATTTTCTCGCAACCGCACCTGCAGCCACACGCACCGTGGTTTCCCTGGCTGAAGAGCGTTCCAGTACATTCCGCATGTCGCGATGTCCGTATTTGATTGCTCCATTCAGATCCGCATGCCCTGGTCTTGGCCGGGTGATTTTACGCTTTACTTCCTCCTGGTCTTCTTCAGGAATTGGTTCAATCCCCATTATCTTCGTCCAGTGCTTCCAATCATTGTTTTCCACAACAAGCGTAATCGGAGATCCTAATGTATATCCATGACGCACCCCGCTCAGTATCTCAACAGTATCCTTTTCAATTTGCATTCTTCTGCCACGTCCATGCCCCTTCTGTCTTCTCGCGAGGTCATCATTGATGTCTTCGGCCGTCAATGGAAGACCCGCCGGAATTCCTTCTAGAATGGTTGTGAGCTGTGGTCCATGTGATTCTCCTGCAGTCAAATATCTCATCGTTTCAGCATCTCCTTTATCCCTTTAAAGCTTTTAAGCATCTAAGTGTTAATAATTTATGTAATACTATACCATAAGTTTAGCCTAGAGTGGTACAAAAAAAAAGCAAGGATGGTTAAACTGACCAGTAGATTCTTATGATGACCTTTTCTTTGGGTGACTCTCTGGGTTTTATCCTTCATTTTGCTTATGATGACCTTTTCTTTAGGTTTCTCCCTGGGTTTTGGCCTTCATTGAGCTTATGATGACCTTTTCCTAGGTTTCTCCCTGGGTTTTGGCCTTCATTGTGCTTATGATGACCTTTTCTTTAGGTTTCTCCCTGGGTTTTGGCCTTCATTGAGCTTATGATGACCTTTTCCTAGGTTTCTCCCTGGGTTTTGGCCTTCATTGCACTTATGATGACCTTTTCAAGTCTTCCTCCATGGGGTTTTTGCCTTTAAAGAGTTTCTAATGCCTTTACTCGTTTTCGTCCCCAACCTCCTGATCATTCGTACCAATCACCACCCATAAAAAAAGAACCCACCCACCAGGATAGATTCCTCAGATCTTCTTATAAAAAAACGTATCCACCACTTCGAAGCCATATTGTGCGGGCTGAAAGATCTGCTCCGTACTTCCCACAAACAGAATGCCGCCTTTTTTCAGCGCGTCGCTGAATTTATGATACAGATGGGCTTTCGCCTCTTCCGTAAAATAGATCAGGACATTCCGGCACACGATTAAATCGTGATTTGCATCAAAAGGATCTGCAAGCAGGTTTTGCTTCTTGAACGTGACCGTTTGCTTGATTTCGTCCTTCACTTTATAGAAGCTGCCATCTTTTATGAAAAAGCGTTTTTTCATCTCTTCAGGGACCTCCTGCAAGGACCTTTCCTGATAGGTTGCAAGCTTTGCTCTTGCAATTGCATTATCATCAATATCAGTGGCAGTTATTTTTATCCGTGACAACTGACGGAATTTTGAGAGCAGCATGGCCAAGGTATACGGTTCCTCCCCTGTCGAGCATGCGGCGCTCCATACCTTCAACTGCTTCTCCCCCTCAAGCATTGGGGTCAGGATGATCTTCTCCAGTATCTCCCAGCGCTTATAGTTCCGGTAAAACTCAGAAACATTGATGGTCATTCTATCAAGAAATTCGTAAAGCTCGTCCTGATTGTTATCCAACTGCCTGAAATACTCCAGAAAACTTGTATAACCTTTCTTTTCGTACAGGGAAGTCAATCTTCTTTTCATTTGGGCTTCTTTATATAATGAAAGATCAATTCCTGTTTTCTTATTTATATTCCCTATAAACGTTGCATAGTCATCCCTTATCAACCTTGTCATCTACTTTCTATCTCTGATTATCTATTAAAAGTATATATGATTTATCGGATGGAGGTGGATAAATTTTCAATACTGACACAACAAAAAACAAAAAGCCTCAAAATCATGTAGTTCAACACGATTTTGAGGCTTTTTGGAAATGTTTCATCTGTAGGTTAAGCGTTTACAAAAAATTAATAAACCCAGTTGTTTACATTTTTATTGTATTCTACTAAACCTTCGCCTTTAAAGAAAAGACCGATTTCGCGTTCTGCGCTTTCAGGTGAATCAGAACCGTGAATGATGTTCTTTCCAACGGTTGCAGCATACTCACCGCGGATAGTTCCAGGTGCTGAGTCTTTAGGGTTTGTTGCCCCCATCATTTGACGAGCTGTAGCAATCACGTTATCCCCTTGCCATACCATCGCAAATACAGGACCGGAAGTGATGAAGTCTACCAATTCTCCAAAGAAAGGACGCTCTTTATGTTCGCCATAATGCTCTTCTGCCAATTCAGTAGGGATTTGCATTAATTTTGCTCCAACTAATTGGAATCCCTTTTTTTCGAAACGAGAAACGATTTCCCCAATAAGGTTACGTTGTACACCATCAGGTTTTACCATTAAGAATGTTTTTTCCATAATAATTTCTCCACCCCATCAAAGAATATGTAAGGTTAGGAAAAGCCCTAACCTACAAAAATATAACATGGTTCCACATGTTACGCAACTCAAAAAATGGGGAATTGTCTTAATATTTTCGTTTTCCGATAAATTTCGCAACATTATTGAAGGTACGTTTAGCAATTCCGTTCGGAAGCTTTTCAAGCTCCTTGAAAGCTTTATTCAAATAACGATCACTTAGCTGAAACGACCTCTCGATGGCATCCGATTTTTTTATAGAATCTATGATGCACTGTATTTCCTCTTTCGTGCTGTTTTCGTGGATTGCCCTGATCTTGTGGTTCAACTCGAAATCTTCCATGGCATACAGAACTGGCAAAGTGATATTCCCCTGCCAGAGATCCCCTCCAGCGGGTTTTCCCAATTGCTCTTCCGTGCCGGTGAAGTCCAGTATATCATCTGTAATTTGAAAAGACATTCCAACATAATAGCCGAACCAGAACAAGCTTTTATGTATCTCGGAAGGTGCGCTAGCCGATACGGCACCAAGCTGACAGCTCGCAGCGATAAGAAGTGCCGTTTTCCGTTTGATTCTTCGCAGATATACACGCAGGTTCTGCTCATAGTTATATTTGTCCCGAATCTGTTCTATTTCGCCTTTACTCAGTTCTACAATGGTATTGGAGAGAATCTGATGCGCTTCAATATTTTCCACCATCGTCATCAATTCCAGGGATCTTGCAAATATATAGTCTCCTGTATACATGGCAATCCTGTTATCCCATTTGGCCTTGATTGTCGGCTTTCCGCGTCTCAGTTCCGCATCGTCAATCACATCGTCGTGAACAAGCGAGGCCATATGTATGAGTTCGAGAGCGACCGCAACGTATTTGATTTTATGAATGTCATATTGACCAAACTTACCGGCTAACAGGACAAAAACAGGTCTGATCCTTTTGCCGCCTGCCTGCAGCAGATGAAGGGATGCTTCCTGAAGCAGGGCACGTTCCGTCTGAATCGTCTCTTCCAATTCATTCTCTATTATTTGCAAATCGCTATTTAAAAAGGAATACATCATCTTTAATTTCATGTAGGTCACCTTTACAAACTATTTTCTAGGTTTAACTCCTAAATGCATGGCAGCAACTCCACCAGTATAAGCCTTCACTTGTACAGGCTGGAAACCTACTTTTTCATACATTGCTTTTAATTCCTTCATCCCGGGGAAGTCCTTTGCAGACTCATGAAGCCAAGCATATTCATTATAGCTTTTTGCAAAGACCTTACCAAGCATCGGCATGACATATTGGAAGTATAGGAAGTACATTTGACGGAATCCAATCAGTGTCGGCTGGGAGGTCTCCAAACAGACCACTTTTCCTCCAGGCTTCACCACACGGTACATCTCCTTCAGTACTTGAAAATAATCCGGAACATTCCGAAGCCCAAAACCGATTGTCACATAATCAAAACTGTTATCTTCGAAAGGAAGTGCCATCGCATTACCGTGGATGAGTTCAATGTTTTGCAGAGAGAGGTTCTTCACCTTTTCTTTTCCAATCGAAAGCATGTTTTCACTGAAATCCAGTCCGATTACCTTTCCGGTGCTTCCTACGGCTTCTGCCATGGAAATGGTCCAGTCCCCGGTTCCACAGCAAACATCCAAGGCAGTTGCCCCTTTTTGGACGTCCATTCTTTTCATCGTATCTTTTCGCCATGCAACATGACGCTGGAAGCTGATGACGGAATTCATCTTGTCGTAGTTTTTATAGATTTTTTCAAAAACTCCATGCACTCTTTCCTCTTTTGATGGATGCTGCATTGTTTACCCTTCTTCCACAAACTTTTTTGTTGAAAACGGTACCTCATAAAACAACTCCTGGATCCGGTTTTTTAAAAGGAGATTCATGTTCGGGATGGATCCTGCCAGTTGATCGATCGTTTTCTTAACATGTTCAATATAACGGTCTATCAGATAAAGAATATAGGTTTCCTGTTCATTCGATGTATCTGACTTTTCAAGTTGACTCTTGGAAAAAGCTATTCTTTTCATCATATCAAAAAAATGAGAGGACTTTTCCACGCAGTACTTTTTGCGCTCCGCGATTAAGCGCTTTAATAAAAGAAAATTGACACTCAGTTCCTTGAACATTGAGTCGGAAAAATACTGGGAAACGGATTGAATGAGGGATGACTCAATTTTCGCGAGACTATCCATCAACATTTCCATTCCATCCAACTCTTTTTGGTAATACGCGATTTTATGTTCATTGATTTGTTTAATCGAGCTCGCAAGTAGTCTGATCATGGTTATATCGTCCACTTTTGCGAGCAATTGATAATGAAGGCCGCTGTAATAGTCCCCTGCGAGTACTGTGAGCTGCCTGTTTTTTGCGGTATCCGTTTTCAAGTGGTCCATTTTTGCATTCGTTACCAAGTCGTGGGTATCAAGGGCGATTTGCACCAGCATGGTGGAAAGGATGTATTTCTCCTTTTTTTCAACAGGTAATGGTATGGATTCCAAGGCCGAATAGAGGAGGAGAAGCTTATCCTCATCAATAACGGGATATTCTATATGTTTCGATAAGTATGGATGTGTAATCAATTTATGTAACTGCTCTTTAATTTCTGAGATATGTAATTGAATATTACTCACTAAAGACCACCCTTGTTCCCTTTTCTTACGGAGAAGAAAAAATTAACTTTTGCAGTTGAATAGCTGCTTGCTTAACAGGTAATCCGGAGCAAGCTGGATTACGCAATATTCAACTTACATTTCCTTTGAATAGACAAAGCTAATTATAGCACATTAGTGAGGCATAATGTCGATAATGAACTATCTTTCTTTTAGTTTAACCTGTTTTATGTAGTCGAAACGTAAAGTTGGATTCAGATGCAAAATAGAAGAAAAGCAGAAAGATAAATCTATTCTGCTCTTGGCTTGTATCAAGGGGGCATGGCGCCCTCTGTTTTTCTTATTATTCCGTGTCCATTTCTCCATGCGCGGATTGGATAAGTGCTTTTCCTCTTATTTTGATTGCAGAGGTATGCTCGGTGAATTGAGCGATCATCACTTCACCTTTGTCGAGTTTTTCGGAATGGTGAAAACGCGTGTCCGTTCCACGTGTCAGTCCAATTACACTTACACCGTCTTCCTTTGCTTTAATGACGATAAAATCATTTGGATGTGTCTGGCTCATTCGAACCCTCCTATATATAACTTATTAAGTCGAAACAACTTTATAAAAATTACCCCTTAATAAAGGTCAGCACTTCCGCTCTTGCAGCAGGATCTTTTTCAAGTACTCCTCTAACTGCAGAAGTAATCGTAAGGGATCCAGGCTTTTTCACACCACGCATGGTCATGCACATATGCTCAGCCTCTACGACTACCATGACACCATGCGGATCAAGTGATTCGACAATGGAGTCCGCAATCGTCGATGTGATTCGTTCCTGCAGTTGTGGACGTTTTGCAACAGCCTCCACCGCTCTTGCAAGCTTGCTTAATCCCGTTACCTTACCACCTTTAGGAATATAGGCAACATGCGCTTTTCCGAAGAAAGGAACCAAGTGATGCTCACACATTGAGAAGAAGGAGATATCTTTTACTAGAACAAGTTCTTCATGAGCTTCGCCAAATACCGTTTTAAAATGTTCTTTCGGATCCTCATTCAGACCTGAGAAAACTTCCGTATACATTTTTGCTACACGTTTTGGTGTATCCAGCAGACCTTCACGATTTGGATCTTCTCCAATCGCTTCTAATATTAAACGAACGGCTTGTTCAATTTGTGCTGTATTTACTTGTGTCATTACTCTTTTCCTCCCACTTATCATACAAATAGCTATAATTTGATTCTAGCATAAGTTTTTTTATAAAAGCAAAAAGAAAGAGGCGCAAACACATGCGCCTCTTACTGATGACAATCATTTGATATGTAGCTGTTAATTATTTAACAGCATCTTTTAAAGCTTTACCAGGTTTGAAAGCTGGTACTTTGCTAGCAGCGATTTCGATCTCTTCCCCAGTTTGTGGGTTACGACCTTTACGCGCAGCGCGCTCACGTACTTCAAAGTTACCAAAACCGATTAATTGAACTTTGTCACCGTTTTTCAGTGCATCTAAAATTGTATCGAAAACAGCATCAACTGCTTTAGTAGCGTCCTTTTTGGAAAGTTCACTTGCTTCAGCAACTGCATTGATCAAATCTGTCTTGTTCATGCCATTCACCTCCTCCCAAAGGGAGTTTAATCACTATAATAGACCAAGATGCTGATTAGGTCTAGTAAAAGCCTAGTACTAACATTTCTTCACAGTTTTCAATCATTCTATACATCATCATGCTGTAAATCTTGTAACAAGGCTTATATTACCCCATTAATCACTAGATTTCAACAAATTTCTCTCAAAAAAGCGATTTATATAGGAATTATTCGCCAATTAAGAGAAGATTTTCTGTTAGTAGATTAACATATGAAAATGCACTAGGCAAGGGATTTTCATTACAAAAATTAAAAAAACAGCTCCCCATTTGTGTAACGTACCACCGTTGGGGAGCTGTTAAACCTATTCGACATATTTTTTATAGGATAATCGCGATCAACCCGCCTGAACCCTCGTTGATGATTCGCTCGAGCGTTTCTTTCAGCTTATATCTTGCATTTTCAGGCATCAAGGAGATTTTCGCATGGATCCCTTCGCGAACAATGGAGCTTAGGGACCGGCCGAAGATGTCTGAATTCCAGATGGAAAGCGGATCATCCTCAAAGTCCTGCATGAGGTAACGTACCAACTCTTCACTTTGCTTTTCCGTTCCGATGATTGGTGCAAACTCAGACTCCACATCCACCTTGATCATATGAATGGAAGGGGCTACCGCCTTGAGCCTCACTCCAAAGCGCGAACCTTGACGGATGATTTCCGGCTCCTCGAGGCTCATATCGCTTAAGGCAGGAGAGGCAATACCATAGCCGGTCTGCTTTACCATCCTCAAAGCGTCAGACACTTGATCGTACTCCGCCTTTGCGTAGGCAAAATCCTGCATCAATTGCAGAAGGTGATCCTTCCCTCTGATTTCGACACCCACTACCTCTTTTAAAATATGGTCATACAGGTCATCCGGAGCATATAGGTCGATCTCGGCGATCCCCTGCCCCATTTCGATGCCCGCAAGCCCGGCACGATCAATGAACTCATATTCGCTGAATTGGCCGACAACCCTGTCAACGTCACGCAGGCGTTTAATATCCTTGACTGTATCCTTAACAGCCTCCTGGTAGCTTTCACGTAGCCAGTGGTTCTCTTTCAGCACCATCACCCAGCTTGGAAGATTGACGTTCACTTCCAGTACCGGGAACTCGAATAGCGCTTCCCTTAGTACATTGAAGACATCAGACTCCCTCATACTCTCTACACTCATGGCGATGACAGGGATATCATACTTCTCACAGAGTTCTCTTTTTAATGCTTCCGTCTCTGGATGATGCGGCTGAACGGTATTGATAACCATGATGAACGGCTTACCAACTTCCTTCAACTCTTCCACCACACGCTCCTCCGCTTCGATATAATCTCTGCGTGGAATTTCACCGATGCTACCATCCGTTGCAATGACAACACCGATTGTGGAATGCTCCTGAATTACCTTTCTCGTGCCGATTTCGGCCGCTTCATGGAAAGGAATCGGCTCCTCATACCAAGGAGTGTTGATCATTCTTGGACCATTTTCATCCTCATACCCTTTCGCACCAGGTACCGTATAACCGACACAATCAACCAGGCGAATATTCACATCAAGGCCTTCATCCACCCTCACCTTTACCGCCTGGTTAGGTACGAACTTCGGCTCTGTTGTCATGATTGTTTTTCCTGCTGCACTTTGCGGAAGCTCATCCTGTGCCCGAGCTTTATCCGACTCATTACCGATATTCGGCAGAACCACTAACTCCATGAACCGTTTGATGAACGTTGATTTCCCTGTACGAACAGCGCCTACGACCCCTAAATATATATCGCCGCCAGTCCGTTCAGCGATATCTTTGAAAATATCTACTTTTTCCAAGTGATTCCCTCCCGACATTTATCTTGGGATATTCATTTTCTAGTAAGAATAGAATCTATGACACTATATGTGTATGATGTTGTCCTAATTAAATATGACTACTTTTAGAAAATTAAATCCCTCTCAACTGTATTTTTATTTAAGGCTGTTTTTCGCATACATGGTTGCTTTTGACGTATCTAACTTAAACACGTAATATTACTTGCTTTCGTGCTCTTTTCCGGTGTAATAGATTTATTTTCTCTTTGAATAATTTGGGGAGAAATGCTGTGAAAAATCCAAAAGCCGATTTTTCACGGACAAAAGCAACAAACTTTACGAAAAGAGCCTTATTTAAAGATTGTCAGCTATGATCAACGAAGGGGATTCCTGCTTGGAATAACAAAAAACCCTTCTTTAGAATGTATTCTCTAAAAAAGGGTTCATGACTAATTATTATCAGATTTTGTAATCACAGGCTCTTTATTTTCGTCCAATGTATAAGGTAAGGAAAATGCAGGGACAAATACGGAGTTATCGACCAATATCTCCCTGATATCCTCGCCCTCTTTGAAATGATGGTCATGCTTTTGAAGGAAATCATACAGATCCATGGAGTAGTCTACTTTGATTTCTCCATTTTCATCCAGAATAAATGGCAGGTTTTTACCGGAGTAAGGACTTTCGGCATGCTGCTCCTCAGAGAACCCAAGCTTGTCCCAATCCACACGGAAGGCAGAATCGCTGATGACTTCCTTTACCGGAGGGTAACCGCCATTTGAGCTTTTATATATGGATATGCGTACATTCAGATCACGGATCTGCTCAGAAATTCTAAGGTCAATCAGCTTTACAGTCGGGTTCTCCTCGACGTCAACCAGGACATAGAGGTATACCCCTCCGCTTTCATACGCTGTTCCGGGTGGCTCCTGCATATACTTTGGGGACAGTTTATTGAAATCAATCGGATACTTCTGATAGATCGGCGTTTCCATATCCCTGTCCTTTATCGGAAGCAGCCCACCGCTTGCCTCGCGATATTGATTGACCGCAGATTGCACGGCTGCAAGCTGATCCTGATAGGGAACCTGATTTTGCGACAAACGGTCCTGGGGATACAAACAACCTGTCAGCAGCATCATCATCGCTGCCATTCCTACTAGGAGGAGGAACTTATTTAACGGCATAAACTTTTCCACCTTTATCACTATTTTCTAGAACCTGTGCATTTAGGCACTTTCAGGTACTGGTCCACTAAACACAACATAAAAGATTATTAGTCCAGCAACTATGATTAACAGAAAAGCAATTGTATTCAAAATAATCCTGATTACATTATTTTTAACTTTAAATCTAGTGAAGTATACAGTCAGTACGGATATGACCATAAAGCCCATCGCGACAAACGAAATCCACATTTTCATCAATGCAGGTGACATTTTCATCTCTCCTTTTCCGTCAAACATTATAGCATAATATAAACATGAAAAAAACTCCAATTGCGGACGCAGGCCTGCTTGTCCAAGCAAACGGGTCACAAAACGGACAAAAATGCGGACAAAAAAAGCTGAAGTAAAAGGGGCTGTTTTACTTCAGCATGCATGTAATAGACTAAATAATCCAATCCCACAGCTCAACCAGTGATATCCTCATTCACATCATATGCGGCGCCATGCATACATGCATCGCCAAATGCCTATTTATCGTAAATAAAGCATGTAAAAATTATGGATTTGTATGGATTAACGAAAGCACCCTCCCATCAATTCTTCTTTATACATTATGCAGGGAGCCCATTTGGGTGTTTATTTTCAAAAAATTTTCTTTCTGAACAACAATGTTACAAAAAAAGCTCCTCTTCGTTAAGAAGAGAAGCGATCTCCAAGCAATTGGGCCAGATCATCAAGCTCGGTGGTTTTGTTGCGGCTCATCAGTTCGTCCACTGCATCTTTCGGATCAACGCCATCGAATAGTACGTGGTAAAGAGCGGAGGTGAGCGGCATTTTCACCTGTAGCTTCTGGGACAGTTGGTAGGCCGCTTTCGTCGTGCGGACACCCTCGACTACCATTCCCATGTTTTCGAGTACTTCATCGAGCTTCATGCCTTTACCAAGCATATTCCCTGCACGCCAGTTTCTGCTATGCACACTCGTACACGTTACAATCAAATCTCCCATTCCGGTCAGCCCGAGGAAGGTTAACGGATTTGCACCCAAACAGCTTCCCAGACGTGCGATTTCTGCAAGACCACGGGTAATAAGCGCAGCTTTTGCATTATCACCATAACCGAGACCGTCAGTAATTCCCGCAGCTAGAGCGATGATATTCTTCAACGATCCGCCAATCTCCACTCCGACTACATCCGTATTGGTATAGACGCGGAAGTGTTGATTGATAAAGAGGTCCTGCACCTTTTCAGCTGCTCGCAGATTGGTGGACGCAGCTGTAACGGTGGTAGGCTGCCTTAAGCTAACCTCTTCTGCATGACTAGGGCCGGATAGTACCACAACCGCTTCCCTCACTTTTTCAGGAAGCTCTTCCTCAATGACCTCTGAGACACGAAGATGGGTATCAGGTTCAATTCCTTTACTCACATGCACAAACAGATGAGGAGTGTCCAGGTACTGCTTGACCTGCTGACATACCTCTCTCATCGCTTTAGTAGGAACTGCCAGCACAATGGCATCAACACCTGATACAGCTTGCTCCATCGAGGTGTAACCGGCAATACCCTCTGATAGAGTAATGTTTTTCAAATATTTATTGTTTGTATGGGTGGTATTGATCTCATCAATCTGCTCTTTTTTATGACCCCAAAGTCTTACTTCATGGTCATTGTCTGCCAACACCATCGCCAGAGCGGTGCCCCAGCTTCCGGCACCAAGAACTGCTACCTTTTTCACGAACTCACTCCCTCTCCTTTACTTACGTGGACGTGCAATAAGTCTAATAGGGGTTCCTTCAAATCCGAAGGCATCTCGGATACGGTTTTCCAAGAAACGCTTGTAAGAGAAATGCATCAATTCCGGTTCGTTCACAAAGATGACAAAAGTAGGCGGCTTGATGGCAACTTGCGTCGCATAGTAGATTTTCAATCTTTGCCCTTTATCTGTCGGAGTAGGGTTCATCGCAACAGCATCGGTGATGACATCATTCAGAACAGTTGTGACAACTCGCATCGCATGGTTTTCACTTGCAAGGTCAATTTTCGGAATCAGTGTATGCACGCGTTTCTTTGTTTTCGCGGATAGGAAAACTATTGGTGCATAGTCAAGGAATAAGAAATGGTCTCTAATTTTCTGCTCAAATTCCTTCATGGTCTTGTCGTCTTTTTCCACAGCGTCCCACTTGTTCACTACAATCACGATGGCACGACCTGCTTCATGGGCATAGCCTGCGATTTTTTTATCTTGCTCGATGATTCCTTCTTCGCCGTCTATTACGACTAGAACTACGTCGGAGCGTTCAATTGCACGCAATGCACGTAATACACTATATTTTTCGGTAGTCTCGTACACTTTTCCTTTTTTTCGCATACCTGCAGTATCGATGATGACGTATTCCTTGCCATCGTACTTGTATGGTGTATCAATGGCATCACGGGTAGTACCGGCAATATCACTGACAATCACTCGCTCTTCACCTAAAAGAGCGTTCACAAGAGAAGACTTCCCGACATTCGGGCGCCCAATAAGAGAGAACTTGATGGTATCATCATCATATTCCTCTTCCTGCTTGTTAGGGAAATTGGCAATGACCAGATCCAATAGGTCTCCAAGACCCAAACCATGGGAACCGGAAATAGGGATCGGTTCACCAAAGCCTAGTGCGTAAAAATCATACAAAGTATCACGCATATCAGGATTATCAACCTTGTTCACGGCTACAACGACAGGTTTTTTGGAGCGGTAGAGGATTTTTGCCACCTCTTCATCCGCTGTTGTTAATCCTTCACGGCCATTTGTCATGAAAATGATGACATCTGCCTCATCAATGGCGATTTCTGCCTGTTCACGAATCTGAGTCATAAAAGGCGCATCACTGATTTCAATTCCACCAGTATCAATAAGATTGAAATATTGGTTTAACCATTCTCCTGAGCTATAGATTCGGTCTCTAGTTATTCCAGGAATATCTTCTACAATGGAGATTCTTTCTCCTACAATACGATTAAATATGGTCGACTTCCCAACATTCGGTCTACCGACTATCGCAACGGTTGGTTTTGGCATCTTGACCACCCTCCCAATTTTCTAAATATTTATGTAAAAATTCTCTATCAAGTTGATGAAGAAACTCTACTTTTCGATTTCTTTACCTATTAGTCTTTACCTATTCTCCAAAAAGATAAGATAAATTATAGAACCATTAATAAAATAAACCCTCCTATATCCGGAAGGGTCTAACTAGAATAGTTTAACATTATTGCTTCCAATAAGGAAGTCTGACTATTTCCGCATTCACCTTAAAAGGAAGTCTAATGCTTCACAATGATATATAGCTCCTCACCCAATCCATGGGCAATTCCATCGAGGATTGCTTCAAGGTTCGCTGCAATAAACTCCATTTCCGCTTTCGTATCACATGTAAAAATAGGAGCACCGCCCGCTATTTTGGTCGAGTTGGTAGTAATGACTGCTAAAATATACTTTTCCATTTCCATGTTATTTTACCTTCTCTTTGATTTTTTCCGTCGGCATCCTTATGGCATTCTCCAAGGTAGGAACCTGCCCCAATATCGAAAGCGCTATTTCTAGATCCTGTTCCTGAGGCAGCACAAAAACCCCAACGCGTCCATCATTGAGATCCCTTTTGGCGAGCGGGACCAAAGCCGGCGTTCCTGAATCACGGTACACGCCGAGAGCGGTCGACATATCATGGAGAATTGCCTGTCTTTGTCCAAGATTGGCAATGGTGCTTCTTGCATTAAAATTCTTCGGTTTCAAAATAAAACCCATTCCATACTGAAGGACTTCCTTCTGCCTTTCCGGCAAACCAATATTCATGATATAGATATTATCCACATATAGCCCAGCATCCTTGAAATGAGGTTTAACGTACTCAATTTCAACGATGTCCTTGATCTGCCCCCCAGTCATCAGGCGATGAGAAATGAGCATGGCTGATATACCAACCACAAGCCCTACCCAGAAGTTTCCTACCAGATAAGCTAGTGTAGCCAAAAACGAAGTGATGATCACCAAATAATTTCTTCCTTCAAAAGCGATCGCAATACCCTCTATGTATGTACTTCCTCTTGGTACAAGCTCATAGCCATCCAGTTCTGTCAGCGTGTTTCTTTCCATATTACGCACATCACGGAACTGTGATGCAGCAAGAGCAAGGAACGTGATGGCGGCAAATTCCTCTTCCATTATTGCAGGAACAGCAATCGTACCGAGTCCCGCAGCAATGAAAGCAAGCGAAAGGTGAATAACCTTTCCATGCAGGTACGTCGGATACTGCCTATAATCCGTTTTCAGCATATATATCCTTGTGGTGAGCCCGATTATAACCCCAAAAAGGATCGGGTAAGTGTATTCGTTCATCCTTGTTTCTCCTTTACACGCTTTTGTACGAAGCCATCAAGATAAACGGTGACGGTTTCAAAAAATACCCAGACCGATAACCCTGAAACCGTTAAAGAAAAAACGTCCAGGAATTCAAAGGATCCTATGATGGAATAACGAAAGACGGAGTGTAGCACAAATATGCTGAGAAGCTCCCCCATCAACAGCCCCGTCAAAAGAAAAACATACCTCTCGCTTTTTGATTTGAACAGCAATAATGCTAAATACAAGAGAATGACGGAAAGCATCCAAGTCCTATTGAAAATAATCCATACCGGATCATAAATCTCAAATAGTTTAAAGCACACATAGGCCAGTGCAACTGTACATATGGAAAAATAGTGAAGCAACAAATGTTTCTTCAACACTTTGACAAGCAGAATGATTGCCGTAATCGCAAGAACGATAAAGGAAACGCTTATTTGAAAATCCATAACCGGAATAAATGTATTAGAGCCGATAATAATCAATAAAAGAAGTGCAGACAAAAGAAACCTCTGTTGACTCTTCGCAAAAAAGAAGGTCACAATGATCCACCCGACCCAAGATAGAAAATAAAAATATAATCCTTCCAATACCATGCAATTTCCCTCCCATCACACCATACATTATGGGTAAAAAACCAGAAAGCTAGTCACGGTAATTCGTATCTTTTTTCAAAAGAAGCAAATAATAAGTCAGATAATCAATTTTCTTTGAGGTGATAAGAATGGGAAAAGATAGACAGGAGAAGAAATTGAAAGCTCAGAAGCGAACGGAATCAGACCGTGATCAGTCTTTGAAATATCCCGGTGCAACAAGGCTTGAAGGTCCGGAAGGGGCAAGAGAGCGTAATAGATAATCATTAAAAAAGCAGCGGTTCTCCAATCGGAATCGCTGCTTTTTTCCATATATTCACACAGTGGCCGTATGGGGTATGTGGTTGCTCCAAAAAATAAGGCGTAGACTTTAAACACCCTGTTGATTTCCGCTCCAGGCATTCGCTTTCCGCGGGCGGCCTCGGGAGCCTCATGCCTTGCACTCCAATCAACAGGGGAGAGTCTAATCAATATTGCACTAGACATTTAATAAGTGAACTATTTAATCAGGTGTTTTCATTATTCCAAAGCGTCCTAATTGATTGCTTTTGTAAAGCTCTGTTTACAAATTGTTGTTATTAGCAAGTATAGATTAACCCTTTGGTTGATTGCAGTGGAAGACACTTGACTCCTGCAGGAACATAGGAGGTCCCACCCTCCCCGGAGAATCTTGTGTCTGGGACGGAAATCAACGGGCATAATTTAATGTGTATATCTAATAAATAAAGTAGGAAAACAAGCTTACCGATTACTGTATTTGCTCGTATCCACGCCACGCTGGGTTAGCCAATGGTAGGTTTCTCCGCGTAGAACCAATGGTACGCGCTGAAGATCTTCAATAGTAGAAGCTCCCAAAGCAGTCATGACCATTTTAAGATCTTCATGCACATTAGCAATCAATCGACATAGGGCTTCCTGGCCCTCATCCAAGTAGACACGAAGAAAAAACCCTGCAATCCCAACAGCTGATGCACCGAGCGCAATAGCTTTTGCAATATCAAGAGCACTTTGTATTCCACCAGAGCCTATGATTGTTACTTCCGGCACAAAGTGACTCACTTCTGCTATGGAGGAGGTCGTGGAAATTCCCCAGTCGTCAAAGAAGCTCAGTCGATTTTCCCGACGTTCGTTCTCTATCCTGGAGAAGTTTGTTCCCCCGAAACCGCCAACATCAATAATGGATACTCCTGCATCCGAAAGCTTGCGAGCCGCTTCTCTGCTCATGCCAAAACCTGTTTCTTTCACAATTATTGGCACATCAATAGAAGAAGCTATCTTATCCATTCTTTTGAGGGCACCAGTAAAGTCTCGATCACCTTCTGGCATTACAAGTTCCTGAATCACATTCAAATGAATCTGGAGCGCGTCAGCATTAAGCATGTCTACTGCTTGTTCCGCCTGCTCAACTGACGCTTCACTTCCTAGGTTTGCAAAGATGATTCCGTCTGGATTTTCTTTACGTACTATTTCATACGTAGCCCTTTCATCCATGTCCTTAATTGCAGACATTTGCGATCCGACTGCCAAAGCAAGCTTGCATTCCTTTGCCACTGCAGCAAGTCCTTTGTTGATTTCCAGGGTCTCTGCCCCGCCTCCACCAGTCATTGCATTGATAAAAATAGGCGAACTTAAAGCAAGTTCGCCTATTTTTGTATTCAATTGAACAGATGAAACAGTGGAGTTCGGCAAGCTTTGATGAACGAACATAACATCCTCAAAACCATGTTGTCTTAGTTGACCTGTTGATAAAGCATGCTTGATATGGTCCATTTTTCTTTTTGCTCTGCTCACCGTTTATCACCTATGAAAATTATTTTTTAAGTTTTTTCAATTTGTCGCCAATCAAATCCCCAAGTTGGAAACCGCCGGAATCTTCGGAATGGCTGTATTGGCTGTAGTCCTCTTCCTGTTCACGCTCTTCCAATTCTCGGATGCTTAAGGAAATGCGTTGTTCGTTAACATTTATGTCCAATACCTTAACCTGGACCTTTTCCCCTTCGGAAAGAACTTCGTGTGGAGTTCCGATATGCTTGTTGGATATTTGGGAAATATGAACCAGCCCTTCCACACCTGGAAGAACTTCAACGAACGCTCCGAATGAAACCAGGCGTTTTACGACACCTTCTGTAACGCTGCCAGCTGAAAGCTTCTCAGAAACCTGACTCCAAGGTCCAGGAAGAGTTTCTTTAATGGAAAGGGAGATTCTTTCATTATCACGATCGACAGAAAGTACCTTCACCTGCACCCTTTGCCCTTCTGTAACCACCTCGGAAGGCTTTGTTACATGCTCATAGGAAAGCTGGGAAATATGAACCAGTCCGTCCACTCCACCGATATCAACAAATGCACCGAAATCGGTAATGCGTTGTACAGTACCTTCAAGTACTTGGCCAGTCTCAATGGAATCGAGCACTTGATGCTTTTTATTTTTCATTTCTTCCTCCACAACAGCTCTATGGGAAAGAATTACACGATTTTTTTCTTTTTCCAATTCAACCACTTTAAAGGTCAGTGTTTTCCCTTTATAATCGGAGAAATCGTCTACAAAATGATTTTCCACCAAGGAAGCAGGAACAAAGCCGCGAACACCAAGGTCCACTACCAAGCCGCCTTTTACAACGTCTTTGATTTCCGCTTCAAATACCTCTTTGGATTCAAATTTCTTTTGAAGATCCTCCCATGCCAAATCTGCGTCTACCGCTTTTTTGGATAGGACCAAAAGCTCATCCTCCACCTTTGTCACTTTAAGTTGAAGCTCTTGCCCTTCTGCCACAACATCTGTAGCCTTTTCTACATGAAGGCTAGACAGCTCACTGATTGGAATGATTCCATCCAGCTTGCTTCCTTCTATAGAAACCAGAACCTGCTTTTCTTCCACCTTAGTAACAGTTCCGGTCACTTTGGTACCAACCTCTAAATTTTTCACTTCTACTTGATTCATGTCTTCTACCATATTATTACCTCCTCTATACAAACCAACTATTCCATTATTTATGTAAGTAACGGTAGCCGTTACGTATATATGAATAGCAGTTGGACAACCGTCCAGCACTATCATATGCACTTAAACAAAGTTGCATGTTTCGTGTAATAATTCATAAATGGATTATATTCCATCTATTGTTAAACAGACAGAGTGAAGCTTTGATGAAAAAAATAGCTAATTTTATGCAAAATTCATCAAATATTTTAACTTCTTTCTACTAACTTCTAATAAATAGGACATTTTGTCAAGTCAAAACTCTTAAACTATTTATTTTTTTCTAAAAGTTCTTTGATGGAATTCATGATGATAAGGGTAGCTTCTTCCGCGGAGACTTTCTCCTTGCGATATTCTGCAAAATCAATCGGCTTGCCATAAACAACCTTTAATGGCTGAAACACCTTGTACGGTCCGATGATGGCACATGGTACAATCACAGCCTCACTTCTTAATGCAAAAAATCCGGCACCGGCCAATCCCTTCTGCAGTTCCCCTGTCTTGCTTCTGGTTCCTTCAGGAAAGAGCCCCAGAAGATGTCCCTCTTTCAAAACCTTTATTGCAGTTCGTAGTGCTTCGCGATCACTCATTCCCCTTTTTACTGGAAATGCGTGCACTTTAGGTAAAATGGTCTTTAGAATCGGTACGCGGAAAACTTCTTCCTTTGCCATGAAATGAACGGTTCTTGGGGAAGTTATACCTACTACCGGAGGATCAAGATTATCTATATGGTTGGAACATAGCAGAACCGGTCCATCTTTCGGAATATTCTCTACGCCTACCACTTTTATACGATACAATGGCTTTAAAGCAACACTTACGATAAATCTAGCAAATGAGTAGAAGGTCATGCTTTGTTGATCCTTTCCGAATTTTTGACAATGCCCATAATCTTTTCCACAACTTGTTCGATGGATAGGGATGTTGTATCTATTTCTTTTGCATCATCCGCTTTCACAAGTGGAGCAAACTCTCTTTCTGAATCCAGTTTATCACGTCGTGCAATCTCTTCTTTCAGTTTTTCCAAATCGGATTCAAAACCTTTTGCCAGGTTCTCTGCGTGTCTTCTTTTTGCACGCTCATCCACAGATGCCAACAGGAATACTTTGACTTCTGCTTGAGGTAATACATGTGTACCGATATCTCTTCCATCCATTACTACTCCGCCTCTTTTGGCAAGGATGCGCTGGCGTTCCACCATCTCTTCTCTGACAGCTTTATGCTTGGCAACAATGGATACGGAGTTAGTCACATTATGTGTCCGTATATCCTCCGTTACATTTTCATTATTAATGAATACATGCTGCTCATGTTTGGCAGCCGTACGCAGATCGATATCCATCTGTCCCACTAAACTTTGCAACGCTTCTTCATCCTCAAGGTCAATATCATGGCGAAGAGCCTGAAAAGTTACTGCCCGGTACATTGCACCTGTATCAATATAGATGTAGCCTAATTTCCCTGCTACGATTTTTGCCACAGTACTCTTCCCCGCTGCGGCCGGTCCGTCGATTGCTACTGATAAATGATGATTGTTCATAATTCCTCCTGCTAACGAACAGAATTTGAAGAACCGGGAACCAGTGAAAGCCCTATCTTCCATCGCTCGTATGTACTGATCTTTTTTCTGCCATATAATGAAAAAAGCAGGTTTCCCCTGCAGATTTCAGACGTATATTCTTAATTATTTTAACATAATCATCTATTTTGGTCGAATGTTTCTATATGCTCCATGATCTCCATTCCATCTACCCCTTCATACTGAACAACCTTTGTCAAGAAAGGGGAAACCTCCGTATAGAGAATTAATGCTTGAGCTACCACAAGACAAAACAGTTGTATAATTAGAAGTTTTACGATAATGCCTTCAAACCTTTTCATTTTTCACTCACCACATTTTCTCAGGCGTTACTACATATTATGAGTGAAAAAAGTGGTAAATATTCTCATCAATGGGTTTTTCTCATTAAAAGTTGCTGCTCAAAACAATATTTGATGATTACTTGCCTTTCATGCTCTTTGATATGGTCGAACTGTAGTGAAGCTCGCTTTCGTCCATTTTTCCCATCCACAATTCGGATTACCTTACTTTTTAGTTTCAGATAATAGATCTCCCCATTGTTCAGATGGATGACGAAATTTGTCTGGATGGTACCAGACTCAGGAATTGTTGCTCCCTGGGGTAACATAATGGAACTGCCTCCTGCACTTATATCATGTGTAACAGTGGTAAAGGGTTGAAACTCGGCAGAATCGGGATGTACAGCTACATCTACACTGCTCTCGACACGGACATATTCTCTTCTCTGTATTTTGATTAGCTGTTCGTGTCCAGGATAGGAAAGCTGAATCATCGGAATGGATTGCTTTATTCTGCCCATGACTTCACTATCAAAATGATAGGCAAGCCCTTCATCGGTCACAAATGAGACGTTCAGCTGCGTGCCATTTAATATGTATGTAGTTTTTCCATTATTGATGTGTACTGGATAGTCAACGTAAAATTCATTTTCCTTCACTTCTTGAACCTTACACCGGTACCTTTCCACTCCTTCATCATTTTGCATATGAAGAGTTAATATTACCCCCGTCTTCAACAAAAAATTGCCCCCTAACTTTCGTGCTCGTCTCTCTTTTTCCAAGCTCCCTAGTTACTATAATTAAACCATGTAAACAAAAAAAGGAAAAGCCAAATTTTAGCTTTTCCTTAACGATTTTCCAATTATAAATCATATAATTCTTCTGCATTTTTCAGTTTTTCCACTTTTTCTTCCCTGCCATTTTCGGCATTAATGAAGATCTGATAAGTATCTTCATTAATAGTTCCAAGGAATTCATAGCATAGGACTTCCTCACCAGTATCATTATTGATTACTGCTAAGCGATCCTCCATAATCATCACATTTTCATTGATTCTAGCCTTTGCTTCTTCGTATGTGATTCCAGGTTCAGGAATTTCACGCAGATGGTGGGCCATCAGATAGTCTTTTGCAGAAAATCCGACTATTTCTCCAGTGTCGAGGCTTACCTTCATTTTAATGGCATCCGGGTAGATCCTCACACCATCCAGATTGGAAACAAAAGTGAATACACCCAGCTTATTGTACTCCACGCTTTCATAGAGATCCAGGCTTTCAAACTTGTTCTTCTTCAGGAAGTTTCGGGCTTTTTCTGTTGCTTCATTCAGGCTGATGTTCTTTTGCTTTGCCTCTTTGTTTTGTACAATGTAAATGGGAGTACCGCCTTTTTTGGCGACATCCATGTACGTATCCACCTGGTTTTTATCCATGATCTTCAGGCTATAAAATCCTACCTTGGAGCCTTCACCGTTTTCGGTAATCGTAATCTTTTCATTACCTTCAAGCTCCAGGTAGCGGTCAGCAACCTGTTTGGCTTCTTCCTTCGTTATGGTTTTACCTGACAGTCTGCTGAAGCTCTCATCCTTTTTGTTCATGGATGTAAAGGTCGGACCGAAATCTGTTTCCTCGTACCCCTCCACATTCTTCTCCACAGTTTTGAAGCCATCAATAATCCCATTATCCTGTGGCTGGTCTTTTGCTGATAATGCAAGTTCCACATCCATCCAGCGCAAGTTTTGATTCATGACCATGCTTTGCACTTTTCTCAACTCTGACTTAATTTCACCTGATTTTTGATAAAGTGTCTGCAAGGAATCAAATTCATCTTTTGATAAAGGATTCTTATCCAGGTCACGTATCGCAACCTGATACGTGTAATCCCCGATATTTGTCAGGAACTCCTCTGTCTTGTTAAAGGGAAGTAAGGTTAATGGCAACTGCCCCACATCATTTTGAGCTTCTGATGTTATTCTCCAAACCTCTGCAAAGGATGGAGACAATTGCTCCCTTGAACTCATGGCGAGCGTTGTACCAATTTTGTCATGTAACAGGTCCACATGGTATACAAGGTCATGAAAGGCACGTTGATAGTTATTTTCCGCATTTATGAGGACTGCGTTTTTTTCCTGATGCTCCTGATAACCCCAATACCCTGTTCCTGCAACAGCTACTGCTAAAACAGCGATAATGATAAGTCTCAACATATTTTTCCACCCTCTTTATTCACAGAAAATGTGTTTTCCAATTCTTTTTATTTGCGGACGCCCCCAAATCCAGCCGCTTGTTGCTGTATCCGGGTTGAAGTAATAGGTTGCACCCTCTGTAGGGTCCATTCCATTAATGGCATCGATGACTGCTCTTTTGGCATTTTCATTTGGTGTGAGCCAAATTTGGCCATCTGCCACAGCCGTAAATGCAAGTGGCTCGAAGATTACTCCTGAAACCGTATTTGGAAATGTTGCGCTGTTAATTCGATTCAGGATTACTGCTGCAACCGCAATCTGACCTTCATAAGGCTCGCCACGCGCTTCCCCGTATACGGCATTGGCCATCAATTGAATATCGTTTTCAGAATACCCTCCTGGCATATTGGTTGCGGTCTGCTTTTCTTCCTCAGGCTCCTCTTGAGCAGGAGTTGGTTTTGCTGGTGCCTCTTGTTGTGGTACTGGTTTCGCTGGCTTTTTTTCCGTGGTTGGCTTTTCTGGCTGTTTTCCTGGTGCTGGTTTTGCCGGTGCCTGCTGTTGTGGCGCTGGCTTTTTTTGATCCTGTTGTGGCGCTGGTTGCTTTTGCTGATACTGCGGCTTCTTCTGCTGCCACTGTGAAGTTGCCCCCTGCTTTGCTTTTTCCATAGTAGCGGCGGAAGGTTCCACTTGATACTTCAATTCCATGCCGCCATAATGAGTAAATCTTTTCCCACTATTAATCTGTTGATGTACCCACTCCTTGTAGAACTTGGTGGATTTATTGAGCATATCCTTCGTTTTCGGACCTACCAGCCCATCAACATCATCCAACCCGAATTCTTGTTGGAAGTTTTTAACTGCCCAATATGTAGTCCAACCATAAACCCCATCAATCTTGGCTTGGTAATATCCATTGTATTGAAGGCGTGCTTGAAGCTCGACCACATCATTCCCGGTAGCGCCCTTTTGAATGATCTGCTCGGAAAAGGCACTTACTTTAGGCTGATTTATCGAAAATAGCATACAGGTGCTGATAAGAAACATACATGAAATTATTAGTAACCGCTTCACCTTACATTTCCTCCTTTGTCTTCTTTAAACAATTGTTAGAAGTATTTTCTGTAGATGTTGGCATTTTATACAGAATCCATCCAATAAAAGCCACATTCCAAAAAATGGAGAGCTAATGAATTATTTATTCTCCATTAAACACCGCTGTTGATTTCCGCACTAGGCGCAGCGACCCAAGGGGCGGTGTTGGAGTCTTCGCGTATTGCTCCAATCAACAGCTAGCAACATGAAAATCAACTCTACGCATTTTATATAGCCTTTTTTCAAAAAAAATAGCCTACAAGGATTTGTTTTCCTTGTAGGCTATACTAATGCTGTATTTGCGAGTTTTACTTTTCGCAATCCCAACCACCATAAAAAGATCATAAAAGGCACCATGTAAATTCCCCAATGCTTTTGGGAGAGGATGATCATGTCATATGTACCATGGAGCATGAATGGGACAAATAAAGAAAGACTCAAGCATATTCTATGTTTCTTCTGTTCAATGGAAAACTTACCTTTACCTAGATAGTAGCCCATGATGACTCCGAACAATGCATGGCTAGATACAGGAAGTACCGCTCTTCCAATGGCAAGCTCCACACCATTTGCAATGAGGAACAGAATATTTTCGGCAGTGGCAAATCCCAGCGACACGGCTACTCCGTATACAATACCATCATAGTGCTCATTAAAATGTACATTCTGATAGACAAGGTAAATCAAAATAAACCATTTGAAGAATTCCTCCAACAGCCCCGACATAAAAAAAGCTTTTATGAAACTGGAGGTCACACCCATCTCCAATTGAATCACGTATTGTATGAACATTAGCGGGAACACAAGCAGTGCCCCGAACATGAATATCTTAAACACATAGGATATCGGTTCTTTCTGAAAAGTATCCCGTAAATAAAAATATGACAGCAACGCCAAGCCGGGAGCAATTCCGGCGGATACAACGCCCAGCATAAATAAGCCTCGTTTCCATCTGTTTTTTTTTATCGTATCATGTTATCGTAATTAATGGAATGATACATCTAGTTTTTTTGGAATTGTTTGTATATTAATGAGGTGAAAATAGATGAAGAAAAAGATTTTACTCATTCACACAGGTGGAACGATTTCCATGTCAGAAAACGAACAGGGGGAAGTCTCTCCCGGAGAAAAAAATCCACTAGCAGCATCACCTATAATCACGGATCCGAATTTTATTATTGATAGTCATGAACTTTTCAATCTGCCTTCTCCCCACATGACACCACACCATATGTGGGAGCTATCCACGTTCATCGATGCCCAGGTGACCGAGAAATATTATGAAGGGATCGTCATTACCCACGGAACTGATACATTGGAGGAAACTGCGTTTTTCCTTGATCTGACAGTACAGACAAAAGTGCCGATTGTCCTGACAGGGGCGATGCGCTCGAGCAATGAGATCGGCTCTGATGGACCATACAACCTTCTCTCTTCTGTTAAAGTCGCAGCTAGCACTGAAGCTAAGAACAAAGGGGTACTGGTTGTACTGAACGATGAGATCCACACTGCCAAGAACGTTACAAAAACGCATACCAGCAATATTGCCACGTTCCAAAGTCCGCAATACGGACCAATTGGTATTGTCACAAAGCGCGGCGCTTCCTTCCACCATTCTCCGGTCGCAGAAGACAAGTATGCGATCAAGGATGTAACGAAAAAGGTGATGCTGCTGAAAGCCTATGCCGGGATGGATTCCGCCATTTTCTCTCTTATGAAAGATATGGGGGTTGACGGAGTTGTGATTGAAGCCCTTGGACAAGGCAACCTCCCTCCTACCACTATGGCAGGGATAAAAGAACTGACTGATGCAAAAATACCTGTCGTCCTCGTTTCCCGCTGCTTTAACGGCATAGTACAGGACATCTACGGGTACGATGGGGGAGGACGCCAGTTAAAGCAACTTGGAGTCATTTTCTCCAATGGCCTGAACGGTCAGAAGGCACGAATCAAATTACTTGTGGCATTGGAAGAAACGAAGGATTCCCAAAAGTTGCAAGCCCTATTTTTAAGATGAATTTAAATAGGGCTCATTAAAAAGCAATGTATCCTTTTGTACCAATACAACCATTAATATTTATATCAAGGATGTAGGCACCTCAATCCATTTGTATTTGCATTATGATGGACTTTTGGTGCTCCGATCCTATGAAAAGGTCCTTCATTCGCTTGATGATGGACTTTTTGCCCTTCCCGCATCATGAAAAGGTCCTTCATCCGCTTGATGATGGACCTTTTGCCCCTCCCGCATCATGAAAAGGTCCTTCATCCGCTTGATGATGGACCTTTTGTGATTCGAACCCCATGAAAAAGCCCATCATCCATTTATTTTTCGACCATCCATATATCAACAATAAAAATAGAGCAGCCGTCCGACAGACAAAAGATGTCTACCCGGACGGCTCCTTATATTACAATCTTTTCTTTATACAGTCTGCAATTTGACCACCATGAAAACGGCCATTTTCAATGAATATTTCATTAGCATTATTTCCCGCTGCTATAACTCCTGCTATGAAAATGCCTTCCACATTTGTTTCCATCGTTTCTGGATTGAAATCGGGACGACCGGATTCCTTATCGATTTCCACTCCCATCTTGGTGAGGAACTGATGATCGGGATGGTAGCCAATCATCGCGAAAACAAAATCATTCCTGATTGTCTCCTCTTTTCCGTCATGTATGGCATAGGTTAGTGAGTCATCTGTTATCTTCGTTACATCTGCTTCAAAAACCATTTGGATCGTACCGTTCTTGACCAGTGCGTCAAACTCAGGCAGTATCCATGGCTTCACACTTGGCGAGTAGGTGGTGCCCCTGTACACAACCGTCACGTGTGCATCCGCCTTTACCAACTCCAAAGCAGCATCCACACTGGAATTTTTCCCGCCAATAACCGTGACATGCTTATTAAAATAAGGATGTCCTTCTTTGAAATAGTGAGATACCTTATCAAGATCCGCACCTGGGATAGCCATTTTATTATGATTATCATAATAACCTGTTGCAATTACAACATATTTTGTCAGATAAGTTTCTTTCGAGGTTTTTACAAGGAACGAACCATCTTCCTGCTTATGAACCGATTCCACTTTTTCAAACGCATTTATCTCCACCTTTTTTCGTTTCACCACTTCACGATAGTAGGTTAATGCTTGAATTCTGACAGGTTTCCTGTTTTCTGTAATAAAGGGGACATCCCCGATTTCCAGCTTTTCACTTGAACTGAAAAAAGTCTGGTGTGTCGGGTAATGATAAATGGCATTGACGATATTTCCTTTTTCTATCACAAGGGGGGAGAGCCCGATATCCTGCAAGGCAATTGCTGCCGATATACCGCAAGGTCCTCCACCTACAATGATGGCTTCTCTGTTAATCACAGTTGCTTCAACTCCGTACACATTATTAATAGGACATGAAAAATCCCCTATCACTTATGATAGGGGATTGTAAGTTGATGTGCAAATAATTAAATCCAGCCTCTGAATCGGGAAGCTTCCGCCATTTTGCGTGCACCAACCATGTATGCTGCTAGTCTCATATCAACACGGCGGTTCTGAGCTGTATCATAGACACTGTTAAATGATTTAACCATAACTTTTTCAAGCTTTTCTTCCACCTCTTCTTCGGTCCAATAATAACCTTGGTTATTCTGCACCCATTCAAAGTAGGAAACGGTCACTCCACCTGCACTTGCTAGTACGTCAGGCACAAGAAGAATTCCGCGATCAGTCAGAATTTGTGTTCCTTCGATTGTAGTTGGACCATTCGCTGCCTCTACCACGATTTTAGCCCGGATGTTGTGGGCATTTTCTTCTGTGATCTGGTTTTCGATCGCTGCAGGAACAAGAATATCACATTCCAGCTCCAACAGTTCTTTATTAGTAATTGTATTATTGAACAATTTAGTTACGGTTCCAAAGCTGTCACGGCGATCTAGAAGATAGTCGATATCCAGTCCGTTCGGGTCATACAATCCACCATAAGCATCCGAGATACCAACCACCGTAGCTCCTGCATCATGCATGAACTTGGATAAGTAGCTTCCGGCATTACCGAAGCCTTGTACAACAACCTTGGCTCCTTTAAGCTCTATCCCTTTTTTCTTAGCCGCTTCATGGATACAGATTGTAACACCTTTTGCAGTAGCTGATTCTCTTCCGTGTGATCCACCAAGTACCAGCGGTTTACCGGTAATGAATCCAGGTGAGTTGAATTCGTCAATACGGCTGTATTCATCCATCATCCAAGCCATGATCTGAGAGTTCGTAAATACGTCAGGAGCTGGAATATCCTTAGTAGGTCCAACAATCTGACTGATGGCGCGTACATAACCGCGGCTCAATCGTTCCAATTCCCTGAACGACATTTCACGAGGGTCGCAAACAATTCCTCCTTTACCACCACCATACGGAAGGTCTACAATTCCGCATTTCAAGCTCATCCAGATGGAAAGCGCTTTAACTTCTTTTTCAGTTACATTCGGATGGAAACGGATTCCACCTTTTGTAGGTCCCACAGAATCATTATGTTGAGCACGATACCCAGTGAAGATCTTCACAGATCCATCATCCATACGGACAGGAATTTTCACTGTTAACATGCGAAGAGGTTCTTTTAAAAGTTCATATACTTCCTCGGGATAGCCTAGCCTCTCCAAGGCTTTATGTATCACAATTTGTGTTGATTTCAATACATCCAACTTGTCTTCATGTTTATTAGTCTGCTCGTTGCTTTTCTCGGCTACCATAAGTACCCTCCTAGATTGTTTCACTCAAAATTTACGAAGTCCATCTTCATGACATAGTATACACCTTACTACCGTTTATGCAAAGATAGAAAATAATATTTTAGAAAAAAATTTGAAAACGGTTACAAAGAAAGTGGGCCTGAACACAACAATATACCGAAGGCAATCAATCCGGGAAGTTTCCCCTGGCATCTACATCAATACAATAGAACAAAACCAGCCCTATCTACTAAAAGCGTAGACACGGCTGGAACTCAGTTGAAAAAGGCATTCAATTGTTGAAAAGCATTCTTCTCCATAATGATCTTCCCGTACTCGTGCACCCGGTGAGTAGTCATGGTAGAAGGAAAACCATATTCCGATAACACGGCAATCAACGTATCAATATCCATGCATGGAGGCGTCTCTTCCTCTAAAAGCAAATAAAAAATATTCTCGAGTGAATAGATCATGCCACCATTTATATGAAAGTGCTTTAAACGCTTTGCTAAATCGATAAGGTGGTCAAACGAATGGAACTCATAAAACAATTCATGACTTTCATCAACGGTTACTTGCATTTCGATGTAGTCATCGGTAAATGCCTCTTCCAATAACTCGTCATCCGTGGATGTTACAATGACGACCATGCCTTGAGCTTGTAATGCATATACCTCAACGGCCAAGGAGCCACTCACTTCAAAACCCAATTCTTCGCTCGCTTCATCAATCATGTCACGGAACAGCTGATGAACTTTCTGCGAGTCCTTCCATATATCCTCTTTTGTCAGCCCTCTTTCATCGAGGTCATCAAACGTGAGGAATATCTTTATTTTGTTGTAGTTGATTCGTTCCAGCCGCATGAAAGACTCCTCCCAACCTTTACACCCTGCTACTTCTTACATTTTATGATAAGAGTGGTAAGTTGGTTCGTTACGTTCCCCCATAGAATGGAAGTAAATTATATTAATTCTTGGCAGACATATGTTTTTTAAGCCAGTCTTCCCATTCTTTCATGGTGTTTCCGATCAAAAATTCTTGATACTCCGTTTGTTTATGCTCCGGCATCCTATCAACAGCAGAGCCACCGAGCCCAATAATCAGCTCCGGATAGTCTCTGTCCAGATCATCCACCATTTCCAGTGTTTTCGGAAGGTTAATGGATAGCGTGCAGGATAAAAATAGAAACTTCGGGTTTATTTCTTTCAGCACGATATGAATATCATTATCGGCTATGCTAGTACCAAGATAAATGGTATCGAACCCTTTTCTTCGGACAAACAGCGTATAGATCAACAAACCAAGCTCATGCCATTCCCCTGGTCCACAAACCGATACCGTTTTAGGCAAAAATCCATTTACCGGCAGTCCATGCAGAATCATCCCGATTCGAGAACGAAGGAAGGCGGTTGCGAAATGCTCATGTGCACTGGATATTTCCGCATTCTCCCAAAGGTCCCCCACCTTAACTAGTAGTGTTCCTAAAATATCAATCAATACCTTTTCCACCGAGTATAAGCTGAATATTTTATCCATTATTTCATGGGCATGGCCTTCATCAAACTCAAGTAGGGCCTTTAATAGTTCCTCCAATAGGTCTTTGGATAAATCCTGATTGGCATATGAATCACTACCATCATTTTCCAATAGCGCCTGATGATCCTTATCAAGCAAGGATACTGCCTGACTGATGGTAAAACCCTTGTTCACTTTTTGGATAAGCCACTTCAATATTTTAATATGCTCTTCCGTATAAAGGCGATGACCAGAGTCGTTACGCACAGGTGCAATCATCTGGTACCTTCTTTCCCAGGCACGAAGCGTCCCAGGTTGAATTCCAAGCATTTTTGAGGCTGCTTTGATATTGTACTTACCTTCATTTTTTGACATAAAGATCCCTTTCTCTCCTACAAAATCCTTAGTTGAATTATATAGGAGGAAACTCTTCGTGTAAACTTTGTATAGGTTTTGAATAATACTAAATTCAATTTCCTATAAATGAAAAACGAACGACTGAGCTGTCCGATCACCAGACAACCCAGTCGCCCATTTCATTTTTTCGTCGTTATCGTTAAAAGATGCGTTTCCGGTGGAGCACCAAGTCTCAAGGGAATCATCGTGGTGCCAAAACCGTTGCTTACTAAGAGCGTGGTTTGTGGGAGATGATGGATTGCTCCTTTTTCGTGAGGTCCATAGCCGAAAATACGGATTTGTCCTCCATGGGTATGTCCACTTAAAACAAGGCTGATTTTATCTTTACCCGAGAACTTTTCTACTATCTTCGGATCATGGCTGACCAAGATTTTAAAACTGTCTTTTGTCGCATCCTGCAAGGCAAGCTCCAGATCGTCCCGTTCGTGAATCATATCGTCCACCCCGATAATTTCAAGAAGTTCCCCGGTATCCGACTCGAATTTGGAAGCTGTATTGTCCAATATTTTCACCCCATTGTGCAACAGCAGGGAATCTAGTTCGTGATAATCCAATTCATAATCATTGTTACCCCATACAAAAAATATAAGACCCAGCTTTTTCAAGACTTCAATATTCTCTTTTACTTGCTCCAAAGAGACGCCTTTCTCTGCAAGGTCTCCACCTATTACAACAAAATCGACTTTCCCTTCGAGCGGCTGTATGAATTCTGGTGATAGCTTTCTTCTATGAATATCAGAAATAAAAAAGATGGATACCTTTCCGAAGCTTGCAGGAAACTCAGGAAATGCTAATATTTCTTCCTTTATTGTCTCTTCCTTTGCTTGCTTGAACATGTATAAAAGCAGTATCAGCCCACACACAAAGGCTGCTCCAAAGATATATACGATTGTCATCGGTAACGTCCCTTCTCTCCCCGTTAAATGAATGTTACAGAATCATACCATAAATCTCTTCACTGGTCAGTTATTCCAACTCCTAGTTACATTTAAAGGGGCTATTCTGCAAATTAAGTTTCCACATTAAACACCCTGTTGATTTCCGTTCCAGGCATTCGCTTATCCATGGCGGCCTCGGGAGCCTCATGCCTTGCACTTCAATCAACAGGGGCATCCTCAAACAATATTGTGTCTTAACAATAACCAAAAGATTTCGACGTTTGGTGCACTCTTTACCTAGAGCAGTATCAACTGGAAGCATTAGATGGGTACTTCCTAACAATAAATAAAAAAAATGGCTGTGTTAAAGCATCGGGTTGATTTTAAGTGTCGCTAGCTGTTGATTGGAGCAATAGGCGAAGACTCCTCGAAAATGCGAGCATTTTCTTCGTGCAATGTATCGCTGCCGCAGCCTTCCTTGTCCTGCGGGAGGAAGCGGTAGGCTAGAGACCCCGCAGGGCGAAGCCTGAGGAGGCTCCAGCCTACCGCCCCTTGGGTCGCTGCGCCTAGTGCGGAAATCAACAGCGGCGTTAAAAATAGTCAAAAAATAAGACCCTAAAAGGTCCTATTTCGTTTCATGGTATAAATTGATATCGAATTCCTTTTTCATCATTTCGAACACTTGGTGTCGCTGCTTCCATTCTTCGGGCTGAGCCCAGTAATCATCGCTGCGTTTGACCATTTCCTTGCGCAGGTCATGGTATTCTTTTTCGGCTTTATCCTTTTTGTAAAGCAAATATTTAATCATGCCCACCTGGCAACCGATGAACATCACCACATAAAAGTGCACCGTTCTGTCAAAAAAATAGGCGAACATTTCCCCAGAGCTGGATCCATTCAAAAAAATGTAATAGTAGATATACGCAAGGAATAGCCCGAACGTCAGGAAAGTGGATAATCTCCAGTGCCATTCTCTTTTCTTAAACTGATCAAACTTTCTTTTCTTTGAAACAAGAAGCTGCAGGGTTTTCTTTGTAGCTTCATCTGTATGCTTATCCAACCTTTGAATTTCAGGCTCCATCCGTACCACCTCATACCTGTTCTATTAATTAACCTTATGCATATATGAGAGCTTGTATGATGCCAAAAAACACAAAAAAAGCACAGGACTGATGTGTAGTCCCTGCACTTTTCTTCACCCGTTTTTTTTGATTGGAATGGTAAGCTTCTGCCCTGCATTCACCTGCTGGTTAGTCAGGTTATTATAATCGCTGATAATCTTCTCTCCAGCTCTACTGTTGTAGTATTTCATGGAGATTCTGTACAACGTTTCCCCGCTGGCGACGACATGCTCCACATATTCCACATTTTCTTCAATCTTTTCTTCAGCTATCACTTCTTCGGTTTCTTCCGGCTCAGATGCTACTGGAGGAGGTTCCGGTTTTGTTTCTGCAGGAGTGGTTTTGCCATTACCTGTTTGAGCATTCGTATTGATGGTTTCGACAGAGGTACCTTCCTCCTTGGTCTCCTCCTCATCAACTACCAGATTCTCTTCTTCATTCCTGTCGAATTCAATCGCTTCTTTCGTATTTGTTTTGGAAGGAATGTTGATCTGATCATAGGATTCTACACTTCCGTTAATAGGAAATAAAGATTTCAGCAGATTTTCTTCTTTGTTATTAAAATGAAGTGCCAAAATGGTGATTGGTATCAATAAAAAAGCAATGCCGAGCAAGCGGACGATAGGGAAATTAATTTTCCATTTCGTTCTAATGCGTTTCTCGGCATGTATTTCGCTCCTGGAAGGAAGCTTTTCAGCCGCAGCTTTTTCAACCTCATCTCGTAAGGAATCCGCCTGATCTTGTCTATTCATCTCGTTTTTCATACTCCTCAATAACCTCCCCGTTGTCGGTTTTCTTTATATACTCGCTTCTTATTTTCAGTGCCAGCAGCACATCTATGATGAAATGAGCCCAAATTGTCACAAGAAGATTTTCAGTCCATTCATACAAAAAGCCCAATAGAAAGCTTAATAGGATGACCGATATCAGTAATAACCACTTATGAAGATAGCGGATATGCATGATGGCAAATATGATGCTTGCAGTCAAGATCCCGAAATGAGTCTGAATCACGCCCCTGAAAAGCAACTCCTCCACTGATGCAATAAGAAGTGCCAAACCTACTATGTGTATAACACTTCTTTTTTGAAACATTTTCTCATTGATGCCGCCATCGTCCATCAGGTGCCTTGGGACATATTTCATCAAGATAAGATCGATCAACACTACTGCAATCCCAACAAATGATCCAATGATGAAAATCTCTTGAATATTCCATTCCAATAGGAACAGAAATTCGTTCCATCCTTCAAAAAGAAAAAAAGCAAGGACAACTGCAACGAGGAAAAATAGGAGCTGTGATACATATAAGTGATACAGTAGTTCCTTGTCACTCATTTGCTTAATCATTTCCGCTTGTTTATTTTTCATATTCAATCTTCCTGTACTAATATTTTTGCTAATAGTTGCTTCCAAGAAGAAGCATCACCTGTCGTGTTTTTCCGCTTCTCTTCATTTATTGAATAATCTTCCAGTTCAAGTCCGCAATGATCGCAGCAGTTTATTATCGGAGGACCCGCCTCTTCACCAAAATAGGCAAGGATCCCTCGTCTCCTGCAACCTGATTCAAATGTCCAACTGTCAAAGCTACGAAGCTTTTCCTGCTTAGCAGATGTGCGGAGTTGAATCTGCTTTTGCAAAAAAGCCGCACACAACTCCAGATTTATTTCTGTGAGCGGGCCATTATTCGCGATAAAACTTGTCAGATGGTAGGTTAAATACCTCCAATGGGTCTCAGTAGCTTGGAATCTTACTTCCAGGTCTGTCATCATTTCATCCGACAGTGACTCGATGGCACTCCATTTATTCACTAGCTCCGTCAAAACAGCTGAGACAAACGCGTCATCTGGCAGCTCATGTTCGATTAAGAGCTGCGGCAGCATAAGATCCTCATTACTTTTCAATAGAACTGCGATACTTTTTCCACCATCACGTCCAGCTCTCCCTATTTCCTGGACATAGGATTCCAGCTGCGTAGGCTGATGATAATGAATGACAAATCGCACATCAGCTTTGTTGATGCCCATTCCGAATGCACTTGTACAACAGATAACATCCAGCTGTCCAAGGAGAAACTGCTGTTGGATAAGAATCCGCTGTTCTTGCGCGAGCCCTGCATGATAGAAAGCAATTCGGTCAACGCCTTGATCTTCCAGGTAATGACTGATCTGTTCAGCTTTTGTTCTACTTGAAAAGTATACAATCCCCGGAGATTGGAAAAGCTTTACGAGCTCCAACAGGCGTTCCCTTTTTTCCTTGTTGTTCTGGATATGCTCCACTTGATAGGCAATGTTCGGACGATCAATCGAATTGATATGCTCAATTGTCGACTCTAAATGAAGGTACTTCTTTATATCCATTATCACGCTAACTGTCGCAGTAGCCGTTAAGGCCAGACATGGAGGTTTTCCAAGTTTGTCCCTCACCTCACCAAGCTTCAGATAATCCGTTCTGAAATCATGCCCCCATTGTGAAACGCAATGTGCCTCATCCACTACAAACAGACCAATTGGTAACCCCTGGAGCTTTCTTAGCCAGCGTCTGACCTGCAACATTTCGGGTGAAATGAAGATAAATTTAAAACGAGAGAAATCTGCGTGCAATAGCTTTTCTTTTTCATGAAAGCTTAAGAACGAATTGATGGCGATAACGTTCTTTTCACCATTCGACTTCATCTGCTGAACTTGATCTTCCATAAGGGAAAGAAGTGGAGAAACAATTACTACATGTCCTTCGAGCAAATAACCGGAAAGCTGATAGCACAGTGATTTCCCTCCCCCTGTAGGCAGGAGTGCGACAACATCCTTTTTCTTAAGGACATCTTCTACAATCTCCCTTTGGCCAGGTTTAAAGTCGGTGTAACCGAGATTTTTCAGTAGAAGGCTGCTACTATCCATGCTTATCACCCATCTTTGTCAGAACTAGTCTTATTTGAAAATAGCTGATATCCGCCAACCCCACATACTCCTTTATCCTTTTCAGCTGGTTGGTTTTCAACGAATAGGCAGCTTGTTGGATAATCTGTGCCCTTTCTTTTGTCACATATGGTGAAATGGAAAAGGAATCAAGGTGAAGTGCCAGTTCTACAATGTGATCCTCGATTGTACTTTGCTTGAGGTTTCTTGCAGCTGCGATTTCTTCCAATTTATAGCCCCTTTTCAATAAATAAAAGGTTTTTTGAGTGGTAGCCGTCAAATTCGGCCTATGAATCATATCCAAGCATAGCTTGCTTAATACTGGATAGTGGTCAACTTTCGTCTCTATTTGCTGCAGCATATAATGGAGTGCAGCTTGAAACTCCAAACGCACCCAAGTTTCATCAAACGCAAGCTTTTTGGATATTTGCAGGAGGGTGAGTCCACTGTGTAGGTGACCGGAAAGCTGGGAGACGAATATGTATGCTTGCTGGTCTCCTACACTTTCTAAAATATCAAAGGTCTCTTTATACATTAATCGGCATAACTCTTTTTTTGCTAACCCATGCTGTAATAAGATTTTTTTCACAAAATATTGAACTGTCTCTTCATATTGAACCGGAATAAAATCCGTTCTGCCCATTTGCAGATTTGACAATGACTGGATCAACAAGCTATATCTTTTCCAAAACACATCTGCTTTTCCTTTGTATTCCCAGCCATTCAGATAATCAGGGAACGGAAAGTTTTCCGCCTCTTTTTCCAGAACAGCCCTTCCCTTTTTTGTTAGATAGTAAAAGTCGTATTTAAGAGAGATTAATTGATGCTGCTCGAAGCAGGCAATGGTTGAATCAAGCTCAGCACGCGAAAGGTCCGGCAAAAGACCAAATAGGAAGGCGAGAGAATAAAGATTGCCGTCCTGAATAGTTTGGGATGACTTCTTCCCTTTTAGCAAATGATAAATGGCAGAGGAAGTTCGTTCCCCGCGAAAAGCACGAATACAAAATAAGCAGATATATTCGAATGATTTCAACAAAATTCAACACCTTTTTTCATCTATCCCCATTTTATCAAAATTTTGCAGAATTGTGGCATGTTTATGTCGACAAATGGTCGGGTAGATTATGAGTAGAACGGCAGAACCCTTATGTGATAAGCATTCTCATTGACTTTTCTATTGAAAAGTTAAGAAAACAGTTTTACAATATAAAGTATGAGGAATTCGTTTCCAACTAATTTTTGGAAATGTTAATCTTATTGTATAGTTACAAATTGGGAGGTTTATTTTCATGGCAAAATATACGATTGTTGACAAAGAAACTTGTATCGCTTGTGGCGCATGTGGCGCTGCAGCACCAGACATCTATGATTACGACGATGAAGGCATTGCATTCGTTACACTTGATGACAACCAAGGAATCGTAGAAATTCCTGATGTGTTGGAAGATGATATGATGGACGCATTCGAAGGCTGTCCTACAGATTCCATCAAAGTGGCAGACGAGCCGTTTGACGGAGACGCTCTAAAATTTGAATAGTACACACAAAGAGCCGCATTCCAATTAAGGAGTGCGGCTCTTTTTATTTTTATACGTTTTTAGTGAACCACTGGCGCTCGAGCCAGAACGAAAGCTTTTTGTAAAGCAATAGGAACAGGAATGTCACGATTAGTCCCTTGATTATATTAAACGGCAAGATGCCATATACGATTGATTTTATGACGACAGCTGAAGATCCCATTTCAACATTCAAAAAATACGTGAATGCCGGTAAAAATACATAATAGTTCAACACGCTCATCATAACAGCCATGGAAGCTGTACCGGCCACTAATCCTATACCAAGACCTTTGGTTGTACGGATTTTTTTGAAGATAAAGTAGGTCGGAAGGATAAATAATACCCCAGCTGTAAAGTTTGCCATCTGTCCGACAGGAACACCTGTCATACTCCCTTGAACCATATAATGCAGAAGATTTTTGATTAATTCCACCGTAATCCCTGCAACAGGTCCGAAAATGATCGCTGCCAGCAATGCAGGTACATCACTGAAATCGACGGATAAATATGGCGGCAGTAAAGGCAATGGAAAGCTTAGCCACATTAATAGGTAGGCAATACCACTCAACATCCCCACTGTTACCATTTTCTTGATGCGTACTCTCTGATTCATTCGACTCTCTCCTTTTTGTTGGAGATCCACCTCGTACGAAAAGAGAAATTCAAAAAATTTATTTGTGCATGTCTTCAACCACGAAAAAACCCGCTGCTTAAAAAGCATACGGGAGTGTGTGAAGGCATAGACAAATAGGCGTTAAAAAAAAGATGATTTTTAACGTTCTTTGAACCTCCATCTTCTCCCATCCAGACTGTAACTGTCGGCTTTGGAATTGAACCAAATCCTGCCTTCTTGGATAGCGGAAGCGGCTATTGCTGCTTTACTTTTCCAAGATTAAACGGCTCGCGGGCTTAGAGAAGAAAATCTCATCACCGCCGATCGGGAATTTCACCCTGCCCCGAAGATAGATCATGTTATTTTATTTACAAAGTTATTATACTCGTAAAATAGTAAAAAGGGAAGAAATTGAATTCAAATTCAATTTATTTACATCTCAAAAAACTTGTAGCGCTTACATAGGTTCGACCTGTGTGAAAGTTATTGACAGCCTTCCTTTAAGATGTTAAGTTATCAGAAATTTTATAATATTTTGGAGGGATAACATGTTTCATGTATATGTTGCAGATTCAATTAGCGCTGATGGTCTTGCTCCTTTGTTGGAGGCTGAAAATGTCCGGGTGTACAGGAAAGATCAGAACACCACTTTTTCCTATGACATAATTGATGCTTTACTCGTTCGAAGTGCCACCAGGGTAGATGAAGAACTGTTAAGTCAATTGCCAAACCTGAAAGTCATCGCTCGAGCTGGTGTAGGAGTCGATAATATCGATGTGGCAGCAGCGACTAAAAAAGGCGTTGTGGTGATCAATGCGCCAGATGGAAACACCATCTCCACTGCTGAGCATACGTTTGCCATGATTTCTTCACTTGTACGCCATATCCCTCAGGCAAACATCAATGTCAAGGGTGCCAATTGGGATCGGAAAAAGTTTGTAGGGACAGAGCTTTTCGGAAAAACGCTTGGGATTGTAGGGTTTGGGCGAATCGGAAGTGAGATTGCAAAGCGCGCAAAGGCTTTTCAGATGAAAGTGGCAGTCTACGATCCATTTTTGACAGAAAGTCGTGCCGAGAAACTCGATGTGGTCTCTCTTTCCCTGGAGGAAGTGATGAGAAGTGCAGATATTATTACGGTACATACTCCGCTTACCAAGGAAACCAGGGGCCTCTTAAATTCCGGAAATATGTCGATCCTAAAATCTGGGGTATTTTTAGTCAACTGTGCGAGAGGTGGAATCATCGATGAGGATGCCCTGCTCGAAAACTTGAATTCAGGTCATGTTGCCGGAGCCGCCCTAGACGTATTTGAAGTCGAGCCGCCAACCAAATCGGAGCTGATTCAGCATCAGAGTGTCATTGCCACTCCCCACTTGGGGGCATCAACCAAAGAGGCTCAATATAATGTTGCCTATCAAGTATCCAAGGATGTTCTTGCCTTCTTGAACGGGCAGTCTGTAACAACAAGCATCAACCTTCCTACCATTCCAAAAGAGATCTTGAATAAAATAAGACCATTTTTCCAGTTGGGTAAAAAGGTCGGCTCCATTCTGTCCCAGGTATCCAACGGACCGGTCGAGGAAATTACAGCAACCTACGCAGGAAAAATCACGGAATGGGAGACCTCCATTATCACGAAAAGTGTCATTGCCGGGTTTCTGCAAAACAGGGTCGATCAAACTGTAAATGAGGTAAATGCCGCTTCCATTGCGAAGGACCGCGGAATAAATTACGGGGAAAATCATCGCAACGAATCCGATGGCTATTCCAACCTAATGGAAGTTCGTGCAAAAGGGAATCAGGTGGATCTGACCGTCCGTGCCACTTACATTGAAGGATACGGAGCCAGAATTGTCCATATGAACGGATTTGATATCGATTATGCCCCAAGCGGCCACCTGCTCTACGTGCAGCATCATGACCGCCCAGGTGTCATCGGACAGCTCGGAAATATTTTCGGCAAGTACGAAACCAACATTGCAACGATGCATGTCGGTCGTATCCTGCAAGGCGGAAAAGCGATCATGATGCTTTCAGTCGATAAGCCCTTAGATAAGGATCTGCTGGATGAAATCCTTCTCATACCGGATATCTCCACCGCCTTAACCTTGGAGCTTCCATAAGTTAACCCAGCTCCACTTCTTTTCGTTCACCTTTATCAAATATCATAATGGACCGGTAGCCCACCTCTTTGGCAAGGGCTACCGCATGGTCATAGTCACACCCTACATGCTCAGGTATATGGGCATCAGATGAGAGCACAATCGGCACTCCTCTTTGTTGGCACATCTGTAGTAATCGTTTATCGGGATACAGTTCGCCAACAGGCTTTCTGAGTCCTGCGGTACTGATCTCTACACATGTCTTCGAATTGGCGAGTGCGGTTGTTGCTCTTTCATATTGGGCAAGCAGAAATTCCTCATCCTGTGGAACATATTTAAATATTTTCACAAGATCAAGGTGGCCGATGATATCAAACAGGTTCGACTCGGCAAGTGTTATGACCTGGTCAAAATACTTTTCATATACCTCATATGTATCTCTTCTGTCCCACTCTTTACGAAACTCTGCCAAATCAATCCCGAAGTCTCCCACCCAATGTATCGAACCAATCACATAATCGAAAGGATAAGATTCGATAAACTTCTTCATCTCCCTATGCTTTCCGGGAGTGTAATCCATTTCAATACTGAATTTTACGTGATGCCCCTTATTCCAAGCCTCCTTAAATAACCCGTAATAATCCTCCATATCGTAATAACGACGCTCTTCCACCCATGGATTGCTCAGAATATCCTTTGTTTGGTAAAAATGATATGCATGCTCGGAAATCCCCAATTCTTCAATTCCTTTTAGCTTTGCCACTTCTATAAATTTCTCCAGGTATTCCAGTGTCAATGTTCCACGTTCCAAATGATTGTGATAATCGGTAAGCAATGGTCGTCCCTCCAATCAGTTTCAACCATTATACTATGGATATGGGACGGGTTGGTGAAATTTATCTGAAAATTATTGTAGCTCTTCCAATTGTTCTTCATGCGAACAATTGCAACACCGTTCACCGTCAATCAACCAAAAGAGAGGCAGGCCATTTTCAGGCTGCCTCCTTCCAAAAAGCATATTAAATTATTATTACTGCGTTGTATACCCGCCGTCCATTACGACTGCCTGCCCGGTCACACCCTTTGCTTCATCACCTTTTTGAATGATAAATCGGACGACAGGTTCCTGAGTTTTTTCCTGCATCACCTTTATGAAGGACAAATATTTTATATTATATACCCGAAAACAGAACCCTTTGCTAGCGAACGCTTTTATTAACGCGGATAAGAAACTGGATTTGGTGCGAGGGGCACCTTGACCGCTTCATTTAGCGGAACATTTCCGATGTTTCCGCTCTGAGAGGTTTCAAAGACAACCTGCTTAAACCCGAACTCCTTCGCTGTCATCATCATTGCTTCCAAGGCGAAAATGGTCTCTTCCGTGTTTTCGAGAATGCTTGTGGAAGAAAGTACTATCTTTACAAGATCACCCTCTGCTTGGAGACGGGTGATTTCTATCGTTTTTGGTACTGAAGCATCAATTCTACTTCCGGAATCCTGGTCAGGAGCTGTTTTCATCGCTTTCAAGGCCTCTTGGACATTTACATAATCTTTTTGGGACAGTACCAGGAATGTCGGACCATCTTGACTACCTTTGTATTTTAGATATGCTTTTTTCCTGAGCTTTTGCAAATCCTCTGGTCCATTCTTCACATAGCCCGCCATTTCTACGTTTTTACTGCTGCCATTATTCGTATATTCCACTGTGCTAAAGTGCAGTCGGAACGTCTCTTCAACCTGATCGGCAAAAGTAAATGCTTGAGTACTGGAATATCCAGTGTATAGAGACCCTACTTCAATCACTGCTTTCTTCGTTCCGTCCTCGTTTTCCGCGGCTGATATGACAGCACCATCATTGAGATGAGGGATGCTCAGTCCTAATTTATCATAATCCAGTTCGTAGCGGATTTTTTCAAGATCATTAATATAGGACCCTTCATCTATTTTTGGCACAACAACGGAAATTGGAAAACTGAAAACTCCATCATTGGACATGGCGTCTTTTGCAGACACTCCGATTGTGATGACTTTTTCCGTCTCTTCACTAACATCAGACACAACAAAGGTCGGTTGGTCAGCGGATAAAATAGCCATATCATCGGTATCAGACTCTTTGGCATCATCCATTGCAATCTCAGAGTCTGCCTTGTCTAAGCGGGCTTCCTTATCTACACTCTGTATTCCAACGCTTTCCTCTTCCGCCGAGTCCCCGGAATCATCACGCTCAGCACTTTCCATGAAACCTGCTCCGTCTGAATTCCGGGTTGCATGATCCATCGATGAATTGGAACCATTCAAGTTCTGCAGGAATAAAGGTGAAATAATGGCAAAAATCAATACTGCAGCGGCTAATGCAAGCGCAGGCATCACGTTGAAGGAGCGTGGTTTTTTATTTAGAGCAACATGTACTTCACGATATATTTGTTTTGGGTCACGGTCATCTTTCACTATCGGCATCTGCCGTAAAAGCTTTTCGAGTTGTTCTTCCTTCATACGCTGTTTATGACGCATTACTGTTCCCCCCTTTCTCTTGGAGTTCTTCCATATGAGCCTTCAGGACCTTTAAAGCTCTATGTTGAGTTGTTTTCACCTTACTTTCCGTCCACCCCAATATTTGGGCTGTTTCTTGGATCGATAAGGCTTGTATGTACCGCAGGACGAGGACGAGACGATGATCCATCTTACATTTATCCAGACACCGGTACATTTGTTGAACCTGTTCATTTTGTAAAGCTATCTCTTCAGGCAGTGGTGCATGATCTTTTACCTGTTGTGTGCTCCAGTCAAAAGTTTCAAGTAGTTTACTTTTCCAACCCTTCTGCTTTCGGAAAGAATCTATTGCAACATGCTTGGCGATCGAAAACAGCCAGGTCTTCTCGCTGCTCTTTCCTTCAAACCGATCGTAAGAACGCAAAACCTTTATATAAACTTCTTGAACGAGGTCCTCGGCTTGCTCTTTGTTTTTTACCATATAAAATAAAAACTGAAAGACATCATGGTGATATTTTTCATAGAGCTCTTGAAAAACCGTATTCATCCTTTCCCTCCGTTCATTACATTAGTCGTATACTATATTAAAAAAGTTACATTACAAATATATGACAAAAATTACAATTTGGCTATATTCTTTTAGGTATTTTCAGGAATTTATTAATAGGTATTTTTGAAGGTAATCTTTTATTTAAAGGCTATTTTCGTAAAGATTGTTGCTTTAAGAATAGCCCTGGGCTAAAGATAAGATGTCACCATTAAACACTCTGTTGGTCTCCGTTCCAGGCATTCGCTTATCCTAAGGCGGCCTCGGGAGGCTGCCATCCGTCCCTGGGGAATCTTGTGTCCCTCGCTGCAATCAACGGGCTACATTTGTTGTATACACTTTATCTAAATAGCAACAATGAATGCGAAAACAACCTATTTAAAACAGGAAAAGCAGTCCATATTGTTTCATTATAATGGAGAGGGAGTCAACTTTGTAGGGGTCTTTGAGCACCTTTTGTGTTTTGTTTTGGGGAATTTTGGGACAGGAAATTCAGAGGCAACTAAAGTTTTTCATTATTCGAAGAGGATAGTTCGCCTTACTTCAAAAAAAGAGAAGCCCTTTTCAAGGCTCCCCTTCCTGCTCATTGAAGCATATACGCCGCCCGTTCCTTCAGCAGCCTAGATAATACGGGAAATAGTACAATGAAAAATGCCACATTCCCAATTGCATGGTTCACATCGAATGGAATTCCTGCCAGGTAATAGGGCCAAAACAGCTTACCTACGACCAAACGTTCAAGTGACATTACAAAACCGTACAAAATTCCGCACAGGCCTGCATAGATTGCTAAAATTACGACAGGTGTCTTTTGAAACCATTTGCCGATCATTCCACTCATCAACCCGATAGTCGACCATGCAATGATCTGGGTGACCGTCCATGTGCCGCTTCCAAGTACCATATTGGTGGCAATCGTACTGCCGCAAGCGAGAATCACCCCTGTCACCGGCCCCATCCAAAAGGAGCAGATGATGATGATCGCGGTAACCGGCTGCACATTAGGAATGGAAGCGAATGCAATCCGCCCCACCACGCATAATGCGATGAGCACCCCTAATAAAGCAAGCTTTTTTGTTGGCATTATTTATTCCCACTTTGCATAGTCGAAGTGTACAACATCATCCGCTTTAAGCACATATTCTTTTGCTCCGACCATGATTTCTTCTTCATTCACCTTATATGTCCAGAAATAGGAATTAGCTGTATCCGACTCTAGCCCATCAATCCCAACGATAAATTCATTGCTGTCGTCCAGTGTCAATTCGAAGTTGCGTTCCATTACTTCCATCAATGATTCGCCTTCTTCAAATTCCACCGTTTTCTCGCTGATTGCTTCTTCCCCATCCTTGGTCAGCTTGATGGTGGTTTCGAGCTGTTCCTGCTGCTCTTCTTTTGGAGCGTCTGCTGATGAGCTGTTGTTTGTATTATTTTCCCCCGCAGCACATCCTGCTAATGCAATGGTTAACGCTGCTAGTAGTGTCAATAAAAACTTCTTCATCTCTCATTTCCCCTTATGTATGTAGTAGGTAAAGCAAAAAATGTCCCCTCTTGTTGATAACTTTCCTCCGAAGCAATAAAAAAACCTCATCGTATGAAGGATGAGGTTTAAACGGCACATGAAAAGTACATATAAATAAACGCCGTCTCTCTCACTCAACCCCCGAAGCATTGAAACTAAGTTTAGACAATTGGCAGGTCTACTGACTCATGCTTCATCCTACTTTGAGCCTTCCCATATGGCAGCCTATTCTCCTAAGCCGGATCATACAGTGGTTATCTCATTTCGTCGACATTTACAGTTGCGGGGACAGTTTTGGTCTTGCACCAAATTCCCTTTTAAGTCACCGAGGTGACACCAACATCTCTAAAACTATTCAGTTAACTAGCTTACATATTACACAATATGCCCCTAGCAGACAAGAAAATGTTTCATAGTAAACAAGATTTTTCGCTAATGTTAAACATTTTAATTCATTGTTCGTGGAATAAACAAGGAAAATGTCGTTCCTTCATTCCATTTTGAATGAACGGAGATCTGGCCATTATGCGCTTCGACAATATTCTTTACAATGGCAAGGCCGAGTCCCGTCCCTGCTCGTCCCCTTGTACGCGCTTTGTCCGCTTTGTAGAACCGCTCAAATACAAACGGAAGATCCTCTTCAGGAATACCGCGGCCGGAGTCCTTTACATCCATTTTCAGGCCAAGATCAGACAAATTGACTAGAATCGTAATTTCCCCGCCATTTTCCGTATGACGGATCGCATTGTCAACCAGATTGGTCAGGACCTGTTCCATTCTATCTACATCAAATGCGATCTTGCCCTGTCCGGTCATCTCGTAACTTAGACTGATGTTCTTTTCTTTTGACAGCACCTGAAACTTGCGAATTATTTTTTCCACAAATACTGCAACATTTGCTTCTTCATAGTTCAGTAAAATATGGCCCGCTTCCATTCTCGCAAGGTCGAGAAGATCGTTAACGAGTCTTCCCATGCGCAGGGACTCATCATAGATGACAGACGCAAGCTCTTTTTTCTCCTCATCCGTTCCTGCAATATCATCGACGATTGCTTCACTGTATCCTTGCAGCATGGAAATCGGTGTACGCAGTTCATGTGATACATTCGCGATAAAGTCCTTGCGGAGCTTATCAAGCCTGCGTTCTTCTGTCATATCCCGGATAACGGCAACCGCCCCGCGTATATGTGTCTGGCTATATAGCGGACTCATCACAATCACCCAGGTGCGCCCTTGGTAGGTGAGCTCAATTGCCTGTTCCTTTTCAATGGAAACCGCCCGCTGGAACATATCCCTGACCTCTGAAGGAAGATCTTCCCCATTGTCACTGCCTTCCTGGTAGAACCAGGCTTGCAAAAAGCGTTCAGCTGGAGGATTGGAGACAAGAATGGTTCCGTCACGGTTCAAGGTGATAACACCATCCGCCATCGAGCTTAATATGTTCGCCAAATGCTCTTTTTCCTGATTCAATGCATTAATATTGAATTTTAACTGGCGTCCCATCTGATTGAATGCCATCGCAAGCTCCCCAATTTCATCGTGAGTGAGCATCGGAAGCTTTGTATCAAACTTTCCACGTGCAATTTCAAACGCAGCCTCTCTCATTTTCCGTAAAGGTGCTGTAATTCTGGTAGATAAGAAGAATGCAAAAATCGTTGTTAGGAAAATGGCAAATCCGGCAGCGAGTAAAATGAGCTGGGTTGTCTGTTTTGTTGTTTCCTTGATGGCAAGCAAGGATTGATAGATGAAGACAGCTCCATCCTGTGTTTCATCCAGGTGTAGCGGAACCCCCACAATCATGATTTCCCCATACATTTCATCATCTATACTGGTATCGGATAAATAGGTTTTTTTCGTGACAATCGGCTGATCCTCGAACACGAGGGAGAGCTGTGGATCATCGAGGAAAAAGGAAGCGGGAAGATGACTGAGCGTTTCGTTTGGGGAATGGCTAAAGTCTTCCTTATCCGAAAACACTACCACCCTTGTCGCTTCATCCACCAGCTCCCATGCGATACTCATCGCCTGTTCACTATCTGTATGCTGTTCAAGAATTAGAGATATTTTTTTTGCATCCTTTGTCAGTTCCTTTTCCGCTTCACTGACATGGTAGTTTTCGAAGAATTCCAGCAACAGGACTGTAAGGACAAAAAGAACAAAGGAAACTAAAAGTAAAATGGTAAGCCAGAGCTTACCAACAACACTTTTCCAAATCATGAGTCACTGCCGACCTCAAACTTGTATCCGACGCCCCATACGGTCACAATCATTTTGGAAGCAGGCTCTGATACTTTATTCAACTTTTCGCGAAGTCGCTTCACATGTGTATCGACGGTTCGCAAGTCACCAAAGAATTCATATTGCCATACTTCTTTCAGCAATTGCTCACGGTCAAAAACTTTGTCCGGAGATTTTGCAAGGAAATAGAGAAGCTCGTACTCTTTGGGTGTCAGGTTCACTTCCTTGCCGTCAGATGTAACCCGGTGTGCATCGTTGTCGATGGTCAGATGAGGGAACACGATGACATCTTTGGTAGTTGTTTCCGTTGTCAGGAAGGTTGTGGTCGAAGATCGTCTCAGCAACGCCTTTACACGAAGCACCACTTCCCTCGGACTGAATGGTTTCACTATGTAGTCATCCGTTCCAACTTCAAAGCCCTGGACACGGTTGGTCTCTTCCCCTTTTGCAGTCAGCATGATGATCGGAGTCGCTTTCTTTTCACGGATTTCCTTGCATACCTCCATGCCGTCCATGCCTGGCATCATGATATCAAGGAGAATGACATCGTAATCATTATCCAGTGCCAGTTCCAATGCGGAGTGACCATTGTCTGCTTCCTCAATTGTATAGTTCTCTCTTTCCAGATACATTCTCAACAACCTTCTGATTCGATCTTCGTCGTCCACTACAAGAATTTTTACGTCTTTTTCCATGAAATTTCCCCTCCTGGTATTGTTTCAATTTTTCAAGAAAAGCCCTCACATTGCTGTGAAGGCTCCATATTCTGCGTTACATAGCATACGAGTGCAAACCTGCGATAATTAAATTGACACCAATCAGATTAAAAAGAATAATCGCAAAGCCGACCAATGTAAGCCATGCTGATTTTTCTCCTTCCCATCCTTTGGATAAACGAAGGTGCAAGTAGGCCGCATAAAATAGCCAGGTGATGAGTGCCCATACTTCCTTTGGATCCCATGCCCAATATCTTGTCCAGGCAATCTGTGCCCAAATCGCAGCAAAAATCAATCCGCCAAGTGTGAATACCGGGAATCCGATCGTTACCGCGCGATAGCTGATTTCATCCACCAGCTCCAGATTCACTTTTTTAACGGCAGGCTTCAATGACTGTCCGATAGGCTTTCTAAGAATCAATCGGAAAAGTCCATATAACAGCAAGCCTGCAAAAAGAGACCATATAACTGTATTCAATTTTAATGTGTTCACATATGCCGGCAAATTCACCAAGGCATCCATTCTTCCATCTGTCAGGAGTTCTCCTTCATTTGGTCCCACTAATGCCGGCAGATGATATTCGACATTGGCATCGGCACCTTTTTTGTCAATATAGGAGAATTCCGCCTGGTACCCTGCAGCACCAAAGCCGATGGAGAGAAAAATAAATCCTAAGAAACAGATTAGGGAGTAAAGGGTAAATTCCAGCCAGAAAGTCTTTTTTCCCTTTTTCGTATAATCTACCACTTTTACAAGATAAATCAAACCTGCCGCAAAGCTGACTGACAAGATCGCCACTCCAAGCGCTACAGTCGAAACATGGATCGCAAGCCAATGGCTCTGCAACGCCGGAATCAACGGTGCGATGTCTCTTGGAAACATACTTGCATAGGCAATCAACAACAACGCGATTGGCAGGGTGAAGACGCCTAGCGTACTAGTTTTATAGATGAAATAGATGACAATGAATGCCAGCACGAGCATCATGCCAAAGAATGTTGTAAACTCAAACAGGTTGCTGACAGGTGCATGACCGCCTGCAATCCATCGCGTTATAAAATAGCCTAATTGAGCAAGGAAGCCCAAAATAGTGATCGAAATCCCTATCTTGGCTGCTTTGCTGCTCTTTTTAGCACGAATTGCACCACCAAAAAAGGCGGTACCTATTAGATATAGGATAAATGCGGTATATAGTAAATTACCACTAAGCTGTGCCATTGATGAACCTCCTATTCCTCCGCTTTCTCTTTCTTGCTCTCTTGCTCTTGTTCCACTTGATCGACCGGTATGCTAATCGATGTTTCTTGTAGTGCTTTATTGATGTCGCCCTTTAGACCAAACCAGTTTTTATTCGTATGTCCTGCCACCCAGATTTCATTTCCTCGTGTCTGGACCCAGACACGGCGATGGTTCCAATACATGCCCTGGATAACTCCAAGCATGAAGATTGCTCCACCAAGACCCAGTATCCAAAGGGTATGGTCTTTTCGAACGGTCAGTCCTGAAACATTACGTGTCTCGACACCGGCAAAGCTCATCTTATTGATATTGGTTCCGTTCGGTTCAATGTTCTGACGTATGGCCACCAGACTGATTTCCCCTTCCGGCGTTTCCGGCGTTATCATGCGGAAAACAAAAGCGGGATTGTCAGGCACCCTTGTCTTTGTATCCGGCTCTCCGTCCCTTAGGATAAAATCAGGAAAATAACTTACGAGTTCAACAGAATTGCCGTTCCCTAAATCATACTTCTTTTCCGGTTCATTCAAGTCCACTTTGATTGTACCATAGACTTCTTGTGTTTCTTTATTTTCCACATTGAAGCTCATGGCGCTGAATTCGTTCAATTTATAGTCCACTTGATAGAATGCATAGGAATCATGCTTTAATGGCTGATTCACCTTTACTGCATGCTCTTTCACTTTTCCAAGTTCCGGCTCTGCGCCAACCACGATGTCGCCTTTTCGTTCATAAAGAACGGCATTCGTTTGGAAGTTGCTCGCAATGGCGCCTTCTCCAGCTCTGGAAATGGCAGACTCGAAAACTTCATCAGAAGATTTGCTGTCATATGTTTCAAAAACAAAGCCTTCACTCTTCATATAGTATTGCCCATCTGTACCTGGGATAAGCTTTGTTTCCCCTTCACGGACCCACAGTACTTCATCCACATACATGCCCGGGAAAAAACGTAGCATAGCCCCAATCAAGAAGATGATCAGTCCGATATGATTCACATAAGGTCCCCAGCGGGAAAAACGATTTTTCTCCGCCAATAGATTGCCATTTTCTTCACGTATTTTATAATTTCTATTTTTAAGGCCATCTTTTACTTTTGCAAGTTCCGTTTCCGTGTTTTCAACTGTCGTCTGTCCATATACACGTTGACGCTTCAGAAAACTCTCATGTCTCGTAACCTTTTGGGTTTTCAACGCTTTGTATAATGGAACAAAACGATCAAGGCTTGCAATCACCAACGAAATTCCAAGTGCTGCAATCAGAAGCAAATACCACCATGAACCGTAGAGATCGTGAAAACCAAGGGTATAGTACATTTTCCCTGCAAAACCATGCTCCTGTTCATAATAGACATCTGCAGGAATGTTTTGCGGTATGTATCCTACTTGCGGGAAAATCGTACCAAAAGCAGAGGAAACCAATAAAAGAACGATAATCCAGATTCCCACTTTAACAGAAGAAAAGAAATTCCATACCTTATCTATGATGGTCTTGTTATACGTTTGAGAACGTCTGGCACTGCCTTCGTACTTCATATCCAGCAGTTTTTCCTGGCTATTTTCATTCTCCGTCGGCTTTCCGCAAGCTTCACAAAGAATCGTGCCTTCCGGATTCAGATGTCCGCACTCACATTTTATATCCTTCATACGTAAAACTCCCTATTGTTTCGGTTTAATCATTTCCATGTATTCCTTTATTTTCGCTTCGGTCAATTGCCCTGAATCCTTTTTTACAATTTCGCCATTTTCATCAATCAGAATGGTAGTAGGCAAAGGTACCACCCCATAAGCCTGTCTCACCTGATCTGTGCGATCCATCAAGATAGGAAATGTCAGCTGATGTTTGTTTTTAAACCGTTCCACAGCAACATTTGTTTCCTGGATGTTCACAGCAAGTATTTCCACACCCTGATCTTTGAAAACATGATACTGATTCTCCATATATGGCATTTCACGTTCACATGGCTCACACCATGTTCCCCAGAAGTTCAGGAATACACCCTTACCCTTCAAATCCGATAACTTCACTTCGTTGCCTTCCAAATCCTTCAACACAAAGTTTGGGGCCTGATCTCCCACACCAACCAATTCTTTAGATGTAAAAAAATTCGCGTATAACGTATATCCAATTGCAGATAACAGGAGAAGCAGAATCGCTGTACGCATCACTAAACGTTTCTTTTTACTCATTCCTCATTACTCTCCTATACCATAAGTCGTATCGTATCATCCTTGCTATTATAACATTTACTACTTTTGCCACTATTAATAGAATATGAACCTTATGTGAACAACGAAATGTTGATGATGCTCGCTTTAAACATAATGAACTGTTAAAACGCCACTGCTGATTTCCGCACTAGGCGCCGCGACTCAAGGGGCGCTTACACGAAGAAAATGCTTGCATTTTCGAGGAGTCTTCGCCTATTGTTCCAATCAGTAGCTAGTGACCTTGAAAACCAACACTACAACCAAACATAAAAAAAACGGAAGCGGTTCTTTCCCCACCTCCGCTTTCATAATGCCTTTATTTGCCTGGCTTGGTTGCCATTACTCGAAGCTGCTTTACTTCATGCGGCGTCAGTTCTCTTGCTTCTCCCGACTTCAAGCCTTGCAGTGTCAGGAAGCCATAGCGTTCACGTTTCAGTTTCATCACCGGATGGCCGATTGCTTCGAACATGCGGCGTACCTGGCGATTACGTCCTTCGTGAATCGTCACTTCAAAGATTGCCGTTTCTTTTGTTCTCTCCATTGAAATGAATTTGATTCTTGCTGGAGCCGTTTTTCCATCCTCTAGCTTGATGCCTCGCTCCAGACTGCGAATCGCTTCTCTTGAAGGAATGCCTTTTACTTTTGCAATATAGACCTTATCCACTTTAGATTTCGGGTGTGCCAGACTGTTGGCGAATTCTCCGTCATTGGTCATGATGATCAATCCGGATGTATCATAATCCAACCGGCCGACAGGATAGATCCGCTCATCGATTAATGGGAAAAAGTCTGTTACTACTTTTCTCCCTTTATCATCGCTGACACTTGATATAACACCTCTTGGTTTGTATAACACAAAATATACAGGCTCTTCTCTTTCAACAGGAATGCCTTCCACTTCTATTTTATCGTTGGGGGAAACCTTTACCCCAAGCTCTTTGATAACCTTGTCATTCACTCTGACTTTTCCTTCTTGAATCAGCTGTTCTGCTTTTCTTCTCGATGCAATCCCTGCATGCGCAATCACTTTCTGTAACCGTTCCATTTCTTTCACCTCATTCAACATCTTACATGACTTTCAACAGAAAAGCCAAGATTTCCATACTTATATGATTCCCATCGTTCACAAACTCTAATTATACCCTTAGTAATTTTAAAAAGGATAGTAAAAAAATATGGCTATAATAATTTGGTACTATTCCATACTACTAAAGGCGTAAAGAAATTACCCCGTTTCCCATATTCCTTCAGGCTTCTTTAGTTGATATAGTATATTCAACAGGAAAAGTTTTCAATTTTTCTTAAGGGGAGAATGTTGATGAACAATGTACAAATTAAGCAGGTGCTAGAAACGTTGGGAACCTATCAGGATACGGAAATCACGTGTACCATTTGTACAAATCCAGATCAACCGCTTTCCATTTCTTATCTTAGGAATAATCGCTGCTATCAAGTTGTCAGAGATAAGCAAGGCATCGTCGAGCATTTTTCAGATATAGATGCCGCTTCTACCGCCATTAAAAGTGCGTTGTCACAAGCCAAATAAACAAAAAAACACAAGGGGCTCCTTGTGTTTTTAGATTCCAAAGAAAAAAGTGACAACGAGAATCGACACTACGATTCCCACCACATCGGCAAGGAGACCCACCTTCAGGGCATCCCCCATCTTTTTGATGCCGACTGCGCCGAAATACACAGTGAGTACATAGAGCGTCGTGTCCGTGCTTCCTTGCAAGACGGATGCAAGGCGCCCCATAAAGGAATCCGGACCGAACGTTGCGATCATATCTGTCGTCATCCCGAGTGCTGCAGTACCCGAAATGGGACGGATGATGGCAAGGGGGACAATTTCAGCCGGTACTCCGATGGCACTCATCAAGGGCCTCAAAAATTCCACCAAGAAGTCCAGCGCACCTGAAGCGCGGAAAATGGAGATGGCAACAAGCATCCCGACGAGAAAAGGAATGATAGAAATGGCTATCTTGATCCCCTCCTTTCCTCCCTCGACAAAAGTTTCATAGGTTGGCACCTTTTTGTAGGTACCATAAAGGAGGATGAATCCGATCAGAAAAGGAATTAACCACAGGGAAATTAAGGATATGAGCTGCATCTCTACCTCCTCCTAGCCATTCTTCGATAATAGAAAAAACGGTCTATCATGATGGCTGCAATTGTGGAGCAGGCAGTCGCTACCAAGGTCGGTCCCACAATTTCAGTCGGGGAAGCGGAATCATAATTCATCCGGATGGCGATAACGGTCGTTGGAATGAGCGTGATGCTTGCGGTGTTAATGGCAAGGAAAGTTACCATGGACCTGCTTGCCTCAATCTTTCCTCCGTTAAGCTCCCTCAGCTGTTCCATCGCTTTTATTCCCATTGGAGTTGCTGCATTTCCAAGTCCAAACATATTGGCAATCATATTGGAGAGCATGTATCCCATGGCTGGGTGATCCGCGGGAACCTCCGGGAAAATCCTCCTCACGAGCGGCCTGAATAATACTGCGAGCTTTTCAAGGAGCCCCGCCTCTTGGGCAATCCGCATCAATCCCAGCCAAAAAACCAGGATGCTTATAAACCCGATACAGATGGTGACAGCCTCTTTTGCTCCAAGGAAAATGGCTTCATTCACTTTATCCATTGTTCCATTGATCATCGCAAAAAGAATGCCAATGATCGTCATAGCTACCCAAATAATATTGATCATGGCAGATTACCACCGAAAATAAAAAAGATATTCTTGAAAATCGACCAGAAGCCGTCTGAACCTTCTTTTTCCTTTTCAAAATAGATCGGCGTTTCGATAACTGCCTCATTGTTCAGGATAAGCGTATAGCTCCCGACTACATCAGGAACACTACCTGAACGCTCCCAGTCCTCTCTCGGCTTGACAAGCTCGATATTAATCCGGACATTTTCCCGTTCTTTTTTTGTCATCGGATACTTGATATCACGCGATAGGAATACTTTATCCTTATAAAAGGCATCCTCAATGTCCTCGAGCTTTCCTTCGTTGGCTATGTTGTATAGCTTATAGTCGACAAAGGCTCGATTGAACATATAGATATGATCCTGCCAATCATCCGGGCCGTTCAGTGTGACAACTATTGCATCAAGGCCATCCTTTGAAGCAGTAGTGATGAGGGTACGCTTTGCACGTTTGGTGAAACCCGTTTTCCCACCGGTTGCATAGGAATACATACCTGTAACCAGTCGATGCTTATTTGTCCAGCTTCTATCCCATGACTCTCCAGGTGCAGCTGGTGCACGATATACCTTTGTTCCAGTCACTTCCCTGAACTTTTCATTTCCCATTGCATATCGGGTAAGCCGGGCCATATCATAGGCTGTCGAGTAGTGATTCTCATGATCGTCCAGGCCATGGGGATTTGCAAACTCTGTATTGCTCATTCCCAGTTCTGCCGCTTTCTCATTCATCAGGAAAACAAAGCCTTCGAGACTGCCCCCTACATGCTCGGCAATGGCAACGGCCGTGTCATTCCCTGACCGCAACATCAATCCATACACAAGATGCTCGAGCTTGATTTTCTCACCGGGCTTTAAATATACCGACGACCCCTCTGCATGCGTTGCCCGTTCGCTGACAGTCACGATTTCACCCATTTTTCCGGATTCGATGGCAAGTATCGCCGTCATTACTTTAGTGATACTGGCGATGCGTTGTTTATCATGGGCATTTTTTTCAAAAATCACTCTGCCGCTCTCTTGTTCTATCAATATTGCATTCCTCGCACTTACACCTACCTGCTCGGCGACTGCCTTTTGAGGAATGCCTATACTAAACATCAGCATCACAATAGAAGCGATGATGAACACAATTCTAGCTCGTACCATCCAATCCCCATCCCTTGTCTATGTTTGTACAAGTTTATGCACAAGCTGTCCCAATATGATTTTTTCGATAAAAAAAGGGGACGCAAAATTAAATCCAATAAGGAACAGGTTGTCCGAAATGATTTGAAATTTAACAGGGATTAGAACTATTCTAATGAACTTTTCAGGGAGATAAATGTTCCAAAAGGCCATTAGGACGCTTCTATTGGACTTCTCATAAGAATTTACGTTCAAAAAAGCCATTAGAACTCCGCTAATGGCCTTCTCTCCGTAATTCCATTGAAAAAATACCTTAATGAAAACCTCTCCCAGTCAATAAGACTGCCACTTCAATTTAGACGCTTCCTGATAGCGCTTCTCCACATCGCGCCAGTTCACGATATTCCACCACTTGTCGATATAGTCCCTGCGGTTATTCTTGTACTGCAGGTAATAGGCATGCTCCCACACATCCAAACCAAGGAGCGGGATGGTATCCCATTGGGTGAACAGCTGCTGCTTTTCTGTTTGGAGAATCTCCAGTCGATGGGCTCGCGGGGACCAGACAAGCAAGGCCCAACCAACACCCTCCACCTTGTCTGCAGCTTCCGTAAAATGCTTCTTGAATTTATCATAGCCGCCAAAATCCTGGTTGATCTGCTGCAGGAGCCTACCCTTAGGCTGACCGCCGCCATTCGGCGCCATATTCCCCCAAAACATTGTATGCAAGTAATGACCGGATCCGTGGAAGGCAGCTTCGCGCGACCAATGTTTAATCAGATCGAAATTCCCCGTCGCGCGGGCCTCCTGCATTTTCAGCTCCGCTTTATTGAGACCATCCACATAACTCTTATGATGCTTCAGGTGGTGTAGTTCCATGATATCCTTTGATATATATGGTTCAAGAGCGTTGTATGGGTAAGGAAGAGGAGGCAGCTTATGTCCTCCAATCGGGACCTGGCCGCTGTTTTGTCTCGACATTTGCTGCATCTCCAGAAGCTGATGAAAATCATCAAGCTTCTGTTTGACATAAAGTACTTCCGACTCCTGAACCACTTCCTTTTCCTGGGTGTTTTGTATAGATGAAAGAAGATTTCTCACTTCCGACTGCCACTCCGATCGTACTTGCCCATTCTCCTTAAGTATCTCCAAACACCAATCTTCCGTTTCCTGTAAGTAATTTCTGAAAACCTGCTGATTCTGGCTGATCATCCTAGAGCTCCTCCCTTTTTGAATTCATCGTGATATCCTATGCTTTCTGGGAGAAAAAAAGAAAGTTGTCCGATTGCTATTCAAAAAGAAAACACCCAGCCCCAACGAGGGACCGGGTGAACGGTTAATTGCTTTGCATCATTTTTGTACGGTAGTCTGTTTCGTAATATTCCAGTTCCTCACGGATTGTTTGAAAATCGCTTTCCAAGTTGCGGACTACGCCCTTCAATTGTGATGGCGGTGCTTCATGGAACTGAATGGAGTTTTTGCCAGTATAGGCGGAACGGCTGTCCTCATACCATGCATCATTCTTTGGAGCAAAGAATTCCTCGATGCACTGATGATAGATATTATATAGCACCTTCTCGGCGGCAGATTTACGGAACGGCTCACTTTTTAATATAACCTGACAGGCATTGTGCCCTTCATCACAGAAAACTGCAAGTCTGCGTGTATTAGCCAATAGGAGGCTAACATATTCCCTGCTTCCCTCACTTTCTTCCATCAGTGAGGATAAGGTTGCTTCATTCAGAAACTCGTTTAGTTGATGAACAGTATTTCCTAAAAAACTCTCTACTTGTTCTGTTTGAGCTTTTACAATCGTATTTGCCATTTGTAATGGACCCTCCATATATAAGGTTTTATAGAAAATGCCGCAGCTTTTGTGTTAATACGACTTACAAACTATACCTATGACCAGCTTGTTCTTTTATGAGGATGGCTGAGCTAAAAAGTTCAAGGGGGACGATAGGATATATTCCCCTTTGTTGTGAAGCCCTTCAAATATCTCTTTCAGCTTCGGGATTTGGACGCCTTCAAAATAGGAGGCGAAATCTTCCTGGGTATTTATGTAGATTCGTTTCCGATGACGAAAACTTGGGTTTTTAATCAGGAGGGTAAGTGCCACCAGATCTTTAAATAGGATTTCCTTGTCACCGACTTTAAAAACAGGATCTCCCTTCACACCAATATTCAAAAACTCAGGAAATGTTTCATCAAAATATCGGATATATAATACATGAAATGTTCTTTCCTCGCCCTCTTCGAAAAATGTCACTTCCGAACGGTTAAAGAAATCCTCTGACGTATTAGATTGAGCTTTTTCCAATTCATAGCCTCTGATTTCGGTTATTCTCATGGTTACGATGCCACTCCTTAAAAGTTCCAAATCCAGTATGTATAACTATTTTACCATACAACACTAGCAAATCGTTTTAATTTTCAAACGTTTCTTGAAACTTTTCAAAGAATAGATCTGCCTCTTCATCCGGATCGTCGGTTGTGACGGTAAGTGGCGGAAGCTCCTTGATGTTCTTCAGTCCGAAGTAGTCGAGAAACTCCTTGGTGGTTCCATAAAGGATGGCACGTCCTGTGCCTTCCGCACGGCCCACTTCCTTTACAAGCGCTTTGGCGGAAAGCGTCTGGAGCGGTCTCTCGCTTTTCACCCCGCGAATGCTTTCCACTTCCGTTCTGGTGATTGGCTGCTTATACGCTACAATCGCCAACGTTTCAAGTGCTGCCTGTGACAACGATTGTGATGTCGGCGATTCAACCAGCTTCTTCAGATAGACGGAGTGTTCTTTTTTCGTTGTGAGCTGAAAGGTGCCTGCAAGCTCTATGATGGCTATTCCCCTTTCTGGAGATTGATAATCCTCCCTAAGAGCGGAAATGGCATCCAGGGCCTCGCTTTCTTCTATTTCCAACACAGTGGAAAGCTGCTTCAGCGTCAGCCCTTCATCTCCTGCTGCGAATAGAAGACTTTCCACAATCGACTTCCAATTAATAATATCCAACTTCCTCATTTCCTCCTTCTTGATAGGAAACATAAATATCTGCAAAGTTATTTTCCTGCTCAAGCATTATGGTGTTCTTTTTCAACAGCTCCAAGATGGCGAGAAAGGTCACCACGATATACTCTTTGCTCGATTCGGGGAATAGTTCAAAGAAATGCTTTCTCCCTTTATATTGGCGCAGATCCAGTATCAGCTCAGCCATTCTCTTTTCAATCGGGATCTCCTGTCTGGCAATTCTAGTCTGCAAAGGCTTTTGAAGCTTCTTGCGGCGCATAAGCTTTTGAAGTGCACCAAGCATATCGTATAAGGATACATCGAGCTTCACTTCATCAGGTTCCACATTTTTCATCAGCTCAGTCAGGTCACTCGGCGCTTTGGTAAATAGGTGGCTCCGCTCTTCTTCCAGCTCCTTCAGATCGTCTGCAGCCTCTTTATACTTTCGGTATTCGATCAGACGGTTCATCAGCTCTTCGCGAGGGTCGTCCTCGTAATCTGCGAAATCATCATCTTCCTCAAGCAATTCCTCCTCGTGCTTCGGGAGCAGCATCTTGCTCTTTATCTCAAGCAACGTTGCTGCCATTACGAGGTATTCACTTGCAATATCCAATTGTAATTCCTTCATCGTATGTATATAAAATAAATATTGCTCAGTAATTTGAGCAACGGGAATATCATATATATCTATTTCTAAGCGATTTATCAGGTGAAGCAGCAAGTCCAATGGACCTTCAAACGCTTCAACTTTTACATTATATTCCTGCACGGGTATTCATCCACCTAACTTCGATCAAAACAATTTAACGAGCTCGAATTTTTCCGAACTCTATCATAGTATAAAGTATTCCAGCAACATTTTATAGTACTATAAGGATTATGATAAAATATTATTATCCTTTTTTAAAGGGGGAAAAAGCTTTGTATCCACTGGCCTATATCGATTATTTGCATTATTTTCATTGCGAGAGGGACTATTTCGAATGTCATGAGGTGCTCGAGGAGCATTGGAAGGAAAAAGAGGCTAATGATCGGGAGCTCCACTGGGTTGGTCTGATCCAGATCGCGGTAGGGCTCTATCATTATCGACGCGGAAATTTCAATGGGGCAAAACGGATGCTGACAAACGCAATCTCCATCATTCGGACGAATTCCAGTAAAATCCAACGATTGGCATTAGATAGCAAAAGACTGATAGAGTTATTGGAAGACCAGCTGGCAGGGATAGAAAGGCAGGACTCCTATAAGAGTATCGATTTGCCACTGACTGATGAAACACTCTTGACATCCTGCATGACCAGAGCCCGTAATGAGAACCTGGTATGGGGCGCACCAAGCGATCTTCAAAACCAATCCCTGGTGCATCGGCATTCCAACCGTAACCGGGATGATGTTATACAGGAAAGACTAGCACAATTAATGAAACGGCAACAAAAAAAGGAAGGCTGACCTCTGACACTGGTCGCCTTCCTTTTTTTAGAGTACTTACTGTTAAATGCTAGCAAGCTCAAGAGAAAATCACTGCTCAAAATCACATTTCTCGATAAATGCAGTTGTATACTCTGTTGTCATTACAGATTTACCAGGATACATTTCTTTTAAAGCTTTTACCATTTCTTTCCCGCATCCTTGTCCGCGGTGAGAGGGACTTACACTTATATGCTGGATTGTATAACTGTCTTCATCCATGACAATACCGATGATTCCAATGATATCCTCTACCTTCCAAAGGAATAGCTGCCAGTTATCATTCTCTTCGTAATCCTTCATCGTCTGCTGAAGTTTTTTCAGCTCTTTTTCCGTTGGCATAAATGACATAAGACCCATGGCGATTTTTTCAAAGCTCTTTTTATAACGAATTAACATACATTACCCCTCATTATCGAAAAAACTTTCTTACTAATAGTAATAGTATAGGCAACCAGTTTGTAATGGTGCCATTCCAATACGGATATCTCACTCTTAAATATACATTCTATCCAATCGCCGCAGGATTGTATACCTTTTTGGAATAAATCTTAAAATTCACGTAACAGGTTGGCCATCTCGATTGCTGCCGCTGCCGCTTCCCAGCCTTTGTTACCAGCCTTTGTGCCTGCACGCTCAATTGCCTGTTCAATCGTTTCCGTTGTCAGCACGCCAAAAATAACAGGTATACCTGATTGCATGGATGCTTGGGAGACCCCTTTAGCCGCTTCACTACACACATAATCAAAATGCGGAGTGGATCCTCGGATGACGGTACCCAATGTAATTATCGCATCATATTTTCCGGAGTCGGCCATGCGTTTAGCCACCAAAGGAATTTCAAACGCTCCAGGCACCCATGCTACATCGACACTTCCTTCTTCCACGCCATGTCTTTTCAAGGCATCCTGTGCGCCACCCAACAGCTTGCTTGTAATGAATTCATTGAATCTTCCTACAACGATTCCAACCTTCAGTCCTGTACCTACCAAATTGCCTTCATATATATTTCCCATTTCTAATACCTCCAGTAAATTGTGATTTATTTTTAAAAATGTAGCATATGCCCCAATTTGCTATGCTTTGTTTTGAGATAGTTTTCGTTTGCTTCTTTTGTCGGCATCTGAATTGCGATGCGATCGACCACTTCCAGGTCGTATCCCTTCAGACCGGCAATTTTCCGAGGATTATTCGTTAACAGATTCATTTTGGAAATACCAAGATCACGGAGAATCTGTGCCCCGATTCCATAGTCTCTGAGGTCTGCACCAAATCCGAGCTTTTCATTGGCTTCCACAGTGTCGAAGCCTTGCTCCTGAAGCTTATAGGCTCTCATTTTATTTAGCAGGCCGATCCCCCGGCCCTCTTGCCTCATATAAAGCAACACACCGTTTCCTGCCTTCTCGATCTGTGCTAATGCCGCATGGAGCTGCGGACCGCAGTCACAACGGTTTGAGCCGAATACATCTCCTGTCAGACATTCGGAATGGACCCGTACAAGAGTAGGTGTTTCAGGATCAATATCTCCTTTTACCAGGGCCACATGTTCTTTTCCATCTACAATATTGGAATAGCCAATGGCTCGGAAGTCTCCAAATTCAGTCGGAAGCTTTATTTCCACTTCTCGCTGAACGAGCTTGTCCTTTCGGTTACGGTATTGAATCAGGTCCTTGATCGTAATCATTTTCAAATTAAATCTGTCCGCAATCTCCCTAAGCTGTGGCACCCTTGCCATGGAGCCATCCTCATTCATGATTTCGCAAATGACCCCGGCAGGATAGGAACCGCTCATAAGTGCGAGATCCACAGCCGCTTCCGTATGACCGGCGCGACGCAGCACTCCGCCCTTTTTCGCAACCAACGGAAAGATATGTCCCGGACGCTTGAAGTCACCAGCTTTGGCAGCTGGAGAAAGAAGTTCAATGATAGTAGCTGAACGTTCATAGGCTGAGATACCTGTTGTTGTAGATTTATGATCAATACTGACCGTAAAAGCTGTGCCATGGGAATCAGTATTGTGGTTGACCATTGGTGCAAGGTCTAGCTTTTCAGCCAACTCCTCCACAACCGGTACACAGATCAGACCACGTCCATGGGTCGCCATGAAATTGATGACAGCAGGAGTTGCCTTCTCTGCCAGAGATACAAAGTCGCCTTCATTCTCCCGGTCCTCGTCATCACAGACGATTATCACTTTTCCCTCTTGCAGGTCTTTTAGTGCTTCCTCTATTGTATTGAAAATTGTACTCATCCGTCTTCACCCACCTTATTTATATCCATGCTCTTCCAAAAATGACACTGAAATGCTGGAATTCGCTTTCGGTTCTTTTCGATTCAATAGATGATCCATATATTTTGCCAGCATGTCGACTTCAATATTGACCTTATCTCCCTTTCCTTTTTCACCAAGGATCGTCTCCTGCATGGTGTGTGGAATCAAGGAGATTGTGAAGGTGTTTTCCGCAACCCCAAAAATGGTCAGGCTTGTGCCATCCACAGTTACCGACCCTTTTAGCATAAGAAATCTAGCCAGGTCATTTCCAACTGAAATCGTGTAATAGACCGCGTTGGAAACCCTTCTCTTTTCCTGGATCATCCCAGTCCCATCCACATGTCCGCTGACAAAGTGGCCGCCAAACCGACCATTGGCTATCATGGCACGCTCCAGATTCACCTTGGAACCTGCCTCGAGCTCGCTCAATGATGTAGCATGAACCGTTTCAGGCATCACATCCACCGTAAAACGATTAGCGGCAAAAGTAGTCACTGTTAGGCAGACACCATTTACTGCGATACTATCTCCAAGCTTGACGTCTTCCAGCACTTTCTTTGCTGTGATTTCCAATACGATGGCTTTATCGCCACGGATAATCTGCTTGACTGTACCTATTTCTTCTATAATACCCGTAAACAATAGATTCCCTCCTTACAGGGGCATGGAAACAATCTTGATATCCTGCCCGATTCTTGTGCACTCTTTTATCCTTAGATTCATGCAATCACCCATTGAACTAAATCCCGGACCGCCAATTATAGTTGGCGCCTCGGCACCTCCGATCAATTTAGGTGCGATATAGGTGATCACCTGGTTAATCGCTCCAGATTGGAGAAAACTCCCATTAACCGTTGCGCCCCCTTCTACAAACAGGGAAGTGATGCCACGATCACCGAGTAATGTCAGGAGATTCTCTATTTCTATTTCTTTCGTTGGCAGTTTCATTACCGTCACTTGCTGATTGGTAAGCGCTTCGATTTTCTTTTCATTAGCTTCAGCACCAGTAATAATCCAGGTTGGTGCCTGCTTGTCTATGATGACACGTGCATCGATTGGCGCCCTTAAATGTGTATCCAGGATGATCCTGACTGGATTCTTCCCACCATTCGGGAGTCTCGTCGTCAAACTGGGATCATCAGCAATCACTGTTCCCACTCCAACAAGGATGGCATCATGCTGGTGCCGGTAGCGATGAACATCCATGCGCGCGTCTTCACCGGTAATCCACTTGCTATCTTTTGTGAAAGTTGCAGTTTTTCCGTCAAGACTGGATGCTGTTTTTAACGTGACATAGGGCTTTTTCGTTTTTATGTAATGAAAAAACACATCATTTAATGCGAGTGCCTCAGGTTCACAAATCCCTACATCCACAATAATACCAGCGCTTTGGAGCTTTTTGATTCCTGCGCCAGCAACTAATGGATTCGGGTCTACAGAAGCAATGACCACTCTTTTTACCTGCGATTGAATTAAAAGGTCTGAGCAAGGCGGCGTTTTGCCATGATGGCTGCATGGCTCCAAGGTTACATATACCGTGGATCCGTCAGCCTTATCGCCGGCCATCCTGATCGCGTGCACTTCCGCATGTGCTTCCCCAGCCTTTAAGTGGGCACCAAACCCGACAATTTCCCCATCCTTCACCACAACCGACCCCACAACCGGATTTGGAGAGGTCTGCCCTGCCGCTTTTTTTGCAAGATCAATAGCAGCTTTCATATAATACTGATCGTCCATGTTCCTCTCCCCGCCTTCTAAAATACAAAAAACCTCTAAGTAATTAGCCTTAGAGGTGTAGAAGATTAAAATTGCGTATAGGAAAATAAACAGTGTCACATATGTGATTTTTCACTGTTTTCGCAAACTTAATCCTTCTCCCATCCAGACTTTCACTGTCGGCCCTGGAGTTTCACCAGATCCACCGCAAATTGTAAAAACAATTAACGGGTCACGGACTAAGAAGCACGAGGCTTCATCACCGCCGGTAGGGAATTGCACCCACCCCCGAAGGACATCAATTATGTAATTGTGTACAAGATTATATTAGCATATCTTTCTCATAAGTAAAATTTTTTGTTTTGAAGTAATGCCTCTTAAACGATAAAAAACCAATAAATGATTCCCCAGATGAGAGACATCCCCAAAAGAACTGCAGCTAATATCCAGTTAGATTTGTTCATCCAACTTCCCACCTTTATGAGAGATAGACTGTGTTAAATACCGCTGTTGATTTCCGCAAAAGGCTTCGCTTTCCGTGGGGCGGTGCTGGAGCCTCCCACAGGAGTCTACGCCTTTTGCTCCAATCATCAGCTAGCGAGGCACTATTATCAACACTCCTGTTTTTCGGAGCATGGAGAAAAAAAAGAGAGCATCGCTGCCCCCTTTGTTGATTTCGATTATTCAGCGTCGAATACTTCCACTTTTTCCATTGTGTCGCCATTTTTCATGCTTCTAGCAGTTTCAAGACCAGAAGTCACTTTACCGAACACTGTGTGCACACCATTCAAATGTGGCTGTGGCTCGTGAACGATGAAGAATTGGCTTGAACCAGTGTCTTTCCCAGCATGAGCCATAGATAGGCTGCCTGCTTCGTGCTTATGTGGGTTACCGGCAGTTTCACACTTGATCGTTGTGCCACTTCCGCCTGCACCAGTCCCGGTAGGATCTCCACCTTGGCTTACGAAGCCAGGGATGACGCGGTGGAAAACAACACCATTATAGAAGCCTTCGTTTGCCAGCTTTTCAAAGTTAGCAACTGTATTAGGCGCTTCATTTGGGTATAATTCGAATTCGATTTTCTCGCCGTTTTGCATGAGTATGTATCCTTGTTTTTTCATTGAGAACATCTCCTTTAAGGTTGTATCAATCAGTCTTTATCATACAGCATTCTTTTGGTAAAGGAAAGTGAGATGCTGTGTTTGTTGGGATATTGTTGGTGGAAGTTGTGAAAGCATTGATTTTGGTGTATTAGTAGAAGCGTGAAGATTATTGCTAGTTAAGTGAGACTCGCTGGAGCTTCGTGAGAATAATTGAGAGCTGAGTGAAGATAAACCTAGTTACGTTAAGATAGCCCTCAGAAATGTGAGAATCCTCGTACTTTCCTATAAAATTGGCTGTGTTGTTATAAAGAAGGTGTAGAATTTTGCTTAGCTGATGAATGGAGCAAAAGGCGTAGACTCCTGCGGGAGGTAGCGGTAGGCTGGAGACCCCGCAAGGCGAAGCCTGAGGAGGCTCCAGCACCGCCCCGCGGAAAGCGAAGCCTTTTGCGGAAATCAAACAGCGGTGTTTAAACACACCCGTAAAATAAAACGAAAAAGGACCACCCCAGAACAAATCCAGAGATGATCCTTTTCCCTTATTTCAATATCTTCGACTTCAACTGAAACGGCAGATCCAATCTTATGAGGTCCTCGAAGGATTCTCGCTTGATGACAAGCTGTGCTTCCCCGTCCTCTACAAACACTACAGCCGGTCTTGTAATACGGTTATAGTTATTTGCCATGGAATAGCCATATGCACCTGTACAGAATACTGCCAAATAGTCTTCATGGTTCGCTTTTGGCAATGGAAGGTCCCAGATCAGCATATCCCCGGACTCACAGCATTTCCCTGCGATTGAGACGGTTTCTTCAGGAATATCATTCACACGGTTTGCAAGTACCGCTTCATATTTTGCCTGATAAAGCGCTGGTCGGATATTGTCGCTCATCCCTCCGTCAATCGCCAAATACTGACGAATGTTCGGAATTTCCTTTTTGGAACCGACAGAATAGATGGTTGTTCCTGCATCTCCAACTAATGAGCGGCCTGGCTCAATCCAAATTTCAGGCATCCTCATTTCCAATTTCTTTACATGGGATTGGACGTCGCCGATAATTTCCTCCACATAACGGGAAACCGGAATCGGATTGTCCTCTTCCGTATAGCGGATACCAAAGCCGCCTCCTAGGTTCACCACGCGCGCTTCAAACCCGCTTTCCTCTTTCCAAATTTTCAGCGTATCAAATAATTTCTCTGCAGCCATCTTAAACCCTGTTGTTTCGAAGATCTGTGATCCTATGTGGCAGTGGATTCCCAACAGGTCGAGATGCGGCGCTTTTTGCGCAAGCTCCATCGCTTCCTTTGCCTGGCCGCTCTGCAAATCAAAACCGAATTTGGAATCTTCCTGGCCTGTCAAAATATAATCATGTGTATGCGCCTCGATACCAGGTGTTACCCTTAACAGGATTGGCATGATGTAATCATTCTTTTCACAAATCTCCTGCAAAAGCTCAAGCTCCAGGAAGTTATCAACCACTACGCAGCCGATTTTTTTCTGAACTGCCATTTCCAGCTCTTCATAGCTTTTGTTATTGCCGTGGAAATGGATGCGTTCCACCGGAAAACCAGCAACAAGTGCTGTAAAAAGCTCACCACCTGATACTACGTCAAGGGAAAGACCCTCTTCCTTTGCCAGCTGGAACATCGCGATGGATGAGAAGGCTTTACTGGCATAAGCCACCTGCGCCTTCACACCCATGTTTTTAAAAGTGGTTTGAAAGCCTCTTGCTCTTTCTCTTATTAGAGCAACATCATACACATATAACGGAGTGCCATACTGATTCGCAAGCTCAATCGTATCCACTCCTCCTATTTCCAAATGCCCTTTATCATTTACCTGACTCGTTCCGTGAAAGTACATATTCCGTTTCTCCTCTAACAATAGTCTATTATGTAGCAGATGTTGTACCATACCTTATTCCGTAGTTGTCCAAACAGTGAGGGATACTTGCCCTGCATATGAAAAAAAACAGCTAAACAGAACTCTTTAGCTGTTTTTTGATATCCTTTAGCTCTTTATTTAAATAAACTCTACCACATCTATTTACCCCTATCAAGCGAATATTCTTACTACTAGATTATTGAGGCTGCCTGAAGCGATTTTTCGGGTGAACGATACTTGGTCTGACTTTTGCTCCAGGTGTTGCTCTTCTTATTAGTATCATAAATAGCGCTTTTGGGCTGAATGGTATGAACGGCCATAAATATGGCGTATTCAATGAGCGTGTTCCAGCTAAAAACAAGATGAACAACGTGACACCGATAATCAATCCTGGTGCATGGAAGAGTGCGACAAGTACAAGAAAAATCAGACGAACTATTTTGTTGGCAACACTGAGCTCATAACTCGGTGTAGTAAAGGAGCCAATTGCTGCTACTGCCACATAAAGAATTACTTCTGGAACAAACAACCCGACGTCTATGGCAATTTGCCCGATCAGGACTGCTGCAATCAGTCCCATTGCGGTTGATAGTGAAGTAGGTGTATGGATGGCTGCAAGCCGCAGGAACTCAATTCCAATATCTGCAAGAAAAATCTGAATGACTATCGGAATATTCGATTGTTCATTCGGCCCTACGAAGTTGATCGCTTCCGGCAGCATATCCGGCTCCAATATCATTAAAAACCAGAGAGGTAATAGGAATAGAGAAGAAAAGATTCCTAAAAAACGCACCCAACGGACAAAGGTCCCTACAGCTGGGGACTGGCGATATTCCTCCACATGCTGCACATGGTGGAAGAAGGTTGTAGGGGTGATGATCACGCTTGGGGAGGTATCCACCATAATGATTACATGTCCCTCGAGAAGATGGGTGGCAGCTACATCGGGCCGTTCCGTGAACCGTACAAGCGGAAATGGGTTAAAGCCTTGTTTTACCAGGAATTCTTCTACGGTTTTATCCGCCATCGTCAGTCCATCAATATTGATGCTTTTCACTTCTTTTCGAACAATATCCACCAGGTCCGGATCAGCCACATCTTTTATGTAGGAAAGGCAGATATCTGTTTTGGACCGCTCTCCGACTTGGAAAATTTCGTTTCGAAGACGCTCATCCCGGATTCTTCGACGGGTTAAGGCAGTATTGACGATGATGTTTTCCACATAGCCATCACGTGCTCCGCGCACCACTTTTTCGGTATCCGGCTCTTCCGGATTTCTACCAGGATAGGATCGCGTGTCAACAACAAACCCGCTATCTTCCCCTTCAAGAAGTACGACGATTAGACCGCTAAGAACCTGATCCACCACTTCGTCGAGATATTCAATGTTTTCAACCTGCTGATGAACAAGGCGGTTATGGACAATTTCTTTTACTTTGCTTGATCTTCTTTCCACATCATTGAGGTGCACCAATTCCTCGAGTAATTCAATGATATAGCTTGTATCACATAATCCATTCACATAATAGATGTTCAATTCCTTACCCAGAACTGTAATTTTTCTTACACCAAGATCAAAGCTCTCATTCAGTCCGACTTTATCTTTGAAGAATTTCTCATTCGTCGTCAGTTTCGGTGAAATCGGGATTTTTTCCATTCCATTGTGAGACATCATACCCATTCCTCTCTAAAATGATTTCTACTGCTTTACTGGTAATGGGGGCGCCGTTTTTCACATCATCTTTACGTGCCATTTTTCCAATATCGCCAATTCCTACGATGATGGGAACGTTGATTGTATCCAGGCAATAAACGGTATCTCCGTTTATTCTTCCAATATCCATCTCCTGGATTCCACTTTTATCGACGCCAAACGAGGATACCTGCAATTCACGATCTACGGTGACATTCACTTTCGTCCATTCTGATTGATGTGTTTTGGATGCAACTGCAATGACCCCTAATACGTCAACTTGCGGGTGGGTGGCAACATGCTTTAACGCAATCTCCCCTGCTCCTTCGCCCAAATATCCACTGTCATCAAACATCACAAAGACAGGCTCCGATTTCGCTTTTAAAATCAATTGAACAATTTCCTCCCCGCTTAATAGGGTCGGATTGCCAAATGAACCTGAAATACAGCGGCCACCATAATGCTTGGCAACATATTGAATGGTTTTTTTCGCGTACACATCCCCATCCGTGACTAGAATGACCCGTTTTTTTATCATGATGAACTATCCCTTCGGCTTGAAGATTAATGCCACAAGAAATGCAAATAGAATGGCAGCAGAGATACCCGCTGATGTTAATTCAAATATTCCCATGCCTATCCCAACCAATCCGTGTTTATCTGCTTGATGCATCGCTCCATGCAGCAAGGAGTGACCAAAGCTTGTGATAGGGACAGTGGCACCGGCTCCCGCAAAATCAATGAGCTTATCATATAGTCCAAATCCATCAAGGACTGCACCGATGACCACAAAGCTGCTCATTACATGGGCCGGAGTCAGCTTGGCAAAGTCAAGTAAAAGCTGGCCAACTACACAAATGAGTCCACCTACAACAAAGGCAATGAAGTATTCCATCAGCTCTTCACCCTCTCCAATACAACGCCATGCGCAATGGTCGGAATTGATTCCTTCTGTTGGATCATGGTCGGACTAAGCAGGGCACCTGTCGCGACAACTAGTATTTTGTTATATGTTCCATTTTTCAATTCATTCAAAAGATGGCCATAAGTGACAACTGCACAACAGCCACAGCCGCTTCCGCCAGCAAATACCTCTTGATCTGGCCTAAAAATCATCAGCCCGCAATCCGTATGAATGGTTGAAATGTCATAGCCCTCTTCCTTTAACAATTCTTTTAGAATGGGACTTCCCACACCGGAAAGGTCACCAGTTACAATGAGATCATATTCATCCGACTGAATTTGCAGGTCCTCTAGGTGTGCCTGAATTGTATCCGCTGCAGCAGGAGCCATCGCTGATCCCATGTCAAACGGGTCCGTAATCCCAAGATCCATTACCCTTCCGATGGTAGCAGCAGTTATTTTCACTGGACTCGGTTCCTTGCTTACAAGCGCTGTTCCAGCACCAGTTACCGTAAAAGTGGCCGAGTCCGGTTTTTGCCCGCCATATTCCGTTGGATACCGAAACTGCCGCTCTGCTGTGGCATTATGACTGCTTGTAGATGCCAACACCCTATTGGCAAAGCCTCCATCCACAAGTGCAGATGCCATTGCCAATGTTTCCATCGAGGTTGAGCAGGCACCGAACATACACAAAAATGGAATCTGATGGTGACGGGCCACGTAATTCGCTGTGACATTCTGATTCAATAAGTCTCCTGCCAGGAAAAAATCGATATCCTTGTATTCAAGATTCACTTTTTCCAAGCATGCAAGAATCGATTGCTCCATCAATCTGCGCTCCGCAAGCTCCCAATTGTCCTCTCCGCAATGAAGTTCTTTATGGGTATGGTCAAAATGAATGCCCAAAGGACCGTCCGCCTCTTTCGGACCTACGGCTGTACCAGTTGCTGTCAGATAGACCGGATTCTGAAAAACCCATGTTTGTTTGCCGACGATTCTCACTTTTCACTCCCCCCCTTATCCTGTAAAACTCATATTAAAAAGATAGCGTAAAAATCCAACAACATATGCAGCTACCACTCCAAACACGATGACGCTTCCTGCCAACTTGAACATATTTGTTGCGACACCAAGTACCAACCCTTCGCTCCGGTGCTCCAATGCTGCACTTGTCATTGAATTCGCAAAGCCCGTGACCGGTACAGCTGAACCTGCACCTGCAAACTGCCCGATTTTATCGTAGATGCCAAAGCCGGTCAATAATGCGGAAAAGAGAATAAGGGTCGCGACTGTTGGATTACCTGCTTGCTTTTCCGAAAAACCGAACACATTTATATAGAAGTTCTGAACACCCTGGCCAATCAGGCAGATCAGTCCACCAACGAGAAATGCTTTGATGCAATTCAACAGATATGGAGGCTTGGGCTGATACTTTTTGATATTCTGCTTATAGTTATCTTTTATCTTTTCACTCATTCCTGTTTCTCCTTTCATAAGTCCACAAAAACCAGCCAATGATAAAGCGAGCCAAGTATTTTCCCAAATACGATGGCCATTAACAGGATTGCCATCTGCCCATCCACCCCGATCCGTTTTGCAAGAATCGGCAGTACATTCAACACTTCCGTCAAGGCCGCGGCAAGCAGCCCCACAAATACTCCACAGAAGAGTCCGATTGGAACTGCTATAATGGCCGGGAGATGAAACGTCACCTGATTCAAGCTGATCCAGCTGCCGAACAAGGCTCCACCGATGACACCCCATTCATAGCTGAAAACGAATCTGGTCGTTTTGGTCAACTGCGTTAATCGCGGAATGATACCTAGAACGGCAAGAAATGCTACAAATCCAGAGCCCACCGCCAGACCCCCTGCCAGTCCGAGAAAAACAACAAAGATGATACTAATGGTCATCAATCTGTTTGGAGCTCTCTTTATTTTCATGCATGATGACATACATATCGAGATCCTGCTGATAGTTGAACATTTCCACTTCAAGCGGGCTCGGTTCCTCGTTAATGCGTTTTCTGAATACGTGGTTAAAGAACAAGATCATCCCAAGCCCCAAACCGATGGAATATGGAATTTGCAGGAGTAGCGGTTTTTCGTCATCCAATCCCGTAATGGTCTTGAAAATTTTCTGGTGGACAATGCGCATGCTTACATCTTCATGAAAATTCATGATGGCCAGTGCTGCTCCCAGAAAGAGAAGAAGCCACACGGCTGCAAAAAACATCGGCCTGAACCGCTTCGTCTTATAGATAATTTCTACAATCGTTTGTGCAGGTCCAACAGTCTGCACGTCCACATCAGGGTCTGCTTTACGCAATTCTTTTAACACTCTCATAATATCAAGGACCACAATGGAATTATCGCTTCTGTTCACTTGGTGGATGGCTACTCCACTGACCATCCTCATCACCTCTTCATCCCCGACCAGCTGACCTACATCCCCGATTGTGATAGTCTGGTTTGGACGAGCTTGAATACGATGACGCATGCGAATATACAAGATTTTATCCATCTCCGAACACATCCCGCCAAAACATTATTGTTTGTATATGTAGTATGGATTAGTGGGAGATTTACCATGCAAAGGAAAAAATAATGGGGAGAATTACCACATGGGTGGGGAAAAGTCTTTTGATTCTCACTATACATTTTGGAACGTGTTCTTATAATAAACATTTTGTGACCACGAAAGAGCTAAAACAGGGGAATCGTGGTCTCAAAACCTCTCTTTGAAACCACGAAAGTTCGAAAACAGGGAAATCGCGGTCTCAAAACCTCTCTTTGAAACCACGAAAGTTCGAAAACAGGGAAATCGCGGTCTCAAAACCTCTCTTTGAAACCACGAAAGAGCGAAAACAGGGAAATCGTGGTCTCAAAACCTCTCTTTGAAACCACGATAGTTCGAAAACAGGGAAATCGCGGTCTCAAAACCTCTCTTTGAAACCACGAAAGTTCGAAAACAGGGAAATCGCGGTCTCAAAACCTCTCTTTGAAACCACGAAAGAGCGAAAACAGGGAAATCGCGGTCTCAAAACCTCTCTTTGAAACCACGAAAGTTCGAAAACAGGGAAATCGCGGTCTCAAAACATCACCTTGAAACAAAACAAAAAAAACGTACGGATAATTTTACTCATCCATACGATCTTTCATCTGTACCAGTATTTTTTTCTCAAGCCGGGAAACCTGCACCTGGGAAATACCAAGCCGCTGGGCGACCTCAGTCTGTGTCTGATCCTTATAATAGCGCAGGTAGACAATCAGTTTTTCCCGCTCATCCAGCTCTTCTATCGCTTCCTTCAAGGCAATTTTATCAAACCATCTATTTTCCGAATGGTCTGCAATCTGATCGAGCAGGGTGATTGGATCACCATCATTTTCATACACGGTTTCATGAATGGATGACGGTGCTCTTGCTGCCTCTTGCGCAAGTACCACTTCCTCAGCCGTTATCTCGAGGAACTCTGCGATCTCGTTGATTGTAGGTACGCGGCCGTAGCGCTTCGATAATTCATCTTTCGCTTTTCTTATTTTGTTGGCGACCTCTTTCAGGGAACGGCTTACTTTCACACTCCCGTCGTCGCGTATGAAGCGTTGAATTTCTCCAATAATCATTGGTACAGCATAGGTGGAGAACTTCACGTCGTAAGAAAGGTCAAACTTATCCACTGACTTCAACAATCCGATGCACCCAATTTGAAAAAGGTCATCTGGCTCGTATCCTCTATTCATAAAACGTTGAACCACCGACCAGACAAGCCGCATGTTTTTGGAGACAATCAGATCTCTTGCCTCCTGTTCACCATCTTGGCTTTTCTTGATCAGCTCTTTCACTTCATGATCTTTTAAGTAAGTTTGCGTTTCGTTTTTGACCTCCACATCCATTGGCTTAGCTCCTTAATTGCAAAGCGCTTTGCTCTTAGCTAGATATTTGGTCATACGGATTGAGGTGCCTTCATTCGTTGAGTGAATATCTACATTATCCATAAAGTTTTCCATAATGGTAAAACCCATACCAGAACGCTCGAGCTCAGGCTTAGTAGTATATAGCGGCTGTCTAGCTTCCTCCACATCTTCAATTCCCATACCTTTATCTTTGATGGTGATGTGAACGGCACCATCTTCCAGTTCTACTGAAATATATACAGTGGCAGTGGGATCATTGTCATATCCATGAATAATGGCGTTTGTTACCGCTTCTGATACTACCGTCTTGATTTCAGTCAGCTCATCCATAGTTGGATCAAGCTGCATGATGAATGCCGCTACAGTTACCCTCGCAAATGACTCATTTTGACTGAGTGCAGAAAATTCAAGGTGCATCTGATTTCTCATTATGCCACCCCCAATTTCTGCAGTGCATTTTCTTCGCTTTCTTCCAGGCGAATAATTTTAAACAAGCCAGACATTTCAAACAATCGCTTTACTGGCGGTGAGATGGCGCAGACCACCATTTCTCCGCCATTGCTTTTTATCTGCTTATATCTGCCTAAAATGACACCCAACCCCGAGCTATCCATGAATGATAACTGCTCCAAATTCAAGATAATATGAGAGAGTTGATGCTTCTCGATGATACTTGAAGCTTGTTCACGCAAATTCTCAGCCGTGTGGTGATCTAATTCACCAGCTAATCGTATACAAAGGACATTTTGTTTAACTTCCAAATCAACGGTAAGACTCACTGTACTTTCCTCCTTGTGGAATCATCGTTCAGTGAGTCAATTTCGATTTTTCTATAACAAAATCCTGCTTAGGGACAAAACTAGTGCTATTTCGCTAAAGAGTGTGCAAAACCGTCATAAATTTTATCAGTCAGTTTTTGTAAAATGTCCCATGGAACGTTTAAACAATTGCCACCAGCTTGCTTCGAGACTATCTGAACCCGCAACGAGATTACTCTCGGATAGAACCTTGTCCCCTTTTTTCAGGATGATGGTTCCGACCTTATCCCCTTTCTTAATAGGAGCCTGAAGCTTCATGTCGACCTTGATTTCCTTGACCACATCATCCACGGTTTCCCCTTTTTTGGTGAGGACGGAAATCGGTTCGCTTGTTACAGCTTCAAGCTCCTTATCGGACCCTTTGCTGACATTCACTTTGGCTACTTCAACATTGCGTTCAAACATCGGATGCGTTTTATAATGACTGAACGCAAAATCAAGCATGTTTGTAATCTGCGCATTACGGTCCTTTGGAGTCGGCGCTCCGAATACTACAGCAATGACACGCATATTATCTTTCTTTGCAGTGGCAGTTAAGCAATATTTAGCTTCTTGCGTAAAGCCTGTTTTTACACCATCGACACCAGGGTAAAATCTAACAAGCTTATTCGTATTGACTAACCAGAATTTCTTTTCAGTATTTTGACGAAGGTAATCTTCGTATTGACCTGTGTATTTGGTAATAGCTTCGTACTTCAATAGTTCTTTCGCCATGACTGCCATGTCAGAGGCAGTACTATAATGATTCTTTGCTGGAAGGCCTGTCGGATTCTGAAACAGGGTATTTTCAAGCCCTAGTTCCTTCGCTTTCATGTTCATTTTTTCAACAAAAGCCTGCTCTGATCCGGCAATCCGTTCAGCCATCGCTACAGAAGCATCGTTACCGGATGCTATGGCAATACCACGCAGCATTTCATCTGTCGTCATCTCTTCACCCGGCTCCAGGAAAATCTGGGAACCACCCATGGAGGCAGCATACTCACTTGTACGGATCTTTTCATCCCAAGTCAGTTTGCCTTCATCCAACGCTTCCATAATTAACAGCATCGTCATGATTTTGGTCATACTTGCAGGCGGTAATTTCTCATGTCCGTTTTTCTCATAAAGAACCTGACCTGTATCACGCTCAATTAATATTGCAGATTTCGCATTTTCAGTAAGTTGAACACTTTTTTCCTCCGCCTGTGCCAATGGGCTGAATGCGGAAAAAGCAAAAGCAATGGCAATTATGGCACTTCCAAACTTCTTCATCCTAATACCTCCATTCTTTTTCCATACTTCACATTTTTTCCATAAAGATATGATTTATACTAAGATTTGGTAGAGGGTGAAATTATTTTTGGAATCCGCGGTTACATTTGGCGCTTTATCGAAAAGTCTCTGTTCAACACCGCTGTTGATTTCCGCACTAGGCGCAGCGACCCGCGGGGCTTGCGTGAGCCTCCTCGGCTACGCCTGTGGGGTCTCCACTAAACGCTTCCTCCCGCAGGACAAGGAAGGCTGCTGCAGCGATACATCGCACGAAGAAAATGCTTGCATTTTCGAGGAGTCTACGCCTATTGCTCCAATCAACAGCTAGTGACCTTGAAAATCAACACAATTCTTTAACCCAGCCTTCGAAAAAGGAGAATTTATAAATGAGCGAAATGTAAAGTAAAAGTTGAATAGAAAAATAAAATGATATGTAATAAATGGATATTTATGTTAATATATACTTATCCTACATGGTCAGGTTTAATGGAGATAAATGAGCGAGGTAGAGTTAATATGAAGGAAACCCTCAGTTTTCCCATCATATTTTTTGTATTATCAACTGGATGGCAATTAATAGCCTACAGCGAGGTTCGATGGATAGAAAACATATCTATTTGTTTAATAATGTTCTTGATTATTTTGTTTTATAACCGGTCGAAAATACCATATAAATGGAAATTTTAAAAAAACAGCCCCCATCAATATGGGAGCTGTCTCAATAAATTTATTCAGAAATTGTATCATATACAAGCGGAGGCACAGTTACGTCACCAGAAACCACTTTAATGCTTTCATACAGCTTTTCTTTTACTTTTACCAGGTCTTCCTGGTTGCTGTGGATGGTAGCAAGTGATTCGCCTGCTTCTACCTTGTCACCGATTTTCTTGCGAAGAACGATACCAACAGCCAAGTCGATTTCAGATTCCTTCGTTGCACGGCCAGCCCCAAGAAGCATTGCTGCAGTACCAACAGAATCAGCTACGATTTCAGAAACTACACCAGCTTCCTTCGCTTCCAATTCAACTACATACTTAGCCTGTGGCATTTTTTCCGGGTTATCAACTACAGAAGAATCTCCGCCTTGTGCTTCCAGGAATGTTTTCAGCGTTTCGATTGCAGCACCGGAACGGATGACTTCTTCAAGCATGCCACGAGCTTCTTCCAATGTGGAAGCCTTCTCGGCTAAAAGAACCATATAGCTTCCTAGCACGAGGCAAAGCTCTTCCAGGTCTTTCGGTCCCTTTCCACGAAGCGTATCAATCGCTTCTTTAATTTCCAACGCATTACCGATAGCATAGCCAAGTGGCTGGCTCATGTCGGAGATAACAGCCATTGTTCTGCGGCCAACGTTGTTCCCGATGTCAACCATTGCTTTTGCAAGCTTTTTCGCTTCGTCCAGATCCTTCATGAACGCGCCAGCACCTGTTTTTACATCAAGTACGATTGCATCGGCTCCAGCTGCGATTTTCTTACTCATGATGGAGCTTGCAATCAATGGAATGCTATTTACTGTAGCTGTTACGTCACGAAGTGCGTAAAGCTTTTTGTCGGCAGGAGTCAAGTTTCCGCTCTGTCCGATAACAGCGACCTTGTTCTTGTTCACGTAATCAATGAATTCCTGATTGTCGATTTCAACGTGGAAGCCAGGTACAGCTTCAAGCTTATCAATCGTTCCGCCTGTGTGCCCAAGACCGCGTCCGGACATTTTCGCAACAGGAACTCCAACTGCAGCAACAAGAGGAGCCAATACTAGAGTTGTTGTATCGCCAACTCCTCCTGTACTGTGCTTGTCAACCTTGATACCTTCGATTGCAGAAAGGTCAATGGTATCACCGGAGTGAACCATAGACATTGTAAGATCTGCACGTTCCTGATCGCTCATTCCCTTGAAATAAGTAGCCATTGCAAATGCACTCATTTGATAGTCAGGGATGGATCCGTCCGTGAAGCCATTTACAACGAACTGGATTTCTTCAGTAGTTAGTTCTTTTCCGTCACGTTTCTTCTCAATAACGTCTACCATTCTCATTTCAAAAACACCTCTATTTTAGAATTACATACCTTTAATGATTGTTTTTACGAATTGCAGGAAGTTGGCTTTTACCATTTCCGTTGTTTCCATTACTTCATCATGTGTTAATGGCTGGTCAAGAATTCCTGCTGCCATATTGGAGATGCAAGAGATGCCAAGCACTTTCATGCCGCTGTGACGAGCAATGATCACTTCCGGCACAGTTGACATTCCCACAGCGTCCCCGCCTAATGTACGAAGCATTCTTACTTCTGCTGGAGTTTCATAGGAAGGTCCTGTGTTTCCAACGTATACTCCTTCTTGTACCTTAAGGCCGATTTGTGATGCTACATCCTTTGCAAGCTTACGTAATTCCTTGCAATACGGCTCTGACATATCCGGGAAACGTGCTCCAAGTTCATTGTCGTTCGGTCCGATTAACGGGTTTGTACCCATGTTGTTGATATGGTCCGTTAATAGCATCAAATCGCCAGCTTCAAAGCTTTCATTCACTCCGCCTGCAGCGTTTGTTACGATCAACTTTTCTACACCCAAGTATTTCATGACACGAACAGGGAATGTCACTTTGTCCATGGAATAGCCTTCATAGAAATGGAAGCGACCTTGCATCGCGATAACAGTCTTACCTTCAAGCTCTCCGATTACCAACTGGCCTGCATGTCCTTCTACTGTAGAAACTGGGAACTCAGGGATTTCGCCATATGGAATGGTAATTGGATTTAGGATTTCCTCAGCAAGTACGCCTAACCCTGACCCTAAAATAAGTCCGATTTCCGGTTGGTTCTTGATTTTTGCTGAAATGTAATCAGCAGATTGTTTGATTGCAGCTAAGTTCATGAAAGGTTCCCCCTAGTTTAAGTCTGTTAAGAAGCTTTTTCCGTGCTTCGGCATTTTTGTATTAAAGTTATCCGCAACTGTTGCACCGATATCTGCAAATGTCTTACGGTTCTCCAATTCTTTTCCTTCTTCTTTTCGTGGAGTGTACACCAATAAAGGTACATATTCACGTGTATGGTCGGTACCAGGGAAGGTAGGATCATTTCCGTGGTCCGCTGTAATGATCAATAAGTCATCCTCGCGAAGGTTGGACAGCACTTCTGGAAGTCGTACATCGAACTCTTCCAATGCTTTTCCATAGCCTTCCGGATCTCTTCTGTGACCGTAGACTGCGTCAAAGTCAACAAGATTCAAGAAGCTGAGGCCTGTGAAGTTCATTTCAACAGTGTCAACGAGCTTATCCATGCCATCCATATTTGAAACGGTACGAAGGGATTTCGTTACACCCTCACCATCGAATATGTCAGAGATCTTCCCGATGGAAATCACATCAAATCCGTTGTCCTTCAATTCATTCATGACAGTGCGTTCAAATGGCTTTAGTGCATAGTCATGACGGTTGGAGGTACGTTTGAAATTGCCAGGCTCGCCTTCGAACGGACGGGCAATGACTCTTCCAACCATGTACTTTTCATCCAGAGTCATTTCGCGGGCAATTTTACAGATGTCATATAGCTCCTCAATCGGAACGACACCTTCATGAGCAGCGATTTGCAAAACGGAATCAGCAGAAGTATATACAATAAGTGCGCCTGTATCCATGTGCTCTTTTCCTAATTGATCAAGGATTTCCGTTCCGGAAGCAGGAATGTTTCCTATCACTTTTCTGCCAGTCTTCTCTTCAAGCTCCTGAATCAGTTCGTCAGGGAATCCTTCCGGAAATACCTGAAATGGCGTTTCAATGCGAAGACCCATGATTTCCCAGTGCCCGGTCATTGTATCCTTTCCGTTTGATGCCTCTTCCATTTTTGTATAGAAAGCAAGCGGCTTGGATGCCTTTTCAATTCCTTGCACTTGTTCGATATTACTAAGGCCAAGCTTTGCCATGTTTGGCATGTTCAGCCCATTCATACGCTCGGCGATATGTCCCAATGTATCAGCACCCTTGTCACCGAACTTCTCTGCATCAGGCGCTTCCCCGATTCCAACAGAGTCCATCACAACAAGAAACACTCTTTTATATGTATAAGAACTCATTTGATAACCTCCTATAAAAGCTAATTCAAATTCATGTTTTTTTGTCCTAGGTATTTTCCCCTCTTTTTGAGAGGATAACCATAAGAAATACTAACTTCATTTGTCAGAAGTCTGACCTCTTTCCTCAGTATAAACAAGCGCTTTCAGTCTTGCAATCAAAAAATAAAAAAAAGACTGTTCTGACAACCAGCCTTTATGCTCTTGGATGAAACATACTGTAAACATCCTTCATGCGTGTCTTTGTAACATGTGTATAAATCTGTGTAGTGGAAATATCCGCATGACCTAGCATCTCCTGAACAGCCCTTAGATCTGCCCCATTTTCCAAAAGGTGTGTTGCAAAAGAGTGCCGCAATGTATGAGGAGTGAGATCCTTTTCGATTCCCGCCTCTTTGGAGAGTTTTTTGAGGATTTTCCAGTACCCCTGTCTGGTCAGACGGTTACCATGATGGTTCAAAAACAGTGCATCTGTCACCTTTTTCTTTTTGAGCCGACCTCTACTTTCTTCTATATAAGTATGAACCGCCTGTTGTGCCAGTTTTCCAAGGGGAATGATTCTCTCCTTGTTCCCTTTTCCGATGCAGCGTACAAAACCCATCGTTAAATGGACATCACTCAGATTTAGGGAAATCAGCTCCGACACACGCATACCTGTGGCATACAGCAGCTCAAGCATCGCCTTGTCCCTGATCCCGATCTCCTTGCTTGTATCAGAGGAATCCAACAGGGCCTGCACCTCTTCCACCGATAAGACCTGTGGCAGCTTCTGCTCTGCCTTTGGACGGTCGATATGCACAGTCGGATCCTGGGTGGTCACTTTTTCCCGTAGTAAAAATTGGTGAAAAGAGCGTATAGATGCAATATGCCTCGAAATGGTTTTCGATGACTTTCCTTTTTCATGAAGGAACTTTAAAAATTGGACGATTGTCGCTCTTGTCACATGATCGAGTGAAGCAACCTCCTCCACCTTGCTGATATAAAGAATATATGCTTTCAAGTCACGTTCATAGGAAACAATCGTATTATCTGCCAAACCTTTCTCCACTACCAAATAATGCATAAAATCCTTTAAATGCTCCTGCAATCCACTCTACTCCCCGTAATGATAGAAAAACAGCAGACGCTGTATCCAGCTCTCATCCTTCTCCTCTATCATTTTTGTCACTTTCACCGCTGCCCCCTCCGGCTCATCATAACGGTGGTAATTCTGATACTCCTGATTGACCCACATGATGCCATAGTAAAATAGCACGGTGCAGCCGGTAAATAATATAAATACTTTAAATGTATTATAGCATGTTTCCATAATATTCTTCATGTGTAAAGCTACCTCCAGCCTGCAAATTTTCCGAAGAACTTGTCTTATTAGAAGGTATGACAATTTATCAGGGTTTTATACATGGTTTTTGGAGGTTGTAAAATTAATTTAGCACTTTAAACGCCGCTGTGGTTTTCGCGCAAGTCTCCGCTTTCCGCGGGCGGGTATGGAGCCTCCTCGGCTTGCGCCTGCGGGGTCTCCCTTACTCCGCTTCTCCCGCAGGACAAGGAAGGCTGCTGCAGCGATACATCGCACGAAGAAAATGCTCGCATTTTCGAGGAGTCTACGACTTGCGCTCCAATCAACAGCTGGAGACGATGTAAAATATATTAAATCTAAAACATCTTCAAAATAAATAATGCCCCAAAGCCTTATGCCTTGGGACATTTTCATTATGTATGCTAGTTCTCTTCTTCTGGCTTCTCGGGATCCTGGCAGCGATGACAGATTCCGTGGAATGTCAGGCGGTGATCTTTGATTTTAAATTTCCAATCACGCTCCACGATTGCTTCCACATCTTCCAACAGGTCATCCTGGATCTCATCCACAGCGCCACACTCTATACATACCAAATGGTGATGGAAATGCTTTTTGCCCTCTTGTCTTAAGTCATAACGGGACACGCCATCGCCAAAATTTATTTTATCCACTATTTTCAATTCTGTAAGCAGCTCTAAAGTTCGATAAACGGTAGCAAGTCCAATTTCTGGGGACTTTTCTTTTACGAGGAGGTATACATCTTCCGCACTTAAATGATCCTCTTCATGCTCCAATAAAACACGGACAGTTGATTCCCGTTGAGGAGTAAGCTTGTAGCTCGCGGAATGTAGCTGCGTTTTAATCCGTTCAATTCTGTCTTCCATAACTTGTTCCCTCCCTCGCTATACCATTTTATTTTATCGAATGGGGAGAGAACTGTCAAAGAAAATATAATTATTACAAATAAGCCATAATAGTCATTTTTAGATAATAATCATTTCAACATGGTGATAACCGATTTCATAAATACCGGGGATGCCATTGCTTCTATCAGCGATGCTGGGATAAGCAACAGGCAGATGCAGCCCATCGCCAGGCTGTACCTTAAGAACTGCTGAAAGAAGGGCTCCTGGATTCTCTTTACGAACTGCTGACGAATCATTTTTAACGAAAATGCCACAGACAAGGTGCCAATGATGATGTAAGCCGGAATGGCTATCATGTTCTGCGGAAGGATCGATACGAAAGAAAGCAAAAAGCCCTCCCAGCTTAATTGGTTGACCAGAAAGCCAACCGTAAAACCGACAACTACCCCTTTTAAAAACAATAATACCAAAATGACCGGCAACCCGATGATGGAAATGCCAAGGACCCACATGAGGAGCACATATTTCACATTATGAAAATAGCTCTGAAAGAATATATCCTTCGCATTCGCAAACTGCCCATCAGCCACTTGTCCAAAAAAGCGGTTCAAGTAGACTAGCAGATCCTGCTTCTGCGTAAAGTTCATGCTGTTGACGACAATGGCACCGAAAATCACTCCCATAAAAAAAAGCACGACAATGAACAAGTATAAAGAGGAGTGTTCTCTTAAATGCCCTAGTAAAATGGAAAATCGCGACTGTTTTTTCATCCTAGTTCCTCCTATCACTCTCTTACTAGATTGTATGAGAGAGGACAGGAAGTATGACTGGGAGTAGGAAAACTTTTAACTCATAGCAACAAAAAAGCCGGCGTTCATTCTCCGCCGACCTCTCCCTCGCTTCATTTCACACGGCCAAACCTGCCTCCGCCGCCGCTATGAAAATTCAATTCCCCATTTCTTGCTCTCACAATCAATAGAGCGACTTTTTCTCCAACAACTTCAGCAAGCTCTTCAAAAGTGGCCTCGTGCAATATCATCATTTCCGTTCCAAACACCTCACGAAGCTTCATCAACGTTTTTGGACCGAGCCCAGGAATGAAATCCAACGGAACCTGGTGGATGTACGGGGGCCTTTCCCTCGAAGATGCCGCTTGATCACGAATCTCTTCTATTCGCACAGAAACACCTTTTGTAAACCGAACATGCCCACAGTTCGGACAGCCCTCTATCACTGCACCCACACCATCCACCACCTGCAAACACTTATCGCATGCAGTACGATAGTATTTTCCAAGATGCGGATTAAGCCCGTAATTGGCTGTAATACCTCTACCATCTCTCTCGTGCAGAGCATGCCTAAGCTCTTCAAACGTCGGTTCCACCATTTTGATCTTCTGATATTCCCGAGCGATTTTCCCAGCCGAATGTGCATCCGAATTGGAGACAAACGAATAACGGTCAAGTTCGGACAAACCGCTTGCCATAGCTGTATTCGCACTCAATCCAAGCTCCACCGCATCGATCAGTTCAGGATCAAACACTTCTGTTAAGCTTCGGACAACACCTTTCCCATAGAGGCTCTTAAAGGGGGTAAAAACATGCGCAGGAATGAATAATCCATCAAGTTCACGCACTTTTCCCTGAATAACCACTGCATTTTCATATACACGTTGTGTGGATAGCGTGATATTTTTCAAGCGTTCACTGAGCCAGCGTGAGAACTTAATCATGGTCTCACGTGTTGGAAAATAACATAATACGTGAATAAGTCCCTGGCAGTTTTCATCATGGACTTCCAGCTCTGTACCGAGAATCAGCGTCGTTTCCCCAAACTGTAAGCCGCCTTTAGGATTTTCATGTGCAGATCCATCCTTTATCCAATTGCCGAGCTGAACCAGGACTTCCGGGACGTGACAGTCAATGACCCCAATCATATCCAGTCCTTTGCGAGTCCGTGCCTCTTCGATAACCGCTTCGATGGTCATCTTTCTGGAAGCGGTAATTTTAACGGGTTTGCCACTGATGGTGGAGCCTAAATGAATATGTAGATCTGCAAAATATTCCTGCATGGAACCCTCCTACTTTCGCATCATGGCTTGCAGCTGTAGATACTGAACGGCAAAGGCAGTTTTGGCATCGTAAATTTCCTGGTTTTCTACCATCTGCTGAGCTTCCTCAAGGGTTACCTCCAACAAATCAACAAACTCATCCTCATCCAGGTGATGCTCTACGGTATCCTTCCTCAAACCGTTAGCTACAAAAAGATGCACCAGTTCATCTGCAAAACCGGGTGATGTATAAAAGGAGATGAGCGGTGTCAGAGAATCACACGTATAGCCTGTTTCCTCCTCCAGCTCACGTTTCGCCGTGTTTATCGGTTTCTCCCCTTTTTCAAGCTTGCCTGCCGGTATCTCCACTAACACCTTTTCCATCGCCTTGCGGAACTGACGCACCATCACTATTTTATTTTCCTCTGTAATGGCGATGACAGCCACTGCACCCGGATGCTTGATAATCTCACGGCTGCTCGTATTTCCATTCGGCAAGCGCACCTCTTCCAGATACAAATCAATGATTCTTCCTGAAAATAATTTGTCTTTTTTTATCGTCGTTTCCTTTAAATGATCCACTCTAAACCGCTCCTTGTTCTGATTGTCATTATTTATTCATACATTCTACCATACAAAGATTAGGAGGTAACAAATTTGCAGATCTATGTGCGTCCTAACAGTATCGTTCTGGTGGGGAAAGCCTGGGAAATTCGGTCCAAGCTGAGGGAATACGCAAAAAAGTATGGGACGGTCCAGGAATGGATTGTGCACCTTAAAGAAAATAACGCTAAATGAGGGCTCCCGTTTGCCGGGGGCCTTCTTTTTTCGTTACACTAATAATAAGTGATCTTCAACAAAGGAGTGAATTTTGAATGGAGAAAAACAGGTTAGGAAATTCGGATCTTTTTGTCAGTAAAATGGGGCTGGGCTGCATGTCACTTGGCACCGATGAAAAGAAGGCTCGGGAAATCATAAAAGAAGCACTAGAACACGGCATCAACTACTTGGATACCGCTGATCTCTATGATTTTGGACGTAACGAAGAAATCGTAGGAGGTGCCTTGAAGGGGCAGCGTGACAAGGTCATCCTTGCCACAAAGGTCGGCAATAGATGGACCCCTGGGAAAGAAGGCTGGGAGTGGGATCCTTCAAAGGAACATATAAAGTCCGGGGTGAAGGATAGCCTAAAGAGGTTGCAGACCGATTATATCGACCTATACCAGCTTCACGGCGGAACAATTGAAGACCCTACGGAAGAAGCGATCGAAGCATTCGAGGAATTGAAGAAGGAAGGGTATATCCGAGAATACGGGATCTCCTCCATCCGGCCGAATGTCATCAAACGTTTTACGGAATCCTCTTCGACTGTTACCGTCATGATGCAATATTCCATGCTTGATACTAGACCTGAGGAATATCTGGATTATCTTCATGCCAACAACATCAGCGTAGTAGCAAGGGGACCTCTAGCAAAAGGACTTCTTTCCAATAAAGGTCTCGAAAAAGCGAAAGAAAAGGCAAAAGATAAAGGTTATATGGATTATTCAAATGAAGAGCTAGTGGAGTTAATTAGGAAACTTCATGACACGATTCAGGACCGCCCATTACAATCGTCTGCCCTTCATTACTGTCTGGCTCATCCGACAGTTGCAGCCGTTATTCCCGGAGCGAGCTCGGTGGAACAGGTAAGAGCCAATATTTCCGCTATGGAATACCCTCCTTTAACGGAAAGTGAAATGGTAAAATTAAAGACTTTCCTGAAGCAATCGCAATATGATTCACACCGTGATTGAAAAAAGTGCCTGACATCGTTCAATATGTCAGGCACTTTTATTTGAGTCTTCGAGACCACTTCTCCGCTTCCTTATCGAATTGTTTGATTATAGGCTCTTTCCCCGATAGATATGCCTCGCGATCCCCGTCATTTTCAACCGATAAAAGGTGCTTCATATCGCTGTATTCCCTTGCTTTTTCAGGATGCGCGATTAGATAGTCGCGGAAATTCAGGTGGCGTTTCACTTCTGGATGATCGGACAAAAAGCAATGGAGATGGTGGGTACGCTCTATTCCTCCCTTTTGAAAATAGCGTCGCTGCGCGATTCCGTTCTCTCCTTTCGCCTCATAGCCAAACTCCTCAAGCCTTGTATTTAGCTGGTCCACTTCACCTAATGCAGGAACTTCTATTAAAATATCGATAATAGGTTTCGCTTTAATCGAAGGAATAGCCGTGCTGCCGATATGATGAATGTTCACGGCTGCTTTACCGAATACCTCCTTCAATAGCTTTTTTTCAGATTGAAACTGTTCCATCCAAAACGGGTTATGATCGACAACATAATATTTCCTTGTCACCTATTTGAATTCCTTCCAGTTCTGGTTGCTTTCCTCAAACAATTCTTCGAACGACTTGTTCTTCTCTTTTAGACGTTTTTCCTCTTTTATTCTGGCAGCCTCTTCTTCCTTTACCTTCTGCTCTGTCTGAACAAGCTGCTCTTTCATTGATTTTAATTTTGAAAAAACATCGTCCTGCAGCTGATCCTTCAAGGAAAGCTTTTCTTCTTTTTGCTTAGCAGTCTGGGGTTGTTGTTTTCGCTGTTTTTTCTTCATACAGACAATCTCCTTTATAAGTTTTTTAGTAGTATAGCAGAATGCCCTCTTTTGCGGAATAAAATTGAGCATTTGATAGGTTTTATTTTTATAAAAGTTATCTTTTTATAATTATTATAAATAAATATTGATTTTTGTTTGAGAAGTGTTATCATTAAAAACGCACTACTAATCTATTCGATGAGGTGAAAAAATTTGAATACCAATAATAAAAATTTGACTACAAGCTGGGGCGCCCCTGTTGGGGACAACCAGAACTCCATGACGGCCGGATCCAGAGGCCCGACTTTAATCCAAGATGTACACTTGTTAGAAAAACTTGCCCATTTCAACAGGGAACGTGTGCCTGAACGAGTTGTTCACGCCAAAGGTGCCGGTGCGCACGGATACTTCGAAGTCACGAATGACGTGTCTAAATATACGAAGGCAAAATTCCTCTCCGAGATCGGAAAACGCACACCACTTTTCGTTCGTTTCTCCACGGTTGCAGGTGAAAATGGTTCTGCCGATTCCGTTCGTGACCCACGTGGATTTGCAGTGAAATTCTATACGGAAGATGGAAACTACGATCTTGTAGGTAACAACACACCTGTGTTCTTCATTCGGGATGCCATAAAATTCCCGGATTTTATCCATACTCAAAAGCGACATCCACAAACACACTTAAAGAACCCTAATGCGGTTTGGGATTTCTGGAGCCTTTCCCCTGAATCCTTGCATCAGGTAACCATCCTGATGTCAGACCGCGGAATTCCAGCAACCTTCCGTCACATGCACGGATTCGGTAGCCATACTTTTAAATGGGTTAACGAGGATGGCGACGGAGTTTGGATCAAGTATCATTTCAAAACAGAGCAAGGAATAAAAAACCTGACAGAAGAAGTTGGGACCAGAATTGCTGGAGAAAATCCTGACTACCATACGCAAGATCTTTTCCATTCCATCGAGAAAGGCGATTTCCCTGCATGGAAGGTATATGTACAAATCATGCCGCTTCAGGACGCCAATACGTACCGTTTCGATCCGTTCGATGTGACGAAGGTTTGGTCCCAAAAAGATTATCCTCTCATCGAAGTTGGCCGCATGGTCTTGGACAAGAACCCAGAAAACTACTTTGCAGAAGTGGAACAGGCAACATTCTCCCCTGGAACATTGGTGCCGGGAATCGATGTATCTCCTGACAAAATGTTGCAAGGACGCTTGTTCGCCTATCATGATGCACATCGCTATCGTGTAGGTGCCAACCATCAGGCATTGCCGATCAACCGGGCACGCAATGAAGTACACAACTATCAGCGCGATGGCCAGATGAGATTCGATAACAATGGCGGCGGTTCCGTCTACTATGAGCCTAACAGCTATGGTGGTCCAAGTGAATCACCTGAAAATAAACCACCGGCATATCCTGTTTCCGGAGTAGTGGACAGTGTAGGTTATGATCACCATGATCACTACACACAAGCTGGAGACCTATATCGTCTGCAAAGCGAAGAAGAACGCGCACGTCTTGTAGTCAATATTGTAGGCTCCATGGCCCCTGTTGAAAGTGATGAAATCAAGCTTCGCCAGATCTCCCACTTCTACAAAGCGGACCCTGAATACGGAACACGCGTCGCAGAAGGACTCGGGTTGAAGGTGCCACAGGAAGTTCTATAACTTCTTGGAAACTATTAATATCAAACATTAACATTCCTCTTTTATTCTCACTACTGTCATGGCAGGCTCCTCATGTGGGAGCCTGCTTCAATATCGGAAAGGAGTTGGAAACATGATCGATCAAATCTGCAGAATTTGTGAAAAACCGGAGAAGAAATTGAAGCATACGGTGTTGTGTGGTTGCGGGGTTAAGATTAAAGTTCGGAAAAAGCGTTTTTAGGGACGTATGAGCTAAAAACCACTCATCTTTTTGCAAGGTGAATACCGATATCAATGAAAATTTTCATATATCAACGATTCCGGACATGATATCAACGGAAAAAAAATTATTTCAACGAGAATTTTATTTTATCGATGAAAACAAACAGGATATCGATAAAACGCACTTTTCACCAATTTTCGACACCCAGTATTACATGGTAGTTGACCCCAAAAATTAAAGGAGATACCATCTTCTTAAAGAGGCATCTCTTACCTCCTGATTCCTCGTGTTTGCTGGTCCATTAAAAAAGCCGGAAGGATAACAAGACCAGAAAAACACCAGTAAGAAAACCGGCACCGTTTATCCAAAAGTACGTTTTTCTCGAAACAGGTATTGCATTCACCATCGCTTTATTAGTAACAATCCAAACAGGGAAAAAAATGAGACTCGAACTGATCGCGGCAAACAGGAAAAATTGGAGAAAACCATCATCCAGGTTAGAATCTACTACCCAACCAAACTTTGAAAGTAGATATCTGAAACTGATCACCCAAGACCCTGCAACGAAGAAAAACCCGATGCCGAAGATGAGGTTACAGATTGCAGAAAGTAATACATTACGTCCTACCCCGAATTCTTTCATCCGACCTTCTCACAAAACTGATCATATAAATTGGGATTATTATATTCTTCTGCATTCTCCAGAACTTTTTTCAACAATTAGTCACCGTCCTCTGATTCCTTATAACTCATGTCCTACCACCCAATGTAAACGAGCAGCCAGGATACGGCTAGGTACTGCTTTCAGCAACCTATTCCGTAAATTTATTGCAATGGGGTTCTCCAATTGGACCATTTTCGCCATTCTTCTGGAATGACGGATCATCTTTGTCGTACGATTTATACGTTCTCGCTCATATCTGAAGATTGCAGTTGCAATATCTTTAGTGTTTGATAAGTGATCTGCAAGTACAATGGCATCCTCCATCGCCAGTGCTCCTCCCTGCCCAAGATTAGGCAACATAGGATGTGCGGCATCTCCTATCAGAGTCACACGTCCACTTCCCCAAGGTGAGAGCGGCTTCCGATCAATTATATCATGGTGAAGAATCGCTTCTTCATCCGTTGCGTTGATTACAGCCTCTATTGGATGGTACCACCCTTTAAAATGCTGAAGCGCAGCTTGTTTCCTAGCACCATATGGAATTCCCTTGCCTTCTGGTGCATTAATCGCAGCAAACCAAAAAATCCAATCTTCCCCAAGATGGGAGAACCCAAATCTTTTCCCTCGTCCCCAAGCCTCAAACCCGCCACCTTCCTTCAAGTCATAACGTTCATCCTGGAATGAACAGATTCCACGCAATGCCGTAAATCCTGCATATCGTAATTTATCTTTTTGAATCAAATTGGCACGGATTGCTGATTGGATCCCATCAGCTCCTATTAAAACATCCCCTTCTACTTTTGATCCGTCACTGAATACTGCTGTGACTTTACTTTCATCCTGAAAAAATCCTGAAATCCTCTTCTGAAGGTTGAGTCCGGTGCAGTTGAATTTATCCAATAATATTTTTTGAAGGCTTGCGCGATGTATGAGATAGCTGTATGTACCATATCTCTCTGCCATTTCTTTCGTTGGAAGTTGAAATAATAAATTCCCATCCCAGGTTCTTATCTCCGCTTTTCCAACCTTTTCTCCCGCTGCCCTTATCTCCCCGGCCACACCCAATCTTTCAAGCGCCTTTATACCATTTGCTGCTAACACGATTCCAGCACCCGTACTCTGGAGTGAGGTAGCTTTATCAAATACCTCTACTTGCCAACCTTTACTTTTTAGTTGAATGGCAACCGACAATCCTCCGATTCCGGCACCAATGACGAGGGCCTTTCTTTTCATAACTTTCATCCTTCCATAGAATGACTCAGATATTAATTTATTCTATTTTTATTTTTCCCTTATTCCAAGTTGGAACATCCAAATGATCATTCAACGCTCCTACTCTTTTGCAGTTTGATTATTTCTGCCCCACCCATGGCAATGCTTGCGTTTAACATACCAAATAGGGTACTGATAAAAACAAGTCCATCATTTTCACCCACAAAATTCATAATAAAAAAAACAAGACTACCACCAAAGACTACAAGGCCAAACAAGAACAACAAACCTGACATCCCAACCCTCACCTAAAATTAGATTAATTTTCCAACCTTATTACTATATACTAATATGAATCTTTCCTTCTGTCCAAATGAGTTTAAATCAAATATAGAATAACCTCTACCAATTAGAAAAACCGCCCTAGGATGGACGGTTTTCTTTAAAGCTATCAGACTATTAATAACCTGCTGATTTAGGATTTGGACCGTATTTGTTCATACCTTCTTCACTGTCAAGGCACATGAACACGAGAAGAATAATCGCACCAACTATTGGAATAAGTACAATCAGGAACCACCATCCGGATTTGCCTGTGTCATGCAAACGGCGGATTGATACAGCCAATGAAGGCAAGAAAATGAATAATGAATAAATGCCTGTTAAAATTTGCGATAAATCAGAAACAGATTCTACAATAGTCAGTGCCAGAGATATTAAAGCGCTGATAAGGGCAAACATCCAGTACTCTTTACGTCTTGCTCTGCCACTAAATGTTACATAATTTTTTAATACTTTTACATACCACTGCATAGAAAAACCTCCTGCGAAAAATAAGTGACTTTGTCATTTCCAGTCGAGAAATAACTTGATTAAAAATATATCACAAAACTGTAAAAATATCTCTATTAATTTTATTGTTTTTCTAAGATTTTTAGAATTGTTTTTTTCAAAAAATTACAACCCTCAAAAATTTGATTATACGCTGAAAAAGCGCCAAAGACCTTATAGCGCTTTTCCGTTATTTTCTCTTATTGATCTGCAGCCTCTTCGTTTTTTCATTCACATAGGCATAAATAATATCCTTTACGTTCAGATTGTTAGTTTGAAGCTTCTCCATTAGCCAATCCCTGGACTTGCCAAGCAATTTCAAATTTTTATCCTGGACCCTTCCGTCAATGATGACCGCTATCGGCAGGCCTTCATCATCAATCGAGATTTCCAAATGCTGCACAGTCACAGGTGTATTCTCCGGCTTTGGAATAATGCTGATTTCACCGATCGGCTCAAGAATTGCATAATCAATATCGGATATTTTGGGGTAGCCTTTACTTCTTAAAATGGAAAGCAGTTGTGCAATGGAGACCATTGTCTTTTCCATATTATCCTCAATAATCTCACCATTTTTCACAAGCAGAGTGGGCTCACCCAGAAAAAATCGGTTTCCCCATTGCCATAATGTCAGCTTGGAAAAGATAATATGCAGAATCACCAAAGTTGTCAATGCGCCAAGTGTTGGCAGGAACTCCGTACTGATCAGGGGTTCGGATGCAACCGTTCCCACAATAATGATGGCAACAAGATCATAAGGGGTCATCTGCACAATCGTGGATTTCCCCATAAGCCGCATGATGGCAATTGTAATGATATAGATGACCAAAATCTTTATAACTAAAGTCATAATATATACCTCGGTTAGCTTTTTAGGATATCATTCCCTTATTTTCATTAACTATCCGATTAGTTTTGAATCTATCTTTTCAAGATGATGTAGCCTTCTGTTTCATTAATAGGAATACCATTTTCTTCTGCAAATTCTTCTAATCTAAATAGATAGCGTTGCGGTTTAAATCCAACAATCCTCAACGTGAATCCCTTTTTCATTCTTATCGAAACCCCGGTTTGAATCCAACCGTACCGTTTAAATTTCATTTGGCTGATCTGTGATGCATTTACTTTTCTATTATAAATAGGAATCTGGAGGAACAGAATTCGGTAGGTTAGATTTTCTTTGTCTACGGTTAATTCATAGCTGGTCCCCAAGGCAAGCAGGATAAAAACAAGTATTATAATATGAAAGGAAAAGAGATTAGTAGTATCAAAATTCCATGCACATGATGCGAGTGTCAAGGGTAGTAAACTTACAAGCAATCCCCTTTGTGTCTTGGCTCGATAAGTCAATCACATCACCATACCGATCTGTTTGTAATAGATAACGGTCGTATGAAGTGTTCCATCAGCGGACCTTGCATAGTTCGGGATTCTCCCCACTTCAACATATCCAAGGGAAATGTAGAGGGTGTTGGCTGGGGTTCCTTCTCTTGTATCCAGGACCAATAGTGTTTTGCCATCACTAATCGCTTTTTCTTCCGCAGCTACCATGAGCTTTCTCGCGATGCCCCGTTGCCTGAATTCGGGGTGTACCATCATTTTGGCGATTTCTGCACGATGCGCACCATTCTGACTGGAACTCTCATGAATCTGAACGCTTCCGACCACACGATCCTCGATTTTGGCAATAAAGAGTGATATTCCAGGTTTCCTAACACCTTTCCAGTACTCCACTGCATCTTCTTTTGTAACCGGTGGCAGGAACCCGATGGATGCCCCTTCGACAACGAGAACCAGCATTTCTGCAAGTTCATCCAGGTAAGGTTCAGTGTCTTCTATTTGTTCAATGATTAATTGATTTACCATCAGTATTCACCTCTAAAGTTATCGGTATTATTTTCCTTTTTTTCTAGTATAGCATGAATGCATATGACGGAAAGCTGCAATCTATTGTTAAGAAAAAATTGTTTGTTAGCATTATCATTTCATTTTTTAAAATAATCAACCAGTTTGTAAGATTTGTTGACATCTGTATTTATGCCATAAGAAAAAAGCACCCCATTGTGCAAAAGAGTGCTTGAAAACTACCTTAATGGAACGACTTCCAAAACTCGCCTTCCTTGTTAATAATCGAATCGATCTCCGAAAACGGAATCTCGAATGTCGGGAATCCTGCTGCAAAGGCTGCGATTTCGTATGGCTGAAAGTAGATGAAAAGAGATTCATTATTCACATAGAACGGTTGATCGGAGCTAATCCCTTTGAATGCATCAGGGAAGTAGTAGCCATCCTCCTCGGCTGCAATCTGCTTGCCGATTATCTCGCTCAACACCTTCACATAATCGCTGCCTGGTTTGAAAAGGTCCTTTAAAACATAGATGCTGCCAGTCTTAATATTGATTGGCACTTCTATCTGACTCGGCATGCCATGTGCTGCACCAAATGGAAAATTATAGCCCACAAGCTCCAAAATGAGCAAGGCCTTTTGAAAAAATCTCACAGAGAAGTCACCGCTATAGCTGTAGTCGAGCTGTGCATTCGGATCAATCGGTTTTACCTGGGATTTCTTTTTCAGTACCTGATTTACACGTTTCTCGGCGTTTTCATCATTCATCCCATCCAGTTGGGGAAAGTACACTAGGTAATCCTTGTTCGGCATGAATTTTTCCTCACGGATAAATACTTTACCATTTAAGGGAATGGTGATATTTTGGGAATATACCACGTTGCCGTTTCGCGCATAATACGTTAATCGCTGGTCCACAAAGGCCTTAATGATGCTCCCTACCAAAGTAAGCGTCCCAATACCCCTAATGACAGGCAGACCAGTCGCCCGTGTCCCCTTTTTAGTGATAAAAAAGCTCGTTTCGTCCTGAGTAACAGAGCTATAAGAGTCTTGAAAATCATTTACACTGCTATAGATAAAATCAGTCAACAATTTTCCGCTTTGGGTATCTGCAATAGTATAAACAGAACCCAGATATGGTTCCGCTGCATTGATCGCCTTGCCAACAGATGCCCGGTTTCCCCCGAGAATATTGATATCATTATATTTGGGCGGGATAATATATACACCCTTTTTATCTATCAGTCCGAATTCATTTTTATAGTCAGTGGAAGCATTCACCACTGCCCTGCCATCCTGAAAAGGCAATGCCATGCCAAACTTCGGCTCAATGACCACCTTGCCTGCCTCATCCACATACCCTGCTTTATCTTGAAACGTTTTCTGGAATGACAGCAATCCCTCGCTGTACCCATTCATCTGTTCATAGGGATACGTCTGAAGTTGCTTGCCGCTTGGGTCAATCAGCGCATATTCCTTCTCTTTCACTTGAACGAGACCTCTGCCGTCATTAAAATCAAAAGCATACTGGTACTTTGCAGGAATGATCTCCTTTCCATTCAAATCCAGGTAGCCATATACGATCTTTCCATCTTTATCAGTAATCTGAAAGACCGCTCTCCCTTCTTGAAAAGGACTGATAAATGAATACTTCTTGTTCGTCAGCACCTTACCTTTTTCATTTATGACCAAAAAGCCCTTATCATCCATCGCAACAGCTCGGCCTTCAGTAAAAGGCGAGATGGAGCTGTATTTTGGCTCCACGACAAAGCGGCCAGTCTGATTGATCACCCCTGCACCCTTTAGCCTGACAATCGTCAAACCATTTTCCTGAAAATCCCCTGCATCCCCATATTGAGGCTTTAACACAAACTTTCCTGACTCGTTGATATACCCCCACTTTGTTCCTTGCACCGTCCTCACCGAAGCAGGAAACAAACGCGGAACAACCCGTTTAAACCACATAGCCGCAACTCCCCATAAATAGCATTTTCCGTATTATATGGGATGGGTGGGGAATGGGTGTTTGAACGATCTTAATGGAAATAGATGTGGCTGGTCCCGCTTCTATTTTTTGGGGGCGGGAGTCATTTCCATATGAAAGCTAAATCTATTAAATATTGCTTAATTCATGCGGTAATGTCTTGTCTGGGATATGAGACCACGATTTCTTTTTTCCCTCTGATTCGTGGTCTCATCCTGGTCTTTTGAGACCACTATTTCTTCATTTTCTCTGTTTCGTGGGTTCATTCCTGGCTTTTGACACCACTATTTCCTCATTTTCTCTGTTTCGTGGTCTCATTCCTGGCTTTTGACACCACTATTTCCTCATTTTCTCTGTTTCGTGGTCTCATTCCGGAATAGTGACACCACTATTTCTTCATTTTCTCTGTTTCGTGGTATCATTCCTGGCTTTTGACACCCTATTTCCTCATTTTCTCTGTTTCGTGGTTTCATTCCTGGCTTTTGACACCACTATTTCCTCATTTTCTCTGTTTCGTGGTCTCATTCCTGGCTTTTGACACCACTATTTCTTAATTTCATCTGTTTCGTGGTCTCATCCCGGGCTTTTAATCACCTACATAGCCTCATTTCTCCTATGTAAGTAGAGAAATGAAGCTTAATATTTCTCACCAATAATTCTTCATAATTTCATCTACCCAAGCAGGTTGCTGCACCTTTTCCTTTGGCAGGAACTCTTTCATCACAGGCTTGATATCAAGAATAGGGGTCCCATCAATACAGTCAAGACCTTGCACCATTAACGTTCGGTCTTCTCTTTTTATTAGCTTTACCGTTGTTAAGCCGAGTCGATTGGGTCTGTTTTTTCCCCGCTGTGAAAAAATACCCGCTTTTGGCAGATTCTCGTCATTTCTTGGGTGTCTCGCTCCAGAAGTTATTTTCTCTTCCTTTACCTGATGAAAATAGTAAATTACTTCTAGGTGGGAGAATTCTTCGATACCGTCTAATGAATTAGATGGCATAGCATTATCGAGTATGATTTTGGTTGTGATTTCCCCCCAGTTATCATCTTCTATTTCCGCTCTTTGGTTATTTGCAATACCTATTGGTTTTACGGTATACATTCGACCCACTCCTTTTCACCTTATGTACAAGAATTGTATCTAATCGATTGCCAAGTGGGAATTCGAATTTAATTTACTTTGCTGATAAGAAAAACTTAAGTTCTTAATCACCATTCTAGTGTCAAACAAGCAATAACATAATTTAATGATAAGAAGAAACAATAAAGAAAAGCACAACAAAAAGGAGCCTATGAGGATTATGAAGATACAAATGAAGTTTTCATTAATGATAGTTTTATTATTGACTGGTCTAACTGGTCTCATAATCGGTCTTGATTATTTACAGGGTATTTCTGTTAAGGAACTTTTGCTCAATAAAAAAATATTTTACATGACAATGTCCAAGGAAGATTATCTACTTTTGGTAATTTACTTTACTCCGTTGATTATACATTTTGTTTCTCATCGGAATAAGGCTTCTTGAACGATTTGATTTTCCTTTTTTTTACCCACGCTACAATTAATAGGAGCAGAGGGATATATAGCTGCAGGGGCAAATGCAGATAATACGGAACTAGTTTAAGTCCCTCGTTTATATGTTCACTGTGAGTAGTTGCAATAAAGACAGAGCTTAAAATGACTAGAAAGGTAATCGGATAGATCAAGGTATTTTTTTTCATCCGGAATAAGTCACTACTTCCTAAAATAGCACAATAGGTGAATACAAAGATTTTTATAAAACCAAGTAACACCAAAAGGAATAATACGACAAACTCGATTCGCTGAATGAAATTTGCAATATTGATTCGGGCGACGGAAGTTAACAAGGGAAAACTGGAACGACTTAGTCCGTCCTGTCCTAAAACCCCTATATTCATGATGGTAAAAAGGAGTAGTATTCCTCCTCCAAGCAGTATTGCATATATTCCCACCTTTTTAAGTTTGATGGATGATTGTACCTGAGGTAAGATCATCAGTAAAACGATCAGTTCTCCATACGGAACGGTTACTAGTGTCGGTAGTGCTGTTTTCAATACAGGTCCAATCCCGTCTTCGAGGACCGGTTGCAGATTTTTCATTTCAAATAGCCCATTGGATATTTGAAGAATGATAATCAAGGATAATGAAGTCATAACCAGAAAAAAAGTTATCACGGAAAATCTGCCAAACACTTCAAGACCTTGGTATGAGGCATACATGACACATAGCATAATGGCAATTGCCATCATTAAATAAGAGGAATTTTCATATGCTGCCAAGTTTAATAGTGTTACAAAATCCCTTAGGACACGTGATGCAATGTAAATAAAATATATCACATAAATCACTCCTAAAGTCCATCCGATATACTTACCCAATAAAGATCTCAGAAATTTTGTTAGAGTGAGGTTATCAGAGAATTTGTAAAGAGCTGTATATAATATATAGATGAAAATGCCTCCTATCAATCCAATAAAAACGGCAATCCAAGCATCTTGTTTCACATCCGCTCCTAACCCAAATAGAATGGCGCTCCCTAGTTCAAACAGGACCATCATACAAAAAAGCTCTTTTGGATCCATACCATAATTCTTCATTTTAATTTCCTCCATTAAAATGGATATGCTTTTGACCTCATACCTGTTCCATACAGATAAGTCTTTACAGTAATTTCAATATCAGCTGAAGCAAACGCTTCATTCCAATTGTTTTCAAGTTTTTTCCATTGTTTAGGATCACTTCTATGGAGTATTTCACCGAATCCATAGATATCACTTTGGGCATTTTGGGCAAAAATAATTCCCTCCGAGACATCCTTTTTAATTTTTTTATTCAAATTCTTTATTACCTGATTGAGCACGTCTGGCTTACCTAGATCGATGTTACATAAAAGTTCATTTAAGTAGCCAACTCCTACAATGTCCACCTTAATGTTAACTTTACCTTTTTCTTTGTCATATTTTACAGTCGCATTACTCTTCATTCGCTTGGTTACAACAGATAAAGTGCCTTCCTTTTCTGGGCAGGATAATATGAAGTTCGTGTTATTCATTTTATTATTAAGAATTTGAACACTTTTTGATTTATTGCCGTCAAGCCAATCGACTAGGTAGCCATCACGAAAAACAGCCATTCCATTCAGTGAAACAAACGTACCCTCCGCCATTTCTAAATTGCTTTTCATTGATCCTTTTTCTACCTCCCCAACTATATTCATCCCGTTCATAACAGGCTCTTTTCCTTTACTGGAAAGGGCTGCTATTGTGTCATTAATATTGACTTCCATATTCTCACCCAATTGTATTGCCGTATTCTTAATCGTTTTCACAAAAAACGCGGACGGGATTTTATCAATTCCTGGTAATATCTTTAGAACATCACTGGCAGTTTGTCCCCTAGCGACTATAATAGGGATATTCGTTCTTGTTTTTGCATCTCTTTCAAAAATATCCAACATAAAATTAATTCCCTTTTCCCTTGCCAATTCCTCTGAGATGATAATTACAGAGAGGTGGGAATACAGGTTTCTTCGAGAAAAGCTCTTTGATGTGTTCCTTGCTGCCTCCCCTAATGTTTTACCTGTACCCATTACATGAGTAAATGAAAGCCCTCCTTCACCCTCTGTAGCTCCCCCCATGCCACTGGGATTTACTATTTGAAGGGTAGCCTCGAACAAATCAGATTCACTATCATAATCTATTCCAACTCCGACAACAATTGCAGCTTGGTTGGATTCCAGATAATTAGAACAGCCTGATAATAGAATTCCCAAAAATAAAAAAGCCGAAATTGTTTTAGTCACTTTTTTCACCCTCTACCTGTTGCATTCGAACCCGATTTCTACTGTTGGCAAGATACGGTCTTTTTACAAAGGAACGAAGTGATTTACGGACGACACTATCTTGTAGATCATCCTTCCGAATCGGAGCAAATGGAGTTAAATAAGGCATGCCAAATGAACGAAGACTGCACATGTGTAGTAGAATAATGATAAAAGCAATCAGGATTCCATATATCCCTATAAAAGAAGAAAAAATAAGAAAAATGAACCTAAGTAAGCGTGAAACAGTGGACATGGAATAATAGGGAATGGAAAAGCTCGATATGGCTGTAAGAGAAACGACTATAACAGTGGAAGCCGCTACAAATCCTGCTTCTACCGCTGCTTGACCAATGATAAGTGCCCCTACAATGGATAAAGCCGACCCTACTGTTCTCGGCATTCGAATTCCTGCTTCTCTTAATACCTCAAAAATAATTTCCATCATTAACGCTTCAATCACAATCGGAAATGGAACCCCTTCGCGCTGGGCTAAAATGCTTACAAGAAGAGTAGTCGGTACAAGACCTTCATGATGGGCAACAAGTGCGATATAAATGGCAGGGGCCAAAAGGGAAACAAAAAAAGACCCGAATCTAATAATTCTTAGAAAAGAGGAAATATATTGATTTTGATAGTAATCCTCTGCTGACTGAAAAAATTGATTAAATACGGCAGGGGCTATCAAAACAAATGGAGTTCCATCAACAAAAATCGCTACCTTGCCTTCTAAAAGTGCAGCAGCCACAGTATCTGGCCGCTCTGTATCTTGAATCAATGGAAAAACAGTTCGATCGTTATCTTTGATAAATGTGTCTATGTAACTGGAGTCTAGGATAGCGTCTACCTTTATAGATGAAATACGTTCCATGACTTCTTGTAATACACCCTTATTTACAATGTTTTCAACATAGGCGACTCCAATTTTTGTTTGAGTTACTTCACCCACTTCCATTGACTCTATTCTTAATTGAGGAGATTGGATCCGCCCACGAAGCAAAGCCGTATTTTTTTCATAGCTCTCGGAAAAACTCTCTTTTGGTCCGCGAATGACAGCTTGTGTACTGGATTCTTCAATGGACCTGGTCTCTATTTGTTTTGTGTCAGCTACAATTGCTGTTGGAAAACCATCTAATAATATGACTGTATTACCTTTTACAAGTTCGTTGACTATTTCACTTTGATTACCTGATTCACTGATGTTATTAACGGAAATGATATTTTTTAACTCTTCAATATCCAGAAGAGAACTTTCATTTATCCGTTCAATGATATGTTCATTTATCAAATCCGTATTGGTTATTCCACTAATAAAAAATATAGCTGCTTTTTTTGTGCCATTTACCGTTCTTAAATTAAGGTCTGAACTCTTACCAAAAGCATTTTTCACATTAGAAATATTTTCCTGCAGATGGCAGGACAAAGGAGTTTTATTCGGGTTATATTGATTTTTGGGTGCCCGCAATCGATTTCTTTTAATCCTCATAACCAAATTTCTCCTCCGAATAGATTCAATGCTTTTAGTATTTGAGATTAAAATAAATCTATTCACACATATGAATTCAGACCGCACAAGCCTGTCCTTAAATTATTTTTTAGTATATTTATTTTTGGAGTAAAATACGTACAAGCAAAAAAGGCTTAGGTTCTCCTAAGCCTTAAAAAATCGAATTATACATCTTCCTTCATTTTCTCTATAGTTCTATTTGTATCTTCTTCATTCTTTTTTCCAAGCTCCAAAAAACTGCAGACACACAGCAAGCCACCAAACATGACAATAAAGACCCTAGGTGAAAGCACATAAAAAAAAGAAAGACCGATCATCGAAACCCCGACCATTAAATAATGATGAATTGCATGAATATGATAATTCTTCTGTACAATATGCCATGCTCTAAAATACCCTTGTAAGAAACCTAAAACAACCTGCAAAAATACTACAAGGTATGGAAGAATTTCATAGGAATTGTTGATGGAGCCTGCAAAGATGTATACAAGTCCCATACCTAGATATATAAGTGAAATAAATGATTTATTTTTATCTTTTTTTATCTGAAAGACTCGGTACCCCCATGCCGCTGCAAAGGAAAAGATAGCAAAAAACCAGGCAAACAGGGTGAAAGTCAAGGACACTTCTTTTAACCACAAGATGTAATAGGGAAAAACTGCGACCTGTCCAACTGTCAATATGAGAGGAATATATCGATTATTTTCCAATTTCATGGTCTGGTGCTACCCTTTAGATAATACTCGTAAAATAGATTCTGAAAAACTTCATTTGGATCTCTTTTTAGTTTTTCATCCTGGAATTTCTCCCAATCTGGAAAGGATTCCCTGAATTGCTCCTTTGTCTGGTAACGGTAATAAGGAAGATAGTACGTCCCGCCATGTCCCAGCGTCAAGTCTGTCCAGTCTTGAATGATCTCTTTTGCATCCTCGATCTCGTCTTCCTTCAAACCATGCTGAATAAGAATCACCAGTCCCAGCATATTCTCTGTAGCATAGTTCAATGCAGTCACCTCGTCCTTTGAAGCATAGCGGACGGTGATGTTGTGCACTTTGAAGTCCTCCCTGCTGTCATTGGAAGCGAGTAATTTTTTCAGATCCTGAAGATACTCTTCATAGGAATCGACGGGAAGAAAATATTCCTGCAGCACCTCAACACGTCCCGGCGTGGTATATTCCATAAAGGTTGATTCGGAACGCATCACATTATTTCTTGTAATCGTTTTACCGTCAATGGAACCGATGTAATGCCTTTGCGATTCCCAGAACAGGTCCTCGAGTTTGCCGCCCTTCCGGCCAATATCCAGCGCAAGCTTACTCAACCGAACTCCTTGTTCATTTTTTAATGGTGTATCCTTGTCGGTCTCGCCTGTATAGTCATAGTTGATAGCATACATTTCCTCGAGGAACGTTTCTGGAGCAACACTGACCCTAGCGTAGTGCATGGCGGTCTTATCATCGTCCATTAACCTATTAAAGTAATCTTCATACTCCTCAGTTTTCAATTCCTCCGTCTGAATGGTATAGACTTCATTTTCCGTTAATTCCAATGTGACATCCAATATGATTCCGAATAATCCATAACCCCCGAATACGTATTTCATCCATTCTTCCGTATCATCCCTTGTCACAGTAATGATTTCACCAGTCGGGGTGAGCAGTGTCATTTCCTTTACCGTACCAGCCATCGGGCCAAATCGGATATCGCGTCCATGCGCATTTACAGACAGAGATCCTCCGACTGTAAAAATGGATTGGGACTGTGTAACCTTCAGCGCAAGTCCATTTGGTGTGATGGCTTGCTGGACATCCTCCCAGGACGCTCCAGCCTCTACCCGAATCGTCTTGTTCTCCTCATCAATTTCCAGAATTTTATCCATGCTGCGCATATCCAGCACGACACCATCTTTATAGTAGGTATGGCCGCCCTGTGAATGCTGCAGTCCGGCAAGAGAGATTTTGAATCCCTTCTCATTTGCCTCTTTGATAATTTTCTGCAAGTCCGAGCGGTTTTCCGCCTCCATTACTCGTTCGACCCTCTCAGGAAGCAGTCCAGTATAATCTGTTGCGAGATTGCTTTGTGTAAGCCCATATTTTCTTTTTTCGATTGGAATGTTCCATAAGATCAAACTTAGAAATACCACGACCAATATTCCAAGAAACCAAGGCCTCTTCGTCATATTCGTTATTGTCTGCATACCAACACCTACATGTAATATTTTTGTAATATTTATCTAATACTCTATAATTCACCAGAATAACGCTATTTCCTCTTTTTACTAAAAAAAGCGCTTCCCCAGTTAGAGAACGCGCTAATTTATTTAATTTTTAAACTAATATATTATTCACTTACATATTTTTCTAATGGCATCCAGTAGTTCTCTGTCCAACCTACTTTAAGATGTTCTCCTTGTCCTGCCGGAAAACCAATATGATCAAAAATCAGAAGAGTATCATTTCCTTGTTGATTGAACTCAAACTTTACGATGGAATAAACACCAGGATCCCAGTTTCCTGCTCGCCAGGCTTGAACGATTCGTTCATTTGGAACAAGTTCAATCATTCTTCCTTCAATCATACCTCCGAAAAGGGAGAAAGTTCCTCCCGCTTCTGCTTGAATATCAGTAGGGGCACCACCTGTTACTTCACTGAACTGTTTGGAATCTGTCAGTGCCTGGTATAAAGTGTTTGGGTTTGTTTTAAAAATAATTTCTTCATGAATAGTCATTGTCATGTATTTTCCCTCCAAATATATTATTTCTATATTGACCAAGGATCAGTTCCTATGTCGATTCCTTCAGCCAAGAGTTTGATTCGTTCCATGTAGTGTATCCAGCCGTTATTATTGGACGTGACTTTTTCACTTGGTATGTCATAATGGTTCAGCTTTAACAGCGTCCCATTCTGTTTAGGAGTCAAGAGAAATTCAACAGTACTTGAACCTGGAGGCATAAGTTCTGAGCCTTCCCACCCCCATGTCAACACAATTTTTTCATTGGGGATGATTTCTTTGTACTCTCCTAAAGCAATGTTTTCCCCATTAATGTCAATTCGATATTTTCCGCCGATTTTTGGCTCAAGCAGAATCTGTCTGCCCATCCATTGGACCATCTTTTCTGGGTGGATAAAAAATCCGAAGAGTGTTTCGGGACTGCATTCAATAAATATTTCTTTCCTTAGGGTCTCAGTCGTTGGACTCATGTTTCCTCCTTTCTTCCTCCTCTGCAGCTTCCTTCAAACGAAGCAAGCTGTCGTCCCAGAATTGGTCAACAAATTGTTTTAATTCACCAAAACCTTCCCTTCTTATTCGATAGTAGCGTTTTGTTCCTGCCTTTCGAACGATTACAAGACCTGATTGCTCTAATACTTTCAAATGCTGTGATATTGCAGGAGCTGAAAAACTAAAATTCTTTGCGATCTCACTAGAAGTTAGCTCTCCATCACGTAAAAGATTTAGAATTTCACGACGAGTAGGTACGGTTAATGAGTGTATGATTTGTTCTATCATGACTTTAATTTAGCATACACTTAATTAAGTGTCAACTTAATAAATATACACAAAAAAATCCATGTTGAACAAATTATTCTCAACATGGATTTTACATTAACAATCCTTTAGTATTTATCAACTTTCGAATTGTTCCTTACCTCAAATTGTATTGATCATACCATTTAGGCACCAGACAGCTGAAGTTATCATGGTCACGTAACACGTCCATGGAATAATTGTAAAGAACATCATACTGTTCCTGGCCCATTTTTAAGCCCCAGACAATGGCGGACACTATATGCATGGCACTATACAAGCAATATAGCTCCCAAAACTCTTGAGTTACTCCGCCATCTTCATGATAACCATCCACGACTCCCTTGGTATAAGGGACACTCACTCGCTTGGAGAAGAATCCTAGCTTCTGGAGATCATGAACCGGATCTCCCCAATCCATTCTTTGAAAATCGATGATACCAGCAAATGCCTTATTATGTATGACAAGATTGGATGGATGGAAATCATCGTGTTGAAAGCGATTTGGCCGTTCCTTCATAAAATATTCATTCTTAAGGATGTAGTTTTCAAGTAATTCCTTCAGCTGTTGATCTATATCTATCTTCTTAAGTCCTTCTATGTATCTATCGCTTTTTTTCTTTTTAAGGATATGCCATGGTTCATGATCATATGGCGCCTCAAGTTCATGCAGCTTTTTCAATTCCCTGCCAGCTATAAATCCGACATGATACTGCTCTTTTTCCGTTAATCCTTTCATGGCAACTTCCGCATCTTCTCCCGGCAGGAACGTGAGAATCATATATGCTTTATCAAGCTCCTCTAACGTATTGAAATCCACTCCTGCAGGAACAAAATTCGAATAGGCAGAGAGGGCTTGGATTGTATCGTATTCCATTCTTCTATGTTTTACATCTTCAATCGGGAACAGTCTCAAAAGGTATTTATTATCAATAATATACTTCTTGTCTAAGGAAAACCCCTTATCGAGCTCCACAATGCTTTTTGCATTTTTTAGATGCATAATCTTTTCTTTAAATGGAATATCCATTGAATTCCCCGCCTTTTCTCTATATTCTATTCTTCATTTTACATCATGGGGACAGGTTCAGTGTCCCATTGTGATTTAATAAAGTCGGACAAGGGACCTGTCCCTCTCCCATGCTATAATGGTTGTAGCATTTTACAAAGGAGTAATGGTAGATGGATAAAAAAGAAGTAGAAAAGAGAATCATCGATAATTATCAAAAAGAAGAGAACATGATGATTCTGGTATTTGCACAGTGGTGCATCAATCATGACCTGGATCCTGCAGTACTTTACATGAAGGCTTACCCTAATCAAGGGAACAATCCTGCTCTTTTACAGGCGCTGGAGCTGACCGTTTCGAAGGAAGAAGCTGGGGAGATCAGTAACGAGACGCTTTTAGGTGTGCTATCGCTGTTCGGCAATGATGACCTTGCGTTTGTGGTGAGTGAAGAAATGGAGACCTTGAAAAAGAATTGAGTTCAACCAAAAGGCGACATTCGAATTTACTGGATGTCGCCTTCTTCATTAGTATATCACCATTTGTACCGTCCTCCAGAGAAAAAAGAGGTAGACGGTTAGAAAACCACTGATTCGTGCCGTCACCCAGGAAAAAAAGAGGTAGGGACGGTTAGAAAACCACTGATTCGTGCCGTCCCCCAGAGAAAAAAGAGGTAGACACGGTTAGAAAGCCGCTGATTCGTGCCGTCACCCAGAGAAAAAAGAGGTAGACACGGTTAGAAAGCCACTAATTCGTGCCGTCACCCAGGGGAAAAAAGGGGTAGAGACGGTAAGAAAACCGATATCTTATTGATCTTTCCAAATCCCACACATTGCTATCAGCTCAAATTTTCTTCATTCTCTTCTTCCATCGTTCCGTCATCAAAAAATCTCGCTTGGCAATGAGGGCACACATATGTGTAATTGAAATCATCATCTTTTTCAAAGCGAAGCGGCAATCGTTTACGGCAATTCGGACAGCGCCAAAAAGCAAGGCAGATTATTAAAAAGATAAGTAATAGAATCATTCCTATAATGGTTGCAGTCATACTAAAAAAATGTGGGCGTCTCAATCCACTAAAAGAAAGAAAAAATGCCGAAGCAAAAAGGCAAATCAGTGCCACATCTCGATATCTGATGACATTTCGCACTTTTTTATACAATTCCCTACACCTCCCATACACATGGGGACAGGTCCGAATCAGGAATACAATCCACCACTTGCAACCATGTATTAGTTATTCCGATTTAGCTATTTTCCGTGACCAAATCACCACTGGAATGAGTAGAATCGATAAAAATCCTCCAGCAAGTGAGAGTGTTGCATAACTCGAATGAGCGACAACCATTCCTGAAAGTGCACCACCGGACGCACCGGACAAAGCAATCAGGACATCCACCGATCCTTGTGTCTTCGCCCTTGTTGATGGAGTGGTGGAATCAATGATAGTTGCGGTTCCGCTGATCAGGCCAAAGTTCCAACCCAGACCAAGCAGGGCAAGAGCGATGATTATTCCTATCAGACTGCCCGGTGGTGCAAATGCAGCTACGAGACCAGAGAGAAGGAGTGTTGCTCCCGCTACAACGGCCATTGTAGTACGTCCCACCCTATCCACTAATATACCTGTGACCAATGAGGGAAGATACATAGCGCCCACGTGTATTCCGATGACAAGACCCATTTCACTTAACCCATGACCATGATGCCCCATATGTATAGGTGTCATAGTCATAATGGCAACCATCACCACTTGGGTCAGGATCATTACGGAAGCTCCGACTACAACTCCCCTTTTGGATGTTGGGAGATTACTAGTATCAGAGAAATTGTCGGTATTTCTTCTCTTCCATTCCTCCAACTTTTTTGCAATTAAAAATGGATCTGGTCGAAGAAAAGCCAGAAGAACAAGACCGGCTATCATGAACGCTGCTGAGGCTAAGATAAACGGTCCTGCCAACGGAGGAATGCCAATGGAAGTCGCGAAATCACCCATTACCCCTACCAGATTCGGTCCAGCCACGGCACCCAATGTCGTAGAAACCAGTGCTATACTGACAGCTGTTGCTCTCTGTTTAGAGTTTGCAAGATCCGTACCGGCATATCGAGCCTGAAGATTTGTAGCTGTCCCTGCACCATAAATAAAGAGTGAAACAAAAAGCAGCGGGACATTACTTGTTATGGCTGCCAGTACGACTCCCATCGCACCGAGGCCACCTGTTAAAAATCCAGCTGCAAGCCCTGATCGTCGTCCGAATTTTTGAGAAAGTCTCCCTACTACTAGTGCCGAACCTGCTGAACCTAATGTAAACAGGGCAACCGGAACTCCAGAATAAGCATCCGTTCCTAACATATCCAGTGCCAGAAGCGCCCCCACAGTTATCCCTGCGGCAAGACCCGCTCCTCCAAATATTTGCGAAAGCACCACTATGAAGAGAGTCTTTCTATACAGCCCCTCGAGTTTCTCTGGAGAACTGATATATGGATAAATTTCTTCATCCATTTCCCCCTCCAGGGCATTTGAATCTTCTATCTTATGTTTGTTTAACATGATGTAAGCCGCCTTTCGGGGACAGGTCCCGTGTCCCGTTTAAAATCAGAAGAAATCATAGAAAAATGAAGGACGGTTAGGTAAAAGACTTTCCAATTTTTCAATTTCTTCTTTTCTTCCATCCAATAAATCTAACTGATACAATTCCATAGGGCGTTTGTAGCCGAATAGAATAGTAGATAATGAGTTAATATCCAGTTTTATCGTTGAACTATATTCCATCCTACCACGGCTGTCAATTACTGTTACTTCACCGTTTTTCAAGGAAAATGTTTTTTCATTCCAACTCGCATATGGATCCGAAAGTTGAAGCACAACCTCTTTATCTCTCCACTGGAAAGCGTATCCTTTAAGAAACTTTTCCGCATCAACAATTCTCACCATAAAATATGGTGCTATCTCTGCCTTCACATTCGGTTCCTGGAGCGAGTATAATAATGGGTCTTTTTCATACAGATTCATTTCCACCTGATCAAGCATCGAGTCGTGCTGGCAGATGAAATTCCATAGACCTTTCCTTGCTTCAGAAGTCAGTGCGACAAACTCTTCCACTTTCATTTTGGAATCCTTGACAGAATATAGAATATAACCTTTTGCTTGCTGGCTCTTATTATAGTAGATTGCAGTCGATTCTCCATCACATATGTTTTCCCACCAAGATCCCTCACGGACAAGCATCCCTGCAAATTGAGTGGCGAACTGTGAATAGACATCGTTCAAGTCTCGATAGTTATGATTCTTAATCGCACGCTTAATGCTACCAGGAACATGCTCCTGCATAATCAGATCCGCTTTCATAAGTGTACATTTGACTCGATTCGTAAGAAGCTCCCAGCCATACTTCCTGTAAAAGGAAATTTTAAAGGGATGTAGCATGGACACAAGGTATCCCTCTTCCTTCATCTGCTCCAACGACTGTTTCATCAAATCTTTTACAAAGCCTTTTCGGCGATGCTCCGGATAGGTGGCTACCCCTGCAATGCCCCCCATTTTCCACTTCTGCTCACCTGTATGTACTTCCAAGGGAATAAGGTGCAGCTTTGCAGCAAGCTGCTCATTCTCAAAAATCCCAAGTATGGTATGCTTCTTCACCTGCTCCATGCGTTTTGGGATGTCCGCTTCCGGTACCTTATATTGAAATGCATATTCTGATAATGCGATTGCTTCCATGAAATGCTCTTGGTTTAATTGAACGATTTTATGCATAGTTATTTCCTCCTTGAGGTTCCAATTCTATCAATACTGTTTATTTCATAAGTTCCTCTTAATATTATATAGGGAAAGAGGGCAACCTATAAAAAAATTAAAAAAGATCGGAGAGATACCTATTATTAGACAAACCATCCTGGTCAGTGCGTTTCTATTTTTTGGGGTATCAGCAGTGAATCCAGTCACACAAAATACTACTGGCACTGCAGCTGAACTGAACAAAGCAAAAGAAAAGAATTTAGGTTCGATACCTGAAGCAAATCTCACTTTTTTTTGCGCAGGAGAATGAAGGCAATCTTGTGAAATTTCGTATGTGCGTGAATGGCCGGACAAAATATTTCCACTACTGGAGAAATGTAGCCAATGAAACGTACGCTCCGCAGTTCTTTTACAATGATATTAATAAGGACGGCAAAAAAGAATTGATCGTCATACTCACCCAAGGTTACGGAACAGCTGTTTTAGAGCAAAACGTACATGTTCTCCACCAACCGCAAACGAATCTGGGAGACGCGTACAAAGAAATGATCGTGGATGATCCGAGGACCATCCTGCTTCGGCATGTAAAAACCAGGCTAACCAAAAACGAGGCGATTATTGCCATCGGGAAAAAAGAAAAGAGATACAACATTGAAAAACTCGTGATAGGTCCTGAAGGCTTATTCTCCAATATTGTGACAGATAATTTGAATAGCTACGAGGTAGTCGAAAATCAACTTATCGCAAAAATGGGAGCGCAAATTGGTCCAGGTCTATTTATCGGCAGCTTTTATATAACCTACGAGTACAAAGATCGCTTCTATCAAATGAAGGACATCGAGTTTCGTTGGGGTCAGTAGGGACGGGTCCCCTGTCCCTCTTACCCTTCAAAAAAGGCACGCGAATATTCCACCTTTCCAGCAACCCCAGACAACGCGTTTCCCTTCAGCTCCAAGGCCATGAACATTTCATCTGGCACATCAAAAGGTGCTTTTATTCCCCATAACGAAGCAGGCTTGAATCCGAATTTTGGGTAGTAGGTTGGGTGACCCAATACGATGACAGACTGGAAGTTAAGTTCTTTCGCCATCTTTAAAGCCTCTTTCATTAACAACTTACCTACTCCCTTGTTTTGATAATTGGGTAGTACAGAAACAGGCGCGAGTGCCAAAGATTCCGTTGCCAGATATTCATTATTGATTATCACTTTTGTCAAAAGGATATGGCCTACAATCTCTTCATCCACAGCAACCAAGGATAATGCGGGTACGAATGCCTCTGATCTACGCAGTCTCGCCACCATTTCATGTTCGGTTTTATCGCTGATTTCCATGTTGGCAAAAGCTTTTTGGATTACTCTTTCCGTTGAGGGGTAATCGCTTGCGCTTTCCTGTCTCACCATTATATTCATATCGATTTTCTCCTTATGTAATCTAACAAACTATTATTCAAGTATATCTTTCGTCAAAAGCTGTCAAATTCCTCTATTTATCGGAACCCCTTCTATTCAAGCATATATTATCGTATTTTTTCATAAAGAATTAGAAGTACATTTTGAGGAGGCATTAAATATGATGCGTTCCAATTACAGAAAATGGTCGGAGTACCCATACCAGGGGGAAACAGTTCCTCCACGGGGTGACTCGCAAGCAGGCTATTGGCCGATGTTTTTTTTCAAGAGGGAAAGTGCTAGCCGGTTTATCGACCCCTTCGGCAGACCGATTCAATGGCAGATAAAAAACCCCCTTGATATCGATTGGCAAGCAGAACTTCAAATAGTAGAACAGACGATGAATACCATCACACCACAGCAGATCGAGAGAGCACGGTACTGGGCAACAGGCGAATTCACCGCCAAATTTAGCAGGCTGATCTATGAGCTTGGCACGAAATATCCCAAAGGCTCACCGAGCATCGCAAGGATGCAAGGGTTCTACCAAGCCACGATGAATGACGTCTTCGTGATCTCCTGGTACCTGAAATACCTTTGGGACGTATCACGCCCTAACCAATATGGCCGCAACTTCCGCCCTGTCCTAGACACCCCGTACTTTCCTGCCTATCCATCCGCCCATGCAGTTATAGCAGGAGCATCAGAAGTCATCATCGGCTATTTTTTCCCGCAGGAAGCAGCAAATCTTAAATCAATTGCCGAAGATGCCGCACTTTCCCGCCTCTTTGCAGGGGTGCATTTCAAAGCCGACAACGACGAAGGCCTACGACTTGGCCGGCAGATTGGTGGGTATGTCGTGGAACTGATGAGGGGGCAGAATATTAATCTATGATTTGAAAAGTGGGAATCACATAGAAGTAGAGTGAATTCACTTCTGCTTCTTTGTTGAACTCTATAGACTAAACTATTGCTCTTCTCTTTTATACTCTTCAAAAATAGAAATGGATGTAAGGATCATACCTGCTATGAAAACAGCGATTGTTGCCAGCCAATGAAGGAATGTCAAAGAGAGGATGGTAGATAAAAAGGTAAAGAATAGCCAGCGGTAACTGTTATTGATTTTCCTCACCCCTCTTCTAAAATTGACCTACATTCTTCTCTTCCCATACAAGCTTGCTGAATTCTTCCGCAAATACTTCTACAGCATTATTTAACTCCTCCAGATTGTTGTCCACTCCTCCAACCTCCAATAGAAGGGAGCGCTCCGAAAGATCCTGATTATAAATGCCGTCCCCTTCCGACTTATTTTTACTCAGAACCGCTCTGACAAGTCCAGGGTACTTTTCCTCAATTGCATAGTATAGCTTGTCTGCAAACTCCAAGTTTTTTTCAAAGTTTGCATGGTCTTCTCCCACCACAAATAGCAATCTGGCGTACTTTTTCCCATCAATATTTATCGTGGTTTTTTCTTTTCTAACCGAATCCCTATGGATATCTATCACATACTTTAGCTCCTTATTTGCGGACATTACCTCCTTCACCACTTCTCTTGAAAGCTGGTAAGAATTATAGTAATTCCAACCTCTAGCATGTAACTGCTCGGTTACATTGGAAGTGTTATGCTTTGACTTTACCCCTGCACCCATCAGAGAATTCTTTAGCATATTTCCAACTGCGATTACATTTGCACTCGAATTGTTGCTGGTGGCTTCATCTGGATCTGATACACCTTTTAGTAATGGTAAAAAGGACTCCCAGCTATGCGAATGATAGATATAAACCAATTCTTCCTCAAGCGTTCTTTCAGGGGTGGGAGGAGTATTGATCTCATCTGCATCCAAGAGGGATTGTTCTGCAATTTCCCTCTCTTTTAAAAGTACTTCCATAGGGGCAGATGATTCATGAAGCAAATTGGTATAATCCGTCCCTTCACCTGCAATATGTATTTTATAATCATAGGCAAAAAAACCAGGAATCTCATTCCCCAAAAGGCTCCTGACATCATTCGGTTTAATATTTGTCGCTAATTGAAAAAGCATGCTTCCTATCGGTATCTTTTTTACTTCCACATCATTCCCGACAAAATATTGGTTCTGACTTTGTACAATCGCTAGAAAGAGATCCTCCACTTCAATGTCCTTCATCCAATTGGTGATAATTTCAGAAGACATTCTGTTGGAAAAGACCGTACTAATAGAAGAAATGATAATGAATGCAATGAGTATGGTAAGAAAGGTGCCATTAATATAAAAAACGACAATTTTCTTTGTGGAACGATTAGTAGAGTTAATAGATATCTCCTCCTTCCATACCATATATATTCCCATTAAAATGGTATAGAAGAGGAAAATGGAATTCTCTAATTATTATCAGATATTATCTTGAAGAACGCTTAAGTGCTACTCTCCGAGGAGCGTATTCCCGTTAAATAGAATGCTATAGTACCTAATCTTCTTCAACTGTAAACTCCTTCCTGTGGATACCCCCATAACCGGAAGCTGAACTAAAGGTAATTTCATAATTGCCGGCTGGAATTTCACTTATTCGTAACCGGTATTGAATTTTCTCGTTTGGTTCTAATTCTAGTATTCTCCCTTCAGTACGGTTCCTATCTAAATCTAAATGTTCCCAAAATATTTCACCGATTTCATTATTAGAAGATTCGAAATCGACACATTTTATTCCAGCCATGTTGGAAACTCCAATGAGGCCTGGCTTTTACCTATATTGGTTAGACTGAAAATGAACAGTACTGTTCCTTCACTGTGGATACTTTCTTCAAGCTCGGCCAGGATTTTCGGTTGTTCGTCATTATTGCTTTGAAAAAAAACACAAATAAGATCAGGCAGCTCATCAGAAAGGTAAGTAAAATGAGAAAATTTCTTTTCAATGTGCACCCCCCTTGGGATACTTTATGAAATAAAATGATTATTATTGTTAGGATTATGGTGCTTCTGCGTTTCATCTTTAATTGCTTCTATGCCTTCCTTCATTTTCTTATCGTTCATGGATTTGTATCGATCCGTTCTTTTATCCATGAAGTAGCCGAATAGTAAAAATGAGACGACAAAAAGAAATACAATTCCCCAAAACATCATAGAACTCCTCCTTTTTATACTCTATTCTACTACCATCCATAAATTCCTTTGTTTTCCAATATAAATTATTAGAGTTACCAAATACTGAAGGAGAATTCGATTTGATTCGAGGATTACATAAATTAAAAAACCGAGTATAAAATCATACTCGATTTTATACTCGGTTTCGTGGATTTCACTTTAATAAATTTTTATCTAAAAGAGGAAACATGCTCTTCCAGACGATCCCAAGTTTCGGTTATCCCTTGTTCCATTCCCATGTCCAAGACGGTTTTTAGGGCTTCTGGAGATGCATATACGGCACGGTTGGTTAGTTTTGTTTTTCCTGCATTTTCTTCAAAGTATAAAATGGTTTGAGTGGAAGGCATTTCTTTCGATTCATTGCCTTCTGCATCTGAGAAATAATCGATATACTCAATCTTTTCATCTTGGATGATATCTTGATATACACCTTTGCCCCAAGATTCAAATCCGAAAAAATCACCTTGGTTTTCATCTACGCACTTCATGCAATAATGCCATACGCCACCTACCTTAAAATCAAGGTCGCATACAGTAAGAACCCAACCACGCGGTCCCCACCATTGCTTTAAATGCTCTGCCTCGGAAAATGCTTTAAAAACCAATTCCTTTGGTGCGTTAAACTCCCGCTCTATTACAAGTACATTACCCTCTACTTTTGAAATCATTTTTGTGGCCATGTTTTTTCCTCCCGTAGATAAAATTATTAACTTTTTTTCAGAAAATCAAAGCTGGTAGCAATCTCAACCCATTACCCATTGATGTCTTAATCGTTCTTTTTGTCTTCAGAAATAGAATCCTTTCCTTGCATTTTTAGGAGATAGTCGTCAAGATTGTCAAACCTCTCATCCCAGATCTTGAGATAGGACTTTACCCAGGTGTTAAGTTCTTGGAAGGGTTCTGGCAGGAGCTTGTAAATTCTGCGGTTTGTTATTGGCTGGACTTCCACAATGCCTGCATCGCTGAGAACTTTGAGGTGTTTTGAGACTTGAGGCTGATTGAGTCCCAGTTGTTCCGCAATTTCCCCAACAGATAGAGGACCCTGGCGCAAAAGTTCAACAATAAGCATCCGGTTTGGTTCTGCTAACACATTAATTACTTTCATAACAACAATATACCTCATGAGGAATATTCCTGTCAATGAATATTATGAAATTATTAATAATTCAGTCTCCAGCAAGGATTTTGCTGCTTATTTTGCGGTCTAAAGCTTAAAATGAAGGAAGTACTGGGGGTATAAGGTGCTTTTGGAACTAAAAAGGTGCAAACAGAGGATAAATTCTGGACCATCCTTTGCTATTCTTTATCTTATAGTGCTAATTGATAGGCCACAGCCTAGCCTGAAATGCTTTATGATGAAAAATCTTTATTTGCGCTGAAAAACTCCTTGTTTATGCTGAAAAAAATTCATTTGTGATAAAAAAACCTCACTTTGCGGTGAAAAATCTGAATTTATGCACAAATGACAATTGCAGGCCTTTTTCGACATTCGTTACTCAAAAAATCAAGGCGGAAACCCAAATGGTTCTCCGCCCTAAACCTTGTTCATAACAGACCATTCTTACCCCCTACCTACTTACAACTCCAATAACCACTTTTACAGCCTTCCGTTTTTTTCGTGCCCGTTTCAACCCATCATTTGAGTCCAAAACAAATACCCGCTTACCAATCCAGACCCTGATATATACCGACTGAAACCTTATTGGACCTTTAAGGCCTTTTTCTTCATATTCACTGCCATCCTCTAGCTCCGTTTCTGTCCTTAGTAGCCATTTGTTGCCGATGCCGAATTCGATGTATTTCACTATTAACCCTCTTCCGATTCCATTCCTCTACTTCAAAGACATCTTTAAAAACTTATCCACAACTTTCAATTCTATCAGATCATCAACCACCAAATCCGCCATTGCAAGCTCATCTTCTTTGGCAAAGTCAAAATTGCACCCTATTGCTAAAAGTCCATTGGCTTTGGCAGCGTTAATGTCTGTCAGTCTGTCACCAACAACAGCCCCTGAAGTGATGGAATACTTATCCACGATAACTTTGACCAACTCGCCTTTATCAAGTGAATCAATTTGCTGAATACTGAATGTTTCTGTTACTAAAGAATCGAGATGATAATACTCGACGATCGCTTTGAGATATTCGGTCAGTCCATTGCTCGCAATAAAGATGGAGTAACCCGTTTCTTTCAGGAAGGTTAATGCTTCCATAGCATTGGGATACAAGGCTCCATGTCCTTTTTGGATGTTTTCTATCAGCCTTTCGTGGAAAATTATATTGGCACTTTCTCTAAGCTCAATGGAGTGCAGCGGCATTAATGTTTCCCATACGATTTGTATCGGCACGCCCATGATCTCCCGGTATTTTTCAATCGGGGTTACTGTGTCCCACTCCCCTACCTGCCTTAAGTGCTCAAATGTATCATCCAATGACAGCTCCAGAATTCTATCTGTCTGGAATAGGGTTCCGTCCATATCAAAAACGATTGCTTTCAAGATTCAATCTCTCCTAACTTTTCATGAAGTATTTCTTTATAGTCTTCCTTATGCCAAATTGTCACGGTACCTATTTCACCGTACTCTTTTATCAGGTTTTCGACAAGCTTATAGCCAATATAATACGCAAGCCGTGTGTAGCCATAGTTTGTTCCACCATTAATGGAAAGCCATTCTCGGAATATGTCGGTTGGTGGCAATGTGTTCAAGTCTTCTATGAAACTACCCTTAATTGCTGTGAAATGGCTTTGAACAAAGTCCAACCACTCTAGATCTTCCTCAAAAGCAAAATATACATCCTCTCGTGCATCAACTGCCTGTTTGGAAAAATGGATTGCACACCCCTCCTGCAGCAGCCAAGTGTAGGGACTATTCCAATCCAATCTGCCCCAATCCATGCTTTCCTGGTCCGAGAGCAAATGATGTAAGGCATGACCAAATTCATGTGCAATAATACATTCCAGGTGCAATTCATTAGATGATAGCTTTTCTAAACAGAAAGCAATTTCCGGAATTACTTGACGATAGGTAAATGCATTGGATCCATGGATGCCTACCAGGAGATGTACGTCTTTTATGAACTTGACATGGTACCTTTCTTCATAACGTGTGGCAATCTTTTGAATCAACCGCTGCATCGACTCACTCATAATCTTTAGATCGGGCAGCTTTTCAAGATGTTTTGGAACTGCCACTTTCATTTTTTCTTGCACATTTTTGCAATGGAACTTGAAATACTCTTCGAAATGTAGGGAATGCTTCTGAAAATATTCATTAATGTATGCTTCAGTTGGTTCATAGTTTTTTAGAAAGTCTTGTACTGTATTGTGAATAATCAGTAATAGCTCCTCCCTTCATTAAGTCATGGAGTTCTTCTAAAAATTACAGTGACACTCGGTCGGCACCATTAGACATTACGGAATTTTCACTTGCTGGGACAGAGGGACCTGTCCCTATGGCTCTTCCGGCTACTCTCCCCGAAAAGAGGCAGCCGCCAAGAAATGTGCCTTCCATTGCTCTGTAGCCGTGGACTCCTCCGCCTCCAAAGCCTGATACTTCGCCTGCTGCGTAGAGTCCCGGAACTATTTCTCCATCTTGGTTCAATACTCTGCCTGACAGGTCTGTTTGGATGCCGCCGAGTGTTTTGCGGCTGACGATGTTGAGGCGGACGGCGATCAGCTGGCCATTTTTTGGATCCAGTATTTTATGTGGGGGAGCCACGCGAATCAGTTTGTCGCCGAGATAGTTCCGTGCTCCTCTGATTGCCGTTATTTGAAGGTCCTTGGTGAATTTGTTATCCATCTCCCTGTCGCGCGCAATGATCTGTCTTTCAATAGTCACATAGTCCAATAGATTTTCTCCGGTCAGCTTGTTCATCCCTTCCACCAGCTCTGACAAACTATCAGCTACGATAAAATCTTCTCCTTTATCCATAAAAGCTTTTACCGGTGCCGGTGCTCCCGGGAGGACTCTGCTTAATACTTTCTTGATGCTTTTCCCTGTCAGATCGGGATTCTGTTCAGAGCCTGAGAGTGCAAATTCTTTTTCGATTATTTTCTCGGTCAAAATGAACCACGAGTAGTCATAGCCAGTCTTCTGGATTGCATCAAGTGTCCCTAACGTATCAAATCCCGGGAAGTTTGGTGCTGGTAGGCGTTGTCCTTTTGCATCAAACCACATGGAGGATGGACCAGGTAGGATCCGGATGCCATGCTGACTCCAGACGGAATTCCAGTTTTTGATTCCCTCCGTGTAATGCCACATACGATCGCGGTTTACGATCCTGCCCCCTGCTTCTTCCGAAATGGCAAGCATGCGGCCATCTACATGCTCGGGCACACCAGACAGCATTCGTTTAGGAGCCTCACCCAAACGTGTTGGCCAGTTTTTCCGAATAAGTTCATGGTTTCCTCCGATCCCGCCACTCGAAACCAGTACAGCATTCCCCCGGTAGGAGAAGCTATCGACGACTTCCCCTGAACTCTTTTCCCCGCGTGCAGCAGAACTTGGTACGAGAATATCCCCTTCCACTCCGACTACCACACCATTTTCCGTCATCAACCGATTAACCCGATGACGCGGCCTGTATTCGACGAGCCCATTTTTCATGTGCTCTCTCACCCTTTTCTCAAATGGGGCAACAATCCCTGGTCCTGTTCCCCACACAATATGAAAACGGGGAACCGAGTTGCCATGCCCTTCAGCGAGGTATCCTCCCCGCTCCGCCCAACCGACCACCGGGAAGAAGCGAACTCCAAGTTTGGTGAGCCACTCATGTTTTTCCCCTGCTGCAAATTCCACATATGCCTCGGCCCATTTCCTTGCCCAATAATCTTCATCCTCCAAGCGGTCGAAACCGGCAGTCCCTAGCCAATCCTGCCAGGCCAGATCCTTTGAGTCCTTTATTCCCATTCGTCGCTGCTCGGGCGAATCCACTAGAAACAATCCTCCGAACGACCACCAAGCCTGCCCTCCGAATGAAGCTTCCGGCTCCTGATCCAACAGCATCACCTTTTTTCCCGAATCCGCTATCTCGGCTGTCGCAACAAGGCCTGCTAATCCTGCGCCAATCACAATCGCATCCCACTCCATTTTCCATCCCCCTGCCAATGTATCTACTATTTTTACAAAAGATTCTGCTTTATCAATTCGACACCCAACGACAGATACCTTTTTCCACCTAAACGCCTCCATTTGTAAAATTTCATATTTTAGCCATAACAAAAAGATTGCTAAATATAATAGTAAATGTTAGGTCCTATCATGGACCACCTATAGGCTAGACTCATAGTTTCGTGGAAAGCGAGGAGAATCTCATGACCACCGTTTTAGAGGTAAAAGAGCTCCAGAAATCATTTGGTACCATTCATGCAGTACAGGATATCAGTTTCAAGGTGAATGCAGGCGAGGTCTTCACCATCATCGGACCGAATGGAGCGGGAAAGACGACCACACTGGAAATGATAGAGGGCCTGGTGACACCTGATTTTGGCCAAATTCACTTTGGGGAACTTGATTGGAATAGGAATGCCAACGCCATCAAGATGATGATCGGGGTCCAACCGCAATCGAGCGCCATGTTCGATCTTTTGACGCCCGAGGAAAACCTTGAGCTTTTTGCTACCTTTTATGGAAAAGCACGATCGACGGAAGATATCCTCACCATGATCAATCTTACGGAACACCGCCGTAATCGAGTGAAGAATCTTTCGGGAGGTCAAAGACAACGACTTGCCATCGGACTTGCGATGATCAGCGATCCCGAGATCATTTTCCTTGATGAACCGACAACTGGCCTTGATCCACAGGCACGCCGCAATATCTGGGATATCATCCTACAATTGAAGTCACTTGGGAAAACCATCATTTTAACTACGCATTATATGGAAGAAGCGGAGAAGCTTAGTGACCGGGTCTGCATCGTGGACCAGGGTAGAATCGTCACACTCGATTCCCCTGCAGCACTCATTGAAAAGCTGACAGTAGAAAGAGAAGTGCGTTTATCCTTTCTTGACGGAGAAGAGGCTGCAGAAGAAGGGGAAGTATTTGCCAACAGTCTTTCATCCGTATCGCGGACAGAGCGAGATGCGACCTCCTTAACACTCTGGACCGCAAAACCTGAGGATACCCTTTATGACCTTTTTAAATTTACAAAAGAAAAAGAATATCAGATTGAGCAGGTCTCGATTCGCGAGATGAGCCTGGAAGATGTTTTTATCGCATTTACCGGCAAGGAATGGAGGGATTAGCATGAACTATTTCAAACAGTTCAAGAAAATGTTTGCCGCACAACTAAAGCTGACCCTTCGTGAAAAGCAGGCCTGGTTTTGGGGGATCTTTTTCCCTGTCATCCTGATGGTCGTCTTCATGGTCATTTTCACCGGAGACTCTGATGACGAATTCAACTCCGAAGTGGCAATAGTCAATGATCAGCCGAACCCAACTTCGGAAATGGTCCTGAATCAGATCAATCAATTATCTGTACTTGATGTGAAATCGGATGAAGCTGTGAGCAGAGAACAGGCGAAAAAATGGGTAAAAGAAAAGGAAGTGGATGCCGCCATTATCCTGCCGGAGTCACAGGAAGCGACCTCCATTACCCTGATCGTGAACAAAGAAAATGAACAAGGTGTGACAGCACAGGCGCTATCTGGCATCCTGGATAAGTTCATCCAGCAGGCAAATCTGTATGCAGCCGGTGCCAGCCCTACCTATGACATGAAGTTTGAAACTGTCACTTCAGGAAACACGGAACTGAGCTATACCGACTTCCTTCTGACAGGAATGATTGCTCTGGCAATAGCTCAAGGTGGCATGTTCGGCATGGTCGACCTGGTGGAAATGCGCAGGAAGGGATTAATCAAAAGGCTGCGGATGACTCCCGCCAATATGGGAATTTTCGGACTAAGCGATATGATGATGCGTCTCCTTTTCAGCATTGTGCAGATCATCCTGCTTTCGGTAATCGGTGTATTCATTTTTGGTGCAAATCTATACATCAACTTCCTCAGCCTCATTGTCGTATTCCTGATTGGTGCCCTAGCATTTAATGCATTGGGATATTTCTTCTCCTCCTTCAGTAAAACTACCGAAGCGTACATGGGGATGGCCAATATCGTCAACTTCCTCATGATGTTCCTGAGCGGCATCTTCTTCCCGATCGAAACCATGCCAACCTGGCTGCAGCCCCTGTCCAACGTCCTCCCGCTCACCCATTTTGCAGAGGTGTTAAGGGAGAGCATGGCCTATGAGACCAGCATTTTTACAGGTACACTCTGGCTTGGTATCGGAATATTGGTGCTTTGGGGTGTGGTTGCCTTTTCCATTGGATCCTTGCTGTATAAAAGGAAATCGATTGTAGCCACAAGATAAGAAAAAAGGTACTCCATCGGGGTTATATGAACCGTTGGAGTACCTTTTCTAATTTTTATATTTTTCACTTACCAGCAATTACTGTTTCAGCACTAACCTTTTTCTCCTCTATTCTCTTAAAAGCCCGTTGGGTGTGAAAAGTTATCCAAAGCACTGGTGCACTGATACCGAAAACCGGTATCAGTCCCGGGAATTTACCGACAATCACTGCAAAAAGCACCAACCCTAGGATACTTAGAATAGTCACGATTGGATTCAGTATAGTGACAAATAGTGTATTTTTGATGAATTGATAAAAACTCAATTTATAATGGACAAACATCGGGAATACGAAAATCATCGTCCAGATGAAAATGAAAAAAAGAAGGAACGCCAGGGATTTGAGTATGACAAATATTATGGCAGCTTGCGAATTCAATATGTAAATATATAATGCCAGAGCTCCTCCGATAAAAAGGCTGAGAAAACCTAGTATCTGAGATTTCCAGAATTCAGTTTTATAGGTGTGGGCAAAGGTGCGGAATAATGGAACATCGGTGTCACCTTGCACCCACCTTCTCGCGATTGCAAAAGCTGAGACTGTAGCTGGAAAGATTCCCATAATGACAAAACCAACCAAAGTAAATAATATCCATATTAAATTAAGATAAGACAGTCTAAGTATCCATTCACAGCACTGGTAAATCTTATTTCCATAAGTCTGTAACATGAGCTTCCTCCTTGTAAGGTAAAGAGAGGCTGCATTTGAACGCACCCCCTCAGACTTACTTCCTACTATTTAACGGAAACTGAATCCTTTACGGAACGCAAATTCAACTCTTCCATCAGTTTTGCCGTTTCCTCATATGCTTCTGTCACCCAGTCTACAATTCCATCCGGGTTAGGAGCGAATTCCAGTTCGCAGGATACAACCCCTTCATAGCCAACCTCATCGAGAACTTTCAGATAGCCTGCCAGGTCGGCATTCCCTTTTCCTGTTGGCCAGTCATTATGAACGGTACCATCATTATCGGAAATATGAACATGACCGATTCGGCCTTTAAGTCTTCTGATTTCTTCTGCATCAATGCTCTGTACATGCATATGTCCCAAGTCCACATTTGCGAGGCAATTTTCTCGATTCACATCATCCAAGAACCTTTCCATCGTATCAATGTCATTCACCAGCGAGTACTTGAATGGCTCCAGCTCCACCACTATTTCCATGCCACATTTCTCGGCATAGTCGCTTAGTTCCTGTATCGCCTCTACCGCATACTGCCATTGCACTTCCGGAGCGATGACATTTTTCTCCCAGATGTACTCACCAAAGCAGACCAACAGATTTTTCGCATCCAGAAATACACCCATATCTAGAATTTTCTTGTAGCAGTCGATGGCAAACCGCCTTACATGTGCTTCGAGGGAAATCAGTTCCGGGTAGGCACTGGTCATCGAAATGATCGGCAAGTCATTTTCATCACAGATTTTCTTTATTTTCTTAATATCATATGATTTGAAGTCCATTAAAGGAAAGATATCAATTGTATCGAAACCGATTTCCTTGATTTTCTTGATTCCCTCAAAATACTCGACCTTACTTCCAAACCATGCAGAATTGATACAACCTAGTTTCATAGCGATACTCCCTTTCTCAAATGTATACCTGACATCATTTCTGCAACCTCGTTCAGGATAGCGTCATCTTCTACTAGCCTTGTCTTTAAGTTCTCGACATTAATGTCACGAAAAGCTTTGTTTTCTTTCATACTTATGGCAGCTGCCGTACCTGCAGCCTGTCCCATTGCCATGCATTGCGCTGAATTTCGTGCAGAAGCATGGGCGCCATGGGTGGCGGAAAGGCAGCGACCAGCAACAATCATATTATCCACAAGCTTCGGCAAAAGGGCACGGTAAGGGATTTGATAGATACCATCACCCTTTACATAAACCCAGCGCGTTCCACTACCGGACTGATGATCCTCAACGGGAGCTCCGCAACAGGCAATCACATCGTCAAACTTTCTACCTTCGACAACATCTTCTTCCGTCAACACATACTCCCCGAGGATTCTCCGAGTCTCCCTGACACCTATATACTGGCTTGTTGAAAGTAGATAGGACTGTTCGAATCCACGAATATTCTCTTTCAGGAATCTTGAATATTCCTGAACCTGTTTCCTTCCTTCTATTTCCGCCAGTGTAACGGCAAAAGGATCCGTTCCATCAATTCCTGGCACCCTGACCATATTGCACTGGACCACTCCGGGATGAGGGGTGATATGCCAGGATCCATCCTCTCGGGGAAGCTGATATGATCCGAGTTTATTTCCCTCCCTCATCAGCTGGGCCATTTCTGTATGGGGAACTTTTCTCGCCTCTTCCGTATTTACATTGCCTAGAAAAAAGATGGTTGTGAGAGACTGCATTTCATGTAAGGTGGATTTTTCAAACGGGGCACCAGACCGAGCTGCAAGATCGCCATCTCCCGTTGCATCGATGTATAGCTTGGCTTTTATCTCGCTCAGACCATGCTTATTCGCCACAACGACACTGGAAATTTCATTTTTTTCAGAGGACACCTCGCAAGCATAGGTATGAAACAATAGCTTTACCCCAGCCTCCAACGCCATCTCTTCGTAGACCACCTTCAGTTGCTCCACATCATAGGTGATCCCCGTACCGGCTCCATAGGTATTGGGCCTTTCAAAGCAAGCTTGTTTTTTCACTAGCCTTTGCACGATTTCCCATGGGATCCCTCCGACAATTCGCCTGCTTCTCTCACCTGGAGTATAGAAACCGTAAAAAGTATCCACCCCTGTTGCTGTGCGGGAGCCACCTAGGCAGCCCTGTGATTCAATCAATAAAACTTTCAGGCCTTGTCGAGCGGCAGCGATTGCTGCAATTGTGCCGGCTGCTCCTCCTCCAGTCACCAATACGTCCACATTGATTGTTCTTTTTTCCATCAAGTCACCTCGTAATGGTTATTTTCATCCAGTTAGTCAATATCTTTATGAATACTGGCAATCATAATTCAATTTGCTTTATAGGCTGCGAACCTTCCCTTTGCCCAAGCTGCGATACCAATGGCTCCAGCAAAGTAGTCAAATTTTGATTTGATTATTTTTACACTTCCCAACGACTCGGGAAACAGGATTTCTTCTTCTGTAAGTTTTTTCTTAATAAGCTCTAGAAGCATTTTCGACTCTGCAACCCCTCCACCGAATACAATCGCTTCAGGATTCAGCAGTGCAATGGAGTTTCGAATTGCGGTAATCAGATGGGTTGCCGTGTTCTCCAGAATTTCCATAGCAGGAATATCCCCCTGAAGAGCCGCTTCATTCACTATTACGGAAGTGACGCTGTTCAAATCATGGTGAACCAAGTCTCTCATCATGGTAGGGTTGCCTTGTAATATATAGCGTATTGCTGCTGTGGCCATGGCAGGACCGCTTGCAACCGTCTCAAGGCATCCTTTGTTCCCGCAGCCGCATTTCAGGCCATCCACTACTACGACTTGATGACCGAATTCACCGGCGACTCCTCTACTGCCAAGAAGAAGTTCCCCATTGCACATGATTCCACCACCAACTCCGGTGCCAATGGCAATATAGATAAAGTCAAGGAAGTCTTGTGCAGCCCCAAACATCTTCTCCCCATACGCGGCGGCTCTCGCATCATTCAAAAGGTAGATTGGCAGATCAGTCAGTCTCTCCAATTTTCTTTTCAATGGAACTCCTCTCCATTGGTCTGGAAAATTTGGCATCAGCTCTACAACACTATTGTTTTCCCCAAGAACACCTGGGACCGTGATTCCTACAGCTTGAACATCCATATCGAAAGACGTATGAAACTCCTGGATGATGTTATTTATTTTTAAAATAACATGCTCACTTCCAAATTGCGCCTCCGTTGCAGTCTGCTTTTCATGCAATATCGTCCCGGATTCATCGATTGTAATTGCCTTAATATTCGTGCCCCCTAAATCAATGCCGATATAATACATGTTTGCTTTCCTTTCTGCTATAGGTAGCGAGTGGTCGCCCAGAATTCTTCATACGATTCCTCGAATAATCGTTTTGACTCTTCTTCCCCTACAAAAACGGAACTCGTGATGACCTTCGGCGTCTTTCCATTTTCCATCAGCTTTTGTGCCACCTGACACTTGATCAGGTTGACAATGACCGTATTTCCGATCGTCGAGCCCGGTCCAACAGGCGTATTTAGCTGATCTATTTTCACCATGGCATCACCAGGGATCGTACAATTATCGATAACCACATCTGCAAGCTCATAGAGTTTCTTGCCTGAACTATGCTTGGAGGTTGCCATTCTGCTATGTGCCAATGAGGTTACCGCAATCAGGGGAATGCCCCTTTCTTTCATTCCAAGGGCTATGTCTACCACTACTTTTCCGGTTCCACTATTGGAGAAAAGCATCATACTGTCCTGATTTCCAAAATGATAGTTGGATAGAATAACGTTTCCGAATCCTTCCACATTCTCGAGAAAAATGGCCTGTCTTTGCCCATTACTTCCAACAACATTATGATGATTGGTCAAAGAGAGTTCCACCATCGGATGAAAACCCGGAAAGCTTCCATAACGGGGGTATATCTCTTCTACAGCCATCCTGGAATGCCCGCTTCCAAATAAATGGACCACATTTTCATGTAAAATGCTATTTGCACAAATATCCACTGCCTGTCTTATATTTTCCATTTGTGTTTCTTCGATCTGTGACACTATATTTTTCACACCAGTAAGGTAGTCTGTCACCAGTCCCGTTGTTGCTGTTTCTTTCGTCATCAAGTATCCCTTCCTTCACGTGTAATTATATTCGTCATTGTGCACTCCAGCCCCCATCAATCGGCAGGGCAATACCTGTAATGAATTTAGCTTCGTCTGATGCCAGGAAAACAATGGCCTTGGCAACATCATCGGGATAGCCGACATGCGGGGAAAGCGGCTGATAAAAAGTCAGTGCCTCCCGTATGACAGAATCATTGACCGCCCGCTGTGACATGGGGGTGTCAAGTAATCCCGGGCAGACCACATTCAGTCTGATATTGTCCTTGGCATAATAGACAGCTGCTGAGCGAGTCATCGAGATGACAGCTCCTCTGCTTGCTGCATAGGCGTGGGTACAGAAATGGTCCTGTGTTCCTAAAAGGCCCAATACCGAGGACACATTAACGATCGATCCTTTTTTCTGCTTTTTCATGATGGACAGAGCATTTTTATTGGTCAGATAGACGCTTTTCGCGTTGCAATTCATGACAACATCCCAGCCCTCTTCCATGCATTCATCCAACGGTCCGTCTCCCCACTTCCTGCCACTGATTCCAGCAACATGAACCAACATATCGAGTTTCCCGAATCTTTCCATGGTTTTTTCGAATATCCTGTTCACATCATTGGGATTGGATGCATCACCATGGACAGATAAAACCTCCGGAAATCCTTCCCTTTCTGCATTCAGCTTTTCTCCGGCCTGATGGGTTTTCTCCTCTTCTCTTCCGACGATCACCACATTCGATCCCTGTTGAAGAAAACAGCGGGCCGTTTCCAACCCTATGCCGCTTGTTCCACCGATGATTAATGTCACCTTACCTTTTAGATCCATCTATTTACACCTATCCTTCAAAGAGAACGCATTCTGTGGATTTTTTGTCATGATTCCCATTACCAGCTCTTCCGGTATTCCATGTTTGATCAATCTAGGGATGAACGACTCGAGTAGCGATGCCATCCCTGGACCCCCGCCATACGCCTTCCAATAGCTCCGCAGTGCAAAGTCGGTACCTAGAAGTATCTTATCCTGATAGCCTGCCTCTATCATTCTTTCAATAAGCTGCACAGAATGGATATCAGGATGATACTTGATTCTCGTTGCATTATCATACTCGATATAACAACCGGTTTCGGCGAGCTCCTTATGCACATAGAAATCAGGATTGCGATCCATATGGCAGATAATCACATTTTCTGGTTTTACCCCGAATTTTGTGAGCAGCTCGACTTGCTCGATTCCACAAGTACCGTGTTCCGTATGTGTTGCGATCGGTACTCCCGTCTCGAGATGCGCCATTGCAACGGCTTCAAACAGCTTTTGGGACACCGGTTTTATGACATTGTAGTCAGATGCCCCCTTGAGAACCCCTGCTTTAGCAGAAACCCTTTCCACCAATGGACCGTTGTAGTTATGCCTGTCCATGCCCACTTCACATTCCTGAATCAATAGATCGGTAATGTCATCGATGGAGTAATGGTAGATCCAGTGGAGATCATCGTAATAGTAAGGTTTATGGAAACCTGTGGTCGCAATGATATTGGTTTCTGATTTTCTCGCAATTTCCATCAATGCCACTGGATTCCTTCCTGAATCCAGTGGCATGAAGTCGACGAAGGTTTTGGCGGAATATCGCTTGCAGTCCGAGATTTCCTCTACTGCTTTTTCGATGCTATCAAGCCTCAAATCGCTCTTTTTCATGACGCCAAGCCCGCCCTGAATAATCAGGTGTTCATGGGCATAGACAATTCCCAACTTATCCTTCGGGATATCCCCCAGAACAGTCCGAACTACCGATTCACCCATTCTGTTTTCCCCTTTGTATTGTATTTTCTTTTAAACTATCATCGAACAAGATTTCCTTGCAATATCTCTGAAATCTCGACTGCTCTCTTTTTCTGATTGGATTCATAGCAGGCTTCCACCATCGCCATAGTCTCGAGATTGTTTCTACCGCTGATAAAGGATTCATCACCTGTTTCGATCATCTTGAACAGTTCTCCCATTGTGTAGCGGAATGCCCCTGGAAACCAGCTTCCCTCCAATGTCGGTGTATACCACACATCACCCAGCTGTTTGGAGTAAAAGGACAATTCGCTTGGGTCACCACTCGGCCAGCCAAGGTTCATGTTGATGACACCCTCAGTTCCTTCAATTTTGTACGTTACCCCATAGCTTGGCGGGTCCCAGGTGAAGCCGTCATCCAAAGCAGTGGCCATCATCCCATTATCATACTCAAGGATGTAGGAAGCGGAATACTCTCCTTTAAACGCACCCTCTGGATGAGGAATGGAGCTTGCATAAAGACGCTTTGGAGTCCCGAACAGATAGCGGAACTGGTCCAGATGGTGAATGCTCATGAACAGGTACATCAAACGGTCATATTCCTTTTGGTATTCCTGCCAATGCGGAGTGAACCGCAGCTCGATCGATGCAATGACAGGCCTTCCGATATGACCGTTTTCCAGCAGATTTTTTGCTGCCTGGATTGCCGGATCGAAGCGGCCATTCTGATTAACAACTAACGCAACCCCCGCAGCCTCACAGATTTCCACGGCTTCCAATGCTTGCTGATAATTCATTGCCAAGGGTTTCTGGGCCAATATATGCTTTCCATGACTGGCTACTTTGCGGATAAGTTCAAGCTGGCTGTGAGGAGGTACAGAAATATCCACCACATCCACCTTCGGATCCCGCAGCATTTCATCCAGCGTCCCATATACTTTTGGCACATGAAACTGCTCTGCTACTTCACGTGCCTTGGCCTCGGTACGATTGAAGATTCCGACCACATTGTATCCGGCCTCCCTATAAGCAGGTAAATGGCATTCTTTAACAATGAATCCGGCACCAATTATTCCAATCCCATAATCCTGCTTTTTTCCAAGCTTCGGAATATAATCCAGATTAAAATTCACATTCATGTTTCCGCCTCCGATCTAGGATTTTTCAACTGCATCATATTGGGTTGCTTTGACATGTTCAACGAGATTTTCTGCACTTTCCCGAATTTCCTTTTTACTAATATGAGGTGCACTGTAAAGGATAAAAGGTTGCAGATAATTCATTTCGGTAAGCAATACGGTAGCCGACAGAGGCAAAAGGAACTGTTCCATCGTATGTTTGCTACTACCTTCCGGAGTATAGGATTCCTCGGGTTTACCAGCAGATATCACCAACCCGTATTCCTTACCCTTCAGTTTGTTCCCTGTACCATAGGCAAATCCGTACTTGTACACTTCATCCTGCCATTTTTTCAGGAGGGATGGCGTACTGAACCAGTAGAAGGGAAACTGTAAAAGTATTCGATCGTGCTCAAGCAGCAGGCTTTGCTCCTTTTCCACATCAATTTCCCCTGTAGGATATTTTCCGTATAAATCATGTACTGTTACGTTTTCTTCCTTTTCCAGTCTTTCTTTCCAAATGGCATTCACTTTGGATTCATTCAGATTGGGATGAGCTACAATTATTAGTATTTTCATAGATGTTCAACTCTCTTAATTTTTTTCTTGTTTATTATTTAAACGAAGATAAAGACGCACCTGCTTGCATGAAATACTTCTGACCGAAGAAATAGATTAGGATGGACGGAATGGTAAAGATGGTCGCTGCGGCCATCAACAATTCCCACTGTCCGCCATGCTGTGATAAAAACCCTTGCAGGCCAAGCGTGATGGTCCATAGGCTATCATCATTCAAATAGATGAGCGGCCCCATAAAATCGTTCCACACCCCTGTAAAAGTAAAAATGGTTATTGTCGCTAAAGGTGGCAGCAATAATGGGTAGATGATTTGCAGGAATATACGCAATTCCGAAGCGCCATCGATACGGGCAGCTTCCGACAATTCATTCGGGATACCCATTATAAATTGTCTTGTAAGAAAAATATTGAAGGCGGATCCGAAAAATGCGCCAATGGTCAATGGCAGATACGTATTCACCCATCCAAGTTGAGCAAATATGATGTATAAAGGAATCATGGTAACTTGTCCTGGTAGAATCATAGTGGAAATGATGATGGCAAAAACCACTTTGGAGCCCTTCCATTTTATTTTAGAAATGGAGTAGGCCGTCAATGGTGCCGATATTAACTGTCCTATAATATTGACTAGGCATAAAAACAAGGTGTTCAAGGTAAAGTGCCAAAATGGCATGGCGGTAAAAGCCTTGATGAAGTTATCCCACTGTGGCACCTCTGGAAAAATCGTTGGAGGGAACTGAAAAATTTCGCTCGGTGTTTTAAGCGAGGAAAGGATCAGCCATATAAATGGAAATAGAAAAAACAGCCCGATCAACCCCAAAACCAAATGCGAAACAATATTTTTTATCCTTTTCTTTTTGATCTTCACTTCTACTTTCCTATCAAAAGTGGTATTCGCCATCGGCTTTGTAGATGCATTCATCTTTACTCACCTCCATAATAGACCCAGCGCATGGATGTCTTGAATATCAGAATCGTGATCAATACGACTATGATGAACAATATCCACGCCAGTGCACTGGCATATCCCATATTCAGATTTACGAAAGCTTCATTATATAAGTAGACGGCATAGAAGAGCATACTTTGGTCAGGACCTCCAAGAGCACCGCCAGTAAGAATAAATGCTTCCGTGAAAATCTGGAAAGCCCCAATCAGACCCATGGTAAGCAAAAATAAGGTGATTGGCGATAAGGCAGGAAGGATGATATATCTAAATTTATGCCACCAGCCTGCTCCATCGATGGAAGCAGCCTCATAGAATTCTTTCGGAATCCCTTGCAATGCAGCAAGATAAATGAGGGCGCCACCGCCTGCTCCGAATAATCCCATGATAATCAGGGACGGCTTCGTGAAATCCGGGTCAATCAGCCAAGCAGGATCAGGTAGGTTAAGTGACCGTAAAATCGTGTTCAAAATACCGACATCCGGGTTCAAAATCCAAAGCCATAATATTGCCATTGCAATCCCTGGAACAACGGTCGGTAAATAATAGATGGTTCTGTAAACAGCAATACCTTTGACCTTCAGATTAAGCAGCAGTGCTATCAATAGGTTCACGACCAAAGAGATAGGAACATAGATGAAAGCCATATAGAAGGTGTTGCTTAGCGATTTATAGAATCTGTCATCCTGAAATATTTTGATATAATTATCAAGTCCTACCCACTTTGGTGGAGAGAAGATATCATAGGCAGTGAAGCTGTAAAAGAGTGATTGGATAAAAGGGATTACTGTAAAAAGCAAGAACCCTATAATATATGGTGCGGCGAAGGCTAATCCAAGCCAAAACTGTCGTTGACTCCTACTTAAGGCCATCTTAAACATCCCTTCAGATTTATTGGAGAGTACTGACTAGTCGATATGTAATAATTGGATAAGGGTCTTTACCGGTTCATTTTCATGGACCAGTAAAGACCTCTATTACTTTTCAAATCTTATGGAGGCTACTATTGATTCTTTTCATCCGCGATAGGCTGTATTTTATCTATAATTTTTTGCAAGCCTTCTTCGACAGACACCTTGTCTCTCATAATTTCATCCTGTACTGTCCACACTTCCTGCAAAAATTCTTCCAGGAAAGGTACGGATGGTACGGATTGCATATTCCCATTCACAACGTAATTCATGAAAGTGTCATACTCAGGTACATCTTCAAAAATCGGATCATCCACTGCACTTGTACGTGTTGGAAGATTTCCAAGCGATGCTGCAAACTTGACCATCTGCTCTTTTTCAGTCAGCCAGCTTAAAAAGTCCCACGATTCTTCAGGATGAGAAGCACCTTTTGGAATGTACAATGTTCCAACATTGATAAACCCGGAATTTTTCGTTTCAGGTTTGTTTGCATCATACGGCATAGGTGCTAACCCGTAGTTGAAGTTCGGCGCATATCTTTTGATGAAAGTGGCTAACCATTCACCATCAAATGACATGGCATATTTACCGGTGAAGAAAGAATTCTGTGCAGAGTCATACTGACCTTCCGCGCTTGCCATACGATCAAGTGCATCGCTGCCGACTTGATCCCACATTCTTTTATTCAGTTCCATGGTAGATTTGAAGCCGGGCTCTAGAACGGCAACTTCTTTCTTTTCAGAATTCCATAATTGTCCCCCAAACGCGTTCATCCACATATATGGATTGCCTGCAGGCCAGATACCAAGCCTTTCAATTCTACCGTCTTTAATGACACTAAGCTTTTGGTTGTACTCCTCTAGCTCCTGAACGGTCTCAGGAGGACCATCGAATCCTGCCTCTTCTAATAGATCCTTGTTGTAGTAAAGCATCCACGTATTCATCACAATCGGTAACGCATACGTTTTTTCCTCATATTGAACTGCCGCTCTTGCAGCTGGTAAAAAGTCCTCTAGATCATACTTATCTTTTTCGATAAAATCATCAAGCGGCATGATTGCACCACGTTCCGCCCATGTAGCAATCTTGTTTTCATCCGGGTGTGATGCAAGATCAGGCGGATTTCCACCAACAATGGATGTCATCTGCTTTTGCACATCCCCTTGGCTTAGCCCTTTTACGAACACTTCATCCTGACTGTCATTGTATTCCTGAATAAGCTTCTTCATTTCCTCCGCTTCATCGCCACCCCATGTATACCAGAAATCGATCGTAACTTTCCCGTCATCACCTGCTGAAGATTTGGAACATCCCGTAATTAGGACCAGAGAAAGAATCAATAGAATGGAAACACCAGCTATAAACCTTGAACGCATTGTCATTGACCTCCTTGAAATAATAAATTTTATAAAAACCAAGAATAATTTCAGCTGTTCTGAATCGCTTTTTTCAAAAATTCAATGGAGTGTCTGGTATCCTCTACCATCGTTCTTCTAGGTTGTACTTCCTCGCTATGGAGCAGTTCAAAGGTGAGCCAGCCGTTATAGTTGACATCATGGAGAGCTTGGATCAAATGTTGGAAATTCATATCCCCTTCCATCAGGTCCTCTGTTGGGACACGGCCCTTTTGGTTTCGTAAATGGAAGCTATATACTCTTTCATGATACTTCCTGATCCATTCAACCGGATCAAACCCTGCAACATGTGCCCAGCCGGTGTCGATACAAAGGCCAACCTCCGGGCTAGCGTAGTCTATGACGGACCGCAGATCACCTTCAGCATTGTGAAGGTCATCAGCATGGTTATGCATGCTTACCTTCTGGCCAAGATCACAAACGGCTGCCGCTATGCGTGATAGATGGTCCCCTTGACGTTTAAACTCCTCCTCGGTTTTGGGAAGGGAAACTCCCCATCCCCCTTTTGGATCGGCATTGATCAGCAAGTCCCGTCCACCTGCTTCCGCTAATCTTCGTGCAACGGGCATGATACTTCCTTCAAGGTCGATTTCCTTTTCATGCAGCTGAAGGCCCACATATGCACTGGAAACTGCTAGATTATAAGATTTGGCCAGTTCTACCAGTTCGGGGAGAGGGTCTAATTCGACGGCATCCAACCCTGCCTCTCTACATCTGTGAAATAATTCCTCCCAAGGTGCATCCTTTTTATGCTCGAGCCAGTATCTTTCCGTCCAGCCGTACAGGCCGGTTGAGAATCCTAAGATTTCCATACCTGTAATCCCCTTTTTAATTTGTTGGTGCTTTTTCTGCAGTTGTCAGCTTCTGAACCGTCCCTGTTTCTGCACAATCGTACAGTCCCTGAAGACAAGAGAAATTAAACAGTGTCTGTTCGTTTACCAATGCCGGAGAGTCCTCTCCCTTTACTTTCAGATAAAAATAGTGGACGGGATGATCCATAAAACCAATCTCACTTTGATTCGGTAGTTCCTTTTCTTCTGTTACTACCTCTCCATTTTTATCGAAGGAGAGAACAATCTTGTCCGATTCAAAATATGGCGACCATTCCAATGCACCGCGTGTACCTTCGATTTCCACATGATGATAAGGTTTGCCATGTGTGCAGGACGCACGCTCATACTGGACCCAGACTGTTTTTCCATCAAGATGATATTTCATCATCGCTCCGACATGACCTTCCACGTCATAGACAACATCGGATGGATCTGCCTCTGTTTCCGGCTTGCTAACCCATGCAGATGTAATCTCAATGGAACTTGGCTTGAACACATTATTCAGGATGGCAATGTCGTATGGCCCCCAGTCCATGACAATGCCGCCACCACTTTTGGAACTGTCCAGGAACCATTGGCTCTCCGGCTGATATTCGACGCCTGGTCTCGACCTTTGACCACGGTATACGAACGTAACTTTATAAATATCACCCAAGACATTGGATTCTAGCAGTCTTTTAACCTCTTCCGTTTTTGGCAAGCCGATGAACCGGTCACTGCAGCAACCTAGCTGCTTCCCTTTTTGTTTAGCAATTTCAAGCAGGGTTTGCGCCTCCTGTCCATTCATGACGAGCGGCTTTTCGCAAAGCACATGCCTTCCGGACTCAAGTGCCATGCGGGACAATGGGAAATGAGTAAATGGCGGTGTGCCGATTACCACAATATCGTCCTCATTGGCGTTTTCCGCAAGCATCTCTTTTGCATCCGAGAATCCTAAAGCATCTGGATACTGTTGAAGAAATTCATTCAGCGCTTTTGAATTTGGATCTGCAACTTTCACTTGTATCTTTTCTTGATCAGGAAGCTTTCTGATTGCTTCTGCATGGGATCTGGCAATCACGCCAGCACCAATTAAATAGAATCTCATCATGACACCACTTTCCTGTTGAATGTATTTACTAGGGTAACCCGATTATTCCCAAGGCATTTTAACTGGAGAGCCGATTTTCTCCATGCGATAAAGCTCTTTCGCTTTCTCGGGCAGCTTATCGTATGTTTCCTGAGGAATCGAGATGGAAGAACCCGCACCATACCAGCTTCTGTTGAAAATCATCGCAAGGTTTGTTCTGCGATCATTGGATTTGTTAGGTGTCCCACGGTGCCACATGCGGATATCCCGAATCACGATGGACCCAGCTGACATATATACCTTTTCTGAGTACATGTGCTCAGCCGCACGGACTATATGCAGATGCGGATTGACCGTATTGTTCAAAGTATCGTGATTGGAACGGTCGGGATTCTGATGTGTTCCTCCCGGCCAAACCTCGAGCGGTCCATTTTCTTCTGTCACATCCACCAATGGAATATTCAGCACAAGGCTGAACGCCGGAAGTGGGATCGCCAATTCAGGAAACAGAGGCATAATATCGCTATGGGCATTCTGATAATCAGAACCAGGCATTGGCGTATCAGAAGCGAAATAGTTGCAATGGTTCCACTCCCCAAGAATCTCATCGATTACCTGAGTCGCAATGGGATGACAAATGACATCCTCATCAATGAAGGGTTCCATGAAAGGAAGGAACATCTGGGCACGATTTGTTCCAGTGTTGAAACCTTTGCGCTCAATGAACTCATCGAACAGTGGATCGAAGTTGTTGCGGATGTTTGAGATTTTCTCTTCGGATAGTACTTTGTCAAAAAGGACATATCCGTTCGCTTTTACCTGTTCCACTGCTATTGCCAGTGTTTCTGGATCTAATTTTCTGTTAGCTTTTTCCTGCTCTGTCAATTGAATTTTCATCGTATTCCCTCCAGGTTTTATATTTTCTATGTAGGTTCCATGATGATATATAAAAGCTTTATATTGCAGCTTTTATTAATTTATTGTTTTAATAAAACGCTTTCAATTTGTCTTTAAAAAATAATTCTTCTAGACTATTTGTGTAGAAACGTTTCGACGGATTTTTAAAAGAGACACTACATGTAATGAAACAAGTAGCGTTTAGTAATAAGGACTTCTCTTTCTAGCAATGACCTCTTTTTGTATCTCGAGGATCCTTTCGATATCACATAATTCCTCTAATAATGAAACTACTTCTCCTCTATCCTTGTTTACAAGAATAGCCCCGGCCATGCTATTCACTCCCTGCCTTTTCCCTTCATAGTCAACTTCGCGGAATGTCAGTGTATCAATCAGCATGGTAGGTACGAGCTGGGAGCTATGCCAAACCGCTGCATCAATCACACCATCAGCAATGAGATAGGGACTATGCATATACATAACCTTGACCTTTGTGTTTCCTTCAAAAAGAGTATTCGTGAACTCGATGTGATCCAGGGAGGTTTCATCCACCCCTATCCTCCATTCACTCATATCTTGTGGGGCATGTTTTCCACAAAGGATGATCATATCGCCGTAATAGCTCTTGTCGTCAAACGAACCAAGTACCATCAGGTTATCATATAATCCACGTCCCCAGACTGCTGCTTGATGGGAGCAGAGAACAAAATCACATTGGTTGTTCACCAATTCGTTAATTCTCAGCTTTGCCCCGTTTTTAACGGAAAAGCTGCAGTCTACATTTCTTTCTTTCAATGATACGGTCAACCCTGTTGCCAGCCCTTGAAACTCAAGTGTGTTTGGCAGTGGCAGCGATCCTCTAATCGGTCCGGAATCCATGATGGACCACAATGCAGCAGAATTTTTCTCCAATAAGTAAGTTCCCATTTGCCCTTTAGGCTGAACTTTGACTGCTTCCATCTCCTTTAAAGCTGTCATGGCTTTTTCGATGGTTCCATAACCGACAGAAAACTTGTTTGCTAACTCATGAGTTGTGGGGATCTTTTGCCCAAGGTGACATTCCAGCAATTCCTTTGCGATACCTTTAGTCAAATCTGAAATTTTAGAGTTTAAAGTTTTCATATTTTCAATATACAGAAAAATGAAAATTAAAGTCAAGGACTTTTTTAGAAAAAATAGAATTATTAAAATATTCGTTATTTAACGATAGTATTTAAGGGGCTCTGTGAATAATGGGAAAAGCCCGAAACGGTTCACCGCTTCGAGCTCATTTTCTATATTACCATTCCCAAGGCATCTTCACTTTGCTGCCAATCTTCTCCATGCGATATAGCTCTTTTGCCTTTTCTGGAAGCTTATCGTAGGTTTCCTGAGGGATATCAATGGACGAACCTGCACCATACCAGCTTCTGTTGAAAATCATCGCTAGGTTTGTTCTGCGATAATCGGATCTGTTTGGTGTTCCGCGGTGCCACATGCGGATATCACGGATTACAATGGAGCCTGCTTTCATGTATACCTTTTCGGAATACATATGTTCCGCAGCCCTTACGATATGCATATGCGGATTCACGGAGTTATCCAAGGTATCGTGATTTGCACGGTCCGGGTTCTGATGCGTCCCCCCTGGCCATACTTCAAGCGGTCCATTTTTTTCAGTTACATCAACCAATGGAATATTCAGTACAAGGCTGAAGGCCGGCAGCGGAATCGCCAACTCAGGAAAAAGCGGCATAATATCGCAATGTGCATTCTGATAGTCGGAACCTGGCATCGGTGTATCGGATGCAAAGTAGTTGCAATGATTCCATTTTCCAAGCACCTCATCAATGACCGCTGTCGCTATCGGATGGCAGATCACATCCTCATCATTGAATGGCTCCATGAAAGGAAGGAACATCTGTGCCCGGTTTGTCCCTGTATTATATCCCTTACGCTCAATGAACTCATCGAACAATGGATCGAAATGGTTGCGGATATTCGTAATTTTCTCCTCCGGTATTACCTGATCGAACACAATATACCCATTTGCCTTTACCTGCTCAACGGCAATAGCCAATGTTTCCGGATCCAGTTTTCTGTTTGCCTTCTCCTGCTCTGTTAATTGAATAATCATCGTATACCCTCCCATAATTAAACCGCTTACAATTAGGTCGAAACGTTTCGATATCAGTTAAAAAGAAACACTACAGGCTATATATCAGACAAGTAGTGTTCTTTTATATATACAACATACAGAAAAGTGAAAATGATAGTCAAGAAGTTTTTTAGTAAAACAGCCACTCCATAAAGTATTGGAAGATAATAGTCATCAAAAAAGTAATTCCAACATCAAGGCAAATCCTCCAGAACTTGCTGGAGTACTTTTTATCAAAAACAACACGTAACAGATAAAATACGATTACAACAAAGAAAATACCAGGAATGGTCATTAGTCCCTCTGAATTGAACATCAATTATCCCAGGTTCTCTTCATCAGCTTCCCATTTTCGCACTTCCTCCCGAACCCGAGGTGCAACCTCTTTTCCGAACAGCTCAATAGCCCTCATCACATCATCATGAGGCATCGTGCCAACCGGAACGTGGATCATGAAGCGGGTGATGCCGACATTTTTGCGAAGGTGGATGATTTTTTCGGCAACCGTTTCCGGATCACCTACATAGAGAGCTCCTTCAAAGCTGCGCGCAGCATCAAATGTGGCACGTTCATATCTCCCCCACCCGCGTTCGCGGCCGAGTTTATTCATGACATATTGTGTGGGTGGGAAGAACTTATCTACTGCAAGGTCCGTGGTCTCTGCAATAAAACCATGTGAATGGGAAGCCACGGGCAGCTTAGAAACATCATGGCCAGCGCGGCTTGCTGATCGCTTATAAAGCTTTACGAGCGGCTTAAAGTGTGTCGGACTCCCGCCGATGATGGCGAGTACAAGCGGCAAGCCAAGCATCCCGGCCCGGACGACCGACTCGGCATTTCCCCCACTTCCGATCCATACCGGTAGGGGATCCTGTACGGGGCGCGGGTACACGCCAAGATTATTTATGGCCGGTCGATGACCACCTCGCCATGTGACTTTTTCGGATTCGCGTATTTTCAGCAACAGCTCGAGATTCTCTTCGAAAAGTTCATCGTAATCCTTCAAATCAAAACCAAAGAGTGGGAAGGATTCGATAAAAGATCCTCTGCCCGCCATAATCTCCGCCCTGCCATTTGAAATGGCATCAAGCGTCGCAAAATCCTGGAACACTCGAACTGGATCTGCTGAAGAAAGCACCGTTACTGCACTAGTAAGGCGGATTCGTGTCGTTTGCGACGCAGCTGCTGCAAGAAGCATAGCTGGAGAAGAAGCGGCGAAATCTTCCCGATGATGCTCCCCCACTCCAAATACATCCAATCCTACCTGATCTGCAAGAACAATCTCCTCCACCACCTCGCGAATCCGCTGCGCATGGCTTATTACCTCGCCTGTTACCGGATCTGGTGTTGTTTCGACGAAAGTGCTTATTCCTAATTCCATTACCTTGCCTCCTACTTCATTTTGTTGTCCCATACTCTTCACCCTCCACTAAATGGCTCTGTGCATGGTCCTGTTTCCACTCCACAAACTTATCAATATCCATCTTCACTTTCCGATAGGTCAGGGCAATCACTGCTGCATCATCCGTAAATCCGAGAGCGACCACCGCATCCGGAATCGCATCGAGCGGCATGACAAAGTAAAGGATGGCACCAACTATCATCAAGAGCGAGCCATAGGGGATATTTCGGTAATCGCCTTTTATGTATGCTTTAACTAGTTCAATCATTGTTTTCAGGCTTTCCCATGCTTCTCGTACAAAGCCTTTATCTTCTTCCTTTTTCTTTGCTTTCTTTTCCGCTCTTTTAAGCAGATCTTTCAACTTATTTGTATCTTTTAGGTACTCCGATGCTTTGTTGGAGGTTTGACGATTAATCTCTTCCATATCAATGATCTCAGAATCTCGTTGCTTAGATGTGTTTTTCTTTTTCCAGAACATGCTTCTCACTCCTGTTTGTTCAGGTACACTTTCTTCTACAATAGCAGAAATCTTCCTTATTTTGTATTAGATTGCTTGTTCGATGCAAGAAAGTAACGAAATTCATCTTCTTCCATAGGATACATGGAGGTGATTATCGTGAAAAGCTGGTTAATTGCAGTGATTCTCACTTACCTATTCCTCCTGTTCTTCGGGAGTTTTATTGCGGTCGGTTTCCTCTTGACAGGGCAACTAGCAAATGCCTTCCCAGAAGTCGCAGGAATGGAGCAATTTTTCTACTATTTCTTCGCAGGAGCGATTGGGGGTTCGCTGAGGCACCTCTATATGTTCTGCACCCACTATATGAAGGATGAACTTCAAAACCAAAGAGAGTGGGTCATGTATATCTTCTACCCGCTCTTTGCCACCGGTACAGCAGTGATTGCAGTGACTCTGATTGAAAGTGGCATCTTATTCATCGAATTCACCAATCACAACGAGGCTCACCCTTATGCGGAAATCAGTATCGCCTTTTTCATCGGCTTCGGCTTCAACCGATTTCTCGCAAAACTGAACAAGGTCTCGGAAAATATGTTTGATGCCAACAAAAAATAACGCCAAATAAAGCCAAGGGGTCTGGCCCCTTGGCTCATTCATTTACCTGTTTCAGAAATGATGTAACAAATGCTCTTGCTTCTGTGGGAGTTTCTGGTCCAGTCACTTTATGGGAAAAGACGTATGTCAGGTGGTTCAGTAAAAAGCTATATCTGATATATTTATCAGTTTCCATTTCAATTTCATTATAATAGATTCTTGTTCCTTCAATACTCTCGATTTCCTCACCGGAAATAGCATTCACAATGGAAATATCTACTCTTATTTCTGAATGAACATCTTTAAGAGGGTTGATAACAGGTTTGCCGTAGACAAAATCTCCCGTTTCTCTGATTTTTTCAATTTCCTTATTATCCAAAGTATTGCTTTCAGCCTTGTATACAATTGTTGCTCCTAATGGTCTATCTCTTTCATATGTCCCCCCACCGATAGATGAGCCGGAATATGGAACCCAGACCATTTGCGCATGATACTTTGGATGATTCGGAATGATAAACTCTTTGTTAAACGTGTCCGATAACTGCTGCTCCACCCTTTCATATGCTGCTGGGCTTGCTTGTTGAGCAGGTTCCTCCAGGAGAATCTGATTCGCTACCAAATAACCTCCAACCAAGAGAAATGCGGCAGCAAGAACAGCTGAAACGATGGGATTAAATACATCCCTGAACAATCTTTTCTTCTGTGGTAATTCCACACTATTCATCAGCCTGGAATAAACCTCTCTTTTATCCGATCCCTTCATTTCCATAGACTCATAGCTTCTAAACTCCTGATCAAATTCACTATCCTCAGTATGTTTCATGCTTGTAACCCCCCTTTATCATTTGTTTCTTTAATGCCTCCAGTCCTCTGAATAGCGTTATTTTCACTTTGTTTTCGCTCCAGTACAAACATAAAAATCGGGCACCATTCTATTAATTAAGAATGGCACCCGATTTCGGTAAGTATCTTTCTTATCTTTTCAACTCTTTCTCCAAAAATGCATAAAAGTCCACCCATTCATCGATCTGCTTCGATGTTGGTTTTCCAAGGCCATGGCCCGCTTTCTTTTCAAGGCGAAGGATGACGGTCGTGGATGGATTTGCTTTTTCATTCAGTGTCGCAGTAAATTTTTTAGCGTGTGCCGGGACCACCCTGTTATCGCTGTCTGCCGTCGCTATTAAAATCGGTGGATACTTTACCCCTTCCTGGACATTATGAAGAGGTGAATAGGCAAATAGGAAAGGGAAATGTTCAGGATTCTCGGCGTTTCCGTATTCAGGTATCCAGTACTTGCCGATGGTAAACTTATGATAGCGCAGCATATCGATTACCGGGACCCTGCAAATAACTGCCCCGAATAAATCCGGACGCTGGACCATGCATGCGGCGACGAGCAGGCCGCCATTGGAACCACCCATGATTGATAGCTTCGCAGTGGAGGTATACTTGTTTTCGATCAGCCACTCCCCTGCTGTAATGAAATCATCAAATACGTTCTGCTTATTTTCAAGCATCCCGGCTTTATGCCACTCTTCCCCATACTCCATGCCACCACGCAGATTCGCGACCGCATACACGCCACCCTTTTCCAGCCAGCGAAGGATTGCCGGATTGAAGGAAGGCGTCAAGCTCACATTGAATCCACCGTAGCCATACAGAATGACTGGATTTTGCCCCTCCAATTCCAACCCCTTTTTATGGACGAGAAACATCGGAATGTTCGTGCCATCCTTCGATGGATAGAATACCTGGGTCGTTTCATAATCCATTCGTTCAAAAGGAATGGTGGATTCCGACACTAAAGTCAATTCACTCTTTGAAAAATCATAATGATAAACAGAGGTAGGATTAATGAAAGAAGTAACGCCAAAATACATCCCGGTACGATCACTATTCACTGTCAAATCCGTCAACGATCCGATGAAAGGAAGCTCGATTTCCTGCTCAAACCTGCCTTCTTTTTCATAAAGATGGATAGCATGATGAGCATCCTGAGACAGGACCATGACAAATTTTCCATCCACATATTTCACGTACTCCACCACCGCCGCCTGTTCAGGAATGATTTCCTTCCAGTGTTCCCTGCCAGGATTCAATATGTCGATTGCGATTACACGCATTTTAGGCGCATGAAGGTCTGTTTTGAAGTAAAAGACCGTTCCTTCATTCGTGATATAAGTATATTCGGCATCCTGTTGATCCAAAAGGTTAGTAAAGCTCTCATCCTTTTTGATATCCTTATAATAGAAACGATTTTCAGATGCGGTGCCAAAATTCACATGCAGGCAAAGATATTGCTTGTCTTCAGATAGAATCGGAGTGAACATCAACTCTTTCTCTTCCGGCTGTTCGTGCAATAGGATATCTTCACTTTGGTTCGTACCTAGCTGATGGTAAAACACTTTATGATGTGTACCTTCCTCATCGTCTGCAATCGTGCTAGGCTTGGGGAACCTGCTGTAATAAAAGCCCTTTCCATCCGGTGACCAAACAACCGCCGTGAATTTCACCCATTGTATGACATCGATCAAGTCTTCACCGGTCGTGACATCCCGGACTTTAACCTCCTGCCAATCGCTGCCGTTAGCTGCTGTAGAATAGGCAACATACCGCCCCTCCCTACATACCGAAAAATCCGTCATCGCAACCGTCCCGTCATCCGAGAGGCAATTGGGATCAAAGACCTTCTCCACTTCGTCATGCTCCATATAAAGGACAGCCTGATTCTGCAGGCCATCATTTTTTTGATAAAATAATTTGTCTTTCACCTTTTTTGGCACAAAATGTTTTGGGAAATTCCAAAGCTCCGTCAAACGTTTCTTATCGTTGGACTGGGACTCTATTTCAACAAAATAACCCCGACATTCCTTTTCTCTTTCTTCCACCCATGCCAATGTGGCCTCCGAACTGCTATCTTCAAGCCAACGATAAGGATCCGCAACCTTCGTTCCGTGAAAATCCTCTATAATGTCACTCTTATTTACAGTAATCATATTCCACACTCCTTCCAATCTGTTCCATTACCATTTCGATATACGAAATATGAATTCCTGCAAAAAGATTGAAAATCCATGGGGCCAGATCCACTGGTTCTTTCTTTCGGGGCCTTTGATTCCCTCATCAACCGCTTTTTGTCTGCCTCAGGGTATCATTCAGCAATCTTACTCACTATAAATTGACTGAAAAATAAAAATAGTAATGAAATACCTTAAAGACTACTTTTAACCATCACTTTAAGGGGATGATGTCACTTGGTACAAAATAAAGCACAGGAGATTTCCACGGACGGTTCTTTCAAACGGCAAACAAATCGATTTACTACTCCATTCGGAAACAATCCGGGCGAGCTGCCGGTTGAGGCGCACCGTTATCGCCTCCTCTGGACACCGGCTTGTCCATGGGCTCATCGGACAGTCATTGTGCGGAATCTGCTCGGGCTGGATAAGGTAATCAGCTTGGGTACAGCAAGCCCGCTCCGTCCCAAGACCGCACAAGTGGATTGGGAGTTTTCCCTAGATGAAGCAGGTGTCGACCCTGTGTTGGGGATCCGATATATGAGTGAAATCTATAAGAAAACAGACCCGGGATACAACGGTAGACCAACGGTTCCAGTTATGGTCGATCTGGAGAGCCGACAGGTGGCAAATAATGATTACCTAAAGCTGACCAATTACCTGGAGACTGCTTGGAGACCTTTTCATAAAGAACATGCTCCAAATCTTTATCCTGAACATTTACAGAGAGACATCGATGAGTTGAACGAGGTCATTTTCCATGACATAAATAACGGGGTATACAAATGCGGCTTTGCCCTGTCCCAGGGGGTTTACGAGGAAGCCTATGACCGATTGTTTGCAAGATTGGATGAGTTGGAGGAACGCCTTTCCATTCAACGATTCTTGTTCGGCGAATTCATCACAGATTCAGATGTTCGGCTCTATTCCACCTTGGTCCGGTTCGATGTGGCATATTACTCCGCTTTCAGCACAAACAGAAATCTAATAAAAGAGTTTCCTAATCTTTGGGGCTATGTACGTGACCTGTATCAGACGTCATGCTTCGGCGATACAACAGACTTTGATGCCATCAAAAAGCATTATCATGTTTCGATCACGATTTTCGTAGATAAGGAGGATGTGAAAATCCTGCCGAAGGGACCGGATTTATCAGGCTGGAATATCCCTCACAATCGTGAGCGCCTGAGCCAAAAGTCCGATAAATTATTATATGATTTCTAAAGGAGTGGGTGAAATGATTCTGAGAGACGCAATGCCAAACGAAATCCCTTCCATTCGCCAACAGCGTGTAGAGGCTTACCAAGGATATGCTCCACTACTTCCGGAAGAACATTGGGAGGCGTTAAAAAAATCCATTCTGTCAGAGCCCGGTCTGCAAAAAGGAGTGGAAATCATTGTAGCCGAGTCTGACGGAAAAATTCTTGGCAGTGTCGTGCTATTCCCTCCAAAAATAAAAGCATATGAGGGTTTCGGGGACGTACTTGAGCATTCCGAGATCCGGATGCTGGCCGTGGCTCCCTCTTCTAGGGGAAAAAGAGTTGCTTCCTCCCTGGTCAAGGAATGTATCACTAGGACCAAAAACAAATGCTATCCTGCCATCGGCCTTCACACCGGCGAATTTATGGAAGGCTCCATTCAATTGTATACTCAGTTCGGATTTCTCCATACTCCTGAACACGACTTTGAACCTGCCGATGACGGGATTATTGTAAAAGCATTCAAATTGACCCTGAAGTAGGTTCAATCTCAATGGTGAACATTGTCTATTATTAACTGCACCTTTATACTGAACATACCACATGATTTTCCCATACATAACAATTCTTATAAAAGGAGATGGAAAAATGAAACTTGGAGCTTTTTCTGTAAGTTTAACTGTTAAGGATCTTCAAATCTCTAAAGCATTCTATGAAAAACTTGGATTTCAGTCATTAGGCGGTGATATTTCCCACAACTACCTTATCATGAAGAATGAAAATTGTATTATCGGGTTGTTCCAGGGAATGTTTGAAAAGAACATTTTGACTTTTAATCCAGGATGGAATGAAAATGCAGAAAATCTAGCATCATTTACGGATGTTCGAGAGCTTCAAAGGGAGCTGAAAGAAAAAGGAATAACCTTGCAGACAGAAGCAGATGAATCAAGTGAAGGACCAGCTTATTTTACAATAGAAGATCCAGATGGTAATCAAATTCTTGTTGATCAGCATAGATGATTAGATCTGCATCATAATGAAACCTCACCCCGTTGCTGTGAAGCTAAACAAAGGGTGAGGTTTTTTCTTACAAACACTCCTGTAGCGTAGCCTAAATAATCAATACGTTCTAATTACTTATCCTTGTTTTTCATCAGAAAATGACTAATTGAATTATTTCACTTACTAAAAATCCAAATATCGCTATAAAGAATAGATTCAGAAGCGTGTACGGCCACTCTAATAGATTAAGAATAAACCAACCAATAAACCAGCCCGGTAATAACCAAAGTGATTTTTTAGAATTCTTCATTAAGGATGGGTTCATCTAATTCTCCTTGTTGGAAAATTAAATCATACTGCTTAAAGTGTATTTTATTTATAAGGTTTTATGTTAAAAAGTACAGTTCATTACTTCATTCAAGAGCTTAAATGTTCATGAACCACTTTCCAACCCTCGTCGTCTTTTTCAAATACATTCGTCCCTCGACCTTTACCTTCTTTAAGTACCCCGCCTATCAAACCTGACCATTGAAATTTATAGATACAGGCTGCATTCGTTTCACCTATTGTAATCCATTGAACATCATAGATTTTGTAGACTTCATCATGAATGTAATCCCAGGTTTTTTCAAAGAATTCTTTAAGATGCTTATGTCCTTGAACCGTTTCATCAGAAAAATAATAAATTGCATCTTCTCTTAGCAACCTGCGTACGTTTTCGAATTCATGAGTATTAGTTGCTTCCTCGTACATTTTTAATGCTTCTTGTGGAGATGTTGCAAACATCGTGAAACCCCCCTGTATTTTTACCTCAAACCGCAAATCCATTATTTAAAAATATATCATAAAAATCCCAGCATATATTGACTCGATCTCAATAAACAATAAAAGTATCAGGATGTTTCAGTAAGAATCATCCTGATACCTTTATTTCATAATTGCCTTAAATCCTCATTTTCTATATCCAGACTACCCTCCCTATGCTTCACTTTAAGCATACAAACTAACGCAACGAGCATACTTACAGCCGCAGCGAAAAAGAGAATGCCAAATCCGAATATGTCGATTAGTAGGCCCAAGGTCGGTGGAGAGATAATAGCGGCTAATGAAGATACTAGATAGTATAAGCCTGTTCGTGCACCGTAGCTTTCTTTACTGCCAGTAGAAATGATAAATGGGTAAGCATTAATATTGATACACGCCCAGAACATCCCTCCAACCAGCAGCAGAGATCGCAAAAAGAAAACGGAATCCACCCAATTCAGCAGGAGAAACACGATTGTTAAACCGATTATACCAATCACAATCATCTTTTTCTTGCCGTATTTTGCCCCTAGCAACCCACAGGGAATCGCGGAGGCGACAAAGGTTAATGAAAAAAAGGCTAAAGAAAACGCGGATGCGCTTTTGGATAACCCGAGTTCATTTACTCCGTACAAGGTGAACAATGCCTCCATGCCCTGTATCGAAATGAACCAGAAAAAGATGGCAGCCAACAAGAAAAGTGTTTGACTGCTTAGTTCCTTTTTGTAATTAAACTTTGGGGCCGTCGTTACGGTATAGGAAATGGCATCTCTATCTTCTTTTATGTTTTTATGAACGATCCACAGCGCAAATATGAAAAGTGCTGAAACCAGTAAAAATGGAAAAGATTCATCGAGATGAAACAAGAAGGATCCTGCACTGAAGGCTAATATCGCTCCGCATCCCCCCATGAAATTGATAATACCATTTGCTTTCGTACGCTTAGATTCCGGTGTAATGTCCGGCATTAAAGCAATGGTGGGTGAACGGAAAATGGCCATTGATAAATTCATGCAAACCATAAAAATTATCAAGGTCAGTAGGCTGGTGTGAAAGGGTATAAGCGAAAAAAACAAAGCAGCCATTGGTATTCCGAAAAGCAGATATGGCATCCGTCGTCCAAAGCGGGTATAGGTACGATCACTCTTTTGACCAATGTATGGCTGCAAAAAAAGAGCAATATAGTTATCGATCGTCATTAGAAATCCAATCAACGCTGTACTCGCTATATAATTGTCCAAAAAGAATGGAACAAATCCATTATACAATGACCATCCAATGCTGATGCTAAAGAACCCAAATCCCAACAGCCATGTTTTTTTCATTATCCTTCCCCTTGTTGTCAATTTACCTTATGAAATGACATTAAAACGTTGAAAACAGTTATGTAAACTTAAGAACATCACTCAATTGAGATATATTTAGTGCTACTATCCTATGCACTTCTTCCCTCTCGTTTGCTTGTTCGATTGATATTCCTTCAAATATTGTAAATAGGGGTCTGGCCAGGGGAAGACCCTAGGTTGAAGAAATCAAAAGGATTAAGCTATAAGAGTTGTGTTACAATTGAATAAATTCAAAGTAGTAATTTTTTTAAGGTGTGACTGCATTTCATAATGAAAAAATGTGGCTTTTTGACTTTTGTTGTACAGAGCATTATTATAATTTTCCACCAATAAAAGTTTATGTCAGAGCTACCAAGGAGGAATTATACAATGTCTGAGAAGATGCATGCTGACGAATTGGAAATTGAAGAGCGACTTGTGCGTCGTTTGCTTGTCGATCAGTTCCCCCGCTGGGCAGAGTTGCCCCTTCGTAAGGTAGAGCCAGTTGGAACGGTAAATGCCGTTTTCCGACTTGGCGACGAATATTCCATTCGGCTAGCGAGAAGGGAAGGACCGACAACACCAGGAGGACGTGAGTTCTTATGGCTACCAAAACTCGCTCCATCAGTTCCACTTGAAATCCCTGTACCTATCGCTCAGGGGCGCCCCAATAACGAATACCCATGGTTTTGGGAGATACATTCGTGGCTGAGGGGTGAAACGGTGCCGATAGAGGCGATTGACGAGATTCAGGCAGCTCGCGATCTCGCAGGGTTTGTCCTAGCACTGCAACAAGTCGATCCAACGGGAGGGCCGTTAGGACGCGGCATTCCTTTGGCCCAACGGGACAAGGACTTCCGATATTGGTTAGCACGATTTAATGGCGATCCCGCGGTGTCTGCTGTGTGGGAGTCGGCTCTTTCTGCGCCTCCATGGAACGGTCCTCCTGTTTGGCATCACGGCGATCTAGATGTACGTAATTGGCTCGTACGTGATAATCGTATCAGCGGTGTGATTGACTGGGAGACAATGGGCATAGGTGACCCTGCGTGTGATGTAATGGTCGCGTGGAAGTTGCACTCGCCAGAGGCGCGCGATGTGTTCCTTGATGCTATCCGTACGGACGGTGCTACATTAGCAAGGGCCCGCGGATGGGTCGTATCACAGGCAGTTGCAATCCTTGCCTACTACACACCGCAAAACAATCCAATTTTGTACAATGAGGCGAAATCCTGGCTAGACCTAGCGCTAGTTCAAAAGTAATTCAGTGATTTTAAGAGTAAAACATATCTCAGTTATTCATTCAACGGGCTTCTTCAGAAAGCGAGAGAACCATAAAAAACGTCATCCTTTCAAGTATTTTACTGAAAGAATAACGTTTTTTCATTTTGGGGGGAATTCGTCTCCTTAACTTGATGGGCATGGGATCTGGCTCCTTATTTCGAGTTTCTAAGGAAATATAAAAACCACCCTATTTTGTGTTGCATTAGGGTGGTTTGCAAACTTTATATTCAAATCTATCAATTACTTTTTATCATCGACTTCCTTCAAAAAACTCCCGATTACGCTTACATACTCTTCTGGCTCTTCCAGATACGGCATATGTGCACTTTGCTCAAAAACGTGGAATTTCCCATAGGGTGTCAATGAGCTGAAATACTCTGTTGAAGCTGGAGTCGCTTCATCGTACCGACCACAAGTGTAAAGGGTTGGAATATGAATATCTTTTAATTCCGATGTACAATCAAAATCTTTTAAGTTGCCAGTCACATGAAACTCGGAAGGGCCCCACATAATATTGTACACTTCCGGATTTTTATAATGAGCTCCTTTTTTAAGGAACTCTGGATAGGGAACAAGCCTGCAAACAAAATGCTTATTAAATATAGCGGTTGCGTCCTTGTATTCTTTCGAATCAGTTGTTCCATTTTCCTCACATGTTTTTAGCGTCTGTTGAACATCAAGAGGCAAAAGCTCCCGATTTCTTTCCTGGTCCTCCGCCCACAACGGAGCGCTCAGGCAAGGACTTGAAAAGATGATGCTTTTCACGCCTTCCGGATTGGCTAAATAATAGGCTGCAGCGAGCGTTGTGCCCCACGAGTGACCAAGTATGTGGAACTCATCCAGAGAAAGAGCCTCTTTTATTTGTCCCAACTCCTCCACAAACCGATCAAGATTCCATAAAGAAGTGTCTGCTGGACGATCAGACTTGCCACATCCCAATTGATCATAAAAAATAACAGGACGATCCTCTGCCAGAATTCGCAAGCCTTGTAAGGAATAATGGGAAGAACCAGGTCCCCCGTGCAAAACAATAACTGGCGTCCTATCCGTCATCAAATCATGTTTCTGATACCACACCTTCCCACCTGTTACTTCAATATAACCCTCTGTCATAGCCATTAAAAAATCTCCCCCTAATATATGTACTTTCTATTATTATCATGTAAAATGCGTGAAATTGGAAGCTTGGACACTTTCATTAATGATTTGAGAAAAGATGATAAAATAAGAAAGGCTTTGGATTTATATGGTAAAATTAACATGTGATGTAATATCCGATAGATTATTGGGGTTTTCCAGGAAAATTACGCTTAAGTATAAAATCACTTTCATTCTTTTAATCTTCTTAATTTGTGGTGATGCTATATATTATCAAATCCTCTTTACTCCTAAAGATTCACTTGAGTTATACCAGGCAATTGATAATGCTGATAATTTGGAAGAGGTACATAAAAAGCTAATGCTAGAGGGGTATCTAGACAATTTCAAAGAAGAAGATTTCGATTTTATTAATAATGTAAGTAATTCTCCTAAACGAGTTAGCCAATTTACACTGTTGGAATATGAAGAGAAAACCTTTTTAATTGTGACATCACCAGGAACAGAAAGATTAAAAGTGCTTTCGGTTGAAGAATTGCCGACAGAAATAAGGGACTACTTTCTTGAACTACCTTAACCACAGATTGCAACTTCCATAAAGAAAAATGATAGGGATATTAGACCTCTGATCATTTTTGCGATAAATTTAATTTATATTGTTAACCGTTGCTTCTATAGCTCCACAACCAGTTCCGTGCCCTGCTTATTCCCTATACCTGTATGCCAATCCCTTCAAGAAGTTCCTTGCGTATCGGTCTCCACACGGTTTATAGTTTTTGTGGCCTTCTTTTCTTAAAAGAGCGCCTAATTCACCTTTGGTTATATTGACACCTGCGTCCTGCAAAATTTCAATCATATCCTCCGTCGTTAATGCCAGGGCTATTTTCACTTTCTTCAGCATGACATTATTCACACTGCCATGATTCTTGATCGACATATCAGGTTTATCAGTTTGGCCTGGTTTTGGATCTTGTCTTCCTCTTTTAAAGATGATAAGGCCATTCAAAAAGGATTCCAACGTGAAATTATCCACTTCCACATTCTCTTCCTCTTCCCTTTCATCTGCATCATTTTCATCGTCATAATAGCTATCTTTGGTTTTCACCAGCATCTTCAGCACTTCTTCTTTTGTTGTTTTGATTCCTCCAAGATTGAATATCTCTACCATTTCCGTATTTTTTATGTCTAGCGCATATCTTAATCTGATTAAGATATCGTTATTATTCATATTCATCTTACATCCTCCTAGAATATTCTCGAATGATAAACATAGTATGACCGGGATTTGCCAATACTATTGTAGCTCCAACACGGTCCATTAAATGTAAAGTTTAACACTTTAAAGATTGGTTTTATAGTTTTACCTCAAAAAAGTATGATAAAGTATGAGAGATACATAAGTTGAAGGGAGTATTTTTCTTGACTAACAATGAAGCAAATAATACGCTGCCACCAAAAACCTGTACCATCGATCGGCTCGTTACCATGCCTGATGATGTGAAAAAAGTTTTGGAGGGCAAGAAAACCGCAACACGGCGCAATGGAAGATATGCTGATGTAGGAGAAATCATGGAATTGGAAGGTAAAAAATACTTCGTGAACAGCGTGTATTCCCAGTCACTTGGTGAATTGACGGATGAACATGCCCGCCATGAGGGTTATGATACTGTTGAACAATATAAAGAGTCCATTTTATCCTATCACCCTGGCATGCCATGGCTTCCACAAATGAGAGTATGGGTGCATGAGTTCAGTCCAGTTACCGAATAAGGAATGCATATGATGGATTTTACGTACAGGATCATTATTTACATACATGTACTCAGTGCGATCGCTTCAATCGGACCGTTCTTTGTCCTCTTACCTATAGCAAACAAGCTGAGCTCGGCAAAAGAGCAGACATTAAACAGCTATTTGGAGACATTCCGATTTGTCGTCCGTCTCTCGAAGCACACCGGCCATGTACTGGTCGGGTCGGGGATACTGCTTGTAGTGCTGGGTCCATGGAATTGGAGTACACCATGGATCATCATGACACTGATCATCATGTTCTGCTCTCTGTTCTTTTTGGCGCGAGCATTCTCACCGAAGCTTCGGAAGTTCGAGGAGGAAGGTCACGATAAGAAGGAGCTTGCTGCTAAACTGAAGCGAACCGTTTGGATCTATCTCTTTCTCTTATTATTGATGCTTTGGTTCATGGTCGTCAAACCGCCTTTATGGTAAATGCAATAAGGTTCAGTCCTTACGTCATTGACGATTGGACTGAACCTCTTTTTATGTAAATTCAGGATTTTTCTTTACTGTCTTTATTTTGAAAATGAAATAATAGTATTTATAAATGACAATCAGAATGAACATGATTTTGATAAGGATGCTATCCAAAATGAAAAATGGAAAAGCAATGGTGAAATCAGCGAATAACAAAATCGTGATTTTCTGCTTCAAGGTCATACTTCTTTCTCTTACAAAGCTTTCTAAATGCTTCTTATATATCGAAGTACCTTTAAACCAAATCTCAAATTTTTTCGAGCCCCTCACAAAGAAAAAGGAAGCCAACAATAAAAGTGGAGTCGTCGGTACAACAGGCAGGATGATACCAATGATTCCTATTCCCATGCATATAAAACCTGCAACGATATATAAACTGCTGATAATTTTTTTGATAAGGACCATCCCTTTCTACTATGGGGACAGCTACAGTGTCCCGCGGCAGAACATATAAGAATCATTCCTACCCCAGTATCCTCTTCATTCATTTTTTCTAACATAATGTGTTGCATAAGCATCTTCCACAACTTATTCCCCGATTTACTAAATTGGAGCAGTTTTTTATTCCCTTTTCCCCTCGAATAGTATCCAGTATAGGATGGCTTCCACCCCATTTGCAGACAATAGGAACGAAATTCCTTTAACATAAAATTAAGTTGTCCCAGATTCCCCCTGAGAACTCTTTCTAAATAGACAACTCTTCCAGTTCTCCATTTCTGGTAAACTTCTTTTGATAATTTTTCTAAAGATAATAATACCTCTACAAAACTAACGTACCCATTTCGATTCACTATCCCATTTATTTTTTGCTTCAACTTTTTTGATAGTACCAACCGATTCAAATCTTTACTCCCAATCTAGCGCTATCTCCATTCAAATGTTCCGCTTTAAACATTATATGACAAACGGCTTTGCACAACGAGGATAAACTTCAACTATTTCAAGCAATTCCCACATGTTTATGCGTCCTTTTGTTATTTTTCCTGTAAAAATAATACCTTCATCAGCATATTCCATTTCGATATCTGCGCCGGTTATTGTGTATTCCTCGATCTTTGATAGAGAGATACGCTGAGAATTTTTCAAGCGAACTACACGGAAGCTTTGCTTGTTTCGTTTCATAATCTCAAAAACGCCTTCTATCATTTTACCATCTTTGACTATTTCACCCTTTAAAAGTTTCACCATCTCATGGCCATGCACTCCTAAATATGCGTGCCGATTAGGAAAGAATGAATTTGGGAATTGTACCGCATGGATAAACTGAATTTCTTCCTCTTTCAAATAATCGGCTAATCCAGGCCACACCGCTGCTTCGCTATTTCGCTTCATCCATTGCAGGAAGGCTTTCAAGGTACTCATGAGATCTGTGATTTGCGTTTTGGTCATCGTCTCATACATATCATAGTATTCTTTTGCTAATAGTCTTTTCCATAATTCCGCATCGACTTCTGCTAGATCAACAATCCCATTCCTTTTCAACACTTCATTGAAGTCATGTAAACTATCTCGATATTTTCGTACTGTATTTCCTTTTTTTCCTTTTATCTTTTCTTTGTAAAAAGCCAGGAAATCCATTGCATAAGAGGGTAAATGCTCCAATCCTAGATCCATTAATAGAGGAACATCTTCTTCTCTATAAGGATTTTGATTTTCTTTATTTAGCATCTCGGCTAAAACTTCTGGAGAATATGCCATCATCACTTCCTCATATGTCATTCTCTCTTCTTTCATAAGTGATTCTATTTTCCCTTTAGCACGTGCTACACTTTGAGCTCCAACAAATACCCTTACACCATTGAAATAATACTTCTCATTATTCTTCTCTAACAGGCCGATGGTGCCATCAAACTTATCGATACTCGGTGGTACATTCTCTTTTATATTTGGGACGGAATATGTATTTTTCGTGAACATATCTTCAAAAAGAATATTATCCTTCGTTATTTCAATCACGTGAACCAAACGGAATACTAGACTCGTCCATGATTTTGCATATGCCCTCAAGGCCGGCTCTAATTGGCTCCCTTGCGCTTTACAGAACCATTCAATGCCTCGAAGATTATTTTCATAACGATGCATAAACAAGGAGTAAAATTGAAACATCATTGAATTTACATTTTCTTTTAGACTGAGTCCTGTCCTTTTTTCAAAAATTGTTTGAACACCCTTATGATCACTATAATTCATGTTCCCCCAGACAAACTCCGTAAGCATTGTAGTAAGTAAGTGCTTTCGCTCATAAAAGCGCTGGACTTGCAATCTATGTATATCTACCACATGTTCTCTCACCATACAGCATTTCTTATACTTCTTCCCGCTGCCACAGGGACAGGCTTGATTTCTACTTATCTCCATTAAACAACTCTCCCTTAAAAAACCTATTTCTATTTTAGATCAGGCAAAGCTAGGATGCAAAGCCAAGGGGACAAGGGACCTGTCCCCATGCACTAAAATTATGTATAATAAAAAAGAGAAGTGCGCCAACACTTCTCTTTTTAGCCTCTATTGGTAGTAGAGGTTGTTAGATCTTTTTGATTTTTTCTCGAGGACCACCTTTTGCTTGTGAGAGCGTTGGGTGGTTTTCTTTTTTGGTTTTTACCCCTTCACGAATCATACCGTCTTCTATGTGCAGCACTCGATCACATAGGTCGAGCATTCTTTCATCGTGGGTCACCATGATTGCACCCTTGTTATTGCTTTTTACTTCTTGCAGCAGCATCTCTACCACTCTTCTCCCTCTTTCCGAATCAAGGCTTGCGGTAGGTTCATCCGCCAGGATAAGGTCCGGATCATTCATGAATGCTCTGGCAATCGCAACTCGTTGCTTCTCTCCACCTGACAATTGATGTACATAACTTTTTTCTCGATGACTTAACCCTAGATCACTAATTAGCTGCACAGCTTTTTCTTTATTTTGTTTCGTTCGTTTATTGGTAATCTCAGATACAAGCAGTAATTGATCTTTTACAGTTAGGTATGGTATCAGGTTCGCAGATTGAAAGATGAAGCCGATTTTACTCGCCCGGATTTTCTTCAACTTAGCAGGACTATAGCTGGAAATCTTTTCTCGGTTGATTTCAATCATTCCGCTTGTAGGGGTAAGAAGCGCACCGATAATGGATAACAAGGTACTTTTCCCTGATCCGGATGGTCCTACAATCGCCACGAACTCTCCTCTTTGGACTTCAAATGAAATATCCTTCAGAACATTTACTTGGGTATCTCCATCCATAAACGTTTTAGTTACATGCTCAAGCTTCAGTATGGAACTCATTATTCCACCCTCCCAATAGCTTCTAGTGCATCGACCTTGGAAGCTCTATATACCGATAATAAGGAACCTACTATATTAAGAATTAAAAATAGTGCACCTGTCCATAGGATTAAGGATAGGGAAATCTCAAGGGGCATCTCCGCCGGCAGCAACTGAATCATTCCAGTAACACCTAATAGACTTAAGCCAAAACTGATTAACGTAATGAGCACGACTTGTATGATCATCCCTTTAGCTATGAATCCAGTACCGGCTCCCATCGCTTTTAACATACCAAATTGATTGGTTTTCTGTATCGTAATGACATAGAAAAAGACTGTGGAAACAAAAGCGGAGATGATAAATAAAAAGGTGATCATCATCAACAGGGATCCCTGTGTTTCGGAATATCCAGGCATACCGTTCACTGTTTCATCGACCGTCATCACATCAAAACCTGCAAAATCCTTCTTTTTACCATAATATAAAATCGCTTGGTTTGTATCATGGTTTCGGTATTCCTTTTCATTCCAGTATGTTAGATTCGTATAAACAACTGGCAAATGACTATAGGTCTGGTTTTCGAAAAAACCTACTATTTTAAATTCCCCACCCAGATTTTCATCCTTAAAAGTGTCATGCAGTTTATATCCCTGATTTTTTATGGAATCGTCGACAATCACTTCATTGGCACCAATCTCCTGAACCGACTTCCCTTCGTTAACAACTGGCATTGATTTGTGCTTGCTATCTAAAGCGAAATAGACCACATCTGTTGTTATGCTGCCATGTTTGATAGAAGACATCGTGATTGTTATAGGCGTAGACTTCGATTCGTCTATCTTTTGATTTATCATCCTTCTGTCCTCTTCCGTAATTTCTGACTTCATTATGTTTCCTTCCGCTTCCTTATGCATCACAATAAAGTCAGCAGGCAGGTTCTTCAGGGAAGAACTATCTGCATTGGACAGACCACTTGCAAGACCATTAACAAAAAACAGCAAGAACAAAATCGCTGTCAGTATGATTCCAACTAAAACATACTTTAATTTAGAATGCTTCAGTTCTCTAAAAGCTAAAAACATGCGCTACAACCTCCATTATTTTTTCCGATTAGTGCCACTAAAGAGTAATCCCAGCAATAATCCGACTCCTAACAAAAAGAAAACCATAAACGAACTGATTGCAATGAACATCTCACCAGTAGCAAACCCAGATACACATGCCACGAAAAGGCTAAATAGGATCAATCCAACTGCTAACGTGTATAGAAGGGCACGAACCTTATTCATTGCGTACATCTGACTCGTCTCTCTTGTTAAAATGCTGTATGTGACGACAGCACCACCAACCACCATAAATATGGCTGGACCGGAAACAGCCACCGAAGGTAGATCCATAAAATACAACATCGCCGTAGTGAGAGCGCCAAATAAAATGACTAGTATCCCTACAATTAATCCGGCTGTTGACACACGTGCTGTCATGCTTGTGTAGACAGCTTGCTTCGCTTTGTCCTGACCAAGCTCACGCATATCGTCCACCAAACCGCTCAGGTCACCCATGGAACTGACCGCTTTCTTAAATGCTTCCTCATCTGACATATCTGATTTTTTATAATCCCCAATTTTCTCACTTAGATTAGATGTCAGCTCTTCTTTTAGATCAAACAACTGCTGACTGTCCCCCACACCTGAAAATAGATGATCGACATATGTGTTGACCTTTTTATCCAAATTATTCTGGTTCTTCATCGGTTTCTATTCCTCCTTCAATTAACTGATTTAATACTCCCTTTGCAAAATCCCATTCTTTCCTGTTCTGTTCATAGCGCTCCACTCCAGCTTCAGTCATTCGATAATACTTCCTACGCCCCCCCTGCGTTTCGTCCCCCCAGTAGGAAGCAATCAATCCTTCCTTCTCCAGCCTCCGAAATGCCGTATAAAGTGTCGCCTCTTTTAGCTCATACAAGTTACCGCTCAATTCAATGATGGTTTTATAGATCTGATAACCATAACTATCACCTTGCCGCAAAACATTCAAAATGATCGTATCTGTATGGCCACGAATCAAATCAGTGGAAATTTTATTTGTTGTCACACCATATCACCTCCCATAATTTAATTTACACCATATTACTATGTCTGTCAAAGTACTTTGGTCTAAATACTTTTGGATAATAAATATCATAGATAATATAGCCTACTTCATCTTGCACCTTGTGAACCATCTAGGCATCACAAAAAAAGACCAGTGCGACAAATGTCGCTACTGGTCTTCATTGACTTCCACTTTCACCTTTTCTCTTTTCAATAAAATCCCCATTGGAATATAGGTGAAACAGAAGACAAAAAGCGCTGCCAATTCAAGATTGATATAGTACCAGATTCCAGATCCGAAAAAGGAAAGAATAGTTTTGCTTTCTGTAGGGTTTGCCAGATAGAAGAAGTTGGTGTCGAGAAAAATGTTGATGAAAAAGATCGGTGCGGCAATCAGGTTGGCTGTAAGAAAGCTGGTTATAATGGCCTTGCGCGGTACACGGTAGCCCTCATAATAAATGAAATAAAGGACTGCCCAAGCGATAGTTGCGTGATGGATAAAGTATTTGATATAGCGGTAGTGTGGGAAGCTGTAGTGCATTTCCGGTGTGACCATACTGAGAATGGGAGGAATGAAACCTATAAAGAAAAGCAGATGAAACAGTTTATTATTGGATTTCAGGAAAAGATACATTGCGATGAATGTACTGAAGGAACAAAGCTGGATGGGAAGGTCATCCATTCCCCACTGGTCGGTAGCAACGACCCAAATTTGATGAGAAATCTCACTGATTAGTAAAATACTGAATAATGCCCATTTGATTCCCTTTTGGTATGGCTTGAGGCCCTTTCTGAAATGAACCAACGCGTAACACACCGCCAAAAAGACCAAAAACGTCACGATATGCTCAACCGAAAACAGCTCAAATGTACGTATTTCCGTTACCGAAAACATGCTGCCACCCCTCACCCTTTTGGAATAAAGCGGTTGATATGGTTAGTGTATTCGCCTATTGGAACGATTAAGTCTGTCCTTGCAACATTCAAATACAAAAAACCGTTAGCGCGTTCCCTGCTAACGGTCTCTGAATTCATTTGACACTTCTTATTGGCTAATATCCACCACACAGCGAAATCCGATATTCCCGGTAGAACTGTCCGGCGTGTTACCTGTTCTTGCTGCAACCCGATAACGGTTACAATAGGACTTATGACAAAGGTAGGAGCCACCTTTCATCACTTTGGCCGTTCCACTTGATGATCCTTTCGGCGATAAAATCACTTCCTCGGCTAGGTGTTTGGGCGAGAACCAATCAGAACACCACTCCCACACATTGCCTGCTACATTAAAGAGGCCATAGCCATTTGGCTTGAATGCATCCACGGGAGCAGTTGATAGAAAGCCATCATCCTGTGTATTTTCAACAGGGAAATCCCCTTGCCAAATGTTACATTGATGGGTATTATCCACTAATAAATCATTTCCCCAAGGGTATGTTTTGCTTTCAAGTCCACCCCTTGCTGCGTATTCCCATTCCGCTTCAGTGGGCAGCCTTTTGCCGGCCCAGTTACAATAAGCTACAGCATCGTTCCAGGATACGTGGATCACCGGATGATCGAGGCGCTTTTTAATGGTAGAATCCGGTCCTTCTGGTTTCCTCCAGTTTGCCCCTTCCACAACAAGCCACCATGGAACACCATGGACGACGTTCTTCACTCTTTTTTTTACAGCTTTTGAAGGCAGCAGATGAAACACAAACGACCAACCGAATTTTTCCGCTTCTGTTACATATCCGGTCTCATCTACAAACTCTTTAAATTGTTTGTTTGTTACAGAATAGCGATCTATCGCGAAAGATTGTAAACGGACCTTTCGAATCGGACCTTCCCCATCGGCGGGAAAGCCTTCTTTGTCCTCTGTTCCCATAAAAAAATCCCCGCCAGGTAGAGTAACCATCTTTTCATAATGGCGTAGTTGTACCGTATGCTTTCCAGATAGCTCTATATCAGTTGAAACGTTAGTTGCTGTCCCTCTACTTGCTGCGCAACAAGATGTTTTTTCCATTTAAGACACTCCCCATATTTCTTATAAACTAGTATACCAATAATGAACGAAAATTTTAACATACTAGGGGCATTTGGAAACTCTCAAAATAAACCAAGAGTATCATCTAAGGGTAATGGACTATTCGTAATCTCGGACAGAATCTTTAAGACATCTCAACTCTTCTTTTAAATTTCTAACAGTCACTGCATACATCGATTCATGGTATACATTTTTCATTTCATATGGATCGTTCTTCAAATCGTACAGTTCCCATTCAGGGGTTCTCGGCTCATCTTCTGCAGAGGAGGAACCCAATGCTTCACCATAATAATGGATAAGTTTATAATCGTGGGTCCTTATACCATAATGAGCACCCACTCGATGCTCCAGACTCAGATGCTCCCAATAGCGGTAGTACATGGAAGTCTGCCAATCCTCCGGAGCATTCCCCTGCAGTATTGGCTTCAAGCTTTTTCCTTGCATAAAATCTGGGATCTCGATGCCTGCGTAATCCAGGAAGGTTTCCGCAAAATCCACATTCAAAGCAAAATCCTTCGTAACGGAGCCAGCCTTTATCCCCCTAGGATAGCGAATCACAAACGGCATTCTTAGGGATTCCTCATACATGAAGCGTTTATCATACCAGCCATGATCCCCAAGGAAAAAACCTTGATCAGAGGTATACACCACAATCGTATCATCGGCAATTCCCTCTTCATCCAAATAATCCAGTAATCTACCTACATTATCATCTATAGATGCGACACATCTAAGATAATCTTTTATGTAGCGCTGATAATACCAGCTTTTCAATTCACGCGGCGATAGACCTTCCGGGGGGGCTGCTTTTACATCCCGATGCACTAAATCTCGATCAATCCGCATCTTAGCTTCCTTCACCACATCCGCCTTCCCTTCGTAATCGTCATGGAAAGACTCCGGCTCCGGAATATCCACATCCTCATACATGTTGGCGTGCTTTTCATCCGGATCCCACGGGCGGTGCGGCGCTTTATGGTGACACATAAGCATAAACGGCCTGTCCTTGTCCCTCGCTTTCATCCAATCAATCGATAAGTCTGTTACAATGTCGGTTGCATAGCCCGGAACTGTAATTTCCTCTCCCATATCGTACATAACCGGATCATGATAGAGACCTTGACTGCGGAAAATCGTCCATTTATCAAAATCAGCAGGATCATGGTGCTCTCCGTGTCCGAGATGCCATTTGCCAAATAAAGCTGTTTGGTAGCCATTTTCCCGTAATGTCCTTTGAACGGTCGGCTGACGACTGTCAAATTTATCTCCTAATGTTTTCACTCCATTTTCATGATTATACAAACCAGTTAGAATACTGGCACGGCTCGGAGCACAGATGGAATTGGTACAAAAGCAATTGTCCAGTCGCATTCCTTCATCCGCTATTCGATCCAGATTCGGAGTTTCATTGATTCTGCTTCCATAGCAGCTCATGGCATGTGCTGCATGATCATCACTCATGATAAAAATAATATTGGGCTGTTTATGTTCTTTCTTCACCAAATCAATCCCCTCTTCATTTTCCTTTTTCCATTCAAAAAAAGCGAACAACAGTTATGTTATTCGCTTCTTCTATAAAAAATTAAAATGCATTCAATCTAACATGCTCATCCACAATCAAAGTTGGTTCCGTACTATTCTGAATTTCCTCCACGGAATAACCTTCTGCAACTTCTACAAGCTTCAATCCTTGCTCCGTCACATCTAAAACAGCACGGTCTGTAATGATCCGGTCCACCACACCTTTACCAGTCAAAGGCAGGGTGCATGCTTTCAAGATCTTCGCTTCTCCAGCTTTATTCACATGATCCATAATGACGATAATACGCTCTGCACCATGAACAAGGTCCATCGCACCGCCCATGCCTTTTATCATTTTTCCTGGAATCATCCAGTTGGCAAGGTCACCGTTTTCACTTACTTCCATGCCGCCAAGTATCGCAATATTCACGTGACCTCCACGTATCATTGCAAAGGATTCGGCACTGTCAAAGTATGCCGCACCAGGAATGGCTGTAACGGTTTCTTTTCCAGCGTTGATGAGGTCCGCGTCCACCTTATCCTTTGTTGGATAGGGCCCGATGCCTAGAAGGCCGTTTTCAGATTGCAAAACTACCTGCTTGTTTTCGGATATGTAGTTCGCCACAAGTGTGGGCATTCCAATTCCGAGGTTTACGTAGTAGCCGCTCTCGATTTCTTTTTCTGCCCGCTTCGCTATTTTCTCACGTGTGTTCACTGTTTCTTTTGCCATGATAGGTTCCCCTCCTCGCTAGTCTCTTGTAGTTACGCGTTCGATTTTCTTTTCCTGCTGGCCGACGATCAGACGTTGGACGTAGATGCTCGGTGTCTGAATGTGGTTTGGGTCCAGCTCACCGATTTCTACAAGCTCTACCACTTCTGCAATCGTTACTTTACCAGCTGCAGCAATCATCGGGTTGAAGTTACGTGCTGTTTTGTTGTAGATGAGATTCCCCATTTTATCGGCTTTATCAGCTCTTACCAAACTGAAATCGGCAGTGAAAGCCTCCTCCAGCAGATATTCTTTTCCATTGAATTCGCGTACTTCCTTGCCCTCTGCGATTGGCGTTCCTACTCCCGCTGGCGTGTAGAATGCCGGGATTCCCGCTCCGCCTGCACGAATTTTTTCTGCAAGCGTTCCTTGTGGCGTCAGTTCGACTTCGAGTTCACCTGAAAGAACCTGTCGTTCAAATTCCTTGTTTTCCCCAACATAGGACCCGATCATTTTCTTGATTTGCTTGTTTTTCATTAAAAGGCCAAGTCCCCAGTCGTCTACTCCACAGTTATTGGAGATGACAGTAAGGTCTTTCACACCAGTTTCAACTAACGCCAGGATCAGGTTTTCCGGGATTCCGCAAAGGCCAAATCCGCCGACCATGATTGTTGCACCATCTTGGATATCTTTTACCGCTTCCGTAAATGATGTGTAAATTGGTTTCATCGTTGTTGCACCTCTCTCTATAGGGTTAGATGTTTTCTACAATTGTTGCTACACCCTGGCCGCCGCCGATACAAAGGGTAGCAAGTCCTTTTTTCGCGTCACGGCGCTTCATTTCGTGGATCAGTGTAACCAGGATACGGGTTCCACTTGCCCCGATCGGATGACCCAGGGCAATCGCACCACCGTTGACATTCAGCTTTTCTGAGTCAAATTGCAGCTCTTTTCCGACTGCCAGCGCCTGTGCAGCAAATGCTTCATTTGCTTCCACGAGGTCCATCTCTTCAAGTGTCTGACCGCCTTTTTCCAAGGCCTTCTTCACGGCAGTTACCGGACCGATTCCCATGATGCTTGGGTCCACTCCACTGCTCGCATTGGCAACGATTTTCACCAAAGGCTTGATACCTAGCTCGTCTGCCTTTTCCTTGCTCATGACCACAACTGCTGCTGCACCGTCATTGATTCCGGAAGCGTTGCCTGCAGTCACGGATCCCTCCTTTTTGAAAGCAGGACGCAATCCGCCAAGCTTTTCTGCAGTTGTTCCCTTTCTAGGATATTCGTCCGTATCTACCGTCAGAATTTCTTTTTTCTTTTTCACTTCTACAGGTACGATCTCGTCCTTGAATTTTCCGTCTTCGATTGCCTGGACCGCTTTCTGTTGGCTGTTTGCTGCAAATTGGTCCTGTTCTTCTCTAGTAAGATCATATTTTGTGCAGAGGTTTTCCGCGGTAACACCCATATGATAATCGTTGAACGAACACCATAGCCCGTCATGGACCATGCTGTCTGTCACCTTTTGATCGCCCATCCGGTATCCGTCCCGTGCTCCTTGCAGGAGATATGGAGCCTGCGACATGTTTTCCATCCCGCCAGCTACCACAATATCCGCATCTCCGGCAATGATGGCTTGTGCTGCCAGATGCACTGCCTTCAGACCTGATCCACAAACTTTATTGATTGTCATGGAAGACACTTCATTCGGAAGTCCTGCCCCGATTGCTGCCTGGCGTGCCGGATTCTGTCCGAGCCCCGCCTGCAGCACATTCCCCATGATTACTTCATCTACACTATCTGGTGCAAGCCCGGCTTTTGCGAGCGCCTCTTTAATTACCACTGCTCCCAACTGTGGAGCGGAAACATCCTTCAATGCACCACCAAAACTTCCAATCGCTGTTCTGACAGCGCTTACAATGACTACTTCTTTATTTGACATGATTCCATCTCCTCTCGATAAGAATAATTCTTGATTCCTGTCGAAATTCCTGCTTTTTTTAAAAAATTTCTATTATTCTTGCTTTTATGGTCCTCTTCTAACTAAAATTGAAGTAACGAAATTACATTAATCAGGGGGAACTCCAAATGAATTTACCAAACAAGGCGACCATCATCGAAGTAGGACCTCGCGATGGTCTGCAGAATTTGAAAACCTTTGTTCCAACCGATGCCAAAATCGATTTTATCAAGCATCTTAAAAAGGCGGGCATCCAGGAAATGGAACTCACTTCCTTCGTTTCGCCGAAATGGGTCCCGCAAATGTCAGATGCACCATCTGTGATTGAAGAATGCTTGGATGAAGAGACAAGAAACTTCGTGCTGGTACCTAATTCAAAAGGGATTGACCGCCTGCTTGGCACTTCTTGCAAGAATGCAGCCGTATTTGTCGGGGTGAGCGATTCTTTTAATAAGAAGAATATCAACAAAACGACCGAGGAAAGCTTGCTGGAGCTAGAACCGATTATCCGTGATCTGAAGGACAGAGGGTTCTTTGTACGCGCCTGCATCTCCACCTCCTTCTATTGCCCGTATGAAGGAAAAGTGGAAGTGAACGATGTTTTGGCATTATGTAAAAGATTTGATAGCTTTGGGGTAGATGAACTCAGTGTGGCAGATACCATCGGAATGGCCAATCCGAAAGAATCCTATGAATTATTTTCCGCATTAAAGAGAGCGCTGCCAAACATCATGATAACGGCTCACTTCCACAATACAAGAGGAATGGCGCTTGCGAACGTGTTCGCTGCACTCCAGGCCGGTGTAGACCGCTTTGACACATCAGCAGGTGGACTCGGAGGTTGTCCATTCGCACCAGGAGCATCAGGTAACGTTGCAACAGAAGACGTCGTCTACATGCTCGAACAAATGGGAATCCAAACGGGGATCAACCTGAAAAGAGTCGTAAAAGCACTTGAAAACCTTTTGCCCCACTTGGATAAACAGTATGAGAGCCAATATTTTAAGCTCCAAGTGACAGGACCGTTGACTCAGGTTTAAGGACATTTGGGGACAAGTCCCTCTTCCCACTTCACCAAATGCATAAAAACCCCCTCCCCTATCCACATTAACAAGTGATATCAAGGAAGGGAGAATGTTCTAATGTCCAAACACAATAAGCAAGGACCTAGTCAGAAAGGTCAGCCAAACGCAGAGAGCGCTAAGCAAGTCGTTTCTGCCGAAGAAGTGGAGCGTGCAACTCATCCTACAAAGCGTCAGAACTCGGAGCAATAAACAGTAACATAGAAGACCGTGACTTTTCTGAGTTGCGGTTTTTTCGAATGAGAAAATGTCCTTGTCCCTACTACCATTCATAGGGAAAAATATTCCATGTTTTCAGCTCGATCGGCAATAGCCAGCTTTTGAATCCTTTTTTTCAAATGTCGTCCAATGTAATGTGATTGGTGTTGTTTTGGCTTATTAAATATGGATTTTCAAAGTAGGTGCCTACTCCAAAAGGACTTTTTAATTCTGGCTGCAGTTTTATAACAAGATATATATTCATTTCAGGTTTCCCTTTCCATGTCATACACGGGACCTGTACACTATTTCTTTATTTCCAAATGATTTATCAAAAACTCGATAAAAGTTCGTGCAGCTCTAAATGAAGTACTATTGTCACGATAGTAAATCCACGTTCGCCTAGTGGCGACTGTTTGATCATTAAAGGTTATTGGTTTGAAGGGGAGGGATGTATGATTTATTAAAAATAGCTAAGTGGCCATGCGAAACGAAACCACTTTTGAAAACTAATTCCTGAAACAGCTAATGCACCCATTAATGTAGAAGAAGTAGGGTTGATTAAGTTGGTGAATCCATCTCCTAATTGAAAAGCTAACACACCAGTTTGCCTGGTAACGCCAAGCAAATCGCCAAGTGGTGTCATAATCGGCATCGTAATAGCCGCTTGACTAGAACCAGATGTGATAAATAAATTTACGAACAGCTGGAAACTGTACATTCCTAGCACTTGGAAAGAGCTAGGTAAAGTATCAACAACGGAGGAGGCATAATAGACGATTGTATCAATGATTGATCCATCCTCTAGCACCACTATAACTGCACGAGCGAGTCCAATCATTAGCGCTCCCATCACAATACCGCTTGCCCCTTTTATAAATTCTTTCGAAATCTGACTTGGACCATAACCGGAGACCAATCCAGCAACAATGCCCATTGCTAAAAATAAAGCTGAGATCTCAACAATGTACCACTGGTGAACAGATACTCCCCACAATAGAACGAGAACTCCTGCTAGGAATACAGAAAGTGCCAAAATATGTTTTTTTGTAATCTTAAAGTCAACCGACAGTGCTTCAATATGTTCTTGTTCGGTTTCTAAATCGTAAACAAGACTATTCTGTTTTTCTTTTTTTACTTTGATGGCATAGCGGATTACATACAAAGAAGTAATAATAAGAAGAACTACTAAAATAATGGCTCTCAGCCATAACCCTGAAAATAGGGGTACTTGTGCAATCGATTGGGCAACACCCACACTAAAAGGATTTAGTAGTCCGGCTGTAAATCCAACATTTGTTCCTAATATGACCATAGCCGTACCTGTAATGGCATCATATCCAAGTGTCCGAGCAACTAAAATGCCAATTGGAACAAATACCATTGATTCGGTGCTCATTCCCATTGTAAAACCTCCAACTGCAAAAAGGCTTAAAAAGGCAGGTATAACAAAAAGCGACCTTTTCGAAAAAAGTTCTGTCATTCGTCCAGTTAAGGCATCAATCGTACCCGTCGACATAATGATTTGAAACGTTCCTCCAATAATAAGGATAAAGAAAATAATATCACTTGATTGATTAAAGCCTTCCACAATCGATATTGGGAATAAAAAAGGATTAAATGGAGTCGATGCTCCCTCTTGATAGGTTCCTGGTACCACGATGGTTCGGCCCGAATTTACATCTTCCACACGTTCAAATTCTCCTGCTGGAATGATGTAAGTTAATAAGGAGGCTAAAAGAATAATAATTACCAATAACACATAAGTATGTGGCATTATAAGAAATCTTTTCCATATATTCGGAGCTTTTGATGGATTCGTTTGGTGCTCGATCATGATATTTCTCCTCCTTTATTCCGTATAATTTCTCTCCATTCCTCTTTTGCTTTCTTCACTAAAGAAGGGGAAGAAAATAAATCATAGGCTGTAAGAGCTAATGCCTGTGAGGCTTTGATTAAGCCGTTCATCCCTTCTGATGATTTAGTTGCTTCAGTAAAGTCTTTCGTATGAGTAATCGCCTGTCCAATTTTGATATAAGGGTGGATAGTTGGCACAAGTTGGCTAACATTTCCAATATCTGATGATCCGATTCCTGATTGAATATCTGAGCTATCCACTTCGACACCAAGTAACTCCAAGTTATGCTTAAACTGATAACCAAGCGCACGGTTGTTAATCCTCTCTGCATAAGTAAGACCTTCATTCATAGAACAAGTAGCACCAAGTGCCTCAGTGGAATAGATGATAGCTTTATATACTCTTTGTTTGATACGCTGAAGTTCTTCTCTTGTTTCAGCTCTTATAAGAAAGCTTGCTTCGCAATGATCAGGAATAATATTAGTCGCATTGCCGCCTTTTTTTATTATACCGTGAACATTTGCTGATGATTGAAGAGAAGGGAGCAATTGTTTAATCGAGACAAAACTATGAATCATGGCATCTAAGGCACTAATCCCTTGATCTGGATTGGCTGCCGCATGCGCTGCTTTCCCTTTAAATGTCACATCCACATCGACACAAGCTAAACTCCCTCTAAATACCATCGTTTTATCACGCGGATGACACATCATCACAGCATCCACACCATCAAACCAACCATTGTTAGCTAGTAAAATTTTCCCTCCACCTTCTTCCTCAGCTGGAGTACCAATTACGATCAGTTTTCCTTGAATATCCCCTATAGCCTTTTTCAGTGAAACGGCTGCACTCACAGCCGAAACGCCTATAATGTTATGACCACACGCATGTCCTAGTTCTGCTAAAGCATCATACTCTGCTATTAAGACCACTGTTGGGCCATCCTCTTTCCCACACCATTTGGCACAAAAAGAAGTAGGCAACTCTGGAATCAAATGACGTTGAACTTGGAACCCCGCTTCTTCAAGAGGCTCAGTAAGCCATTGCATCGCCTTGTGTTCTTTAAAACTTAGTTCTGGATTTTGATGGATTTTTAAAGAAAGATTGATCCAACGATTTCTCTCTTTTTCAATAATATCTTGAATCATCACTTTTGCTTGATCAGTCTTTGTTGACATATTAGCTCCCCTTGATTTTTGAATTTATAATTTTCAGTATATTTAATGTTTGAACGTTTGAAAAATAAAAAATTTGATGAATGGTATAAATTTTTTTTATAGTTGTAGATTCTAAATGAAGGGGGTACAGATCCCGTGTACAAGTTTCCATCGATTTCATCAATAGGATACCCTGAAAGTAAGGTGCGGCCGTTTACCCCCTGTTGATTTCTGTTTCAATGACTCTTATTGACAAAATCAAAAATGAACTAAAACAGAGTCTATCATGAATTCTTTTGGATATTTATGCTAAAATAATAGTAATCTAGAAATTGTCAGGGGGATGTTTATGATTATCGGAATGCATCACGCGCAAATCACCATACCAAAAGGTGCTGAGGAAGAAGGAAGAAATTTTTACTGCAAGGTATTAGGATTAAAAGAAATAGAAAAACCAGATCCTTTAAAAGGTCGAGGTGGTTTTTGGCTGCAAGTGGGAGATCGGGAGGTCCATGTAGGAACGGAAGATGGCTTTGATCGGCATTCAACCAAGTCCCATATTGCTTATCTTGTACAAAATGTGTCCCATTGGAGAAAGGTACTAGAAGAGAATGGGATAAAAATCCTTGAATCTGTTGTCATACCGAACTATGAGCGCTTTGAATTCCGGGACCCCTTTGGAAACAGAGTGGAGATTATCTCTGAAGTGTAAAAAAGGTAATGCTTTAGAGGCTCAACTCCAAAGCATTACCTTTTTTGGACTATTCCTTGCCGTTATCTTTCCATTCCATCTCTTCACTCTCCACCAACTCTTCAATTGTACTCAAGTGATTCTGTTCACTAATTATCTGATATTCATTGATGTAGTTTTGGTCTATAGAATAGGAAAGACTATTTGTCTCAAGCAGGTTTCCTTTCTCGTTTACTACAAGAAATTCCACCCGATATTTCTTCCACGGCTCACCTGACTCTGTAACCTTTTTCAATTTTAGCCCTATTAGGTCTGCAAGAATCCGGTCAATCTCGTCCTTGTCTTCAACTGTAATTCTGCCAAGCTCCACTGGAAATCCGTCTGTGGTTTCATTCACATGAATGGATACACTTCTAATCGTGGTTTCCTCGCCAAAGTGCTCGGAATTCCACTCTTCAAATGTATTATATTTTAATTGATAAACTAAAACGGCACCACCTATTGCCACTGCAATAAAAATCAAACCCATTACTAACTTCTTCTTGTATGATAAGTAGTAATATCCGCATGCCAGAAATATCCCGAAAAACAAAATATCCGTATACACCAATAAATGCTCTAAAAAACTCACCATCCAGCCATCCCCCCTTTTAAATTCTTTTATCTATATTTACGTTGAAAATTCAGAAAAGATTCAGAAACCGTTGGGGACAGGTCCCTAGTCCCTACCACCATTCATAGTGAACGAACCTCAATCCTGCAGCTTTAACTATTCAATATATGTATTCATTTCATATTCATTTCACTCTTCCTCCCCATGGGACAATGAACCTGTCCCCTGTTTACATCAATTACTCCCCTGCAGGAAAAGGTAAACCTAACCCGCAAAAAAAGGAGATGTCGATTTGATTATAAAATATGCAACTGCTCTATTTTTTTCTATACTCCTCCTATTTCCTGCTTCCTTGATTGAGCCCCAAGCAGCTGCCATGCCAAAACCACCCGAGCAATCAAGGGAAGGGCTATATCACGATATGTTTCTTACCTTACTTTCAAAAGAAATAAATGTAGCAGTAACGGACTACTATTCGGATTATTTAACCATCTCTCCAATAGTTTATGGGTATATGGTGGATGTGATCAGTGCGGAGAGAGTAGGTGGGTACCGCTCCTTCGGTTTCACAGTCACCCTTGAAGTAACACCAGTCGTAGGACCTCATCAGTCTGTTGGAATAGACCGCCTGAAGTTTGATATCGGCCCAGCAGGAGGAAAGCTGCTGGCGTATAAACATTTGGAGACCCATGAGCTTCCTGATAATTGGAAGCATATATTAAAAAACAGTTCGCCATAAATTTCTACACCTTCCCATTTCCCTCCCGGCTCTTCCAAATGGTAAACTAAGGTATATATATCCATTTTGGAGGTTTGCTCAGTGAATCAACTTAAACGGCTGCTTATCGTCCTTGGCATCATTCTATCCTATGTGCTGTTTGTCGGGATCTTTTTTACAAACAAGGTAATGTATATACGTAAAAAGACGAATGAAGAAATCCTTGAGCGCGAAATGAGGCTCGGGCATTATAAGGAGGATGTCCTCTCGACACTTCCCAAAAAGGAACTTACCATCCCCTCCCCTCTCGGCTATAACATTTATGGGGAGTTATACGATGTTCCACATTCCAACCGGTATATGATTTTCAGTCATGGAGTGACACAGAATACGCTGAATTCCATTAAATACATGAACATATTTTTGGAAAGAGGCTGGAATGTTGTTCTGTATGATCACCGTCGTCACGGGAAATCCGGTGGAAAGACGACGAGCTTTGGATTTTATGAGAAGCACGATTTAAAAGCTGTGGTGGACTGGGTACGGGACCAGGCACCTGATGACGCAGTGATTGGGGTCCACGGTGAATCGATGGGCGCGGCAACTTTGCTTATGTATGCGGGCGGCTTGGAGGACGGTGCAGACTTTTACATCGCCGACTGTCCATTTTCAGATCTTGAGGAACAGCTTACTTACCGATTAAAAGCTGATTTCCGGATACCGAAGCAGTTGGTCATGCCGATCGCCAATACGTTCCTGCGATTAAGGGATAAGTATTCCATCCGGGATGTTTCCCCCATCAATGTCATAGAAAATATCGACAATCCGGTATTATTCATTCACAGTGAGCCCGATGATTTCATTCCAATCATGATGACGCAGCAGCTTTTCGAAAAAAAGAAGGATAAAAAGAAGCTGTATGTAGCGAAAAACGGCAGCCATGCGATGAGCTATTCCGAAAACCGCGAGGAATATGAAAAGGCGATTGATGAGTTTTTGGAGGAGATCGGCTACGGAAATCAACAGAATTTCCAACAGGAAGAATAATTTCCCTCTCATAAAAGAACGCTATATGTAGCGATGACTTTTAAGGAGAGATTTTAATGGACGAACAGATCAAAGAATTAAATGCATTCTTAGAAGGCGAATTCATGGGCATCCATGCCTACGAACACTATATCCAGAACACACAGGATGAATCAGTGAAAAAGGACCTCCAAGCCATTCAGCAGAATCACAAAATGCACGCCATCTTTGTGGCAGAGCGCATCCAGAACCTTGGTGGGACTGCAGTCGATGATGTTGGGTTGGTCGGGGCATTCCAAGAGCGGGTTGCGCAGGTAAAAGGATTTCCGAAGGACAAGGAAGCAATTATCAGAGGCGCCATCAAAGGCGAGGAATTCGGTTCCGACATGATGGCCGAGTTTGTAAAAGGTGATCTGGACCAGGAAAGCCAGAGCATTGTGCAGTCCATTCTGGCTGAGCATAAAAAACATATTGATATGTTGAAGAAGCATCTATAATTGTGCCTTTTAAATGAAAGCAGGGCGGAAAGGATTTTTTCCGTCCTACTTTTTTAGTTGTCCTTGATGCGGGGAAGAAGCTTTTCGCTATTCTATTCTTAGATGTATAACACCATCAAATCCTCATCCAAGTAGCTTCCATTCACTACCATAGCCCTTTTATCCTTGCCATAAGTCTCAAAACCAAGTGACTGATAAAGCTTTTTAGCAGGCTCATTCCCGGAAGATACTGTCAGATACACCTGTTGGATTTCCTCTAAACTTTTTGCCTGTTCAAGGGCTTCTTTCATCAATTTCCTTGCTACTCCTGCTCCACGCTTTTCTACCGTGACATAGACAGCATAAATATTGGCCCTATGCTTCATTTTCAATTTTTCTTCCAACACGAGACTGGCAACACCAATCAGATTCTCTTCATCAAATGCACCATATGTAAAGGAGAATTTCCCCTCCAGTCTGTTTCCATATACTTCAGGGCTTCTGATGCTTTCTTCCTCGTAACTTGAAGAAAAAGCTTCGGGATTCTGTTGCAGCGCTTCAAGCCTTAACGCAAAATAACTCTCTGCATCTGATCTAACCAGTTTTCTAATTTCCATGCTGCTACCTCCTTTTATTTTTCCTATAAAGACGCCCCTGATTTCTTCCAGTACCCGCCGTTTTAGGAAGGAATATTGCTGCTCGTTCGTATCCTCTAATGCTTCTCCTCTTGAAGAAACGATGTCTTCATATACGATTTGCTGATGGAATTGTGATTCAGTAAAATCAAATCTTTTTCCGTCAATGTTATTGTAAAAGTGCCAGCCTTCATCCAATTTCGTTTTTAGGATATCCCCTCCAAAAAGATCGTTCACTACTAATGCTGTCACGCTACATTGTCCTTTTGCCGGATTATTCATCGTCCATTTTGAGCTAGACTCCATGGACCAGCTTGCGAATAAGGCATCAGCTAGATTGTTCCATGTTCTGTTCATATGCAGCATTCCTCTCCAGGAACCTCTGCTTTACAAAACCGTTCCAATCATCATCTGTAATCGAATAGAGAACGGCATTCCGTATATAGCCATTGGCAAGGATCCGTTCTTTCCGTAGGATCCCTTCCTTCGTCGCCCCGAGCCTTTCGATGGCTTTTTGGGAGCGTACATTCCGCTCGTCTGTTTTTAACTGGACACGCATCAGCTTCAGTGTTTCAAAGCAATAGTTCAATAGCAGGTATTTGCAATCGGAGTTCACGAAGGTCCTGCGGTAGCCCACCCCATACCAGGTCGACCCGATTTCGCAAGACTTGTGCACCTCATTCAGCTCATATATTCGTGTAGTACCGATGACTTGACCTGTCTCCTTCAGGATGACAACAAATGGGACAGCGAGCTTTTCCTGATAGAGTTTTATCGCGGCAGCCACCCACTCATCCATTTGCTCCTGCTTGCTTATTTCCAATAGCATGTATGCCCATGTTTCCGGCACATTGATTTTATACAACCCTTTGGAATGTTCCTGTGACATCGGTACGAGTCTGATTCTTTCATTCTCCAACATTAGTTGGCTTGAAAACAACTGTTCTTTCACTACTGTCAGCTCCTATCCTACGATTGTATAGAATATTCTACCAACTAATTGTGCATTTGTATCGCTTTTTCAATCTAACGTGAAAAAAATAAAAAAAGCAGCCGAATAGACTGCTTTTCATTCTCCCGAAACCTCATTTTTAGAAGGGATCGAATTCGCCGCACCTTTCCGCGAAACAGCAATTGAAGCGGCCTTCGAAGCAATCCGGAGAGCTTCTGCGACTTTCCCGTCTTTAAAAACGTGTGCCAGAAAGTAACCCAGGAATGTATCGCCTGCAGCTGTTGTGTCCACCACCTCGACTGGAAAAATGTCCTGCCGAACTTCTTGACTGACATCACGGTATACAGAGCCGTCTGCACCAAGAGTGAGTACTACCTTCAATTTAGGATATTCAGTTAGTAGTTGATCTAGGATATCCTTATGCTCGGTCTTTCCGGTGATTTCGCGCCCTTCCACTTCATTTAAAATTAAATAATGCAGCTTCGATAAATCCAACTTTTTTACCGATTCATCCATCGGGGACGGATTTAATACTACTGCCATTCCTTTTCGATAGGCTGACTCTATCAGATAGTCAAGATTGTTTATCTCATTCTGAAGTACTAGAACATCCCCTTCCGCAAATTCGGAAAGAGCCTTATCGATTTCAGATTCTGTTATCTCCCTATTCGCGCCTCCAAACAACAGGATGCAGTTCTCTCCGTTTTCGTTTACCTGGATGATGGCATGTCCTGTAAGCAGACCTTTTTCTGATATACCCTTGACCTTGATTCCTGCTCGTGATAATTCCTCTTTAAGGGAGTAACCGTCCTGACCTATCTTTCCGCCATGATGGACATCCACGCCGGCCCTTGCCAGCGCGATGGATTGATTCAGCCCTTTTCCTCCTGAATATTCGGCATACCCTAAGGAAGCGAGTGTTTCTCCTTCGGTTACAAAATGAGGGACCGTGTAGACTTTATCCTTGTTCAGGGAACCATAGTTTAAGAACTTCATTCTACTCCCCCTTGTCCTTGGAGATTCTGCATCTGCTTGCCCCACCGTGCCAAAGCTTTGAGATGATCCACTAACTCCATTCCTTCCGCTGTAAGCGAGTATTCTACTCTCGGAGGCATTTCTAAATACTGTTTGCGCACAACCAGGCCATTGCTTTCCATTTCCTTCAATGATTGTGAGAGCATCATGTTCGTAATCCCCTCCACAACACACTTCAATTCATTGTATCGAAGCATACTGTTCTGCCTAAGAGCCCAAAGAATGGGCAATCGCCATTTTCCCCCAATCATGTTCATGGCATAGGTAAGAGGACAATTCTCCAATCGTGTTTTGCCTTTTGTTCCACTTTCCATCTCCCATTCTCCTTTACTCAGTTTTTTCTTACTTAGTCAGGTGAAACTGCGTACTTGTTTTAATCCATATTTGTACTAAAATAAAAACGTATCCATTACGAAAAAGGAGAAAGAATCATGAAGCTTACCTATGAAACGATTGGTGTTAACAATATCGAAATCCTCCGAGATCCATGCAATGCGCTCATGAACTATCAGAAATCCAAAGCCTCGATCACCCCTGAACGGTTTGACGCGATGAACTTCGAAACAAGATTGCTTCCTTCCATAGCTAATGCCGTTCATAATTATACAGTGGTAGTGAAAGATGAGGACAAAGTTGTCGGTTATGTGTACACCAATGTGTCTCCAAAGGAAGTATACTCTAATGAATTTGCAACATTCTTTGACCCTTCTTCTGTAAAAGGCGATCTTGCCGGCTGTCTCTCACAGTTTTATATCAAAGAAGGGTATCGTCAATATGGTATTGGATCGAAGCTTTTTCAAATGTCCATAGATTGGCTGGATCAGTTCAAGGAAGTGGAGGATTATTTCATCTTCGTATCCAACGGCAATGACCATGCCCTCGAATTCTATCAGCGAAAAGGCTTTAAAGTGAGCCATGAGATACTGGATGGGTTCATTACCGTCCTAAGGAAATAAATGATGAGATTACATGCCGTTTATTATGACTTTAAGTAATCATCTTTTTTCATACACATACAACTCACCATTATTGGCAATCTTGAATTCCGGCCCCCTGTACCCTCTTCTCATTAATTCTTTTCGCAGAAGCATCATGACGCCTCCATGGCTGATGATGAGGGTATTTTCTTTAGCGGAAAGTATTCTATCCAAGGTGTCACTTATACGCCTTTGCAAATCCGACTTGCTGACCGGCTGCGATTTATGGTTTAAGAGCCATGCCATACGGATGGATAAAAGATGAAGCTTAAGGGGGAGTCTTCTTTTTGGCGAGAAAATCGGAGCCAGGGTTATTTCCCTGAGCTCTTTCAAGTATGTTATTTCTCCCTTAAAAGCTTTTTTCGCCGTTTTTACTGCTCGTGGAAGGTCACTGGAGTAGCATCTCTTCCAATCTATATTTTTTAAATCCAACTCGTTCTCTTCCACTTCCGATGCATCGTATTCCTCCATCCACTTCAGTAGTTCCTCTGCTGTCACTCGATTGTTGGGGTACCCCCTTGTCACCTTGAAGTGCCTGATTAGACCGACCTTCATTCTGCCAGCTCCGTTCTTTTCCGAATATTTTCATTTTATCATTAAAGTGCTTTCATCACTTCGATAATTTCATATAATAGTAGGTACTTAGAATTGAAATGGGGCTAAAACATGCTTGAATATTTCACCGTCACCATCACTCCCTTCCAGTCCGAAAGAAGGGTCAGTGTCCTGTTACCGAAAAACTTTCAGACTTCCGAAAAACGTTATCCAGTTTTATATATGCATGATGGCCAGAATTTGTTTCTTGACGAAGAAGCAAGCTTTGGGGTGAGCTGGGGATTGAAGGATTACCTTGAAGAAAATAATCTAGAAATAATCGTAGTCGGTATCGACTGCAACCACGAGGGCTATGAACGTTTCAACGAGTATGCCCCTTGGAAAAATGAGGAGCTTGGCATGAGGCTTTTCAATGATGAAAATCTTACTGGTGGAAAAGGAAACCTATACATTGAATACATCACTCATGAACTGAAGCCATTGATTGATGAAAAATACCGCACCAAGCAGGATGACACCGCAATGGTAGGAAGCTCTATGGGCGGATTGATTTCCACCTATGCAGGCTGCAAGTATCCACACATTTATAAAAAAATCGGATCGCTATCGTCCGCGTACTGGATCAATCAGTCCGATATCGAAGCATACATAAAAGAAAGTGACTTGACCGGGCTTGAGCGATTCTATCTGGATATTGGTACGAAAGAGGATACTTCTTTCATCAACCACCAGATCTATATAGATTCCAGCCAGGCGGTCTATGAATTATTGAAGGGAAAGGTCGAGCATGTTCGCTTTGATGTAATCGAGAATGCCATTCACAATGAAGCGGCATGGCGTGCAAGGCTGCCGGAGTTTTTAGGGTATTTATATAAATAGAAAAAATGTTTGAACAGATGTTCTTGCATCATTTATCTGGTTATACTAGGAAGGACAGTTTAATACGGGTGGAGCGGCTAAATCCCTGTGGAGAATGGGGGTGAAGCCGTATGAACGAACTGCAAATCTTTCTAACGACTGGAATGTTCATTCTGGAATTATTGAGCTTTGTAGTGGTCCTGATCAAATGGAATCAGAAAAAATAATCCACCCGTCTTACGCAGGCAAGTGCAGACCGGGTGGATCGTTTCGTTCGCCACAGCAGCTGTGCCACTGCGGAATTATTCTGTCAGGAGTCAAAGTGTTGGTAGCACTTTGGCTCTTTTTATTATGTGTGACTTTTTAGTAAATTATATCACAAACAATGAGACTTTAAACTTTTTCATCGTTTAATGGGTGATTCGTGTTTCATGTTAAGCCCTTTGCTCTTTCCATTCACTCGCCAATAGACTATAAGTCACCAAATCCTCATATCGACCATACAACAGCTGCCCATCCCTTTTTATTCCCTCTTTCACAAACCCCAATCTTTCAGGAACCGCTATGCTCTTATGGTTATTTACTGCACATTGAATTTCCACCCTATGAAGCTTTAAGGTTGTAAAAAGGTAATCCAGTATAGCCGTTATTGATTTTGTGATGATACCATGGCCTTGGGCATCCTCGGACAGGAAATATCCGATACTGGTGGTCCTGTTTTTCCAGTCGATATGATGCAACCCGACCATCCCGACCAACCTACTATTATACCTGATTCCAGCATCAAACCCGTTATTGTCTGCGTAATTCTTCTGCCATATCGGAATGATGGAATCAAAATCATCCGGAGATTTCCGCTTATCCACCCACAACAGCCAAGGTCGGAGATGCTCTCGGTTTTCATCAATAAGGGCATACAGTTCTTTTTTCTTATACAACTGGAGCAGTTCAATGGATATTTCCTCATCTACTTTATATGAAAACATATTTTGCTCTCCCTTTTTATAGAAATCATTTGATACAATACTACAATATATTTGTCATGATTTGGACTTTTTTTCCACATTTTTATCACAGCGGATTATTTTTTTCTGTATCCGAAATTTTTCGTTATCAGGTCATACATTATTTATAAAGCCGGTTAAATAAGGAGGCAATCACATTGAAAGTTCTATTGTTTGCCGATCCAGGGATAGACGATACCTTGGCTATCATATATGCGCTATTAAATCCTGCCATAGATTTATTAGGAATTGTGACCGGATATGGAAATGTGTCGGTAGAGGATGCGACCAGGAACTCCGCCTATTTATTAGATCTGGCAAACAGATCTGATATTCCTGTTATTGTAGGAGCATCCAAACCCGTCACGACAGATGTGGAAGTATTCTATCCGGAGATACACGGCCCTCAAGGACTGGGACCTATCGTCCCGCCTGAGGAACTTTTCGCCAGCATCTATCCATTTGAAAAATTATTTGAAATTGTAGAGAGAAATATTGAGGACTTAATCATAGTAGATGTCGGCAGGCAGACTTCCTTGGCAATTGCTTTCATTCTGAGACCTGATCTGATGAGGAAAGTGAAGGAAGTCCATCTGATGGGTGGTGCGTTTCAAGTACCAGGTAATGTCACTTCAATGGCGGAGGCTAATTTTTGGGGTGACCCAGCTTCAACCAATGAAATATTAAGAAATGGGCAAAAGATTTATATAACCCCCCTCAATGTAACTAATCGTGCCATCATTACCAGAAGAATTGCCGAATACATCTATCTTTATAGCCAAAGTGCTTATAAAAAGCTGATTCCTGCAGTTACCGACTATTACTCTGCGTTTTATGATAAAGTCATGCCTGGAGTTGACGGCTCACCTGTACATGATGTATTTACACTTTACTATCTTACCAATAAATCCAGGACCCATACCGTCCATAGAGACGTTTACATTACAGAATCCATTTTAAACAGAGGCCTGAGCGTGGCTGATCTTAGGTATGTCCATGAAACACCAAAGTATCAACATTTTATTGTGCTAGATTTTGACTATCAGCATTTTATCAAGGATTTTATTCAGACGATGTTGGCAAGCGGTGAATACCAATAATAAATCTAAACCATGCTTTTTATCACCTTCTTCACAAAAAAACCATTCTGTGATATGCAGAATGGTTTTTCGAATAACTCTATAATAATTAATTTATATCCCCACACTCTCTTTAACATAACCATCTATCAAATCCTGATTGATAAACGGCACAACTGGTAGGATTTCTTTTAACCCTTTTTCGGAAATTGCTTTCATCGCAATTTCGTTAAGCACCTTCTGATCGATAAAGGGGCATATAGGGACAATAGATTTAATTCCATCTTTATCATAACTTTGCTTAGCTAATGAAGAGATAAATTCTTTTTTTAGAAAAGGGGCAATAACGCTAATTTGCTTTATTCCTTGTAATTCAAATTCCTTCTCTGCGCAGCTAACTAGCTTGTCCTGGCTGATAAAGGGTGCTATAGGAGCCAAGGATTTAATTCCTGTCTTATTTAAAGACCTCTCGGCGCATTCATCGATGATTTCCTGGCTTACAAAAGGGGCAATACTCACTAATGGTTGAATTCCTTCTTTTTCAAACTCTTTCCTGGCACATTCATCAAGCACTTCCTGGCTAATAAATGGGGCAAACGCTGCAATGTCATGAATAGTAAGATTTTCTGTTATGCCTTTGAATACTTCATCCGCCTTCTCTGCATCCAGTAGCGGGGCAACGTTTGAAAACTCCTCAACGGAAGCTTCGTATTCTTTCTGTTCCCCTTCAATTATCTGATTGATTAGTGCACTTCCTTTTTCATTATTCAGCAGCTCATCAATACTTACCTCAAGAATGCTCGCGAGTTCCGGTAACTTTGCAATATCCGGCATCGTTTCGCCACGTTCCCAATTGCTTACTGCCTGATAGCTGACACCAAGGTGATCTGCCAAGTTCATTTGTGTAAGTTTTTTTGCTTTTCTCCAATTCGCAATCTGTACCCCGATTTTCTTCATATTGAACACTTCCATCACCTCTTTGTTTTGATAGTTTTATTGTAAGTTTTTCCTTCACCTATGTATATCAAGTGATGCTTGAGTGGTTGGCATCCATCAAAAAAGCCCACCTTGCAACAATTGCAAAGCGGGCCTTCCATCTTTCCATTAGAATGTTTCGTATACCACCATTTCATCAAGTGGCAAGCGCAATGTTCCGTGTGCTTCTGCTGCAGCTTTACCAACAGAGATCAGCATCACCGGAATGTAGCGTTCCGGAACGTTGAATTCTTTTTTGAATGCTGCACGGTCAAATCCGCCCATCGGAACGGTATCATAGCCGAAGTCTTTAGCAGCAAGCATCAGTTGCATTGCAGCAAGAGAGCTATTCATCACGGCTTCGTCACGAGCGAATTGATCGTTCGTGTAGGCACCATGAATCTGCCCGGTCAGCATTTCTTTTACTTCAGGTGTCATGTAACCTTTGCTCACGACTTCCCCGTACACTTTTTCAGCATTATGGTTAGCTTCCAAGTCGCCAAGAATGGCAATTGTTACAGAGCTGTCGACCACTTGCTGTTGGTTATATGCGATTGGCAAAAGCTTTTGTTTTTGCGTGTCAGATTGAACGACAAGGAACTTCCAATGCTGTAGGTTCCAGGAAGATGGTGCTGTGATAGTAGCCTCAAGGATTGCGTTCAGATCTGCCTGTGGCATTTCATATTGGGTATATTTACGAACGGAATGTCGTTCTTTCATTACAGAAATCGCTGAATTTTTGTTAGTAGTTTCCATGAAGAAATCTCTCCTTCTTCTTGTTGAATTGTGTATACTTATCATTTTTATCACACACATATCTCGATGTCAAAATGTTTACTTTCAAGATAGTTGGGATATTTATGTATAAGATGAATTTTTTAGCAGAAAAGTAAAATTTCACCCTTCTTTTTTTCCGCGAAAGCTATTTCACTAATTGATATAGGTAAATCTTTTTTCCTATCTTAAAGTTTGCCCCCATGTCCTTTCACTCATTTTTCAAAAAACACTTCTGAAATGATACCGCTTTCCTATAGGATAGATGGGGAGAAGATCTCCTATTTCTTAGAAGATATGGAGTGGTGGAATGAAAAGGTTGGTGTTGATGTTGCTTACTGCACTTCTGGTAGTACCAGTATCTGTTCAAGGTGGAACGATTGGCGGTAAGGATGATCCAGGTGGCATTCCAGGTCAATGGTATGTAGGGGATACTCCAAGCTATGTCGATCCGAACAAGCCAGTCATCGTCTTTGTCCATGGAATCAACAGCTCATCTAAAACCTGGTGGGAAAACAACAATATGTATCAGACTGCGTTGAATAACGGCTATCAGACGGCATTCATCGATGTTCATCCAGATAAAAACATGTGGGATAACGGCTCTATTATAAACAGCCGTATCCGTGATATTTACAATCATTTCGGTCAGAAGAAAATCGCCATCGTCGCCCACAGCAAGGGCGGCATCGATTCACAAAATGCGCTCGTCCATTACGGGGCATACCCTTATGTATCAAACCTCATCACATTATCCAGTCCTCATTACGGTTCACAACTTGCAGACCTTGCATACAGCGGCTGGGCAAGCTGGCTCTCCAGTATTCTTGGCAGCAAAAACGATGCAACCTATTCGCTTCAAACAGGCTATATGAACAGCTACAGACCCCAAATTGATAATCATACAAACCGTTCTCGCAATAAAATCTATACCTTGGCAGGCACCAGCTGGGGAAGCTTCGGCTCTTCCCTTTATTGGGGCGGACTGTACTTAAGCTCCTATGGCTCCAATGATGGTGCAGTGACGGTTGCAAGTTCCCGTCTCCCATACAGCACGGAGGTTCGCGTGAGCAACTGGAATCACACCACCGTACGCGAGGGTGGCACGTTCCAGTACTTCCGACCATACTTAACAACCACTCAAACATCAGGCGTTGCTGCACTTAGTGAGGTCAGTGCTACGGTCGAGCCCGTTGAACAGGATCCGGCCAACATCAGTGCCCTGCACCGCGGTGGTGAGTTCCGTGTGGAAGTAAAAGAAACTTTCTTTGTCGAGGAGAATGTGCAGAAGATTGATCTTGATTGGTTAAGTGACAAGCAGACGAAAGACATGGAAGTAATCAGTCCTTCAGGTGTGGTATACCGTGACTTCAAGCACGCCGTTGATCAGGAGATTTTCAAAGGCGGCCATCATCACACCTTCCAGATCACCAATCCGGAAGCAGGTGTTTGGACGGTAAAAGCAAGAAAAGATAAGGCAGCCTACTTGATGACCCTCGGCTTCCATACCGAACTGAACGAAGAAATTGTCCTGGAGGATTCTACTTTTGAATTAAAAAACAAAGGGAACAAAGTGAAGGATTTCAATGTAGATGTAAAAATCAACAAGGATGGAAAACCGAAGAAGGACTTCGGGATAAAGGTCGCCAGTAAAGGAAAAGTGGCGCTGGACTACAAGGAGGAAGGCGTCTATACGATTACGCTTGACGTAAAAGGCGTAACAAAAGATGGAAATGCGTTTGAGAGGACGATAGTGAAATCAGTGTACGTAGATAAAAACGGAAATAAATACTAATGAAAAAGCTGATGCCTTTGCAGATTTACCTGCCTAGCATCAGCTTTTTTGTTGCATTCTAGTTTTTCATACGAGGGTCAAGTGCATCTCTCAACCCGTCCCCCATCAAATTAAAGCCAAGCACTGTCAACATGATTGCCAGTCCAGGGAAAATCATCGTCCATGGAGCTTGAATCAAATAATTCTTGGAATCTGCCAGCATTTTCCCCCATTCCGGGTTCGGCGGCTGTGCACCCATCCCAAGGAACCCGAGCGCTGCTGCCTCAATGATTGCAGTCGCAATAGCGAGGGACCCTTGCACGATGATTGGTGTCATACTGTTTGGTAAGATATGATGCAGCAGAATACGGGAATCCTTCATCCCGATTGCTTTTGCTGCCGTAATATATTCTTCCTCTTTTACACTTAGAACCCTCGATCGAATAAGACGACCAAAATTAGGGATATTTATAATGGCGATTGCGATAAGTGCATTCTGTAGGGAAGGCCCTAAAATGGCAACAATGGCAATGGCTAATAGAATACTAGGAAATGCAAGCATGATATCGAACGTACGGCTGATGATGGTATCTGCCCAACGCCCATAATAGCCTGCAATGATTCCGAGTAGACTTCCAATGATGGAGGAAGCCAATACCGCAAAGAATCCGACCCATAAAGAAATTCTTGCCCCATAAACGATTCGGGAAAAGATATCTCGTCCAAAATCATCCGTACCGAGCCAATGATCGCTGGAAGGGGCTTGAAGCCGATCCCCCAGCACCTGTTTATCAATTCCATACGGTGCTATTAATGGCGCGAAAATGGCGATGACTATAAATAATAAAACTATGAAGGTTCCTACTAGAGCCAGTTTATTCTTCCGGAAGCTCTTCCAAGCTTCTTTCCAGGGTGATATAACTTCGTCCTGCCTTACCTGTGTAGTAATTGGCTGATTATTACGTGCTAATTCTGCCATGTTATCCCTCCTGCTACATACCGAAATAGTTAGTTATATTTAATTCGCGGATCAATTACAGCATATAGAAGATCGACAATTAAATTGATGAAAACGAAGAATGTTGCCACTACCAAAATCCCGGATTGTATAACTGGATAATCACGATAGTTAATAGCATCAAAAATATATCTACCAATTCCAGGCCAGCTGAATATGGTTTCCGTTAATATTGCCCCGCCCAACAATAACCCAGTTTGAAGACCTATTACCGTTATAACCGGGATTACCGCATTCTTTAACGAATGCTTATATATAACCCAAAACATTCTTAATCCCTTTGCTCTTGCTGTTCTAATAAAATCAGAGCGCATGACCTCAAGCATACTTGATCTTGTAATTCTGGCGATAATCGCCATCGGGATGGTTGCAAGGGCAAACCCTGGCAGAATCAAATGACGTACTACATCCCAGAACTGATCGATTCGACCGTTTAATAACGTATCAATCAAATAAAGATTGGTAATGGCATTTACGGGATCACGAACATTTTCTCTCCCAGCAGTTGGCAACCATTCCAGCACGATTGCAAATCCCCACTGCTCCATTAAACCCAGCCAAAAAATCGGCATGGAAACTCCAATCAAGGCGAGTACCATCGCTGTATAATCAAACCAGGAATTTTGGAACCATGCACTAATTATACCTGCATTAACTCCAATTATGATGGCGATTATCAAGGCAACAATTGATAATTCAATCGTAGCGGCCAAATACGGCCATATCTCTTCACTGATCGCTGTCTTTGTTTTAATGGATTCTCCAAGATCGCCAGTCAATAATCCTTTAATATAGCTGAAATATTGAATATATAAAGGCTGATCTAATCCAAGCTTAGACGTCAACTCTGCCATTGCTTCCTTTGTTGCCCGTTGACCCAAAATAATCTGCGCAGGATTCCCTGGAATCGCATGTATGATGGAAAAGACAACTAGCGTCATACCTATCAATACTGGAATTAACATCAATATTCTTCTTATGATATAAGCGAACAAGGTTACCACCTCTTTTACTATGTACTAATAAAGGGGAGTAACAGGTACTCCCCCTTCTTAAATTATCTTGGTGTAATTATTCGAATTCCACTTTTGTTAAAACGTCAGAACCAGTTGGATGCGGAAGGAATCCTTTCAGGTTACCTTTACCAGCTAATAGTGGCGTAGAGTGAACGAGAGGTACCCAAGGTGCATCTTCATGAATAATTTCTTGCGCTTCTTTATACAGTTCATTACGTACTTCTTGATCCGCATTTGTTTGTGCTTCGATTAGGATATCATGAAGTTCATCGTTGCTGTAGTAAGTGTAGTTATTACTTCCGATGCTATCTTTATCCAGTAATGTATGGATAAAGTTATCCGCATCCCCATTGTCACCTGTCCAACCTAATAGGAAGGCATCCGCTTCCCCTTTGCTTGCCTTATCTAAATAAGTACCCCAGTCATAAGTGACGATTTCCGCTTTGATTCCGATTTCAGCAAAGCTTGATTGAATAACCTCCGCAACCTTCATTCCATCCGGCATGTAAGGGCGAGGTACAGGCATTGCCCATAGTTCCATTTCAAATCCATCTGCAAAACCGGCTTCAGCAAGAAGTGCCTTCGCTTTTTCTAGGTCATAAGGATATGCTTCAATGTCATCGTTATACCCTTCCAATGCAGGTGGCAGTGGATTTTTTGCAGGCTCTGCAAGTCCGCCGTAGAACGCATCAATAATAGCTTGCTTATCAATCGCATGGTTCAATGCTTGACGAACTAGCTTGTTATCAAATGGAGGTCTTGTAGCTGTAAGCCCTAAGTACCCTACGTTCATAGAAGGACGTTCAAAGGTTTGCAGGTTGGAGTCTCCTTCGATTTGTGCCAGGTCAGATGGGTTTACACCATCCATCAAGTCAATCTCACCAGTTTTTAAGGCATTTAAGCGAGCAGAGTTCTCTGGAATCGCTTTAAAAATAACTTTATCAAGCTTTGGATAGCCTTTCATCCAATAATCTTTGTTTTTCTCTAGGACGATTCTATCATTCTCTTTCCATTCCACAAATTTGAATGGACCAGTACCTACCGGGTTTTTACTGAAATTATCCCCATGCTCTTCCAATGCAGCAGGGCTGGCAATACCAAATGGAGACATCGCCAAGTTTTTTAAGAAAGGTGCTTGTGGACGATTCAAAGTGAATTCTACCGTCTTTTCATCTAGTGCTTTTACTTCCTTAATGACGTGGCCATCATCCCCTTTAAATCCACCAAACATCGTGTAGTAAGGGAATTTGTCCGCATCACCATTCATCCAACGCTCAAAGTTTTTCACAACTGCATCCGCATTGAAGTCAGTACCATCATGGAACTTTACACCTTCGCGAAGAGTCAATGTAAATTTCAACGCATCATCGGAAGCTTCCCATTCCGTTGCTAATCCTGGTTGAAGTGTTGTATCCTGCTCACCATAGTTAATCAGCGTTTCAAAAATATTCACTGTTACTTTAAATGTTTCCCCTTCAGTCGTTGTAATTGGATCTAATGAAGTTGAATCCCCACCGCGTCCAAACACTAATTCTTTTTGACCGGATGACTCCTTGTCATTTCCTGTTTCAGAACCGCTACAACCTGCCAGCCCGATGGATAAAATCAGCATAAATACGAGCGTAAGCAATAGATTTTTCTTCTTCATAAACTTTCCCCCTTGTTTTATAAAAAATATGTATCAAATGCTGTTGTCATCCAAGCCTATTCGTATAGATGACAAGAAACAAAATGATTTGGTTCAATCTCCTTGAATTCAGGTCTTGTTGTTTTACAGATATCCATACATTCTCTGCATCTTGTATGAAACGCACAACCTGCAGGTGGATTGGATGGACTCGGAATTTCTCCACTGATTTCAATTTCTTCTCTTTTAAAATCTGGATCTGGTATAGGAACCGCATTTAGCAGGGCTTGCGTATATGGATGCAGCGGCTTCTCATAAAGTTTTTCACTATCTGTCAATTCAATCAATCTACCTAAATACATGACTCCGACTCTATCACTTATATGCCGGACAACCCCTAGGTCATGTGCAATAAAAACATAAGTCAGATCATATTCTTTCTGAAGATCCTCCAGAAGATTCAGCACCTGTGATTGAATTGATACATCCAAGGCAGAAACGGGTTCATCTGCTATGATGAGCTTCGGATTGGTCATCAAGGATCGGGCAATCCCTATCCGCTGCCTCTGTCCTCCACTAAATTGATGTGGGTAACGCTTAGCATGGTAACTGCTCAGACCGACAACCTCCAGCATCTCCCTGACCCGCCTCTTTCTCTCCTCTTTTGTTCCAATTCCATGAACAATGAGAGGCTCCTCCAAAATCTTTTCCACGGTATGCCTTGGGTTCAGTGAAGCAAAAGGATCCTGGAAAATCATCTGCATCTCACGTCGAACCTTTCTTAGTTCTTCCTTTGATAGAGTGGTAACATCTTTATTTTCAAATGTCACTTTTCCTTCAGTCGGATCTAGGAGGCGAAGTAACAGACGCCCTGTTGTGGACTTTCCGCAGCCGGATTCTCCCACAATCCCCAGTGTCTCTCCTTTTTTCACATAAAAGGATACCCCATCAACCGCTTTTACTTCTCCGACTTTTTTGCCAAAAATACCACCATTAATAGGAAAGTGTTTTTTGAGGTTTTCAACCTGTAGTAATAGCTCTGTCACTTTGGACTTCCTCCTCTCCTACATGTAAAAAGCATCTGACACGATGTCCCTCTACATCTGCCTTATAAAGCTCAGGCGTTTCTGTCCAGCACCGTTCAAATGCATGCTCACAACGTTCTGCAAATCGACAGCCCGTTTTGACCGATCCTGGTTTCGGTACATTTCCTGGTATGGAATAGAGTCTTTCCTTTTTCTCGCGCATGTCAGGAACAGATTTGATCAGCCCCGCTGTATATGGATGCTTCGGATCTTTGAAGATGGTTCGAACCTCGCCCTCTTCCACAATTTTCCCCGCATACATTACCACAACCCTTTCACAAACCTCCGCTACTACTCCCAGGTCATGAGTAATTAGCATGATAGCCGTATTCATATCCTGGTTCAGTTTTTTCATCAGTTTCAATATTTGTGCTTGAATGGTTACATCAAGGGCTGTAGTGGGTTCATCTGCAATGAGAACCTTTGGATCACAGGCCATTGCCATTGCAATCATAACTCTTTGTCTCATACCACCAGAAAGCTGATGAGGATATTCATTGATTAATTCCTCCGCTCGCGGGAGACCAACAAGTTTTAATATTTCAATTGCACGATCCTTCGCTTGTTTCTTGCTGCACTTATTATGTATTCTTATTGCCTCTGTGAGCTGGGAACTGATGGTGAATAAAGGATTCAAGGAAGTCATTGGTTCCTGAAAAATCATGGCAATGTCATTTCCTCTTATTTGCCTCATTCGTCTCTCTGAAGCGTTTACTAGATTTTCCCCATTAAAGAGGATTTCGCCTCCAGTGATTTTTCCAGGAGGATTAGGAACAAGTCCCATAATGGAAAGGGAGGTTACACTTTTTCCGCAGCCGGACTCTCCCACGATTCCAAGTATTTCACCTTCATTTATGTAAAAATCGATTGAATCTACAGCTGGAATTTCCCCATCGTCTATAAAAAAGGATGTTTGCAGCCCTTTTACTTCAATCACTGGTTCGCTCAAACCGACACCCCCAAAAGTCCTATTTTTTAAAAGATTCTTAATATTAAATAAACATGTACTTGCTATTATTACAAATATGTTAAAAATAATCTATACTAAATTAGTATTATCTTTAAGGAAATATTTTGACATTATTTTTCATAGCTGTTTTTTTTAGTTTGCTACACGCAATAGATTCTTCGTATCACTAAAAAAAGTAGGAAACCCTGCAGTTTGATTTGCAGAGCCCCTACTCTCAACTTTCTACTTTTCTGACTATCTTAATATAATTTAATGCGGCATAGAGGAAAAGCATCCCAGCAGCAATTTTCAAAGAAACTTTCATCCTCTCAGCGCCTTCAGTCTGTGAACCCGCTAGCAATATGGCCCCAGCTACTAGTGCCATAGCTACTACCATCAAATAAACGGGTAAGACTTTCTTCCCTTTCCACAATCTTCGCCCTAATCCAAACACGATATAGACAAAACTCAGCATCATCACAATCGGAAAAGTCGGTTTGAATTTCAAAGAATAAATGAAAAAATCAATCTGAGAAATATTTCCTCTTGATATTTCTCCATCATTCAACCATGAAGTGAAAATTGCCGTACTCTCCCACTCAAAGGAATCATCCACCAAATCACTTCCTTCATACCATGAGCCAAAAGTCCCGATGCAAAAAAACATCACTGCCAGACCAATTAATACCGAACTTCCTACTTTCTTTCCGGCTTCCCAGGTCATATTAGCCTTTTCTCCTGTTCAACAGATGCCCTATCACCGTACATAGCATCATCAATCCAACAAACAAACCAGTATTCCCTGTTTCCATCCCCAGAAAGCGCGGGCCTATAAAAAGTTCCAGGATAAATATGAGGATGGCTCCTATTAACAGAACCTTGTAAATCATCATCGACCACTTCCCATTTCTTTATGAATTCCCTCTTTTTATTTCTTTGCTCAGCTTCTCCACTTTTTCCTCTAGACGATTCATTTGAATCGCTCGCTGCTTTATACTTCTGAATACAAATGCCACTAGAAACACTAGCAGAAAAAGAAACCCTAAACTAAACAGTTGAAATAATGCATCCCCTAAATGAAAAGCACTCATATCTGTCACCTCAACAAAGATTATTTAACGAGTATACGATTTACACTTAAAAAAGTTCCATTCGGGACTGTAGGCTGCAGAAAACCACATCCTATTGTTGATTTACATAAATCCACTCTTCCTTCCCTGTTTTGGTGGAATAGAATTTCCCCTTCTCATAGTAGGCAAGTGAAGGATTCATATGAACCAGTTCGAATTTCCCGGATATGGCTGAATAGATCATCACGGTTTCTGTTACTCCTTGAATGTTGAGCGTTTCCAATGAAACAGATACTTCAAGTTTCTGGTTCTTGATATCCTTATAAGACGGCACATCCTGATTATGGTCAAACATATCTATCTCACCTGTTCTTGCATTAATGATCATAACTGTTCCGTGCTCAAGCGGAGTATAAAGTGGATAGCCATTATATTTAGGTACAATATTGAAGCTATATAGCTTGTAATCTTTACTTGTATTATTGGCATTTACGCCCATCGGTACCAAGTCATATGCTAAGTTGCTGCCATATATTTTTTTTACATGATTTTTCACTTTTTCCTCGGTTTCTTTTCTACTCAGAGTTGGGTCATCCAGTCCGGTAGGATAGCTATGCACCTCTAACACCTGCCCATTGAGTCCATCTATCAGACCATCAAATTTCCCTTCAATATTAAACTGATAGGTGTAGGGATTACCATTTAAAGGGCTCTCCTTTTTCAGCTCCACCTTTCCCTCGGGAACTCCGAATATATAGGCTACCTGTTTTGCAAGTTCCTTTTCACCCATTGGCTGCAGCTCTCCTGGGAGTTTGTGAAAACGAGTATAACTATCACTCAAGATATTAATATTTTTGTAGAACTGATCGAATTCTTCCACGTCGAGTGCTACAAAATAGGAGCTATACCCATGCTTGAATTTCTGGTATTGTTTTGTTGACATTTGGTTCAGCTCGTCAAAATATTGGTGGATGGCTTTATATGCTTCCTCATCCGTTACCGACCACATCCCCTGGTCAAAACGGAATTGTAAGATTTCAAGCATTGAGTTGAAGTTTGAGGTGTTGATGCTTAAGTAGTATTCCGTGTTGTTTAGTTGATGTTTTTCGATAAAATTAAGATGCTCCTCAATCGCTATACTATCTACAAAAAGTTGATTTACAGCACGGTGTACATATTCCAGGTCGCTATGATCTTGTTCCTTCACTATATTAAACATAACAGGCAGTAATTCCTGACTTCTGTAGTAATTTTCAAATTCCAAAATCAACTTTTCTCTTCCACTTTTATAGCCCGTCACAAGCAGGGTAAGGATTACTGCGGCTAACAGTGCAGAGATCCATTTATACCTGGTGAGTCTGATTTTTAACCATACTTTATCATCGACCGTGTTCGGAACTTCTGAATTATCCAGTTCCTTTATATAATCAAAAAATCCCTCTCCTGTCTGATAGGTGTTCCTGCATGCTTCACATTCAATTAGGTGGGCATCAACCGCCTGCTTGACTGCAGGGCTTAATTCGTTTTCCATATATAAAGGGTATAGATCCCGGACTACCTCGTGTTCTAGCTTCATCGTTCCTCCCCCACCTCCTTCTTATAAATCTCTCGGAACTTTTTTCTGGCTCTATAGATGCCCACTTTTACCTGTGCGATCGACTCATTTGTGACTTCTGCGATTTCCTCATAGGTCAGTCCGTTCCCATCACGTAACAGGATATAGGTCCGGTAATTTTCCGGAAGCTTCACCAGTACCGTTTGAATCAATAGCTTATCCTCTGCATGTTTGTAAGCATCCTGCTGGTCAGCCATCCTCTCATCCATTGTGTCTGAGTGAAGTTCCAACTGAGTTTGCTTTTTCACGCTAAAATTAATGTAGGTATTCCGGGCAATCTTAAAAAGCCAGGTTTTCATTGCAGCGTCCCCTCTATAAGTGGAGAGGGATTTGAATGCCCGGAAAAAAGTCTCCTGTGTAAGATCCTCGGCAATATGCCGGTTGAGTGTGGAGCGATATAAATACGAATAGATCGCCTGTTTATGATTTTCATATATCTCTATCCTAGGGTCGGACATCACATTTCCCCTCTCTTCCATATACAGACACTCATATCCGTCAGAAGTTACACCTAATATTTAGTTTTCCATATATATTTTACCAATTGATCATCCGGGATACTACTGAACTTGAAAACTAGCTGTATTCCGTTTTTTTTGCATAGAAAAAACTCAGGTCATGTGAACTGAGTTTTTAGTTTCCTATTTGATTCTTACTGCATTAATGCTACAAAAAAAATCTGAACAAAGCTATTCTATTTAGATAAATCCTCAATTTTGATTCGCCAAATCATATGATGAAATCCTTCGCCCCAATAATCCTCTAACAAGTAATCGGGATCTCCATACTTCTTTTTCCATATTTTTTGAGCACGGATATATCCACTATCTAAACAAAATTCTTCAATTCCCTTATCAGATAATGTCCTATACATTTCATTTAATAGGAAATTACCTATCCCCATCCTTTGGTAGTCAGGGTACACAAATACTGTTCCCACCTCGATTAGATCTTTAAAAGCATTATCTGTACATTTTCTGATAAGGTCACTTGCTGCACCATATTCGATAGTACCGACTATTTTATCTCCATCTAAAGCAATCAGAAAAAATCGGTTTTCACCAATACTTTCCAGGTCGCTTTCCAAGTAGTTTTTCTTCGCTTCGATTTCGTCTTCAATATCCTCTAGCTTGTTCCCGATACCTTCTTTGATAAATGTATCGGTTATCACCGTTCTGAAAAATTGATTTAATGCAATTACATCTTCATTTCTTGGCCTTCTTATGTCTACGTTTAGCATTTAGACCCCCCCTTGTATTAACCTTTAACTAGTAATCTTTTTACATTTTATTATATTGAATTGTATGGAATAGAGGTAATACATGAGTTTTATAGAATTTATTATAGATAGTAAAGAGAAATGGGGTAAATGAAAAGTGATTGATCAATTAATCCCAGCAATAATTGCATTTGTAGTTGTTACAATCTTATCTCCACTATTAATTGCTGTTTTGAGAAAACTTCATCTCATTCAACCGATAAGAAAAGAACTTCCTTCAGATCATCAGCTAAAAAAAGGCACTCCGCTAATGTTTGGAATAATTCTTTTTATAGGAATTATAGTATCACTTCTTTTTTCACCTACTCCATTAATGTATTTCTTGTGTATTACCTACATTCTTTTTAGTTTTGTTGGGTTTTTGGACGACTTTTGGAAAGCTTCTCGTCAAGATCCAGGAGGGGTATCGGGTAAGACCAAACTTATTTTTCAATTTATTTTTACTAGTGCTTTGCTTTTTTACGTGATCAACGAGCTCGGAGTAGACACCGGCATTAATATTTATAAAAATATTTCCTTGGATCTTCCTGTGGCGTTATATGTCATTGTCATCACCTTATTTGTCGTAGGGTCTGCAAATGCCATAAATTTCACGGATGGGTTAGACGGTCTTTTAGGAGTTGTTGCAATCCCTACATACTTTTTCTTTTTTATGGTTTCAGACAGTTATGAGGTGCAAATTTTTTGTTTAATAATGATTGGATGTTTACTCGGCTTTCTCATTTATAATATTTATCCTGCCAAAGCTTTTATGGGGGATACGGGATCATTGGCTCTAGGGGGTTCGCTTTCATTTCTGGCTGTTATTGAGAAAGTTGAAATCTTGATTCCAATTTTATTCTTTATATATTTTGCTGAACAACTTTCGGTTATCTTACAAGTTTCGTCATTTAAACTTACTCATAAGCGTATTTTCAGAATGACACCGATTCACTATCATTTTGGCTTAAAATATGGGTGGTCCGAAACGACTATTGTCACGGTATTTGGATTTATTTCTTGGTGTTGTGTTTTTATCTGTTTAGCTTATTGGAGATTTCTTCTAAATCCATAAATAAAGTTATAATCATTCCAATGAATATTAGAGGTAACCAAGCAATGCACAATGCAGCAAAAAAGTACCAAGGTCGAAAATCTGCCACCGCAAAAATTGATGTACTAATCAATATTCCGATAATTAAATAAATTGAGATAATATCCATTTTGTCATCGCACTCCTTTTTATAGTATAAAAAGGTGCACTTGTAGGAGTGCTACATTAAGGCATATTATTAAGATTTTTAATGTTAAAACGATCTTCGGCTTGAATATCGTTTTAAGTAGGAACTCCCTATACATAGCAACCCCGTATTCAATAACAAAATCAGATGAATTTCTTTGTTCGTCATCTAAATGGCCTTCAACGCTTGTTGGATTATTCGTTATTCAATCTCAATAAATTCAGTAGTTCAGTAAAGATACTTGGTGATGCAAACAATACATTTTCACCAAACAATTCTCTCGGTATTCCTTGGGGTACACCATTTACATGTCCTGCCATAGCTCCTGCCTCACTTTCAATAAGTCCAGAAGCAGCAACATCCCATGGAGCTAGACTCTCAGTATGACCATGAAGCTTTCCAGATGCCACGTAGCAGATATCTATTGTTGGAGCTGCAAAACGTCGGATATCCCGACAGTGCTTAGTAAGGATATTTATTCTTGAAAGAGCCTCCTTCAATTGTGCTTTGTCATGCGGAAATCCTGTTCCAATAATAGCATCTGCTAATGACCTAGGATTGCGTACTTTTAACAATTCACCGTTACAATAAGCACCCTGATTTCGTATTCCTACATATGTACAGTTTAAATCCGGTGCGTGGACTGCTCCTGCCCAAACAATGCCATCAACTGCAATTGCAAGAGAGATACCGAAATGAGGAAGGTAGTTAGCATAGTTCACCGTGCCGTCCAAAGGATCAATAATCCAGAGAGGACCATCAAATGTTACATCCTCCTGGCCTTGACTCTCGTCGCTTTCTTCCGAGAGTATACGATGTTCAGGATAACAATGAGTAATAGCTTCTCGGATTATTTTGTCAGACTCAAAATCCGCAGAAGTCACAAGCTCTCCAGCATTTTTGAACATTTTATCTACGCTTCCTTTTTCACGAAGCTCAACAATACGGTTACCTGCAACTTTAACGATCCTTTCTGCAAAATCCGCCCATTCTCTAGCTTTATGATCCATTATTTTCATCATTCCTATCGTTAGGTTAAAATATTTTTCTTATTTCCCGTTAGGATTATTGCAAGGTTGTGTAATGGCACTAGAAATTTTAATTAAGAGGAAGCAGCTGCTTGATCAGCCTTGACACAATCGATTGCAACAACGAGTGCAATAATAATGGTTTCCATCTCTTCATCTATTATTTGAACCTTGTAGCTATCGCCCCAAGTGAACCATTCCTTGCCCACTTCACCTACGATTTTTCCATGCTGTAAAACTTGAAAATCCATATCCCACCAATTCCCATGTACTTCGATGCCTGCCGCATCAATTGAATATCGTGCTTTTACGAATGAAAATTCCTTCTTTATTGTTAATACCTCTCGGCCATTCACTTCAACTAAAAACTTTGGTAATAAGCTGAACACCTTTTTTGTAATGAGTGCTACTTCATCTCTTGCTGTATTCATAATGGAGAAAGTCTTTGGAATTTGCATAAAACTTCCCTCCACGTAATATATATCCTTCTCCTGCTGATCTTTTACCGTAAATTTCCCGCTAAGACTGAATACCTTCTGCTTTATATAAAGCTGCCTCATATTTATGCCTCCCACCCCTAAGTCTTTTACATTACTTACGTTTGAAATGGGCATTGGTTTCAAACCTGTGCATTAAATTCCAAATATTAGTTCCACTCAAATGCGCCTTTTTTTACCACTATTTATCCTTAACTAATTTCCCTTGTGTAAAGTCCACTTCTTCCTTCGCAATCTGTCCCTAAAATGAAATTAAGCGCTAATCCTGCTCTGGATAGCGCCGGTTTGTTGCATTAGGTTCACCTAATTTCATCAATGGTACTCAATTTTCACCTTACAAAAAAGGGCTAAATCCTCCTGGATCTATACCCCCCTACAATTATTTTGACTAAAACTCTTACCTAGTCAAAACGTAATATATTACGTAGAACCAACTAAAGAACCCGTGAATTATTGCCCAGAGAACTGATTTATGAATACTCCAAGATATTGTAATGGCTAAAGCAGAACCAAAAGTAATTGCACTTTTAGAACCAACTGGAACATTATATCTTTTTTCTGTCTTTTCTTTCATACCTCATCCCCCATTTTCTCTGAATCTATATTTCCTTTTCTATATATGTTAATATTTATTATTTATTGAAAAGGTTATTCCCTTCAATTATTAATATTTTGTAATTGCAATTCAACTAAACTCCCCAATTCTTAAGTATAAAAAGCGATTACCTAATACCAATTATTTCAAATCACTTCTATAAACTCAAAATAAAATAACTCCCTATTCAACTCTAAAATCCAAAGAAGATTTCTCTTTTCCATTTAAAATAATGGATAATGTATGTATCCCTTTATAATGTTTTCTGGTGGTCAAATCTTTTAAGGAATGATTTTTGGCGTAAACCCTGGTTTCCCCTTTTTTAAGCTGGGTTTCTGATATTTTAAATATTTTTCGGCTTCTATTCCCCTTCGCCTTGACGTAATCGATGGCAAATTCTATCCTTGCTTTCGTGTCTTTATCTGCTTGGAGCTCAAAAGAAAAATTTAGTTCCATCCCAATGGAAATAGTATCACTTTTCAAAGTAAAACTGGTCAATTGAATGGTTTGATCATCTTCATAGCCAAATATCGCTAATACTTGTTTATTTCCTTTTTTCAGTAAAGTGCGACAGGCATGCTTGATCATCCAATTTGTATGCTCGTTTTCCCCATACCAAGCTTTGGCTATCTGAATCACCAAGTCTGGATGAGTTTTTGAAATATCGTTTAAATTATTGGCGACGCTTTTCCGGACATAAAGATAAGGATCCGCCTTTAATTGATCCAGGATTGGAAGGATAGGATCCGGGTTCTTTTTAAAAAGCGGCAGGGCTTGTCCCCACGGAAGTTGCGGGCGGCATCCCTCACTGGCCAGTCTTCTTACATGTTCATTTGAATCCTTTGACCAAACATACATTTGCTCCATCATACGCTTCGGATGGCGGATAAGAAACGGCCTAACAGCGAATTCTGAAGAAGACCTAATCGTGAACCGCTCCAAGGCTTTCATGGAAAGGTCCCAATCCTCCTCCACTTGGCCGTAAACCTCCACAAAGTCAGGAAAAAACATATAAGGAAATCCAACGCATTCGCCATCAATTTTAAAAAGGATTTCAAGAGCATCATCATAACTCCAAGGCAAATACTTTCCTAATGAAATCGTGATCCGACGCATTCTCGCTTTCAGTTCCAAACTGTCCCATCCGCTACCTAATACAGCTGCAACGAAACCACTGCTATCAAAATCTTTATGGACACTTTTCACTTTACTTCCAAATTGGCAAAGAAAATCTTCATTATACATTGATTTAAGTGGTTCTGGCACAAAATTTCCTCCTTGTTCAATTAACCTTTTCTTGAGTGAATCTGAATAGTTTTTATTCGCAAATTTTACTCTAATTCCCTAATTTAATACCAAATGCTATCCATCTTCCATCAATATCTTCAACTAAGAACTCTTTATTATTATAATCAGTACTATTTAACGAACGAACGATTTTAACTTTTGAGTTAATGAATTCTTCCTGAAGTTCTTCTTGATTTTTGGTGATAAAGTAAGCATCGTACCCGTAGCCATATAAATCTCTATTAGGGATTACTTTTTGGCCATTCGTTTTAGTTAAGATAATTTCTATTGTATCGCGATATAAACATATATGGGGTTCATTTGTATCCATATAATGTACAACTTTAAATCCCATCTTCTGTTCATAAAAATTAGCCGTCTTTACTGGGTCTTGAGTTGGGAATATACAGTGCGACTTTAATAAAAGGTTGCTCAATTTGCTCTCTCCCCTTGAACAATAAGTTTAGCTATAATTATCTTTACATCTAGGATACATCCATCTTCAATGATCCTACCCTTTAACTTAACAACAATCATCTCAAATTTCCATTATTTCCACAATAAGTTATTCCAGAAGCTGGCCCTAAAAAAGAAAATGAGCGCTTATCCTTGTTCAAGGATAGCGCCCGTTTTGCTGAGTAAATGATAGAGAACAAAACATTTATGTATCACTGAAAAATTCAGGAACGTACCTTAAATAATCGCCTCCATTAATTTGGTTCATAAATACAATTTAAGAACTGAATTAATAAATTCTGTTTTAGCATTAGTATACAACTCACGATCATTACTATATTTTTTCACTAAATTTTTTTTAAGCATAGCATACTCATTAACAAGATGCCGATTAGATTGTAATCGGTCTCGAAACAGTAGCTGCTTGTCCCACCGTTCATCCCCCTCAAGCAATAGGTGTAGATGTACTTCTCGTTTGTCGTTAGTTACTTTCACAAAGAACCTTTGCCACGGGCGTTGATCTAAATCAGGATGCACGTAATGCCAATTGTAATCAATCAACAATGAAGCTATGTCTTCTACCGTTTCGAATGAATCAATTTTAGCCATTAAATCGATGATTGGTTTCGATGGTAAATTCGGAATAGATGTACTACCATAATGTTGAATTTCAGTTATACCTGAGGAAGACAGAATATCTAGAAGTAACGCTTTTTCATGCTCACCCTTTTTGATCCATCTTGGATTCGGTTCAACAATGTCTATTGTCTCGGTAGCCCAAATTGGCCATGTGTTCTTATCATGAATATTTTCCATCTTACTCACCCTCAAACTGTTTATATTTAATCATTTGCTAAAATTGTTTTACGTTATTTGACCAAGGTAGTAAAACAACATAAGCATTCTACTTTTTCTTTATTCTCCATTCATATCTTTTCTCCCTCCCCACAAAATAAATGACCATTAACATAAATAATGAGCGCTATTCTTGCTGCAGAATCGCGCCTGTTCGTATTCTGAATAAGTTACTACATATTTGTTTCGAATTGTTCAATAATCTACTAATATGTTATAATTATCCAATCTAAAAGAATGGAGATAGAATTCTATGGACTTTTTTGATATTTTGCCACTTCTAGGTTTACTGTCTTATTTGATTCCAATAGTCCTTATTTCTTGGTTTTTAATAAGCTTTATCAAAACTCAAAGAGAGAGAAACAATATACTTAGAGACATTTCATTAAAATTGGATTTGAATAGAAGTGATAGAAAGGAAGAGTGATGTACTCTTTCTTTTTTTATAAGAAACATTAATTAATCGCAATTTTTGTCAAATATGAAATTCCTAATTCAATACAATAGAAAAGGCACAATTCCCTGTTTAAGAATTGCTCCCGATCGCGGAGGTTCAATAAAGTTTTTATTTTTGCTACTTTTAGCTTGTGTGAACTAACGCCCCGTATCGTTTAAGTGCATTCAACCGCAAACCAGTATTTAAAAGTTATTTTATTCTTTATTGTTTAGAGTATTAATTACCTGTATAGCTTGGTCAATGTGACTAACGGGGAAGATTTCAACACTTAATTGGTGATTTCTTCTCACATTGTTAGCTTCACTTGCATTTTGTTCAGGAATAATCATATACGGCAAATTCTTTTGATCCGCTATTATCATTTTCTCTTTAATCATTCCTATAGGGGTGACATCACCTGTTGGACTTAATGCACCTGTTACACCTATTGGTAATTTGTTGCCTAATTTTTTTGCTCCAAAAGCCCAGATAAAGCCAATCCTAATCCAGCACTATCTCCAGTTATTTCACTCTTACTAACAAAGTCATTAATAACTCCCATATCATCGGAAAGATATTCCTTCACATTTCTATTCATAACATCAAAATGGTCTTTTTCGACACCAATCATTTGTAACAACTCTATATTCTTACTCAAATATCTGCTTTTATTGTTCACCTCATAAATTGAGATAATTTGCTTATTTTCTTTCTCAAGACTCTTTTTGACTAACTCTTTATCTTCAACTCGTACCACATCAAAAGTTTCAACTACCATTAAGTGAATACCCGAACCTTTAATCACTTCTATTGGTTCGGCAAAAAAACTTACGGTAAATGAATTAGCTTCATAATGTAATAGTTTAAAATCAAACATTATTAAAAACATAAGGATAATAATCACTACTTTTATTTTACCTATATAATCTTTATGATTTCGGAACACAATTAAAAAGATTGAAGCTATTAATAAAGCAACAAGTAATAAGCCAATATAAACAAAACCATTTATTCGATTGTAATAATATGAAAACCACAATGCTACTAAGAGCAAAAAAGTTATGAAAGGCAATAATTGAAACCATAGTTTTTCACCGTGCATCTAGCCATCCCCTATAACATTATGTCTTCTTTAATACAAATACTTCTCTAATAAAAGCACCTACTATTGCCGATAGAAAGATGATAACAATTAAGTTTACAACTCTCACAAATGTATGAGGGGTGTAAATAACTAGAACACTTTGAATAATAATTAGTAAACCAAAAGTTACAGACATCAGTATTAAATATTTCGGTGTAGTTTCCCTTCGTTTATCTATTGCACTCCCCCCTTTGAAAATTCAATTTGTAGGTATATCCTTACTCCACAATCCTCCCTCTATAAAGAAAGGAATAACTCTAGATTTCTAGCTGCCCGATTCTTGAATAACGACATTTTGGGTGTGATCTTTAACATCTTAAACATTCCGTAATTTCCTAAGCAAATGGAAAATCTGACCCCTATGATGCGATTCATGTTCAATCAGATGGTAAACAACCCACTCAGGTGAGACATCGTAATGTTCAAGTACCCTCGGTTTACGCCAATCCGTTAGGTCCATTGAACGAAAGTGGGAAAGAAATACTTTACGCACCTTATTAAGGCGGTAAAAATGTTCTTCTAAACTTTGCCCTTCAATGTGGGTTAAAGAGCCATCAGAACTGACTGCAGAAGGAAACAACAAGCTTATTTCGAGATCCCATTCAACACCAAGTACTTCTACATATAACCAATCTGCCTCGACTAATGCAATGTGATATAACAGCGAACCAATCGTTTGTCTTTCATCAATTTTTGTGTCGAGTATTCTTTGACTTATTCCGGTTAATTCTGTTATAAGTGTACGGCGAACATCTTCTAAACACCATAGCCATCTGCCAATTTCTTCTTCATATTCTGATACTGGAGATACCAGTAATTTTCTTCTCTCCAACGGGATCATTCTCCTCTTAATTAAAGTACTTTCGTTCTATTTAAAATGGTTGTTTCCTTCTTTAAAATAAAATATTCCCTTCACTTACCCCACAACTTGGAACTTAACATTACGAAAAGAGCACAATTCTTGCTGCAGCACAATGAATCCTGGCTTTAAACTCAATCGATTCTCGGTTCTAACAGTCAGGTTGTTTTCTTTGTACTGTTTATTTAAGGGCTGGAACTTCAGCTGGATAAGGTTATAAATTAATCCTTTTTAACAAATCATCTAAATTGTCAACCAGATCATTTATGTCACTTAATAGTGTTATGGTATTGTTGCTAAGAATCCTGATTATGTTTTCTTCCATCTTGTCTGGGAGATATTTGCATGTCTCTTGTGCGATCTTAATTAACTTCTTTTCTCCAGGGTGTGGCAACTCGTTAATCGCAAATAAGATATCGAAGTAACTTGCAAGTAACGCAGCAACCCTATGATTGACACTTATGTAGTCTTTTCTTTTTAGAGCTTTCTCGATTTGACAATAGTAGGATGTAACACTGTCTCGTAATAAAGGATAATTTTTGTTAAGGATATTTTCTTTTAATTCTTTTGGAAAGGTTACGTTAATTTTATCCTGTAGTTTCTTTAATTGACCATTTTGATCATATAGTATTCTGGAATTTAAATAATTACTCCAAAAGCATGTAGTGTAACCGACCTGAGCCTGGAAATTCACTACCGTTTTCAAAAGTTCGTTTTCAATCCAAGCATAATTTCTATATATAATTTCTATATCAATATTGGGTTCATTTAGCGTTCCATCATCTTCTGTTTCCCAATACTGGTTATTAATCTCCATATAATCCGAAAACGGTTCTAACAATTTTTTTCGAGTGCTGGTAGGGATTTCTTGAACACTATAAATATACAAATCTATATCAGAATGTTCATCTTGGGTATTTGTTGAAAGAGAGCCAGAGAGTACAACACCTTCCACTTCTTCTAACTGTGAAAATGCAGACGAAATCTTCATAATCATGTCATTAATAGTATTCATTTTAGATTTCTTCCCATCTATTTTTTTTTCGTATTGCCCCAATTATAGGGTATTTATGGGATATAAACCATTTTTATATAGGTAAATTGCTACCTTTTTAAAAAAATAAGGATATTTAAAAATTCCATTACCCTTATTCAAGAATATGGCCCTAAAATGAAAATAAGCGCTGATCCTTGTTCCAGGAAAGCGCCAGTTTACGGAATACAGCTTAACGCTGATAAAGAACTCAGCAGAGTTCACTCGATAGTTGAAAATGAAATAAATTGTCCTACATCTTTAATGAAATAATCGTTTTAATGATTACTATACCAACGGAGTGCCTTTCTCTCTAGTTCTGTAACAAATGCATCCTTACCATCCCTATAAGAATCAATGTCGTTCGGGAACTGTTTAGCAAGCTCCTCTTTTAAATCTCCATATTGGCGAACGTCTTCAGAATGTGTACGAAGATAATCTCTTACAGCTAAATGGCGATCAATATTCTCCTTGTCATCTACTTGAAATATCTGTACCTGATGTGTTCTATTATCTCCACCTTTTCTAAAATACCGTCTTCCCCTAGTATAGAACTCTCCGAGAGCTTCGTAACCAATCCCAACCATTTGCTCATTAAACAAATCGACTTTTTCAATATCTTTTACCACTGGCATAATATCAATGATTGGTTTAGCTTTTAAACCACTGACAGAAGTGCTGCCAATATGATGAATATCAATTAATTCGTCACCAAAAATATCTCTAATTCTTTGAGATTCTTCTTCAAACATTTGATGCCATTTTTCATTATGTTCTTTTACCTCGACCTTCATATCTTTTCATCCCCATTCTCAAAATTAGATATTAGATTATCGTATACACATTTTTAATTTGGAACTAACGGGATATTTCCTCTCTTACTCAATTAATTGGCCGACTATATTAATCATTAATTCCCCTGGTGTTCTTATTAATTTCTACGATCACTACGAATGTTCCTTTTTATAATCTATACTCCCACAAAACTCCATACCAATTTCATCATAAATATCCAATCTTATCAAGAAGCTTATTGTCACAATCTGGCCCTTAACAAAAAGAAAAAGCACAATTCTTGCTCCAGAATTGCGCCCGATAATTAAAGATCTCAGTTTATTATTTACTTATGTCCAAACGCCAATCGTTGCAATGCATTAAGTTACCAGGTGGGTACTCAAATTCACATTCTGAAATATATGAAAAATTGAGTTTTCTACAAATGGCATTTGAAGCAAGATTTTCAACTGAAGGGAAAGCGTGGATGTATTTATATTTTCTTTCCATTATTGCTTCTTTAATTGCTAGTTTTACTGCAATAGTTGCTATCCCTTTCCCCTGAAATTGCGGTAGTATGCTCCATCCAATTTCATAGACACTTTTATTATTCCAAGTTGATTGCCAATAACCAACTGAACCAACCGCTTTAAAATCAGGACTTAGGGTAATGCTAAACATTTTCCCCTTTTCACCAAGTTCAAGATACCTTTTGTGACGCTTTAGAATCTGTTCATTACTTTCAGACCCTCCCAGATGTTCCATCATTTCTGTTGTATTTATTTTAATAAGTAAATCAAGGTCCTTGTCTTCCCAAATGTTAATTTGTATCTGTCGATCTTTGATTTGTTCTGAAATATCATCCCTCCCCTTAAACTTAATATTCTTTATCCTACTACCCAATTAATCTTCTTATTCAATAATGCTGCCCTATCGCTTAATACCAATTATTTCAAAACTAGCCATATAATACAATCCTTTATTCCATTTAATACAATAAACACGCTCTATCAAGAACGTGTTTATCTAAAAGTATTTACTATATAAATCATGTCTTAGTTCCCACTAAGCTGAGCGTATATTTTCGTTGTTTCACTTTTCTCATGACCAAGTAAGCTTTGGATTACTTCAAGAGGTGCTCCGTTGTTGATCATGTGAGTCGCATAACTATGTCGTAATTGATGAGGGTGTATACTCTTCTTAATTCCTGCACGACTTGAAATACGTTTTATGATATATCTAATAAGGTCAATACTCATACGTCTTTTAGGTCTTCTTTCTGTGATAAATAGGCATGAATCGTCATCGTCCCGTTCGTCTAAATATCTTTTCAACCACAAGGTGCAGCGTGTATTGAAGTACACTTCCCTTTCCTTATCGCCTTTTCCATGTACAATTACGGAATTCGTAGAGAAGTTAGTATCATCCCGATTAAGTTATACAACTTCTCCAATACGACAACCGGTAGAATAAAAGAATTCAAATAATGCGTTTTCCATAGAAGTATGGCATGCTTCCCTGAGATGCTCTATTTCAATCTCTGAAAGGAATTTTGGGATTCTTTTACCCAGCTTAGGTTCCTTTAATTTAGCAATTGGATTCTTGGAAATGAACCCTTCATCATATGTCCATTTGAACAGTGACCGAATACAACGAACTCGATGTCCCAGACTAGAGGGATTTAAATGTTCTCCAGCATCAATTAAGTAACTTTTGAGTTTCTCTGTTGTAAATTCACTCATATCCATATTGCCCAAAAATCTTAATAACAGATTGTATTGAAAGCAATATGTTTTCAATGTTAAAGCGGAATACCCCTCAATTTTCTTATCAAGTTGATACTTTTCCCATGCTTCAGATAATAACATGTCACTTCACTCTCCAAGGTTATGAACCAATTAATCTTGATTCTATTATGCTCAGAAAAAGGAATAATCATACTTAAGTTATTCAACTATCTAAGAAAACAATTTTCAGAGAAAAGTTCAAAACCCTTGGGAGACATAATAAAAGACACTATAACTTATTACGTGATAGCTCCCGTTAGCTGAACATGTTTGCTTAAAGTCTTTAGAAAAACAGTTTGTATAAAACATATCCAACTATTAAAACAATAATTAATAATTCTGTTCCTTTCCAACCTAAACCACCAACTAAATCTGCTAAATTTCCATTTTCAGCTCGATTAAATCCATCTCCTAATGCACCGTTCGGATTCTTTTTAAGTTCTTCTTGTCTTAATCTCTCTCTTATTTCTTCTGGAGTTTCTTGTCGATTATTAAAGTCAAACACCACCTATTAATACAATATTCTCTAATTTCTTGGTAATACCTTCATCCACAGCTTGGCTCTTTTCATGCAAAATAGGCGCAGATCCTTATTTCGGAAATGCGCCATTAAATGGAAGTTCTTCCTGGAACATCCCTGCTGCACGGATATTCCAGATACGCTCCCTTTAGTACAACAATTATAGGATTTAAATTAACCTTTTTACAAACAATACCCTATCTTGATCTGGACCATCATAATTAGAAAATACAGACACTCCATCGACTTCTTTGTCACCTTTTTCAATTTCAAATCCCATCTTGGTGTGATAAGCAATTGAAACTTTATTTACTGGTGTAGTTACAGCACGAACAACATTTCTATTATTCTTTTTTACCACATTGAAGAATTCATTATAAAGGTGCCTTCCAATTTGGGTTTTACGGTGTTCAGGACTAACTCCAACAAAATGTATGTATGCACCATCTTTATCAGATTGAGTTAAAAAACCAATTAGGAAACCAATAATTTGACGGTCTTTTTCAGCAATAAAACTTGTATTATTAAAATGGTTAAAGAATAACTTAGGCAACATATCGGACATTTGCCTACCACCCCACCATTCGTTTATCAAAGGAGAGATATTGTAGAAATCAGAACTTTTTACATTGCGTATTTCCATGAATAACATCCTTTCTTATTATCAACTCTGAAGCTTCTTGAAAAAACCTGCCATTAAAACTGATTAATACCGAAGAAAAATGGACTGCTGCAACAGTCCATTTATGTTCAATTCTTGCGCCCGATTGCGGAATAAGGTTTCATTTTTTTATTATTCACTAACGTACCAAGCATTTTCGGTAACCTTCTTTGAGGAGATGCACCCTTTAATGGAATAAGTACCTTCCAGCAAGAAACCTAAGGTGGTTGTTCTCGCTCATGGACCCCCTCCAAAATATTATTTTTAGTTGTATAAATCTATTGATGGTATGAAGGACCAGTTTTTATTTTTACACCTCATTAAAGCATGCGGCTTTTCGGACGGAGCGCCCACGAGGCGATATTTAGTGCAGCATATAAAAGCGGAAGGATAATATAAAACCCGTAATCACCATAATCGTTAACAAACGCATGAGATAAAGCCGCACCAGTCATTAAAAAGAAGATACCAGCGTGAACCCATTCTTTAAGACGAGTAAAACCTGGCACGACGAGAACAATGACTCCAAGCACTTTCCAAACCCCAAGAATGGTCAAGATGTATAATGGGTAACCAAGATTCGTCACTAACTCGACGTTCCCCCCATATTGCATCAGTTGCCCTATACCACTCAACATAAGAGCTGCTGCAAGTAATAATGTGACAGTCCAGTAAGCAATCATTTTTCCTCGGAACTGGCTTTTTACCTTCGCGGCTGTTTTCTCGACGATTATCTTACTCATTTTTTTCCTCCTCATAATGGCATAAGACCACCAAAACGGAAATAATAGGCCCACATTTCCGATCAATGATCAGTATGCTCGTGGCTTTAAATCTATTCAATGTTTAATAAGATGGTAGCCTCTCATGAATGTTTGTAAACTCTAATTTGAAAATGGATAGATTCCTCTACCGCTTTTACCTACTTTAATATTCTCCTTTAATTACAAAGAACGAGCCCCGAATGACTCCAGCGAGTTTCGACTTTTGCCTAGCAAACTTAAACTTTCCTTCTAATTCCTTTGGTACCTCCATCCCTTCAGAAAGTTTAAAACCAACTGCACGCTTCTTAGGGTCATCTATCGTATACATGACGTTGACCGCAAGACCATCCTCATAAAAGACGTAATCAAACTTAATGTTTTCAACTTGAAACCTCGACGTTTCCAAAGGTTTAGCCGCAAACTCAATATCACGTTCTTTTAAAATCTCGTTCACATAATCAAGGGTCTCCTGGCTTTCGCTAGCTGGTTCAACCGTAAATTCGTGCTTGTATTTGTTCATAAAGTAACGGGCTTCATTTGCACGTAAACCAGCAAGCGCTTCTGCAGCAGGCGAAGACTCTAAACCAACCGCAGACACATTTTTAAAATCCACGATACAGGACATTACCATCGCTCCTTTTTATTATTTCCTGACAACAGGAATCCACATTTCACCATAAATCATGCCGTTACGATGCTCCATCTCAACACTTGCATTTGGTCCGCCCACATAGGCAACATTCTTTGCTTCTGGCAGGAATTGACCGAATGCAACCGCAGCAAGCTTGTTATTCAAATCATCAGCTGTCTTCCCTTCTCCACTAACCACTACGTATTCCCCTTTAGGAAATTGAATCACCCTGGCTTCTTCTGGTGCCGATGCCTCTGTCATGACGCCTGCATAATGCATCATCTTGTTATTCACCGCTTCGTTCACAGCAAAAACGAAGTCATTGGCAGCCATGGATTTTAAAGTATCCAGCCTTCCATCCTTGCTGATGGCTTGCCAAAAGTCTGACTTTTCCTTGTTTATGCCTGCATAGTCTGTGTATTCGCTCTTAAGCTCTGTTCCAAGACCGATCACAGTAAAGCCTTCCTTTTCTTCCAGTGTATAATTTGCCATTCCTCTTACCTCTTTTCTACATTTTTTTAATTTGTATTTTTCACTTGATAGGTATATCATAATCTTAAATCATGTCAAAAAATGATACTGTTTAGGAGCGCTCATGAAAAAAGTTGAAAGGATCAATATTATCATGCGGTATATTAACAACCGCGCCCGTTTTACCATATCTGAAATCATGAGGGAGTTTGATATCTCCCGTTCGACAGCTATTAGAGATATCAGAGAAATCGAGGCAATGGGGATGCCGCTTGTCGCTGAGGTTGGAAGGGATGGGGGTTATTTTGTCATGCACAATTCCGTCCTGCCCGATGTTCGTTTTACAAACAATGAGGTCAAAGCATTGTTTATTGCTTTTATGGCCACAAGAAACCAGCAACTTCCCTACTTAAAGAGCCGTCAGTCTTTAGCTGAAAAATTACTGGGCCTCATCTCCCAGAACCAGCAGGATGAACTAGTTCTTTTAAATCAAATCTTGCTTTTTGAAGGAACCAATCCCCATAACCCCGACCTGCTTGATCTGTCTGACCTCCCTGATCCTATGTTAGAAACACTCATCCAAACCCTTCTAATAGACAGCTATTTATTCCTTACCATCGAAGAAGAGAAGGGAACAAGGTCATATCCAATTTATCTTCTGCACCTTTATCGTGAAAAAATCGCTTGGTTTATTGAAGGTTTTGACTTAAAAGAAGAGAAAAAAACGATCATTCCTGTCGACTGTCTCACCGATGTTAAATCTTACCCAGCAAAAAAAAGAGTCAGCAAGAAAAAGATTTTAGAAAAACTAAGCAAGCAGGAACAAGCCATCAACCTTGTCCTTGAGCTTGGCCCAAAAGCAATTGCACAATTCAAAAAATACCATCCTATAAAAGTTTCAATCTCCTATACCAATCCTTACCAAACCACAGCCATTCTAAAGACTTTTATAAATGTCAATAATTTCGAAGAATTGACTGAAATGACAAATTGGCTACTTTTCCTAGGTGAGGATATCAAGTTCAGGGAAGTGCCGGAAGAGGTGTTACAAGGTTTACAAAAGAGATTATGCTTATACTGCCAATAAGCAGTGGTCAACCCTTTTTCATAAAAACAATTATAAACGGTATAACTTTCTTCAAAGCGGTTCATATTTCTTTTAAATCTACAGTAATTCCTATTCCGTATATGCACCCTTTAATTGAACAAAATTTTATAACTCTTTTCCTTTTTTTTCAATCAGTGTCCAAATGACATAAATCAATACTGACACCGCAACCATTATCAAGAAACTATTTGTTATTAGATTAAAATCTAATTCATTTGTTGTATTGGTCACTTTACCGCTGTCATCTATTTGATATAAGGTCCACCCGTTATATTCAAGAAAGAAGTAAGAAATTATGACTCCAATCACAATCCCCGCAATTATAGAAATCCAAGTTTTCATAAAACAGATATAAGGTCAGCCAGTTTTTTCTGGTTGACCTTTTTTCATTAGGTCTTATGATAGCGGTAGTCGGGGTAGAACGTAGCGCCCGTGGGACTTGATCCCGTCAGCAAAACTGTTCGCCCCCTACTTGTATAAACATGTTTTAGGTTGGTTGGGACATAGATCCCGTTTAACAAGCGAACCTATGGCATTACAAGGAGCTTAGGGGTTACCGACTAATTCATTTATAGGAGGAGATTGATAGATGAATCCAGTGATTGGTCTGGATGTTTCAAAAGGAGAAAGTCAGGTACTACCAATTATTTCATAATCTAAAAATTCCTACAATAAGATATTTTTCTTTGGCCAATTGCCAATACAATATAAAAAAGAGCGCTGATCTTGTTCCAGGATCGCGCCCGTTTTCTGGAATAAAGCTTACCATTTATCATCTTACTGTTTATGGACATAATTGAAGAAAATATATGTCATCATTAGCATAAGTTCAAGTTCTTCATAACCTTCAAATATTTCAAAATGATATTTAGAACGCAATGAATCGGAACGTTCACCTTTTGCAATTACCATATCATCCAATAACACTTCAGTTTTTGAACCTATTCCAAATGATTTGAAATAGTACACTTTATCGTTCATTTCTAAGGTTAGACCTTCTTGTAGTTTTGCTGCGTTTATCATTGAATAATCTGTTTTTACTTCACCAATTATTTGACCATGTTTAACAATATTCCAAGTTTCGTTAAATCTTAATTTCTTCTTTCTTTGCTCTATAAATTTAATTTTATCACCGCCCTGTAATTCGAAGGATAGGTTCATATACCATTTCCCATCACCTTCAATCACTTCATTAAATAAATGTTGCCACCAGTGTTTGTAGAAGCGATGATATTCACCTTTTTTTTGAGTTCATTTATAAAGTAACTTTTTACCCGTTGAATATCTTTCTCCCATATAAGTATTCCAATTTTTATCTGTTTGTTTTGGTTTGTAATTTAGATAACGCTTTAACATCAATCTATGAATGAACCAAATTATGATAGCTCCAATTGGAAACAAAAACAAAGTTAAGACTTGATTCAAATCAAATTTCTCCAAAATGACAAAACGCAATGTCATTCCTATTGCTCCAATAATAAATAAAAATAACAATCTACCCAAAATTCAACTCTCCTTTCTATAAATGGTACGATTTATAAAAGGGAAAGTTTCGGAAATATTCCAAACTAATAACTATAGCTTTAACCTTTGGTTTAGCTAACAAAACTTCCTATGATCTTCAAGAGTCTGGCCCCTTTTCATGCAAAAAGGCACATTTCCTTACTCCGGAAATGCGCCCGATAGCCGAAGACTTGATTTCAAGATAACTTATAATATAACCTTCAATTCAAGACTCCCATTGTGAAAGACTCCCAAAAAATCTACCACTATTATTGATATTAATGGATCTTATATTTTCTATTAAATCAACCAGAAATCACTTTAAACATTCCCGTCATATTAGGTGAGTAATTTTTAAAATCATATTTTTCATAAAACTCTCCTTTTCCATTTGAAGAGAATAAACCTACAAATGCCTTTTCAGGAGCATTCTCATCAAGGTATTTCATTAAAGCACTCATAATTTCTTTACCAATGCCTTTTCCTTGATATTCGGGGTGGACAACTATGTCTTGAATATAGAAGTAAATAGCACCATCCCCAACAATTCTTCCCATTCCTATAATGTTTTGGTCATCTTTAACAATTACTGAAAAGAGAGAATTTCTTATCGATGTTTCTGCAACATCAAAATTCATAAAGTTTTTCCATCCAACACTTGAACATAAGTATATGTATTCATTTAATGTAGGTAGTTTATTATTTAAAATTTCATATTTACTCAACATATTCACCTCTTGTATACTTTTTTATAAACCAAGATGTTTTCTTTATTATTTTACATGGTAAGCAGAGCCAGTTAACGTTTTGATTTTCAACTCATGCGCCTGATTGTTGAAGATCCTCTATATATTGAAGTATCGTTGTACTGAGCAGCTGGAAAGTTGTTCTTCTTTAAGATAAGCGTCCTACAGATCAATAAGAGACAGCGGGTTAATCCTTTACATCTTCCTTGCATATTTCACTAACTAGCTGCCATAACGCGTTGTTTTCTTTATTTTTCGGTCAAAGCCTATTACATCTTTCATATTGAGGCTTTGAATTCCTTTATTTTTTGCATTAAACCCTAATAAATTTTTCAGAGGTAACTAATTATTATCTCGTTTGTTAACTTCAATCGTAATGAACTCCGGCAAATAATTGGGAGTACATCCTTTTGATACCATTTCATCTTTGTAAAGACCCGTTTTCTCACCAAGTTTAATACAACGTGCTCGATACTTTTCATCATAAACGCCTATCCAGCCTGCGGTGAAATTCATAGCCCATTGAACTTCCGGTTCTTCCTGCGTAATATTAGCTTCAATTGCAGATAGTAAGTCTGCGGTGTTATCAGGCGGTGTTTGTCCAGTCCATCTCAATCGCCCTTGAAAATACCAGAAAGCTCGTCTTTGAAGAGCAGAAGGACTATTTTCCCATAACTCCATCAATGCAATTTTCTTCTTGTCTTTGGTGAGCTGATTAGCCATTAACCAATCCATTAAGTTATTTCGTTCATCAAAAGTGTGAGTCTGCATATCCTTATCAAGCTTATTTAGCACATCTTGTGAAAGAAGTTTTTTGTCCATAATTAAGATTGCTAATAGTCTGGGCAAAAACTCTTCGGTTGACCAAAGTTCCATAGCTAGTTCGTGATCTTTTTTAATGTCCTTCGCGATTTTACGTAAGTCGCCTAGCTTAGTTTTACTATTGATCTGAGGTAGAATGTTTTCTGCTTTTGAAAAGCGTTTTATTTCTGTATCTTTTTTTTCATCCATTTTATACAACTCCTTTATTAAAGCACTGTTTCATAATATGTCCTTGACGGGATATATCAAGAACTTAATTTCGTTATAAGTCTTATTGCAGTGGTACACCTCCAAAGTTTACCATTTTTAATATTGTAGCATATATCGTATTAAAGCTTTCTCCACCTATAATAGAAGAGTAACCATCTTTAATATAATAATAGCATTTACTTCCTTTTAATTGGATACGAATAGAGCATTCCTTTTTAAAGAAACGCTCCCGATTCTTGAAGATCGAAATTAGTAAATGCACACTGATATTTTTCATTGGTACTTCCGCTAAAATCCTCGTCCATGGATGATCATTATACTTTCTATTAGCTGGTTTAGTTCAATAAAGAGATTATATTGAGTCAACAACAGAGCTCCATGCAGAAGAAGTTGGATCAATAATCTTAAAGTGCTCTATATAGGGGAGAATAACTAGCTTTACGTTCTCCCCCTTTTCCACAGCAAATTTGTAATAATCCTTACTTAAATCTGCTGGAACATGGCGATCCAACTCACCATGTATCAATACTTGTTCTATCTTTATTGGCAATAATTCAACTGGGGAAGTCATTTTATAACGAACAGAAACTTCTTCGGGGGATCCATCTAATAGTGCGGCTACGTGACTCTTCATTTTCTTTTGTTCATGGATTTCCCACATCTTTACTAAGTCTGTCACTCCAGCTAAACTAATCACTTTTTGAACAGAAACTAGAAGCTCGTTAAAAGGACCCTCGATTGCACCTGATTTTATTCTTGAACCTAACCAAAGGGCTAAATGGCCACCTGCCGAATGACCAATAACAATGACTTTAGACAGGTCAATGGGATATGACTCAGCAATTTTTGATAGATGGTTTATAGCATCAATAACATCATTAAATGTGCTGGTCCATCCTCCTCGATCTTCCCCCACTCTACGATACTCAATATTCCAAGTTACAAAACCTTTTTTGGTCAAATCCGCAGCAATTGGATTATTCTCTTCTAAGTTATATCTTGCTTGCCAAAATCCACCGTGAATTAATACTATTACAGGACATGAGTCAGAATTATCAGGGACTCGCAATATACCAAATTGAGAGTGGTGTTCTCCGTAGTAAATCTTAAATTCATTCTTCATTTGTAAACTCCTTTGAAAAATCATAATAATTGTTAAATTCGATAAAAATAGCCACTCTTCCTTTTATTGAAGAATGGCTATTGAAGTTTAACTTATTTAACTAACCTAGCCCGATGGATAACTAATAAAAATAATTATAGATTTTCACTGAATTTCTTAAAGTCTTCAATAAAGGGCTTGTGTGAATAAACTCTTACAATTGATCTATGCGTTATTAAAAAGCAAAACAACCTTCAAGATATAGCATAACTACTACTTCTAACTATCAAATGAAAAACCTTCCAAACAGTGTATTCGGCAGGTTATTTGTCATGGACAATTTTAATATAGCATGGATAAATAATGTTTTTCATTAAAAAATATTGACAAATTATTAACTGGTTTTGTTTAAGTTCACACCTTGATACTCTGTTCGTTTATACCCTCTACCTTCTAGAACTCGTATATATTATAGCCTGTGTAAATGTGTATGCCTAAAAGAATCTTGATATTTTAATCCAAAACCTAATAATCTATCTAAAAATACATGAGCACTCCAGATAATGATTATGAGAAGTATATATTGATTTGAATAGAAGAGGTAACCTATTCCTAAAAGAAGTGGTAACACAAAGCTATGTCCAAAGTTATAAACATTTGCACCGATTTTATTGTTAATTGCATAGCCGATCATTGTAATGTCGGGAATGAATAGAAGAACAAAAAACAACCAGATGGGAAAATTTAGTAGGGTATAAAAATAAAACGAAATGGCAAAGGCGATCCCGTTTTCAATGCGGACAACATGATTGACTTTCATGAAATCCCTCTCTCGTGGATGGTCTTAAAAAATTGATCTATCAATTCTTCAATAACCTCTTTGTTTTGTAGATATTTCTCATCACTTATTAGTTCTTTAAGGGTTTGTACTAGTCTTACGGCTTGCTGATAAAATTTGATTTTTTCTTCAAGTTTGATGATTTTTTCATCCAAAAACATAACGGTTGAATTGTTGCAACTGGTTGATATAGCTTTGTTTTTAAGTGTAAATACATGTTGTATTTCTTTTAAGGTAAATCCTAATTCTTTTAAAACGATAATCAGTTGAATTTGTTTTTCGCATTCTTCATCATATTCTCTATATCCATTATCACGTCTTTTCGGCTTCAAGATATTCTCTTTCTCATAATAACGAATCGTATCAGCTTGCAAATCATATTTCTCAGCAAAATCTTTAATTTGCATGATCTCCCTCCTCAAATACAACTTTATCATTGGAGTAAGCTCCAAGGTCAATGAATAATAATGAGCCTATTGCTATAGATTTTTCTTAAACCAATTAACTTTAGGAATAGTATCAACTAGAAAAGTAGGTTTTAAACTATTTTATTCAACACGGTTCAATAATGGTATAGATGATATAAGTGTAATGGTTTAACAATCTAGTTTGTTAATAAAAGCAACGAAGAGAACATTCTTCGTTGTTTTTTATATGAGACTTATTCTTCAGTGTCTTACCCTAGAATGAAAATGAGCGCAAATCCTTGTTACAGGAAAGCGCCAGTTAGTTGAATAACTTAATTCATCTCTGTTCTCTTAAAATTGTATATTTAAGATTTAAATCATAAACAAAACAGGCAAAAAAGTTCCAATAACACAGCTCAAAATCCCAATAGTTGCAAGTGACTTTCCATTTTGTTTAAACTTCCTCATTTCCCGCAATGCTAGAAGTCCAACTGTAATTCCGATAATCCCTGGTATGAAACCAAAAGCCATTATGATTGAAATAAAAATAGAAAACATCCCCAACACTAACGTTAAAACTGCTTTATTATTTACTTTTAGGCTTTCTTTAACATTAAGTTTTGCTGTCAACTCAATTCACACCCTTTTCAGTAATCTATTATTCAATAATCCTGCTCTGTTCTGGCATAAGTTACAAATTCAAGGTGAACATCTAATTTCCTTTTTCACTACAAAATCAGTCCATAAAATATAGAAAATGAGCGCTTAACCTTGTTCCAGGAAAGCTCCCTTTTCTGGAAGACTTGAAATCGAGACAATAAACTAGCTTATTTAACTCAACTTATTTGAATTGATTAATTGGTTTTCCATATCTAACTAACACATGCCACAATAATTTTAATTCTTGCAGGACTTCTTCATAAGTACCTCGATCACTCCAAGAATCTGGATTCCGTTTCAAGTTCATTACAGCTAATCCTATTTGATGGGCATCAATAGTACCGTTTTTTGCAATCCTATTTGCTAAAGATGGCATGAATGGTCCCCTGAAATCAGAAGGTACTGAATCTACCTTAAGCATAAATCCCTTATGCCATTCAAGGTCTATGGAATATTTTTGGCATATTTGTTCAAGTATTTTTCCTATATTAGTATTCTTAAAGGAAGGGCCTGCAACTAGAACTTCAACATCTTCTTTAAGAGATACTGGACCGTGAATTTGAGCTTCAATATAGTGGTTAAGATTCCTGTTAGCTTCTATATTACTCGTTTCCTTAATGTCTTTTTTAAGGTTGTATAATAAATGATTGATTAGATTCGTTGGAGTCAAATTTTTCTCTCCAATTGCAAAATCTCTTGTGAAAGTTTCCTCCAATAATGCAGCTAAAATCATGTCAAATTCTTCATAGGTACCCTTTTCTCTTGGATCTTGATGCGAATCTAAGTATGTATATGTAGACCGATATGAGACACTAGGAGACAATAAAAAATAGCATGAGCCAAAACGTGGAGAAGGTCCATCTGGATGTAACATTAAATTTAATGCCCCATATTTCGGTCGTTCGCTCATGGATGTGCCTTCCTGCTGATAAGCTCCTCCAAATAATTTCTTTTCCCATAAGTCGCGAGCACCACCTGGATAAGCAGAAACACTCCCATTCGAGATTAATGTTTCAAACTGACTTTTATATTCTCCCTGTTCAAAGAGAGCTTCAGCTACACTATTCATATTGGGAATGGGTCGATCTGGATGAAAGTGTAAACCAATCCTTGCATTAGCCTTTAAATGAGTCACAGCTTTTTCAAACAAATGACTTGAAATATTAGACATGATGAGAATGTGCTTAATTGTAGATTGGGCTTCTTTTCTATGGTTTCTTGCAAATTTTGAAAAATGATTTAACGCCAGTAGTTGCGCTTTTGATAACCCCATACATCATTATCCTCTCACTAATAAACGCATCCTTTGTTAAAGAAACGCTCCCGATTGCGGAAGAACATTTTAATTTAAGCACCTTTTGTTACTTAAAAGCACCGATTGTTCAACAGCGTATCTTTAATTCTTTTTCTAAATCTCTTTTATTCTTTTTTTCATCCAAATCCATCTACTATTAAACGCGGATCTTAAACTAGGGTCTTCAACAAATCCAACTCCCTTATAGCATTTAATAGCTTGTGCATTTCTAGGCTCTATTCTCATATAGACCCAATCATAAGGATAGGCCTTACACTTTTCTAGTAGTTCTTGAATAAATCGTTTGCCTATTCCTTTATTTCGAAATGAAGTGTCAACAATTATATGTGCAAGTTCTATATCTTCTTCTTCCTCATCTACCCATATCTCCCCATATGCAACGTTTTTAGAGTCTCCTTCAAAGATATACCCAAATTGATCATGTGATTCGTACCAGCTATAAAACATGTCTGATGAATAATCTCGAATACCTGTTACGTACTCACAGTCCTGTGGATTTTTTAACCATCCTTTAATCGTATGTTCATCTTCGAACATTACGTTCCTAATGTTCATAATGTCAACTCCAGAAGTCTGAATTTTTTTAAAAATTATTTCGGAACTTATAATAAAACTCAGTCCTAATTCCATAAAAGCTGAAGCATTCCTTATTCCTGGAAAGCTCCATTTTGTTGAATAAAATATCCGCTTTTCTTTTATTCTTCAGTTTCTAGGAATAATTAAATTGCCAAAGAACCCCTTACTTTTATTTTACACTGTGAAAAATAAAAGACTTGGTTTCTACAGTTGCTTGCTTAAACTCCCAATCCCCATAAACTTGGATTTCTGAAAACCCTACTTGTTGTAATGATGCATGGATTTCTTCTTGTGTTCGGAATCTTAATTGCATTTTTTCATGAATTAATACTTCATCTGTACGTGCATTTTTCACAGTTTCATAAAAGGTAAAAACATCTTCCACAAACCCCTCGTATTCTGTCCAAATTTCAAGTGGCTCACCACTTGTCTTATTCGTTGCAACATCAGGTGTCATATCTTTTTCCCACTGTTCCCACTCTTTTGCTAATGGGTTACGTGAATCAAAAATAAAATGTCCTCCAGGTTTTAATGCTCGATATACATCTGAAATGACGTGCTGCCAACTTTTATCTGTAAGAAATACTTGCGCAACATTCGCTGTCATTATAACGGCATCAAACGCATTTGTTTGTAAATTTGAGCTATCTCCAACTATCCAAGTTACATCGCCTGGATACTCTTTATTTTTCGCATATTCAATAGCTTCTTCATTCGGGTCAACAGCTGAAATTTGATAGTTCGCTTTCGCAAAATGAGATGTCAATCTTCCTGTTCCACAGCCCAAATCAGCTATTTTTTTAACATTTGCCTTTTTTAATAGCGCTAAAAAGAATTCATCATCTTTGCCCCAGCGATTAATTTGGTCATATACTAACGGTATCATATATATACCTACTTTCTATTTCATACATATTTATTCTTTTATATTTTAGCAATGTACTTTTTACCAGTACCTGAACATTAGATTAAAAATTATTTACACCAATCTGGCCGTTTGCTGAATAAGAAATAGTCTCGGTCCTCCATAATCCTGCCCGTTTGCTTAATTCCAATTATTTCATAATCTCGTCATCTTCCCAAAAGTAGATTTCACAAATTTCGAAAGTTCCAGGTGGTTTTGTTCCTAATGTTTTATAACCACAGCATGGACAAAAATATTTGTTTCTTCTCATCTTTTCACCTTGCCTTGCTTAAGTCTTCAATTTTGAACAATCGTCCCCGTTTGTCGAATAAGTAAACGGTTGTATTTAAGCAGGATAACCATCATTTGTTAAAGCAGAAATTAAAATGAGGATTGCCATAAATACTACTACTCCTAATAACAACGCACCTAATTTAACCCACCATTTTTCATCAGATTTAATAAAGAATACAATCATTATTGCGAAAAAAAACATCTTTGAAATACTATTAGGTAGATTTATTGTTTCAGGTAAGACAACTATTGTTAAAAATAAAAGTATTCCACATATTGAAGAATAGATAAACAACCGCAAAGCCAACAATATAATCACCTTCTTGGAGTTTCATGCTTTTTTTGCATTTCCAAATTTTAAACCCACTCTTTTCCACGTTCACAAATAAATTTTATATCGTTTTTATAATGCTCAATATGCCCTTCATCTATCATCTTTTGAAAAGCAATATCACCCTCTTCAGCTTTTCTTTTAATTGTTTTACATAACCCTTCTAATCTTAGCAAGACCATCTCCATATAATCTTCATCCATTTCTTCACCGTATGATTCAAAAAACAATTTAACTCTTTTTTTTATACGGCCAGGATGCATTAATGAATTATAATGAACCGCCTCACCTGTTTCAGAAAGATAGATTCTACTTAATGGGACGCAAGTGTAAAGAGAATAAGCTATGTCCCAAAGTCTCGGACCAGGACCAGCTACATCAAAATCAATAATACCTACTGGTTTGTTATTATTAAAAATAATATTGTAAATGGAAAAATCATTATGGCATAGTACCTCAAACGGGGTGGGAGTGTTATCGATTGGTTTCCATTCATCAGATAATGGAAAATCACTCACAGCCTCATGATAAAGACGAAGCATCTTCGCTATATCTTTTAAAGCTTCATTAGACCACATATAACCTCTTAAAGGATAATTACCTGCTTCTCCTTCAATATAAGATAATTTCTCTCTTCCTTTTTCATCAATTCCTAAAAACCTTGGTGCATAATTATAACCCTTGTCCTCCAAATGCATTAATAACTTATGAATTTTAGGACTATCTTGCTTTAATTCACGTAGTACAGTATCTCCAAAGCGATAAACGTTAGAGACATTCCCACCTGTTAGCAGTTCTTCGTTTTCATGCTTTGACATCTAATTCCCTCCCCACTGTAACTTCTATATTCCTTTATACAAATCCTGTTTCTTAACCAACATGATCCTTAATGTCATGACCTTAATTGAGGATGTAACGTCCAGGTATCCTTTCTAGTTCTGGAGACATTGTCCCTTTAATTAAGAAAGAGCACAATTCATATTGTAGAAATGCGCCCGTTCTTGAATATAGTTCATGCAAAATGAGTAACTTCATTTTCACCTTACATAAAGATTTTGCATTTGGGCAAAATTATAGAAACAAATCTAATTGGAGAACAACATTTATGATTTTACTTTCTCTTTTCTTAATGTTAGGTGGGTTATTGATTATTAATACTATTTACGCTTACCACACTAAGCACATTGACTCTAATTTTTTACATACTTTATGGTACTATATTAAACTTGTACCTTTTTTCCTGTCTGCGAGTATGATGATTGGATACGGGGTGAAATATTTAACAAAAATCGTAGATAACTTAGCCTTCTCACTTATTGTATCTAAAGGAATGGAAATCCTAGTTTGTGTTGCAATTGGATACATATATCTTGAAGAAATCCCCAATTGGCGCACAGGGTTCGGTATCACAATTATATTAATTGGTTTTTGGATATTAAAAGGAAAATAAGAAAGAGCTGTAAGTGACAAAATAGTATTTTTTTTTAAAAAACCTCAAACAAGCATAACCCTGTTCTAAATTTATATCGGGTTACGTTTTGGGAGGGAAAACCTGAAATTACAGGGTATTTAGCACCCAGAATAGCATAAAATTTAACACACTAATTAGCACAGCACCGCTTATCGCGGTGTTTTTTGCATAATAAAACTCAGTTCATTGATGAACTGAGTTTATAAGTTATTCCGCTATTGCGCCCGATTGCCGAAGACTCGATTTCAAGATAACTACTATACATTTCTTCAATTATGCTCCCAGTTTGTTGAAGAAGGTTTCAACGGTTTTAGACTTCAAATAAATCTTTTTTCTCTTCTTTTGTTAAACCCGTAAAGAACTTTTTATGTACACGTAACTCCTTTTCTTTTTTGGGAAGTAATTTTTCAAGCCAAGTTACAGCCATAGGTGTGTGTTCGGGTTGGGAGTTTACCTTTTCTAAAAAACATTCATATCCTTTCACGGTATCATCATTAAGTAACGATATATCTTCATTTCTAGTCCTATAATCTAATTCTGCAAGTTCTCTTGCGGTAATATTACCGTTTATTTTTTTTACTACTCCAATTTCCGATGGCATACGTTCTTGATTTAAAGATACAAAGAAATAAATATAGCTTGGTAGGCGAAAAAGTCTTTTTTTAGTATCTTTTTTAGATGCAATATAAAGCCAATCCCCTTTTTCACCAAAACAATTGAAATCCTCATTCTTAATTGCGACTAGCATCTTTTCATATTTCTTCATATTGCACCCCACAAATTATATTTATAAAATTTTTTCTTATACAACCCCTGCCCGATTCTTTAGTATGTAAAGAGCCAATGTATTATGCAGCAATCGCGCTCGATAGCCGAAGACTTGATTTCAAGATTACTTGTATTACCCAAGTAGTTAATCATAAGAATGCCAGTAATTAAGTATCTCACTTGTTTGTTCAGAGAATCGCATTTTTCCATTTAAATAAAAGTCTTCTCCACAACCCGAACTTGTAATTTGAATGATCTCGTAATCCAATACTCTTTCATTACCTACTGCAGAACTACCTGAAGCACCCATATGTGTACAATATCGATCAATCTCAGTTCTAATACCTTCAGAATCTACATAATAATAGTGATCATTGATAATCCCAGAGGCCATTCCTCTTGTAGAAGTTCGATAAGTGGCGTATTCTTCAATGTCTGTACCATGTAAAGTCGGTAAAAAATCAACTTTCAGAGGAATGACAGAAAAATCTTCTTCTTTTGCTAAAGGTGGTTCCCCAGGCAGATTATAAAAAATAACAATAGATCCCTCATAACCTTCAGGAATTAGATAAATATTGTTGGTTTTGTCTACGCCGGAATACATACTCATTCCCCAAAGGGCAATTGCAGCAATAGGAACAACACTTAACGCCTTTCCTAACATTAACCATCTCTCTCTGCCACGTTTCCCATCCAGTGTACTCTTTAACCATTCATCAATGATAAAGAATAACGCCGCACAAATGACCGCAAAAAACGCATATCCCTCTATAACATAGAATGTAATAAATCCAAAGAATATATGTAGAAATCCAGCCAATATAACCCTACCTTTAAGTAGGCGTTTAGATAAAAAATCAGATAGAACAGAAACTGGAACACCATATACAATATTTCCGACTAATGACAAGAAAAATACAATCAATAAAAATAAATACCCCTCTGACTCTAACAGACTCATAATACCCAAAAACCCAGAAAGCACAAGACTCGTAAATAAAGCTGCCATTATTTTACTCAATTAACAACTCCCCCTCACTTTTTATTTTAACAAAAAAAGAACACCACGGATCCTCCGTAGTGCTCCTACTCCTATATTTTTTTCAGAACTACTGAAATTGTTCGAAAAAACTTCTTCCTTCATGCATGGAGCTTACAATATTTGTTTTATATACGGATTAATAGGTATTGGCAGCCTTTTGTTTATGTTATCTACCAGTGTTTCAAAAGAAAGAACGCTTCTCTTGTTACAGAATAGCTCCAGTTTGCTGAATATCACTAATGCTTCTATTAGTGAACCCAAGAGGATATTTCGAGTTTTACGGGAATATATAATTAACTAATATATATGAGGTGTAGCATGGAGATTATATATAGAATTGCGTCAACAAATGATAGCTTAGAAATTGCACGTCTATCAAGTCAATTAGGTTACTCTGTAGAAAAAGATCAAGTCATTGAGAGATTAAATAAAATACTAGGTCAGAAAGATAATGTTGTTTTTGTAGCAGAACTTACAGATAAACTTATTGGGTGGATTCATGCTCATGGACGCTATTTGATTGAATCTCCACCATATATAGAGATTGGTGGATTGATTGTTGACAGTAATTTTAGAGGGCGAAAAATCGGTAAAAATCTAGTGGAAAAATGTGAAGAATGGTCAAAATTATCGGGGTTCAAAGAAATAAGAGTACGGACCAATGAAACTAGGTTAGAGACACTTAAATTTTATGCCAACATAGGTTTCGAAAACACTAAGTCACAAAACGTATTTAAGAAAAAGTTGATTGGTTACTAATAGGAATAGGAGACGAGGTACTAAGCTCCTGTGTTATTATTAGGGTAGAGTCAGGAAACCGCATTTACAACGTTAAGGAAATATTAAAAAGCCCAATTCCTCAGTATTAAAATGGAGAAATTGGGCTTTTTCGTTACTCCATTAAAGCGCCCGTTTTGCGGAGTAAGCTAAAGTAATATCAAACTTTCAAATTCATGGATTTCATCTCTGATAAATTTCCCTAACTTCTTTGTGAAATCGTCCAACTGATTTATTTCAGTAAGCATATAGAAGTTAGATCGCATATTATACGGAGGTTCTAACTTATTGTCTATTTTAAACTCAATACCTACAATACCTCTTTTATCATTTAGAAAAAACCTCATAAATAAGAAATGAGTTGTATTTTCTGTTTCATGTCCTGTTACCCAAGTAAATTCACTGTTTCCTAGTCGATTCGCAAAATTATGAATACCATTTCGCAGTTCTTCTAAATGTCCATTATCTAAATAAATATTCATATTTACATTACAACCATTTCCATACAATGATAGGTTTACTTCAAAAAAATCTACATCAGTCCAAATTTTTTTCATTCTAAATCTTGGTTCAGACAAACATATCACTTCCTCTAATAGATGTCAGTCCTACGTATATGCGCCCTTTAATTTAATAGAAATAAGCCTTATTCAGCAATGACCTATACATGACCAGATATAATTATGGCGCTTCTAAAAAAAGTGATCAGTGGAATAATTTCTACTAAAGTTAGGCCAAAAATAAATAAATCACTCTATTTTCACATTCTCAAAGTCAATTTTCCTCTATTGTTTGTTTACTTCTTTGAAGGGATAGTAAATTTCGCAGCCTCTCATCTCTAAGGTAAATCCCTCCCCATGCCAAAATTGCAATATAAACGGGAAACAGTGTATGAGAAAAAAGTGGGTTATCCAAACGAATATGTGCAGCGATTGCTCCACCTAAGTATCCTGTTAACAATATCGCACCAAGGACAGATGTTTGAGGTATTGCGTACAGAATTGTTGAAAGTAGTCCCAATACACCAATGACTATGACATGATGTTCAGAAAATCCCATCTCCACGGTTCCCTCTACAACAAGTGTTAGTTTTAGCAATTTAGTAATACCGTCAAACAACATAAATAGAATGACCAGACCACTCATAATTCGCGCCGTCCATAGTCGGCTCTTAGAATTTTGATGCTTCATTTTAGACTCTCTCCTTACTTTCCATAAATTTTTTGATAACAGTTCAAACCAAGAGATGAGTTGTTGAAATCTGACTTCTCACCTTTATGTATTTCCAAGGTTCTCCTTTCTGAAGGGCCATTGAAATTTACAGTCAGTTCAGGGTCTTTTGTATTGAAAATTTCACAGCCTTTTTTTGATGCTGAGATTACTGCAGCATTTTTCCCATGTTTCAAAATTGTTGCTTTTTGTACTGAAATCTTTCCTGTACCTTTGGTATTGCTTGATGTACTACTTCACGAAGATCAATGCAAAGCTGTGATTACCAAGATTCTTCCAGGTTAATAATAAATTCTGTTCTTGATTCATCAACTACCCCTAGATCACTTTTTTAAGCAATCGCGCCCGATTGTTGAAGTTTCTTTTTCGAAAACCCGCATTTTTGATACATCTCTATAACCAAATTGTAGGTAAAAAGGGTGTCCAATCTGGCTCTATTTTAAACGATGAAATGATTTTGTTTGAGCGAATTGTTCAAAACCAATAGACTTGTAAAGCTCACATGCATCTGGGGAAGTACAAACAACAACTGCAGTTTTTGCCCCCTTTTCACTCAACGCATTGAGAGCAAGCTTACAGACTGAACCGGCTAACCCCATTCTCCTAAATCGCGGATCCGTTCCAACAGGTTCCAGTAACCCCACCTTGTTAACTTCATCAAACCAAATTAAACAAGATGCTACGAACTCACCATTTTGGGCTTCTATTACCCAATCAAGAGAAGAATCGTAAGGATAGGTATTCATAACGTTCAAGTAACTTTCTTCTGTGACTCTGGTTTTATGAAATGCAGCCTTATGTACTGCCACGCGATTTGTTAAATCCTCTGAACCCTTGATATGGCGACCTTTAAACTTATCCGGCAATTGAATAGGGAATGGACCACCGTCCAATGAAATTTTATTGAGAACTTCAGGTTTTTGTACTGATGGCTTGAATAATGAGTCTTCTAAGGCTGAAATCAGATGGGTCTCCTTTTCTAAGACAGTCACTTTTTGCTCATTGGTTTTAGTTATTTTATCAAACCAGTCAATGACACCCTTGGCCACCTCAGGAAAGTCAGGATGAACTTGACATATTAACTCGCCAGGTGTTTGAATCCATCCCCAAGCAACGGGTTTCCCATCCATTTCCCAAATTGCAGTATCCCAATCATCCACCCTTCCAACGTGTCGATAGCGTTGCCAGGCAAGATCACCGATATGAAAATTAGGCTCCAGTTTCCATATAGCTTGTGTGAGTTTCTGCATCCGTTTTAAATCATTTGAATCCTTGTATGTTCGAATTATAAGTTTACTCATTTATCTGACCTCCTCCAGAATTGTTTCTTCCTATCTTAATTTATTTTAAAATATACATAAGCATTTATATATATAAATAATGCCTAGGAAACAAAGTTACCATAAAAAAGCACTGGGTTATCTTTAATAAGAAACCAGTGCTAGTTGCTACTTTTTTGAATAAACGATTTTTTTTATTGTATCGGTTGAAAGAAAATAATCTTGAGCTAATTGACAAATGGACTCCATTATAATATTCATTTATTATATAAGCATTTCTTTCATCGTTTCTCTTTCTTCCTCCTGAAAGCGAGCCCCATTCTTGATAAGTGCACGTTTGTTTCGGTATATAAATCGTTCTACCTTGAACGTATTTTTGAATCTCAACTAAAAGTTCTTCAGGTAAAATAGTAGTTGCTTTTACATATTTCACTTTTGCCAGCCCCTTATTTATTTTTGATAATTAAAATAAGGTGCAAAGCCAAGTATTTTTGATGTAATTATTCAATAGGCGATTGTCGATTGTTTTATTTACTACCAACTCATACAAAGAAATCGCCATTCTAATACTTAGCTTTGCATGAGATCTTGCGGATTTTGTCAATACGAAGTTATTCTGCATTTTTACAACTCCCTTCTTACTTTATTTATCTTTATTAAATAAATTTCAATTTTAATTTTAATCGAATCCCATAAACTTAATTACTATTCTACATGAATACGTGAAAGCTTTCCTCCACAATCTGGCCCAAAAATGAGCGCTGATCCTTGTTCCAAGATCGCGCCCTTTTGCGGAATAACCACCAATCCTTATTTGTCATTCGTATGATGTATTGAGCTCTCGTTCTTCGTTAGCTTAACGAAGAGGCCTTGATTTTTTCTTGTTTGAGATTATTATTTGCTTTTCATTTTTAGACAAAATCCAGTCTGCAACCAATCGCTGCTGCTTTTTTCAACCCGTCTTTTCCTCTCTTCATATCAGTCTATGAACGGGGCGGGAAGGCTGCCATAAAGAAAGAACGGAAGCCGCGTTTTCCGCGCAGCTTCCGTCCCGATCTTCCGGACAACTAACTTAAATACCGATTTCGGATGACCCCCATGTGATGAATCTCGTGTCCTGCGATGCCGTACGCGAGGGCACGCGCCGTAATGCATGCGTTGTTGGCTGTGCCTTTGCGGGACCACGCCTCCGCCGGTAACCCGCGCAGCAGTGTGATCGTCGATTGCCGTACGGCCCGGTAGTCTTCGGCCAATTGCGCGGTTGTCCAGCTTCCGAAAGGAGGCATGAACAATTCCTGGTCGAAACCGGACAGAGGCGTCTGGTCCCCTCTTGCGAACCGGAGCAGGCGGTAGGTCATGACGCGTTCTCCGTCTGCGATGTGGCCCACGACTTCTTTCAGCGTCCATTTTCCTTCCGCATACCGATACGCGCCATGGCTTTCGGTCAACGATGCCAGCAGCTCGGTCATTTGCTTTTCCTGGGCGAGCAGAATGTCGATGATGTTGCCATCCGGCACCAACCGGATATACTCTCCGAAGTCCCCGGCATATTCTTCTTCTGACGGTCTTTGATTCATGCGTAATCACCTCTCTATGGAGTTATAGAAAATTAAAATGCTCTTTCCAATGCTCTACCGCGATTTTTTTGCGAATTTCGTAATTTCGGCATGTATAATGAATTCGCGAAAGGATAAAACTTTCCTTCCAATAATTGAATGTAAACAACCTCTTAGTTGGTCGGTGGCCACGCTAAACTGCCCTTTAACTTAATAATAATCATCTCAATTTTTCATAATTTCCACAATAAGTTATTCAATATAATGGCCCTAATCAAGAAAAAGACGCGTTCCTAAATAAACGCTCCCTTTACTTGAATATGACAGTTTTAACTTTCTATATAAAATCCCCATACATTATTTGAGAATTCTCCAGCAACAAGAGTAATCTGAAGGTTTTTAACTTCTATGAAATATACTGAAAAATATTTAACTTCCCCATATGTTGGTTCTTTTACTTGTATTGTTTTCCCTGTACTGACCCAATCTTCTTGAAATAAATCTATACCATTCAATACAAACGAGTCATCATAAGTACTCCCGACATACTTCCACTGCATCACATCTCACCTATTTCTTTGCTTATTACAGAAAAGCGCCATTTATTGAAAAACACCTTAGATAATCACAACTAACTGTTGTTCCCTTTTATTTCAATACTCGCCTTTTCAAAACATATATTAACTGTCCGTTCGTTTGATCGGGTTCGATGCATTGTGTTAGCAGGAACAGTGAATATTTCACCTGGTTTCACAGATACTGTTTCATTGTTTTCTAAGTCTATGAAAAGTTCACCTTCCAATACATAAAATAATTCATCGCAGTCGTCGTGTTTATGCCAGTGAAATTCTCCATTTATCACAGCTATTCTAAGAGCGTGGTCATTTACTTCGCTCACGATAAAATTTGTGTAGTCCTTTTGATCTTGTATTAATTCGTGTAGGTTAAAAACTTCTAACTGTCCTTTTTTTTGCATACTCATTCTCCTTTGTAAATCTAATATTCTTAAATAGACTTAATACGACAATTAAACGAAATAACCTTTTTTCAAGTGGCCGTTCATTAAGCCTGATGATGCTAGACTAAAAAGTAGACACAGTTATAATAAAGATATCAATCATAACTAGGTGTGTCGAAATGCCAAGAGGGGTGATTAAGTGACGTTAGATAGTTCTTAACTAGTTTTTCAGCTTCTTTTTCCGAACTTACTCCAAAATCAGATGTCATAGTACGAGTTATAGCAAGTAAATGATTATACTTTAGCCCTGCCTGTAGGAATCGATCTACAACATATGCTACCGTTTCATCAATCTCTTTTTCCCTTAACATTCTATTCATTTGAATATTTTTTCCTCCTACCATACTAATACAAAAGTAAACAAGATAAGATTTAATATAAGATATATAAGGTGGGAATTTTGTATATCAGTGTCGATGTCGAACAGTTTTTTGGTTATTATGTTAACTGTTATTTCTCTTGCTGTTCTTCACTTAGTTTTAAGGTCTATTTTTTAAACAAAAAAGAAGTAATATTTACCATTACGTTAAATATTACTTCTTTATATACTGTAGATTATAGCCCTATACTAAAAAATAGTGCAGTCTTTTACTTCGGAATTGCGCCCTTTAATTGAAGATCTATAACAATAATTTCAGCTTAATAGCAGCAAATAAAAAGTTATAATTATTCTTTATTTCTATTCCATATTTTGAAGTAATCGAAATCAAATTTTAACTTCTGGTGGGCTAATACGATCGCACCTTATTGTGGAAGATCAATGGCTATTGAATCAGGTTCGAAATGGAAGCGTTACCCCTTACGCTGCAGCTTTACTACCTTTGAATTTCTCGATTCTCTTGACGTTGTTGTTAGCGCTCTGACGTTAAAATCCCCTCTGCAATTAAAAGATTATCCAAGTTATCAACCAGCTTATTTACTTCGGCTAAGATTCTTTCATCAAAACTAGAAATGCTGCTCAATAAATCATTTAAATTTTTTTCCATATCGAAAGGCAATTTAGTCGCCTTTTCTTTTAATATTTTTACTAATTTCTTTTCTCCTGGATGCGGCATTTCATTTATAGCATACAAAATATCGAAATAGCTGCCCAATAGAGCTGCCATTCTATGGTTAATACTTACGTAATCATTCCTCTTAATGGCTTTTTCAATTTGAAAATAATAAGCAGGCATCTGCTCTCTTAATAACGGATAATTTTTTCTTACAATATTTAACCTTAATGCTTCGGGATATTTTATATTGTATTTTTGTTGAAGCTTTCCAGCTTTGTCGTGTTGATCATACAGTATAACGGATGTTATGAAGTTACTCCAAAAACAAGTTGTATATCCAACATCTGCTTGATATTTAAATAATGTTCTCTCAAGCTGCGCATCGATCCAATCGAAATCCCGGTATATAATTTCGATTGGAATATTCCCGTCTCTTATAATCCCATCGTCTTCTGTCTCCCAAAATTGATTATTAATCTCCAAAAAATCACAAAATTTCTTTGTGATTTCTTCTCTTTTTATAATGGGAACTTCCTTGTTTGAATAGATATATAAATCATAATCAGAGTTTTCATCTTGAGTGTCGGTTGTGTGAGAACCTGCAAGTAGTATGGCTTCTACCTCCTGGAATTGTGAAAACTCTTTGACAATAGCGTTTAATATTGCGTTATCTTTAAACATTAACCTCATCCCCTCTTTCACTTTAACAACTATTTCTTATTTACCTATTAAGCTTCCGATTTTCCCGTTAAAATATATGCATTTATCAACATCCTCCTAAAGTAAAAAAGGTACAACCTGGAATTAAGTCCTAGGTTGTACCTTTCTTAGGTATCATTTCCTTCAAATTTTTGAGTTATATCATCAATACATATTCTATACTTATTTACTTTTCCCTCCAAAGAAGCAGAAAATAGCAAAATTTCATTTTAATAGATTTCTTGCAATATAATTACATAACCAATTTATTCAAGTGGTCTAGAATGGTAAAAAACAGATATATGAATCAAATTTTTAAATGAACCAATAAGAAAACCATTAAAGAAGTAGCCGATTACAACTTCAACAGTCGCCTGTTTTTACATATCAGTTAGTACTTATTTTATATTTGCATTAACAGCTTATTAGAGGGTTGATATTATTGAATTAAAGCTCCCGATTGTTGAAGTTATTTACCTTTTGATAAACATCTCAGTAATTTACTTTACGGTCATCCGCCTTAGGTGGTTGTTCCAACCATTGATTTTTTATCATAATCTGACCATACTTTGCAAAAACTCTTAAATCTCTTGAAATTGCTGCTTCACAGTGTATAAGTAGATCAGCTCGCATACTCATAACAGCAGCATGACCGTAGTATGATATGGCAACACTAAACAAATTCCCTGCATGATATAGCATAAGTTTATCAGAAAAAGGAGCAATAGATGAATTTGTAACTTCTGAATCCATTAACTTAGGAGAATGTAGGTTATCTTCAAGCAACACTGTAGAAAATAATCCAATGTGTTTATTTGCTACTTGCAATCCTTTTTCCATAAATTTACGAATCTCAGTTAATTCACATACTTGACGAAATCCTAAAATGATTGCTTTTGTTATAATACTCTTTTTAAGATTAAAGTAAATATTTCCACTCTCCATTGAATTCAAGGGTCTTCGCTTACCAAAAACATCGGTTACATAAGTTAATTTTGTTATGTAATCAACTTGTTGTGGAGTAGAATAATATGGTGATTTCTGGTATATCTCTTTCGATATAAGAACATCAATTGACTTATTGTAAAGGTTCATGGAATCATTCACACATTGGTAATAAAAATCCCTTACATCTTTCCGTACTGAAGAGTTAAATGCAAGACTATATAATGAGGAACCATGCATTGTCATACCATGAATGTATTCCAACCAAAATGTCTCAGTAAATAATGGTGGAGCTTTCAAATTAACATCCTCATCAGTAAACCCATTAGGAATTGGGAATTCTTCTTGAGCGAAAAATCCTTTTAATATTTGAATGTGGTTATTTGATAAGTTTAAGGCAAACTCAAAAGTCGCACTGATGTCAGTATCTTCTATACATTTTAATGCATATTTACTCACACAAATTGCCATAGTTTCCTGAATATAATGGATCCATAAATTTGTTATTTCTGCAGAGGTTAATCTTTTTTTAATCAAATCCAATCTTTACAATCCTTTCGTTGTAAACTTTCGCTTATAAAAATGTATTAATAATGTGCTACTAATGAAAGTTTTTTATTACATTGTCAACTGAAACAAAATTATTAAGTCATTTTTAAGCTATTTAAATTAACCTGTTCGTTTATTTTAGTACAATTCTTCACAATCTCTACTAAGCAATATCAATTATATCCAATTCTCTTAAAAACTGATGCTCAATAAAATGCCCTAATTCATTGAGAAGGGCACATTTCTTGCTCCAGAGTTGCGTTGCTCACTATTCTTGAATAAACAATAAGCCTATTTTACTGGTTTTGTAAAAAAAGAAAATTATTTCTTTATCCACCTTTAATATGTAGGGATATTGGAAAATTCTCGCCCTTGGTGATTCCCCCAATTTACAAAAGAAACGATTTGAAATTTATGTAAAATAGGTTTAATTCAAACAATACTCGTTGATAGTCTAAATACCGATTTGCATAAATTGTCATCTTTTTGTTGACGACTTTAACAATTTAAACAATTTTTTATACACTCTCGTGAATTTTTTTCAACTTCAAGGCTAAACTATGCAAGTAATTATAATTAGCTGATTTTAAGGTGGTTTTCCATGAATCAAAAGATGATTCAAGCTGTTCATATTTATATCTTATTTATTATGTCTACAGGATTCATGGTACATGTTCTAATTATCCCAGCTATATTATCAACCTCTAACAGGGATGCCTGGTTAAGTGTCATTTTCAGTACGATACCATTTATCCTCTGGATTCTGCTTGTTTTTCATATTTATAAAAAGTTAAATACTCATGATGATATTCTCTCTTTACTTAAACGAAAATTATCTCAATCCGGGGTTTTTATAATATTTTCAATAGTATTCGGAGCCTATTTTCTATTTTCTGCCTTTGTTACTCTTAAGTATACTTTTTTTTGGGCAAATGCTAATTATACTTTTGAGGTCCCCAATTTTTTCATTGTATTGTTATTCGCTCTCATCTGCTTGTATGCGTCTGCGAAAGGAATACGAACGATAAGTACGATTGCTTTTCTAGTGTTTCCAATAGTGTCATTTTTCGGATTTTTAGTAGGTTTCGGAAATTCGAAAAATAAGAATTATGAACTGTTATTTCCGATATTTGAGAATGGATACATAGATTTTCTTCATGGTTTAGTGTATAGCTGTGCTGGTTTGTTTGAAATGATCTTTCTTTTGTTTTTAACGTCCTTTATTAAAGACAGATTAAAGATTAAATGGCTTATATTGGTTGGGATCATCCTTGTGTTTTTAATCTTAGGTCCACTTGTGGGAGCCATTTCACAATTTGGTCCAGAAGAAGCAACAAAATTGAGGAATCCAGCTTATGAGCAGTGGAAGCTGTTGGAAATTAGCGAGCATATTACTCATCTTGATTTTCTTTCAATCTTTCAATGGCTCTCTGGAGCATTTGTTCGGATAAGCTTATCATTATTTATTGCAGACAAACTATTTTTATTAAACAAAAAGAAAAAATGGGGTCTTCCTATCCTGTATTTACTATTAATCATTGGTGCATGCATTCCTTGGAATGCCACCTCATTTTTTTACTTTTTACAAAAATATTATTTCCCTTTTAGCCTTATTTTTCAAATTTGCACGCTACTGTTTTTTTTACTAATCATTCATTTAAAAGGTGATCAACATGAAGAAAGTTCAACCTAATAAAAAAGTCGTCAGCATAGAGCAATTGAAAATTTGGTTTGAAGGTTCTTCTGATACCGTGATAAAAACGAGGGACTATCAAGATCATACTTTGTATTTTTTGTATTGTCCTCAATTAGTAGATATGAAATTTATAAATGAGGTTATTTTTCCTACCATTAATGTAGTTATAGAAAAGAACGGCCACTTAAATTTTGAATTATTAAATAATGTTCTGGATGCCAGTAAGCTCAAAGATATACATACCGTTAAAACAGAGACAGAGGAAAAACTATTTTCAGGTGAATTAATCATATTTAATCATCATTTAAACGATCTTTACTTTCTACCCGTATCAAATCTTCCAAAACGAGGTCCTGAAGAATCGAACATGGAATCCTCAATTAGAGGGCCAAGGGATGGATTAGTAGAAAATATATCGGATAATATGGCATTAATCCGTCAGAGATTAAAAACATCATCATTAAAAAGTATTGATTATACAATTGGCGAAAGAAGCAGAACGAAAATCTTATTACTTTATATAAATGATATTATGAATCCTTCTATTCTTGAAGATGTCAAAAAGCGATTAGATTCCATAAAGGTAGATAGTGTCGCTAGCAGTTACGAAATTGAGGAATTCCTATATGACAAAACCTTTTCACTATTCCCTTTGATGGAGAATTCAGGCAGACCAGACTTCGCTGTTCAATCCTTAACACAAGGAAGATTTGTGATCATAGTAGATGGAAATCCGACTTGCTTAATAGGACCCGCAAATTTAAATCAACTATTATATTCACCAGAAGACGCACATGATAGTTTTTTTTACGTTAGTATGGTCCGTGTTCTGCGGTTTTTGGCTATATCTACGACGATATTCTTACCTGGTTTTTATATTTCGTTAATAACCTTTCAACTTGATCAAATTCCTTATTCACTTCTCGCAACAATATCTGCCTCTAGAATTGGCTTGCCTATATCTGCGCCTATGGAAGCTTTTATTATGCTTGTTTTATTTGAATTATTTAAAGAAGCCGGGGTACGCCTACCTAAGGCTGTTGGACAAACTGTTGCTGTTTTAGGCGGATTATTTATTGGTGATGCTGCGATTCGTGCAGGGTTAACATCTCCAGCCTGTTTGGTCATTGTTGCAGTTACAGTCATATCAGGTTATATCCTAAGTAATCATACCATGGCAGGCAATATCGTGATTCTGCGATTTCTAGTTTTAGCCTTTTCAGGTCTATTTGGATTATATGGCTTCTTTATTTCTTTTTTTCTCATTCTAACAAACGTGGTTTCATTAGAAAGCTTTGGTCAGCCGTATATGTCGTATTTATCCAAACCCAATGGAGCAGATATCATTAAAAATATGTTGAAGCTGCCTTATCGATTTATGAAGAAACGAAATCAAGCATACCAACCTATTGATAGCGATAGTCAAAAGGAGTAATATATGAAAAAGATTTTATTGATTATCATGATAAGCAGTCAGATTTTTTTCCTGACTGGTTGCTGGGGTGCAAAAGAAATACAAAGTCAAACTTATATTACAGCTTTAGGACTAGATTACGCGGAGGGAGAATTTATCGTCTATATTCAAGCCTTGAATTTTGCCAATATCGCTAAGCAAGAAGGCGCTTCTTCTCTGCAGCAAGCCTCCCCCATTTTTATTGGGGAAGCTAAAGGGAAAACAATACAGGCCGCTTTAAGCAAATTAGAACAAAAGTCGGCATTACCTCTCTACTACGGGCATGTTGAAACCATCCTTTTAAGTGAAAATCTTATAAAGGAGCGAATGAATTCCGTCATCGAATATATTGGGCAAAATTCTTTACTAAGATACAATATATGGCTTTTTGGTACGGAACTGGATATTAAAGATATTTTAACAAGTGAAAGCTTTTTTAATTTCCCATCTTTATATACAATCATCCATAATCCCAAAACCTTAACTAAAAACAACTTTTTTATTCCCATTGAAAAGTATAATAATTTTATCTCGACCTATTACCAGCCAGTTGGTACTCAGATCATACCTTCATTAGAAATGAATAAAACTCATTACTCAGAGGATGAAGAAAAGAAAAATATTGCTGTTGTTACGGGAGGATTTGTCATTTCACAGAAACAATATAAAGGATGGGTAAATAAAAAAGACCTAGTTGGCTTAAAATGGTTTTCTAAAAAAGCTACTAACATCCCTCTCTCCCTCTTTGAAGAAAAAGTAAGTGTAATCATACAGAACCCTAAAAAAACAATTGAAGTAGTAAATGGTTATAAACCTTCCTATCACTTAATTGTAAAAGCCAATGCAGTATTGATTCAAAATGAGGAAGATATTAGTATAGATAAAATTAAAAAAGTATTAGAAAAGAAAATTAAAAGGGAAATATTAAAGACGATGGAGAAAAGTGAAGAAATAAATGCAGATCTGTTAAATATAAGTGAAAAAACATATCGATATCATCTAAAAAAGTGGGATGTAAGTGCAATTAATTCGATTGATAAAGAATCTATAGAACATATTGAAGTAAAGATACACATTGAACAAAATATAAACTATAAACATTAAAAGGACAATATTTGAAACATGGAAGATGCAATTGCTTTGCTCACTTACCAAAATTATTAGTCATCCTTTTTTATTTATTTCTAATACGGCATTAATGGTCTTTATCCATTATTCGATCTTCAACAATCTGGCCCGTTTGCTGAATAACAAATAGATTAATCAACAATAAAAACAGCAGGCTAATTCCTTGCTAGAATTAGCCTGCTGTTTTCTCTCTTAATAATTACTTTGAGTGCCTTTCTTCATCCCATCCCGCCTATACTTTCTTCACAAACTCCGATTTCAGCTTCATTGCGCCAAACCCGTCGATTTTGCAGTCGATGTCATGATCTCCTTCGACCAGGCGAATGCTTTTTACTTTTGTTCCGATCTTCAATACAGAAGAACTTCCTTTTACTTTCAGGTCCTTGATTACTGTAACGGAATCTCCATCTTGAAGGACATTGCCGTTGGCGTCTCTTACCACTTTTTCCTCTTCGCTTGTATCTGCTTCCTGTGTCCACTCATGTGCACATTCCGGGCAAACCAGCATATTTCCATCCTCATATGTATACTCAGACCCGCAATTCGGGCAATTTGGCAATTGTGACATGCTTCCATCTCTCCATTCAGCTTTTTCAGAAAAACTCTATATTCTATATTGGCATAGAGATCTTTTAATAACAAGTTGCACTTTCTTTTTACTTAGGAAAGCTAAATAGTTGTTGTAATCAAAATACAAAGGTGCCCCATTGTATTGGGACCCCTTTCCTTACAGCCTTCATGTTTGCGGTAGAATGATATCCACTACCGCCCCGCCGTCTTGCTTATTGTTAATGGTTAGCTTGCCATTATGGATGGTTTCCACAATCCGCTTACAGACCATGATACCAAGCCCATTCCCATCTTCTTTTGTAGTAAGGAACGGCTGTCCCACTCTTTGCAGGATATGTTCGGGGAACCCGTCCCCATCATCCACAAATCGTATCAACACACTCTCAGAATCTGGTGATTCGACCGTTATGTCAAGTCTTCCATTGTTTCTTACTGCTTCCACACTGTTTTTCACCAGGTTGATAAATACCTGCTTAAGCTGATTTCCATCACAATAGATGGGCTCAACATCTTTAAAGCTATGGGTAATTTCTATATTTTTACTGATGGCAAAGCTTGAAAGAAGCACCCCGATTTCCTTTACAAGCTCACGGACATCATACCAGTCCTTTGCTTGGACAGTTGGTCTAGACAGAACGAGAAATTCGTTTGTAATCTGGTCAATTCTCTCAATCTCTTTTAACATGATAGCTGGATAGGTGTCGCTGTATCTATTTTCCTGAACAAGCTGGATGAAGCCCTTTAATGTGGTGAGCGGATTTTTTATCTCATGCGCCACACCCGCTGCCAAATGCCCGATGATGGAGAGTTTTTCTGCATTTTGGATATAGGACTCCGTCTTTTTATATTCCGTGATATCATGGAGTTGTATCAGGGTTCCTTCCTGAAATGGGAAAAAGTTAACAAGGCAGGTTCTATTTTCTGTTTCATTCTGGAGAATAATCTTGTAATCTTGTATTTCTTCGCCATTTTTTTCATATCGTTCATGAACCTCTCCAAGCTGCTCCATATCCCTAATGGAAGAGTAGTTTTGATGAGGTATATTGTCCAGAATGGTTTTCGCTTTTGGATTTACTTTTACTATATTTCCACTTTCATCAAGCACGATGTAGCCGGTTTTGGATTGTTCCAGAATCATCTGGTTCATTTCATCGAGATAGCGGTTCTGTTCGCGTAAATCCAATTCCCGCTCAATGGAATCCACCACGGTTTCCAACGAAGCCATGATCATCGGATTCGCTACATGCAAGAATGTCATCATGGAAATGGTGCCGATTACTTTTTTCTGAAGAAACAACGGGACACTGTAGCAGGCCGTTAGATGGAGAAAATGATAGTAGTGATCTTCCCCTATCACCTGCACCGGCATCTGAAGCTCCAGCGCGGCCAAAATGGAATTTACCCCTGCCTTCTCTTCCGTAAATTGGACCCCCTTTTGAAGTCCAATTTGATTGACCACCGTATCCTCGAGACTTTCATCTCCCATATATTCAATAATATTTCCTTTATCATCTGTCACTGCAACCAATAAGGGAATTCCCTTGCTTTTCCCTAAAAACTTCTCCATAAACAATCTTATAATATGTAATCTTTCTTTATATTCACCTTGTATTCTGGCAAGTTCCTCATTGGACATCCTTGTAAAGGCAGGAATTACATTTGGATCTAACTTATACTCAAGGCATCTTTCCCGTACCTTCGCTATATAATTATCCAACATGTCTATCAACCCTCTTGACTTTAATTTACTTTATACGTAAAAAGTATACCCTAGTGTGGCTGTATGTGCACGGAGTTATTGGTTTGTTCTGGATAGCAAACAAAAAAGCCAAAGAGTAATTCTCCGGCTCGTTTTACATTTTTCTTTTCATTAACTCAGCACATCCGTAATGCCGTCCATATTTGCCGCTATCCACTCGATGGCAACATCTAAGGTTGCAAACTCCTGTACCTCAAATGTCACTTCGTCCTGCAGTAACCATACATCCTTATCTTCATGATTGATGCCGCCAATCGACCAGTGTAGCAGGCTGTATGGGTGATTATTATTCAGAAATGACGCCCATGTTTTGGATTGGGCTGCATTCTTCAAGGAGTTAATCTTGCCCTCGACACTCATTTCGTTCCCTCCACTACGAGTAGTGACATGCGAGGGTTCAAAATCTGACTCGGACACTTCAGCATGTATGTGTTTGCGCTCTCCACGAAATCGACCGTCATATCCTCATCGAAGAAGAGCAACTTTGACTTTTCCATTAATAGTGGACCGACATTGGTGTCCAATGCCACATCATCATCCTCTTTCTCCGGCGTGATCCATAATGCGGAGACTCCGCTGACAACACACCCGCATCCGTCTGTATCATATTTAAGCTTCAACCATTTGCCTTCCTGGTTTTCAAGCTTTGCTTTTACTCGCTCTGCTGCTGTTTCTGTAAACGTTACTTTCACGTTTCATGCCTCCAACTGTTTCATTGTTAGCCTGATTGTACCATATTTTGCCCGATTGTATAACCAGAAGGCATTTGGAAAGGATGGTAGGGGTACAAGTTCTTATTGTCAAACTGGGTAATTGTAGGTACGATACTAATATCTGAATTTAAAGGAGGGTTTTACCAATGTCAAAAGTAACGATCAAAGTACTGGATAACGGAGGCTTCCGTGTAACCGGAGATGTGGAATTGATTGATGCAGAAGGAAACAAATTCCCGGACAAGCCTGCATTCACGCTTTGCCGCTGCGGCCTTTCCAAAAAGCTTCCGTATTGTGACGCTTCCCATAAAGGGAATTTCGAATCCTGTGTGCGGGCTGAGCAAGTATTGAACGACTAATACGGTTCAGCCTTCCACGTACATAAAAGAGTATGGACCTTTACGGTTCCATACTCTTTTTTGGTGGCATGAAACCTTCTGGACTAAGAATCAGCCTCTCGGACGAAAACACTTCGCTCAGCTTGCCCCAGACGCGTCTCTGGACATTTCCTTCATACCATTCTTCCACTTCCGAGCCATCAAACCGCTCTCCAATTTTCAAACGCTTTGTCCGCTTTCCTTGACTGCCGTCTCCCGTAAAATCATCAACACAAATACGGTCCACCAGTCCTGTAAGCTTTTCCGGAAATCTATCCGAAAAAGGCAAGGCCGGGGCTACGGCTGCCTGCACTGGAATGCCTGCATCCCGCAATTCCTTTAACGCCTTCAACCTGGCGGGAATGGGCGGTGCTGCCGGGGAAAATCGTTTCCGCACTTCCTCGAGATCGGTTTCCACAGTAATGCTGATCATCACTCTGTCCCCGAGCTTTGTCAACAAGTCAATATCCCTTGTCACCATAGGACTTCTTGTCTGCACAAACAGAAAGTCTGGCTGGATTTCCGCCATCACTTCAAGTATCGTTCGCGTAATTTGCTCCTTGTGCTCGACTGGCTGATAGGGATCCGTGCTCGATGACATGAACAGGACAATCCTCTTTTCTTTCTTGCGAAGTAGCAACAACTCCTTTTTGAGCTTTTCTGCCACCCCTTTTTTCACATCAACCCAGGTCCCCCACTCCTGTTTGCGGAACAATCCGACCGGACTCTGCCTTACATAACAATAGGAGCACCCGAAAGCACACCCGATATACGGGTTCAAGGAATGGGTATATCCTTCGAGAAATCCGCTTGTCGGAGTGAGGATTTTTTGCGGTGTCTTCTCTGTCACATCTATTTTCATGTTCTTGCACCTCAATTGATATCAATATTTTTCTCTTGTTGTTTCCATCATTTTCTCTATACTATAAGTATTACAGTCCAAAGGGGAAGATATAAATGAAACTTAAAGTGTTAAAGCCCATTTTTGCGGAATCCGCCAGTAGCCTTGTCAATACAACAAGCTCTTATCCTGGCACAGTACTATTCAAAAAGGAGCATTGGGTAGTGGATGCGAAAAGCCTGCTTGGTGTGCTTGCTCTTGCGCTTCAGCCTGGCCAGGAGGTTGAAGTCACTTCCGATGAGGGTGACGAAGTGTTTGCAGCGATTTTGGAGCTTGGCTATTTTGAACAGGTGTAAAATAGGGATAGATCAGACGCACCTGCGTGCAGTTTGACCGTTCTCTTCATTGGCATCCTTCCTCTTTCATGGGGAAGGATGTTCGTCTTTTTCAGGAGGCTGTTTTCGCATATGTTGTTGCTTTTGACGTATCCAACATACACACGCCACATCATTTACTTTCGTGCTCTTTTCCGGTTTGAAAGCAGCTTCTCTTATTTAGATTTTTTGTTCTTATCGCTGTAAAAAATCCAAAAGCCGATTTTTTACGGACGATAGCAACAAATTTTACGAAAAGAGCCTTTCAGGAAATATCCAAAATATTTTCCAGACATAAATAGCTCGCCTCACCAAACTTATCCACTACATGCAACCGGCGCTGGTAGGCATCCAAATGATGCACCGCTCCTACGAATAGGTGGTATCTTCTCTTTTCATAATAGGTGATGGTTACTTCCTTACCCGTTTCCATCGCTTCGCAAAACAGCTCATTCATTTCTTCGAGTCGCTGTTCATCGAGTTCCGGTTTTGTTTCATATAGATCTTCCTTCGTCCAGTCCCGCAGCAGCTTCACATGCTCCGGCAGCATCATGGACGTCCATTTGATGGTTCCTCGATCACGTATTGCCATACTTGCTGCACCTCCTTTATGCTTTATGTCCGCCAACCAGTCTGCTGCGATGCTTCGCCGTTCCTGCATTTGTATAGGAAACCGCGCGCAATAAAGCGTTCGATCCATGCTTTCCGCGAATTCGATCCATCACGTAGCCGAGCTGTCTTTTCTTTGGCCGCTCCAGTTCAAACAGGCTGAGCTGCATCTCACTGTCATCGACGATGTTGGATATGGAGACGGCTATTTTCCTTACCGTCTTATGCTCGTAATTTTCTTCGAACAATTCCAAGCAGGTGTTATAGAGATCCATCGTAATATTGGTCGCCCGTTCCATCGTCCGGGATCGATAGAAGCCTCCACCAAGTTCATCGCGGCTGTAGCCGATTCCAAGGCTGATCGTCCGCCCGGCTTTTCGGTGATGGCGCGTTCTTCTTGCCACCTCCTCGCAAATTTCAAGAAGGACCTGCTTCACTTCCTTCGGATCGGTGTAGTCGCGCATCAGGATCTGGCTTTTTCCAAAGCTGATCTGCCCTTGGATGATCGGCGCGCCGAGCTCTGACAAATCGATGCCCCACGCATGATGATAGAGCTGATTACCCATTATCCCGAATTTCTTCTCCAGCAGCTCGAGCGGGTAGTTCGCAAGCTGGCCGACGTTGAAAATCCCCATGCGGTTGAGTGTTTTTTCCACCCTTGAACCGATTCCCCACATTTCACGCAAAGGCGAAAGGGGCCATAGCTCCGTTTTGACATCGTCATAGGTCCATTCGGCGATTCCCTTCTTTTTCGCTTCGAGGTCCAGACAGAGTTTGGACATCAGCATATTCGGGCCGATTCCGATGGCACATGGAAGCTGAAATTCCCGCTCCATGTCTTCTTTTATTTTCTGCGCAATGATGGTCGCATCCCCCCAAAGGCCTTCCACTCCGTCCACCTGCAGGAAGCTCTCATCGACACTGTACGTGTGGATCGCATCCTTAGGAACGTAGCGGTTGAAAAGGCGGGTTATTTCGGTGGAGATGCGGAGATAGGTCGCCATCTGCGGATTGACCACGTGAATACGTGGGTCATTGGGTATCTCGAATCTTCGCGAGCCTGTTTTGATTCCGAATTCCTTTTTCAGCATAGGGGAAGCCGCAAGCACGACACTCCCCTGCCTTTCTGTATCCCCGACTACCGCCAAATAGCAGGTAAGCGGGTCGAGCCCCATCATGACAGCCGAGCAGCTGGCATAGAAGCTTTTCATATCTACGCAAAGAATCTTGTTGTTTGGCATCTGGCTGTAATCCATTTTAGGGTCACACCTCTCTAAAACAGAATGTATGTTCGCATTAGTAGTATATACCCAATAATAAGCGAATATACGTTCGGTTTCAATGGTAAATTCCAGTACTTTTTCCGACATTTTTCGACGATAGGCTCATCTTTTGAGCGCAAATCCTTTATACTAAAGGAATAACGGGGTGAAAACGTGGAAAATAAATTATTACGCAAGATGATTAGAAATTGTTTTATTCAGTATCAGCATGACCTCGAATCCGTGCCGCTGAGTGAAGAGGATTATATAAGGATGACAGCGGAAATTACGGAGCTTTTACAAAAGGAAGAAGCTTCTGATGTGTTTGAAGTGGTGAATGATGTAGTGTATGAATATTTGAGCCAGTAAAAAAGCTTGAGACGGGAGCCTCAAGCTTTGACTTTTACAACAGCCTCAGCTGCCTTTATGCTATCGATCAACCAGACAGGGACATTTGGGTGCTGCATAATTTCCTCAGCGGTCATCCAATAGACCGCCCCCACCTCATCCGGGCTTTTGATAAAGGGCTCCTCCCCCTCCAACAGTTCGCAAAGATAAACAATATCGATCACTTCGCTGCCATCGTCCAGTATGAAGGAGGTGTTTCTCACATAGATCATCTCGTCCTTCACCCTTACGCCAACCTCTTCAAACATTTCTCTTTGGACAGTCCTCTCCAGAATGTTGGCAGAAAAGCCTTCCGGATCGACCGTGCCACCGACAAGTGATAACAATCCTCCCGCATGATCCTCTTTTTTGCTCCGCTCTATCACCAGCCACTTGCCACCTCGGCACACCGCACCTTCCACATTCACATGAAACATGTAAACTCTCCCCTTTCAACCCGCTTTTTTCATCAGTATTTTTCGGTAGATCCCGTTCATCATCACGGGCTTGTCATCTACTATCTTCAAGCTCCTGCTATACTTTTCGTACAGTTTTTCAAAACTCAATCCGATATCCGTTCCCAGCAGTTGAACAAACGGCCTTATTGCCCTTTTTCCTACTGCAAGCTTTCTGTCTTTTGGGGCAAACTTATCAAAAACAATCATGCTGCCGTCCTGTTTCAAAACCCGCTCCATTTCTTGAAAACACTTCTGTGCATCAGGCACAACAGAGAGAATGAGGCTTGCAACCACATAATCAAAGGAGTGAACGGGAAATGTCATGTTCTGCGCATCCATCTCCAGAAATTCAATGGAAGAATCCTTGAACTTAGCCTGCGCCTTCTCCAGCATATCGGGAGAAAAGTCAATAGCCGTAATATCCAGATCGGCATGGGGTATCAGTTCCAGATCCGCTCCGGTACCCACGCCAACAAACAAAATCTTTTGACCATTTTCAAAAGGAATCTCATGAAAGATTTCTCTTCGCGCATGAAGAAAAGAGCCCGAGTTGAAGAGCTTATCATACACAGGAGCCCAGAATTTATATATTACTTTGTTCCAAGGGTTGTTCATTGTTCCCCACACTCCCGAATACCTTGTTAATATGTACGATTCCTTTATCTACCGACGTTTCCACATACCCCACTATTTGCTCAAGGGTGAAAACCTTCAATGGTGCTTTAAGGTCATGGAGTGGATACTGCATATCCCCTTTAACATAAGGCAGAAAATCCAGCACGTTTTTTATGGTCACTTCCTCTAAATCAACCATCGCGCTACTATGCTCCATTTCCTTCAACACTTCGGAATCCAGTCCGTAATAATCCAACAGCTTCGCATTCAGAAGGCGAAAATCCTCATGATAAAGACCGAGAATGTCCGGATCCTGCTCCATTCTATTTTTCAGCCAAGGCAAGTAAAACCCCTTCAGCCAAAGGTCATCTGCGATTAGATGTGTGTAGTAGCCAAGAATATAGTCCATTTGTGGCAGAGTCCGATATTTATCCAGAAATCCGTTGTAATCGATCATTCTGGAATAGTCCTGAACATCTCCGGTAAAGAAGTGGGACAAATCCTTGGGAGAGACGGCATCCGGTGCAATTCCCCCTAAAAGGAAAGCAGATCTGTTCGTAACGGAGAGTTTTTCAGAGATTCTATTGGCAATGATGAGGTGCATGATTCGTGAACCCATTTTCTCACCCTTTCTTTAATGGGATAATTATGAAAATTATAACATTTTTTGAAGGGTTCGGAAAAAATAATTTTATCAACAACGCAAAGCAAAGCACCTGCTCCACTATCTCATCCAAAGGCACTGACCAATAAGAAAAAGAGTCGCCCAATTTAAAGAACAACTCTTTTCTAATTCTATTAGTCTTCTATAAACGGCCTCTCCCTCAAATACTGGGTCTGCTCCCTTAGCACATACGAAAAGTGGTCATAGTTCACCTATTTCAATGGAACTTGAAGCTGCAACGTATTTTCTTTATTGAAGATTTCGATCTGCTTCTTATTGCATTTCACCTTTTTTATATCTTGAATGCGGATCACTTTTGAGCCTTTTCCTTTATTCACAATTAGCTTCTGTCCCACGATGGAAATCTTGCTGCGTTTGATTTTCCACATTTCGTAAGCGGTGAGCAGAAGACCGAGGATAGTAAAACCGATAGAAATGTACACCTCATCACCCGTCCCATTTGACAGCACTCTCACCCAATGTGAAATGAGCAGTGCATAGAAGAACCACAAGCCTTTTGACAATTTCGGGGCACTTTCATAATGAACTTCTTCATGGTATTTCCGACTCATCTCTTCCCGTCTTGAAAAGAAATCCTGCTTATGTCCCTCCAAGGATTTGGAATCGAGCACCTCCCCTCTTTAGAAAGTTACAATTTAGATGAATGATGAGTAACAAGACCTCTCCCAATAAGGTTGGCAGAAACCGGCTTGCGCCCCAATTCCCTTGACCATACAGAAAGCTGGCCGATGTGATGTATTTCATGTGCAATGGTATGGCGCATCACTTCACCCCAAGTATCCACCGCAACTGTGCCATCCGGCTGAATATCGTGCAGTAAATTTGCCTCCAAACTGCTATCCCATTTTTTCACAAACTGCTGCACTTCCGGGCGAAATGAAGCATCCAATTCACGTACCAATTTCAAACTGCTGTAGTCCTCAAACTTGCCTGTGAAATCGGATTTCCCCTGTAAGATCCTGATCCAGCTCCACTCCACATCAGCAATGTGAAAAAGGGTATGCAGAATACCACCCACTCCACCAGTCCGTTCCTTCAACAGCTCAGCTTCCTCCACTTCTTCACACCAGCGGTACCACTCTTCCCGAACCATCCAGTTGTACTTGAACATCATCTCCACGCTCATCCCTCCAAAATAATACTTACAGACTATATTCCGTAAATATGGAAAAATCCCTTTTTATTTGCGGTTGTTTTCTGCTGGCAATTTGACGGGGCCGTATTGTGAAAAATTGTTTGGCATCAACTTGTTGTTGTTTGGCACGAACTTTGGTGATTTTGGCACGAACTCGCAGCTGTTTGGCATCAACTCCCCATAGTTTGGCACGAACTCTATTGAACCCGAGAAACGAAAAGGCACTTCCTATTGCGGAAGTGCCAATTCATAAGTGATTTTTAATAGGAGACCCTTTTTAATGAGCATTTACCCGCTTCATCCTGTAAGTCTGGCGCAAAGTAGCTGAGTTTTTTGATGAAATAACATGTTTCAGGAAAATGATGCTCGAGAAACCTTAGCGTTGAGTCGTTGAGCAGTTTGTTTTCTTTGAATTTATGGACCATGGTGGAAATATACCGACACATCTCCAAGGTTGTTTGTCCGACCTCGTTGGCGAATTCCCGCTGTCTCGCAAAACCGGGCTCCTTGAAACGGAGATATCCTTTTAAAATCCGATTTTGAACCATGAAGCCCTGATACAATCCAATATAAGCCTCTGTTTGCCTCCTGGCAGCAATTTCAATCGGATCAAGCAAATCCTCAAAAAGCAATGCATGACCCAGTTGGTCTTCGAGCCACAAATCCATCAGATTTACTAGTGGTAGAGGCTCGGGTTCTTTCCCCTGAACCAAATGACTTAAGATCCGTAGATATTCTTGGTTCTCAGCCAACGTACCATTTAAATAGGTAGGGGATAAATTCAGATTCACTTGGTTATCGATTCTAAGCGCTTGCAACTTTCCTTCAAAATCAAAATAACCCTTCGCTACCGGCCAGACCCTCTGAGAAAAGTAAATCATGGTTTCATCTGAGTGGTTAGCAGACTTAGGAACATTCCCCAACATATTATTGAGCTCACCGAACCAATTAATATACTGCTGAGCTGTTTTCACATATTCCACTTCTGTGGGTGAAAGGTGGTCCCTTATAAAGTAAGCATGATCTTGTAGAATTCCCAACCAAAAAAAATGCTCTTCCCATACCGAAATCGTATAGTTTTGCAAAATCTTCTCCCCCTCCATTTCCTATACTTTATATTTACGACAGGAATTTGGAAGTAGAAATGATTTATCGTATTTTAATAAAAATACCTGCACATAACTTGATAAAGAATAGGAAAAATATACGTATCATGAATCATAAAGGATGTTTACTAAATGAGAAATACAAGAAACTTTATTCTATTATTAATGACTATATTACCTTGGCTTACTGCCCCGTTTATCGGGAATAAGTCATTTAAACGGTTTCTTCCGGGTACAATATTTATGTGTTTATATGTAACAGCAGAGGGAGTTTTAGCAGAAAAGAGGAAATGGTGGTGGTTTCCATTTGCAATTAGACCGAATGTCTTGGGAGAAATGCCGCTGATTTTAGGACCTTTTTTTGTTGGATCAATTTGGATATTGAAATACACCTTTGGAAATTTCAAGCTATATATGAAGGTTAATATAGTTATTGATACAATTTTCACTTATTTTATGCTCGATTGGTTCAAAAAAATTGGATATGTAACTCTTGTGAGATTTTCCAAGTTTCAGTTATCTCTCCTGTTTTTGGTAAAATCAATACTGATGTATGGATTTCAAGCAATATTTGAAAAGTATTCACCGCCCCCACACGCATCCAGTTCAGAAAAAGAAACCATAAAATGAGGAGTATTCTTTATTTTGTTCGTGAAACTAATAGAAAAGGAGGAGAGAATAAAATGAGATTGATTGTAGCATTTCTTGTAATTTTCTCTATATATGCAGGAATAAACCCCTCATTTAGTAAGGAAGAGATGGCATACGCCAATACCAGTTTAGAAGTTCCGCCTTACGCTAAGTGGGGGAAAATAGCCATGCAAAAAACAAAGGAGAAGTATCCAAATGCCGATATTATTGACTACCTTCATGTGGGCAGAAAGAAAGGGGAGCAGACCTCAGTTGAAACTTTCCATCTCTGGTTAAAGGAAGATCAAAAAGAATTTGGTATAAAAGTCGATATTGAGTTTACAAATGAAACAGAAAGAGTGATAAATATTTCATTTAAAGAAATACCCGCATAACCCTAAAATTGCGACCAAAAGGTTACTCTCTATTAATTAACACTACTTTATTCAAACCACCTTTAACTTTACATACCATCCTTCAATCCTGAGATAAATTACAAATGAAATACATATAAGTCATAATTCCCTTTAAATAACACATCCTAATATACAACCAATCTTGAAAAGGAGGATGACAGTTGAAGAAGCATCCTGCTTTATTGCTATGGGTCATGGTGATTATTTCCTTGCTCACACTTCCTTTTCTCGGATGGAAGCACTTTAAGCGATTTTTGCCAGCAACTATTTTTATGTCCATTGTTATTTCCTTGGAGAGTATCCTAGCGGAAAAGCTTAAATGGTGGGAAATCTATAAGAAAATACCGCCGTATTACATTAATGAATTTGCGTTTATCGTAGGGCCATTTTTCGCAGGGTCGCTGTGGATCTTACGTTTGACCTATGGAAGGTTCGGATTGTTCTTTCTATTGAATGCAGTTGTGGATGCTTTGTTTGTCTATCCATTTTATTTCTGGTTCAAAAATATTGGTATCTTTGCCTTGAAGAAAATGAAAAATTCCCAACTATACCTTCTATTCTTGATAAAAGCAGTTCTCATGTACGGATTTCAATCATTATGGGAAAAAAGCATGAAAAACAGCTCGCATTAAACAAAAATGCGAGCCGTTTTATATTTCTTAGAGTTGAACATCCACTTCGACTGGTTCACTATCCTCTAAGAGATTTTTTAGTGTAACCTTATATTTTCTGTCCTCTACCTTTTCAACCGCTTCCACATGCCATGGATCACCGGCTTTGACTTCCCCTAACGCTTTTTCAATGGCCGCCTGCTCGTTCGCGTCCTGACCTGCATCCACTACCACCTTCAAAGCACCGGACTGCGCCGGGAAAGATTCCGCTACAATTCCGGTATTCCAGACGGTAACCTTCATTCCAACCTTTAAATCAGCAGCGTACAATCCGTTGCCAGCTGTGTCCTCGACCTTAGTACTCTCTTCCAAGGTGTACATCGTAGCAGACACACCTGAGCTGTTTGCTTGAGAGCCGGTCACCAGGATACGGATGTTCCCTTCACCTGAAATGGAAATGATATGGCCAGTCAGATCCTCCACCGCCTCTTCATCTTCTGTGTTATCTGTTGGAGGTGCCGAGTCTGACCCTGTACCGTTTTGGTTGCCGTTATTGTCATTAGCAGTCCCGCATCCGAACAATAGAAGAAAACAACTCAACAATGCAAAAAATTTCAATTTCATCCTTTTCACCTCTTTTTCCTATTTGACGAATTGTCCGCAAAAAGGTTACAAGACTACTTTTGACGAAATGCCTTACCCGCAACTTTCTCAACAAGCCCAGGAAACAACTGATAAAGCTTGCTCCCCATATTCATCCAGCCAGGAAGATTGATTTCCCGCCTGTTGGTGAACATGGCATCCGCAATCTCTTTTGCCACTTTTTCAGGATCTAGCATCCATTTATCCACCTTCTTCTTGTAGTGGCCGGATGAATCTGCGATATCAAAAAAGTTGGTGCGGATTGGACCCGGGTTGACCGCTGTTACATGGATACCCGTATCATGCAGTTCCATCCTCAAACTGTTAGTGAATCCTAGAACCGCATGCTTGGTCGCAGAGTAGACACTGGATTTTGGTGTGGCCAATTTTCCAGCCTGGGATGCAATGTTAATGATATGGCCGCTGTTTTGATTCAGCATCGCAGGTAATACCTTTTTCGTGCAAGCAATCAAACCGAATACGTTCACTTCAAACATTTCACTCATATCGTCGAGTGACAATGCATGCACCTCATCAAAGATACCAAAGCCTGCATTGTTAACCAACACATCGATGGCAGGGATTTGCTCAAGCACTTTTTCAAAAGTAGCATCCACATCCTCCCTGCTCCGTACATCCAGACGGTAGTATGGTGCGGAAATACCTGTAGTCATTTTTATTTCATTCGCAGCCTGCTCCAGTTTATCCGAGGAACGTGCCAAAAGCACCGGCGTGGCTCCACGTTTGGCAACCTCGAGAGCGAGAGCTTTTCCGATACCACCAGACGCTCCGGTAATGACGATATATTTCCCCTTCAATTCCGCCATCAATACACCCCTTCCTTCGCTTTATATCGATACGGAAGGGATGTGGCATCCACCTCTATCCGTTCCTTCTCCATCAGATAATCCACTTGCCCCAGCGTTTCAGACAACGTCAGTAATAGCTGTTTCTCAAACACTTTCGGGAAAAGGTGCTGACAGATCTCATATGCGGTTGCAGGATTTTCTTTTACAAAAATCTCTACCTTGGTTGCACGCTTTTCCTGCTGATGCAAACGTTCCTTCAAAAGTTGCTCCACATTTTGTACAGTTTCCCCGTGACCAGGAAGCACACGTTTAATCGGCAATTTCAACATTTTATTAATGGACGATACGTAATCGATCATCGATTTTCTTCGGTCCTTCTCGCCCAAGTATGGCGGCTCGACCAAGGGATTTGGGGAGATATGTGCAAGAATCAGGTCTCCACCAATCATGGTCCCGCTCTTTTCGTCAAAGAGAACTAAATGACTGCTCGCGTGACCTGGAGTCTCATAAATAAGCCAGTCAGAAAGTCCGTCCAATCTATCCCCTTCTTTGACAAAGGAAGTCAATCCCCTTTGGCAGGAAAAGCGCAACGGCTTATCCATGGCCCCCAAAAGGGAATAAAAACGCTCCTCCACTCCCATTTGGGCGAACATCTCTCTATAAAATGCATCATGTGTGGTGAAATAGCGTTGATCCTGCGTCATCCATGGATGAGCTCTTTCATGCCCATAAACAGGAATATTGGCAGGAAGATAATCAAGAAGGCCGACATGATCTGGATGATGATGTGTAATCAGGACCTGATCGATGTCCAGCACCTTGAGACCATGCTTTTTAAGCTCACTTTGAAAGACATCCCACGCTTCCATCGTTCTTACTCCAGCATCCACCAGGGTCACTTTATCTGTAATAATAATGTAAGTATGTACATCTCCAACAGCAAAAGGAGTCGGTATGGTAATCTGTTTTATTTCTTGCTTACAAGAAAGCTGATTCATAATAATCCCCTTTTTTATAACCTATTTATGTAAGGATGGTTCGGTAAAATTATAACAAAATAATTGAGGTCCACCACCACTGAATACCTATTCATTTACAGAATGCACTATTTCAGCAAAAAAAGAAAGGGTTAATCTTCATAAATTTTAAAAATATCCCACTTCAATTATTCTTAAATAACAACAAACTTTTTTTCTTGAATCGTGACAAATATCCCCTTGACTTTCCTTCCATCCCGTTGCATAATGTATAAAATTATAAAAGATAACGTGACGAATGGGACCAGTAGAAGGAAGAAGGATGCAAGAGATGGAGGTTCACCGGCTGAAAGACCTCCTCATCCCCTGTTCTTTTGAACCTACCCAGGAACAATTAGGCAAACCTAATCGTACCCCACGATACGGGAATGAAAGCTGGGTTTAACCAACCAATCAAGGTGGTACCGCGGATAAGACCTATCCGTCCTTATTTACTAGGACAGATAGGTCTTTTTCTATTTAAAAGAGGAGCGTGGAGGAAATGAAAATTGCTTTTATCGGTGCCGGATCCATGGCTGAGGCCATTATTGCAGGACTTGTGAAACAGGAAATTTGTGATAGGGAGCATATAGTCGTAACCAATAAGCAGGATAAAAATCGTCTGGAACTACTAGTGACAAAGTATGGCGTAAAAACGACTGAAAATAAGAATGTGGCCGTAAAGGATGCGGATGTCATCTTTTTGGCCATGAAGCCAAAAGATGCAAGAGAGGGGATTCTATCGATCCAGCCGTTTGTTAGTTCCAACCAGCTAATTGTTTCCGTGCTCGCCGGGATATCCAGTGAAGTGATCGAGCAGCTTTTCCAACAGGACTTGAGGGTGATCCGTTCCATGCCGAATACTTCCGCGGCAATCGGATTATCTGCCACAGCCATTGCAAAAGGAAAATTCGCTACAAACGAGGACCTGGAACTTGTGCATTCCATCTTTTCCGCCATCGGATTATGTACGATTGTAGAAGAAGAACAGCTTCATGCAGTCACTGGCGTCTCTGGAAGCGGCCCAGCCTACATCTATTACATTGCAGAAGCGATGGAAAAAGCGGCATTGGCACAAGGACTGGATACAGAGGTCGCAAAGAAACTCGTAAGCCAGACGCTGATCGGTGCCGCCCACATGCTGCAGGAGACCAACAAGGATGCCGATGTCCTGCGTGCCGAGGTGACCAGTCCTGGCGGCACCACGCAACGCGGAATCTCCCTATTGAATGACCTGAAAGTATCCGAAGCGTTCGAAACATGCATTGATGGGGCGACCAAGCGTTCCAGAGAAATGGGCGAGGAGATTGCGGAGAAATTGAAGGAGAGTACGTCGAATTGAACAAGCGAAAGAAGTTCCTAATCTAAGCGTTGGTCTTAGATTAGGAACTTCTCTTTATATAGATAGATCGAATTCAATTTTAACATCAATCACTTTATAGCCCAATGATCGGTACAACGGTATCGCCTTCTCATTTTCACCATAGACACCCAGAGTCGCTTCCGTTTTTCCTTTATCCTTCAAGAACTTTAAGGCTTCTGTTATGACTGCCTTCGCGACTCCTTTTCTTCTCCACTCTGGCAATACAAAAATGTTTTCTGTTGCCCCGCGATTTTCACCCAATCCCCAAGTCATGCAGCTGCCGACAACCTGGTCTCCCTCAAAAGCGGTAAACGTATCCCATTCGGATCCTGATTTCGTCCATCTGAGATGATTGAGGCTCCAGGAGACCCCATTTCCATCTCCCTCTCCTTCCGCTTTTAGATACTGTTGTTCTTCTGCCTCCGTTTTCATTTTCCAGTTTTTTATTCTGATATTTTCAGGAAGTGGCGCATCAGGAATCGGCTCCGTCAAATCTCTTTTCATGATGATATGATTTCTCGAAACGACGAACCCCTTTGAAAGGTAGAAATCGTTTTCCTCAAAATCATCGGAATCGATATTGTGGCTTACAACTACTTTTTTATGAGGATAGGAATCTCTCATTTCTTGTGCTTTGTTTAACAGATGCTGCAGTAGTTCCTCTAGGCAGGCTTCAGCCCCTGCAAAATGCTCGTTTATCTCAAGCTCCAGATTTATTTTGTGGATGAAATCGGGATCATTGTCGCTATCTTCAATCCTGCACCATGTTTGATCTGGAACCACATGGCCAAAGGCATAGATTTCCCCTTCAGAATTTACAGCACAATAAATATTTTCCGGCTTAAAGTCTTTATTGAATCGATAATAGAGCATGGATAAGAAGTTGATGGAACCTATTTTTTCCGCATCCTTTTCTAGATAATTTCTAATTTGATAATCCATTGTCTTCCCCATTGAGTTGTCCTCCCAGACTGCATACGAGTAAATTGAATATTATGAACCATTTTAACATAATTAACCAATTTGTATATGAAAAAGAATGAAACCATCGTGATTTCATTCTTTTTTCATATAGGCTCTTTTCTTAAAGTTTGTTGCTTTTGACCGTAAAAAATCGGCTTTTGGATTTTTTACAGCATTTATCCAAGTATAATATTCAAAGTAAAAATTATTCTAATACACGGGAAAAGAGCACGATAGTAAGTAATGTTGCGTGTTTACATTGGATACGTCAAAAGGAACAATGTATGCGAATCAGCCTTCTTCTATTATAAATTTCTCACAAAATCAGCCAAAATAGGCGGAAACTCTTCAAATGAAAACTTTGTGTTCAGTCTTTCCGTCCACTGATGCGGATCTTTTCCGACTGGTCCCAGATTGAAGACCGGCATCTGCAGCTCTTCCATTTCGCGGAAGGGAAGCGTGTAGGTGGCACCATAGACCGGTATGTTATGCGGCAGACGGTCCTTCGCTGTGTAATCCCCTTTTCCGATGAAACTCAAATCACACAATCCTGAGAAATAGCGCTGTTCCACGAATTCAACATTCGCATCCTTTTTCCATTTTGAGATAAAAGAACGTGCAGTATCCATCATCTCTTCATCCTCGGTTACAACCGCTGGGTAATATGGAGGTGCAAAAAATAGTATAATCATCGGCCCAAGCTCTTTGCATAGGGAAGCAACCTCTTCCACCACTTTGATTGACTGTTCACGTTCATCGAGATGGGAGAAAGCCGTGATGACCGACGAAATTCTCAAGTCCACTTCGTGATCCCCATGAACTTCTTTCGCTTTTTGCAGCAGCTCATGATAAGTATAAACGGCAACCTTGACGGGGAGTTCCTTGAATGAAGAATACTGCTTGTACTTTTCCACTTTATCACGGGAAAACCTTTCAATATTTACCGCCGCCTGCTTCGCGATGGACAGCAGGTCATGCTCCCATTCCTTCAATGATTTCTTCATGAAAAGTACATTGTATAAGGTAACCGCTGTATGCGGGATTTGAACGGAATACTCATTCTTAAGATCTTTTTGGATCAGGCTTGTCGGTGGAGGCGTCACTTCCGAACCTACCTGCTCGCATAGGTCTGTGTTCCACTCCATCAATCTTGAAATCTCGGAAACCATCAGATTGGCATTGAGTCCAGCCAAAGGCTCTCCGACATGCGTTTCCTTGCCATAGCAGAAGAAACCGGGCAACAGCTTTCCTATCGATCCGGAATAAAGATAAAGATTGTCATCACCAGGATAATGTTGGAACATCGGTTCAGAATTGACACATGCTTTGAAAGTAATATCATGCTTCCGGGCAATTTCACTTAGAGCAGGAAGCGCTTGCAGCATCCCCTGGGAGTTGACCTCTTCATCCGGCACCGCCAAAAGCAGCAGATTGACATCCCATTTTTCTGCAACCGCCTTTTCGAGCAAGGACATCTGAAGGGCAAGTCCCGCCTTCATATCCATCACACCGCGTCCGAAGAGCCAATCGCCCGATTGCAAGTGCTCTCTTGCTTCAGTAGGAAGTACCTCGGCATAGTTCTCCAGTTCCCTGGTCAATTCCACCGGCTGGAATGCCAATTCCTTCAGCACGCCATAGTCCTCTACCCCGACCACGTCGAAATGACTGACCAGGACGATGGTCTCTTTTTTAGAAGATCCCTTGACGAGAGCGGTAACAAAGGATCGTCCGTCCTCCATGCGATGCAGCTCCAGATTGCCAGGCTGCGCTTGAAAATAATCCAGATGGTTCAACTGATAATAAATAAAAGAAGCAAGTCTTTTCTCTTCACCTGATAATGTCACACTTCCGTGTTGGACAAGGGATACCAATAAATCCGTCAACTGCTCTTTCGTCTGCCAGTGCATCTCCCATCCTCCTCTAGTTCGTAGTATTTTGCTCCTATCATACTATTAAATCCTGCAAATGAACATATCTTTTGGAGGTCGAAAAAACATTTGATATAATATTTTAGGTACTCGAAAGATATAGGAGGAATGACAGATGAAATCAGCTCTTTTTTCACCATATACGGTTAAAGGTGTTACCTTAAAGAATCGCATTGTGATGTCCCCTATGTGCATGTATTCCAGTCACAACGAGGATGGGCAAGTGGAAGACTGGCATATGACGCACTATGTGTCACGTGCAGTCGGCCAGGTTGGTCTCATCATGGTCGAGGCCACAGCGGTACAACCGCAAGGACGGATCTCCGCACAGGATCTTGGAATCTGGAGTGATGAGCACATCGCGGGATTCAAGGAATTGAATAGACAATTGAAAGCGCATGGCTCTGCAACTGCAATCCAGCTTGCACATGCTGGCCGCAAAGCTACGGTAGAAGGCGATATCTACGCTCCATCCGCTTTGGCATTTAACGACAAAATGAAAACACCTGTGGAAATGACGCAGGAGGATATAAAAGAAACAGTGGAGGCATTTGTAGCAGGTGCAAAGCGTGCCAAGGAAGCCGGCTTTGATATCATCGAGCTTCATGGCGCTCACGGCTATTTGATCAATGAGTTCTTATCACCGCTGACCAATAAACGTGAGGACTCTTATGGCGGCAGTACAGAAAACCGCTATCGTTTCCTTCGTGAAATTATTGATGCGGTGAAGTCGGTATGGAGCGGCCCTCTATTTGTTCGGGTTAGCGCAAATGACTATCATCCTGAAGGACTTATTGCAGAGGATTATGTAACCTATGCTTCTTGGATGAAAGAGCAGGGCGTCGACTTGGTGGATGTGAGCTCCGGTGCTGTTGTACCTGCTCCGATTGATGTCTACCCGGGCTATCAGGTAGGTTTCGCTGAAACAATCAAGTCAGGTGCCGGAATCGATACTGGTGCAGTCGGCCTGATTACAAGCGGGCTGCAAGCTGAGGAGATCCTGCGAAACAGCCGTGCCGATCTGATTTTCGTGGCTCGCGAACTTCTTCGTGATCCATACTGGCCAAGAACCGCTGCGAAAGAGCTTGGAGTGGAGATTGAAGCACCGAAGCAGTATGAGCGTGGTTGGTGAGGTAGGGGTCTGACCCCCGCTACTTTAAAGTGATAAAATTTGGAGCTCTGGCTGCGCGCTAGGAATGTGCGGTCAGGTTTTTTTTGTGGCATCGGGGGCATCGGAGGCGGAGTGCGACAGGTGAAATATGTCGACTTGTGTCGTTTAATCGATATCCTGTTCATTTTCGTCGATATATCGAATTTCTCGTTGATATATGAATATTTCCGTTGATATATCAGTATTTTCGTTGATATATCAGTTTGTCAACCACCTTTCAGGCTGCTGATTACGCTAAATGTTCCTGTACACACACTTTCCTGCGTGACTTTACACTAAATGTACCTGTACTCACGCTTTCCGGCGCCACTTTACACCAAATGTACGTGTTCACACGCTTTCCAGAGCCACTTTACGCCAAATGTAACTGTCCACACAATAAAAAGATGCCCATCACCCAGGACACCTATCTTCATCACTATTTTATTTCAACAACCTCAAAATCTCCGACAACTTTCACCCGAGGAAAAATCTCTCCCGCTTCTTTTTCCAGCACCAGCACATCATCCTTCTGATACCTTGCGCTGATATGTGTCAGCAGCAGTTGCCCTACTCCGGCAGCCTGTGCCACTTTAGCCGCCTGGACAGTCGTGGAATGGAAATATTCGTGTGCCAGCAATTCATCACCAGCAGCAAAGGTCGCCTCATGAACAAGCACATCCGCTCCCGTTGCCAACTCAACCGACACTTTATTGTACCTCGTGTCTCCAAGAATCGTGACCACTTTCCCCATTTTGGGTGGACCGATAAAATCCACCCCATGAAAGACCCGGCCATCCGCTAACTGGATCGACTTTCCTTCTTTTAACTGCTGATAATGAGGTCCCGCAGGTATACCGGACTCTTTCACTTTATCCATCAATAATGCCCCTGGCAGTTCCTTCTGCTCTATGCGAAACCCGAAAGACGGAATGCCATGGACCAGCTTCTTCCCAATAATACTGTAATCCTCATCCTCGAGGACCAGCCCTTCCTCATCAAACTCCACGATATTCAACGGATATTTTACATGAGTCATGCTTACGGATAAGGAAATTTCAATATATTCCTTTATTCCCTTTGGTCCGTAAACAGTTAAAGGTGTTTCCCCACCCTGGAATGATCGGCTACTAAGTAGACCGGGCAATCCAAAAATATGATCGCCATGCAAATGGGTAATAAAAATTTTCGTAATCTTTCTCGGTTTTAACGATGTATGTAAAATTTGATGTTGCGTGGCTTCCCCACAATCAAACAGCCAGAGCGAACTTTCTTTATCATCTATATGCAAGGCCATGGATGACACGTTACGGTGCTTGGCCGGAACTCCAGACCCGGTTCCTAAAAAAGTTATTTTCACCTTCAACCTCTCCTTCTTTCTTCATTATACTCAAATTGTAAAAAAAGCATAAGGGGATGGAAGTGGCCATTCTTTGTAGTACAATGAAAATAGAACGGATAAAGGAGCGAATCACTTGGAACAAATTACAACTATTGTTTTTGATCTAGATGGAACTTTATACGAAGACACACATCACTTTGGCTATTATGCAGAGCTTTTAAAAAACAGGCTGGCACCAGAAGCACAGGAACAGTTTGAAAAAGACTATACGGCGGTTGGCCAAGGAGAACACACGCTTAAAATAGGTAGGGTTTATGATGCAAAAAAAGACCTTGTGCTTGCCCACCACCATGGCGAAGTGACTCATGGCTGGAAATGGGATGGAGAGATTGTACCCTCTCATGAAATCAAGGAACTTTACCCTGATCCGCTGCAATTCGATTTATTGGATATGCTAAGCATCGGCGATCTATGGTGGGTACCGGTTACCATCGCAAAGCACTACGGACTATCGAGCGAAGATGCATATAAGGCTTTCCTTCAGACAAGGGAGCACATGATGACAGATGACTTTCAACTGATTCCTTTGAAGGAGTTTGCGGATGTACTGGAAAAGCTGCATGAAAAGTACACCCTGATTCTTATGACCAACAGCCCCCAGACGGATAGTGACATCATCATCAAAAAATTAGGCTTTAATTCTTTCTTCCATGATAAGATTTTTGAAGCAAACAAGCCGATACATACAGCTGAAACATTGACACGCATATCCGAAAAATGGGACGTATCCTTCGATAGGATGCTGAGCATCGGTGACAACTATATCAATGAAATTCTGCCTGCATCTCTTTTAGGCTGCTCCACCATTTGCATCGACCCATACGATATACATGAAAACAGCGTGGCAGACCTCACAGTTCACAACCTGACAGAGCTTTCGGCCAAGCTTGAAGATCTACTGCTGAATAACACCGTAAATTAACGGTGTTATTTTTTTTGCAAAAACACTTGCAATACGAACAAACGTTCCTTATAATTAAAAACAGAACAAACGTTCTAATAACTTATGAGGTGATAAAAATGAAAAACATCCAAAATTCCTTCTACCTATTCCTTAAACTATTGGCCGTTGCCGGCTTTGGTATCCTCTTCTATTTTGTAATCACAGATAAGACAAGCAATGCACCAATGCTGATGCTTAGCCTTCTTACCTCCGTCTGCCTGATTGCGATTCCCGGGATGAAGAATGTACTGAACGAAAATGAGGAAACCCGTCATGAATCATAAGAAAGTCGATACCATCTCCTACTATTTATCATTGGAAATCGCAAGAAAAATGATCGATCAGAAGGTCACCAACGACCTGGATATTATCTCCTCCATCGTCAATGTATGCAAAGAGGATGTTATCTCCTATATAAAAAAGCCAAACCATAATAGTTCAGCTTGATTGAGAAATCATAAAAATGTCCATACCCACCTTTAGCAAACGCTTTACGTTGCTTGATTGTGGCATTCAGGTGGGTTGAATTTTCTTTAACACTTATTCATTTGTGTCTTCTGGTTTTTCTGTTCCCTCAGTGTTTTCTGTATCTTCCAGCCCTTCAGCATCCTCTTCATCTGTCGGGACAAAAATAGGAACCATGCCACCATTGGAAGAACCATTGCTGTTTCCTCCACCATGATGATAGTATTGTGGAACTTTCCCTGTTACAAAAATATCTCCTATTTTTACCACGTTGCTTATCTCAATCGGAGGCTCTATCAATGGAATGATTACGTTCATTTTCACGTTCACTCTCACAAAAAGTTCCAAATGGGTATTATTTATTCCAGTTTCAATGACCCTTGTTTCCACGTCAGATATTACATCTCCCATGATTTCAAATTTCACAGGAATTTTCGGTCCAAGGTTCGAGAATAGAGTTGCTCCCGTCGCCATTCCGAGCGGAACATCATAAACAATGCCATGCTGTTTTTTTGACTCTTCATAATTAATATTTATATCATTTTTAAATGATTCCAGATCTTCCAGATTCCCTTCTTCGACCAAATCAAGATACCTTTGCACCCTCATAGTTGCTTCCGAAGTTACACGATTGGAGATTTGAGAGTTAAAACTGAAAGTTAGCTGACCTTCCGAGTATTCTTTCACAATAATAAGCTGATCCATATCTATTCCGTCCGTTATTTTCTTTGAAATCGCATCATTTATTGCCTGTGAAGCTATCTGCCTTGCTTTTGTATGCGCGATACTTTGTAAATTCGGCTCCAAATTGTTATTAATGATAATCATACTGAAGACGGTCAGAAAGATAAAAAAAACAAAGGTGATAAGAAACACATATCGTAAAGGCAGAGGTCCTCTTTTAATAAGTGAAGTCCGACGCATTTTTCTCATGGCAAAAATCCTCCTTCCCTAATATATATAGTGAAGTAGGACAGATTATTAGCTATTTTTTTAGGGACAACCCATAGATAAATAAAAAAGTCCCATACACTCTCATGAGGGTATACAGGACAATATTTATTCTAGGAAATCCTTCTGGAAGCTCGTAGTAAGTTTTGCTGTGGAACTTGATTGTACCGTATTTTTATTTTTAATTCCTCTTTTGATAATACCTTTTCCAAATTTATCTTCCAGTTCTTGCAAAGTTTTGTGAAGAGGCTCATGCTTGGCATCCTCCTGAAAAGTGAACAAATCCAATTGCTTCACCGATTGGTCCTTCTCCACCATGTCTTGTGCCGTGATCCCCAGCAATCGAACAGGGTCACCGTTCCAGTGCTTTTTCATAAGAAAAAGTGCGGCATCCATAATATGCTCAACCGATTCAATAGGATTAGCCAGCTTCCTGCTTCTCGTCACCGTATGATTTATCCCATATCTGATAACCAACTGTACATTATGACTAAGCACTGACTTCCTTTTCATACGAGCACTAACCGAATTAGCCAGTTTCTCCAGGACCTTCACAATGACCTGTTCATCATCCGTATCTGCAGGTAACGTGGTGGAGTTACCAATGCTTTTGAACTCTGAAACAGAATCTGGATCGACGGGGCGATTGTCTTCCCCATTGGCCCGTTTTTTCAACCTTTCACCGTTGATGCCAAGCAGGTGTTTTAACTGATAGTCATTTCCCTTTGCAAGTTCACCAATCGTTGTTATTTGAATGGTTTTTAGCTTTTCAGCGGTTTTTGCGCCAACACCATGCATCTCACCTACCGGCATCGGCCATAATTTTGTGGAAAGCTCTCTCTTCCGTAAAACTGTTATTCCCATCGGCTTTTTCATATCAGAAGCCATTTTGGCCAAAAATTTATTTGGGGCTATGCCGATACTGCAAGGCAATAATAGCTCCTTCTTCAGCCTTTGTTGAATTTCTTCAGCAATTTGAATGGGAGTCAAGGACAGCGTGCAGTCCGTCACATCCATATACCCCTCATCAATTGATACAGGTTCTACGAGATCGGTATAGGTCCTTAAAAGAGCAAACATCGCCTGTGAGCTTTTCCGATAACGTTCAAAATTAGGCTTCCGTACAATTAACTGGGGACACTTTTGTTTTGCTTCCCAAAGTGGCATCGTGGTTTTTACACCAAAGGCTCTTGCCTCATAGCTGCAGGTGACAACAATTCCTTTTCGCTCTTCCACATTTCCGGCAATTGCCAGAGGTTTGCCCTGAAGAGTGGGATCATATGCCATCTCTACTGAAGCATAAAAGCTGTTCATATCTACATGGAAAATAATCCGACCGCTACTTTTCATCCAAACCATCCTAATTTTTTATTACTCTTATTATAAGAAATATCCATCGATAAACAAAGAAAGAAAGAGACCTTCACTTATGTAAGATCTCCCTCCAAGACATAGCAGCTTACTCTTGAACTGCCAATTGCTTTTCCATTTCTTCCTTGATATCATCCATTTCACGAAGTCCGTCTACTAATTTCCCCGGATCGATCACAGCGATTAAGCGTTTATCCAAATTGACCATTCCGCTTATGTAATTAGAGCTGTTTGCTGCTATTAGACTTAATGGTTTAATTGTATCCTTTTGTACATCGAGGATTTCTTTTGCATCCTCCACAAGTAGTGCTACAGAAAGCTCCGTAGTTTGAACAACAATTACTCTGGACTTATCCGTCATTTCCGTTTGGTCGTGAAACAGGACCTGCCTTGTATCCAATACCGGGATCAATTCGTTTCTAACCTTCATTAACCCCTTCATATAGATGGGCATATCAGGAATTGGGGTAACGATATCCAATTTTTCAATCGAGACCACGTACTCTACTGAAACACCATACTCTTCTTGATTAGCTTGAAAGATTACCAGTTTTTTAGATTCCATGACTTTTCTCCTAATAGGCTTTTCTTACATTATAATGGAAGGATGAAAAAAAAGCTTGGCATTTTCACCAAGCTTTCCCAAAAGGCTATTATTTTGCAACTTCCTTCATGATGCTTACAACTAATTCTGTTGTCTTCACTAATTCTTCAATAGGCATTCTTTCATTGGTTGTATGAATTTCTTCATAACCGATGGCCAAGTTTACCGTCGGAACACCGAACCCAGCAATAACATTTGCATCACTTCCGCCGCCGCTTGTTTGTAATTCAGGAGTTCTTCCGATAGCGGAAACTGCACGTTTTGCCACTTCCACAACATGATCTCCATCAGCAAATTTGAAGCCTGGATACATTACTTCAATGGTCACTTCTGCACGGCCACCCATGTCAGCTGCAACAGATTCAAATGCTTCTTTCATCTTTGCAACTTGCGCTTCCATTTTTTCAGGTACAAGAGAACGAGCTTCAGCTAAGATATTTACACGGTCACATACGATATTTGTTGGACCTCCACCTTCAAAGCGTCCGATATTCGCTGTCGTTTCCTCATCAATACGTCCAAGCGGCATCTTTGCAATCGATTTTGCAGCAATTGTAATGGCGGATATGCCTTTTTCAGGTGCCACACCAGCATGAGCCGTTTTTCCGTAGATGGTCGCTTTTACTTTTGCTTGAGTCGGAGCTGCAACAATAATGTTTCCTACTGTTCCGTCACTGTCCAATGCAAAACCGAATTTAGCGGTTACCATGGCCGGATCAAGAGCTTTTGCTCCAACAAGGCCGGATTCTTCCCCGGCTGTAATGATGAATTCGATTTTACCATGCTCGATATTGTTTTCCTTCAGCACTTTGATGGCTTCCAGCATCGCAGCAAGACCCGCTTTGTCGTCTGCACCAAGAATAGTTGTGCCATCTGTCACGATATAGTTATCCTGAATGGAAGGCTTGATCCCTTTACCAGGAACCACTGTATCCATGTGGGAAGTGAAGTAGATCGTGTCCACTCCTTCCTTTGTTCCTTCTAGCGTACAGATCAGGTTTCCTGCACCATGGCCAGTTTCGTTCATTGTGTCATCTTCCACTACATTTACGCCAAGAGCGGAAAACTTCTCTTTAAGGACTTTGCAGATTTCTGCTTCGAATCTTGTCTCGGAATCAACCTGTACCAGCTCCAGGAATTCTTCCACAAGTCTATCTCTGTTAATCATATGTATGTTCCTCCTACTGCTTTTTAAATCCATCCCTATTATAACCTATTTGAAAATATATTTCCCGCCAGACAAGTTAGACTATGTCAATCTCCTTGTATCAAATTCCTGGACAGACCTGCGGTGATCATCATAGCTTTCCTCATAGGAATTGCTTGTGAACTCCTGTATCGTTTTTCTCCAGAAAGCCTGGGCAGGGTAGTTGTTCTGGATTTGCACAACCTGCCATTTACCTTCAAACATGGAAAACAAGCGTTGTGCAGCAATTCTGCCAAAGCCTTTCCCGTGATATTTACGCACGACAAAGAATTCCTCTACATAGCTTGGTTTCCCATCCCGACCTTCTTCAATCAGGGCAAAACCTACATACTCATCTTTAAATTTGATGAAAAATGCATGATAAGGACTTTCAGTATCCCAGTATTTCTCAAGAATAAATGGTTTGTAGCGTCCATCATTCTCCAATGCGATTACTTTCTGATACTGGGTAAACTCGTAAATATAGAACTGCATCAAGTTATGTAGGATGGCTTCTTCTTCACTTTTCACTTTTATTAAGTCAATCATAATCCTTCCCCCTTTCATAAAAGAAGATAGCAGGGTAGCCTACTATCTTCTATAACTTCTTATAGTGGAATATTTCCGTGTTTCTTGTAAGGTCTTGATTCTTTCTTATTTCGCAGCATCTCCAAGGATTGAACTAGCTTGATTCTCGTTTCCCTCGGATCAATGACGTCATCGACCATCCCTTGGCTTGCTGCCACATATGGATTGGCAAACTTTTCGCGGTATTCCTCTATCTTCTGTGCCCTTGTCTCTTCCGGATTTTCGCTTTCGTTTATTTCACGGGCAAAGATGATATTGGCAGCTCCTTGAGGACCCATTACAGCAATCTCGGCATTCGGCCAGGCAAAGACAAGGTCTGCACCGATTGATTTGCTGTTCAATGCCACGTAGGCACCGCCATACGCTTTACGTAAAATTACCGTCAGCTTTGGAACCGTCGCTTCGGAGTATGCATAAAGAATTTTCGCTCCGTGACGGATGATTCCGCCATGCTCCTGCTTAACCCCCGGGAAGAAGCCTGTTACATCTTCAAAGGTGATGAGCGGAATATTGAAGCTGTCGCAAAAACGGATAAAACGGGCCGCTTTATCAGAGGAGTCGATATCCAATCCTCCGGCCATCACTTTCGGCTGGTTGCAGACAAGTCCCACTACTTCCCCTTTCAACCTGGCCAAACCGACTACAATATTTTTTGCGAAATCCTTATGCACTTCCATAAAGGAGCCTTCATCCACCACTTGGTTGATGACGATTCTTACATCATAAGGACGAATCGCATCAAACGGGATTGCATCCGCAAGCTCCGCACGATAGTCGTCTCCTTCTTCACAGGAGATCCGGTCTGGCTTAGTTTCATTATTTTGCGGAAGATAGCTAAGCAGTTTTCTGACCTGTGCCAGCACTTCCTCTTCAGAAGAACTGGAGAAATGAGCGTTCCCACTGATCGCATTATGTACTTTTGCTCCTCCAAGACCTTCTGAACTGATTTTCTCTCCGGTCACCGTTTCAATTACCTTTGGTCCGGTAATGAACATCTGGCTTGTTTTTTCCACCATGAATACGAAATCCGTAATCGCTGGTGAGTACACCGCACCGCCTGCACATGGTCCCATGATAACCGAGATCTGTGGTATCACACCTGAGTAGATCGAGTTGCGGTAAAAGATATGTCCGTAGCCGTCCAAGGAAAGCACGCCCTCCTGGATCCTTGCGCCACCCGAATCATTTAATCCAACAATCGGTGCACCATTTTTAGCAGCCATATCCATGACGTTGGCAATTTTTTTGGCATGCATTTCCCCTAATGCCCCGCCAAACACAGTGAAGTCCTGGGAGAATAGATAGATTGGCTTGCCATTCACTTTTCCATAGCCAGTAACGACGCCATCTCCGGGACCTTTCTTCCCTTGGAGGCCGAAATCGTTACAGCGGTGTTCAATAAATGGATTTAACTCGACAAAGGAGCCTTCATCCACCAACAGCTCAATCCGCTCCCTTGCAGTCAGCTTTCCTTTTTCATGCTGCTTATCGATTCGATCATCGCCACCGCCAAGCTCCACCTCGCGACGTTTATCGTATAGTTCGTTTATCTTTTCATAAATATCAATTGTCATGCTGTTTCGCCGCCTTTTCACAAAATTCCACCAGTACCCCATTGCTTGCCTTTGGATGCATGAAAGCGATGTTTGCTCCCCCTGCACCTTTCCGGGAAGTTGAATCGATCATCGGTATCCCTTTTTCGATCATTTCCTGGATTCGCTCTTCTATATTGTCGACACTCAGAGCCACATGGTGGATCCCTTCGCCACGCTTTTCAATGAATTTAGCTACCGGGCTATCAGGTGAGGTAGGCTCCAGCAGTTCAATTTTACAATTACCAGCTTTGATGAAAGCCACCCGAACCCGCTGACTTTCCACAAGCTCCACCGCTTCAAATGTGAGCCCCAAAGTTTCTGTATAAAATGGAAGCGCTGTCTCGATGGACCTAACAGCAATCCCTATATGATTTACATCCTTTATCATGCACAATCCCCCTTGTTGTGTGTCCTAACTATGACTCTATATCATTTCGACTTTTTCTGCAAAAATCCTTCAATTATCGTATCTTGAGAAGAGACAAGTTTCCATGTACAATAGAAGGAGCACAAATGAATGAGGAGTGAAAACTCAATGAGCCGCAAAATGCAGAAAGTAGTCGTCTATTTAATGATTGGTGTTATGCTGATTACGACCCTTTTAGCTGGAGCATCCATGTTCTTCTAATAGATATGATTAAACCGAGCCTCCCCTGGATGGCTCGGTTTTCTTGTTTTCTATCATTCTTCCACTTTTTCTATAGCTCTTTTGATTGCTCTCTGGAATCTTGGATTGGATGGATCTTTGTCCACTTTTTTAGATTGAGCCTGCCGATTGCGTACCGTACATCCATGTTGTGATGAATCAGCTGATGATATGTTTCATTGGCAAGTAAGTCGCGAAACCAATCAATTTTTTGAAGAGCCTCTATATTCTTCTCAATTCTCTCCTCTGTTACCTCTTTTGAAAAGATGGAAAAGAAGTTCGTTACAATATTGATAAGATCGAAAAACGTATCCATAGTTAACGATCAGCCCTTCTGTCGATCCAGAATCGTCTTACCACATTCCCTGACTCTTCCACGAATTCTTCATCTTCCACGCCACCGTTATGCAGGATGGTTTTTGCTGACCCTTCATTCGTGGCATCACAGACGACCAAGACTTTATCTATTCCAAGTTTATCTGTTTTTTCCAGGGACAGTTCAAGAATCCTTTTCGCATACCCTTTCCGACGCTCGGACGGCAGAATACCATACCCAACATGTCCACCAGCATTCATTAAGTGCTCTGTCAGGCTATGGCGGATATTGGTGACACCAAGGATTTTTTCGTCTTCTTCCCTGACTAGCCAGTAGGTCGAATCCGGGACCCAGCCTTGCGGGAGATTTATCCCTTGTTCAGCATCCAATAATTCTTGAACCATACGCTCAAAATCAGTTGGATCTTTACTTACCACCCAAGGAATGACTTCTTCCCCGCTTTCCATCCATTCTCTGAAATAGGACAAATAATCCGCTTGAAATTTAATAGTCGGTTTTACTAGGTACACATTCTCAATCATTCGTTTTCCCTCTCCATCTAGTATTTTTTGTGGTATATTTTACCTATTATAACTTAATTCAGATAGAGAAGTAGCATAATTTGTAGAAATTATTCCTTGTGGACTCCATCTCATCTAATCTACCGATAATATTTTTTTAAGCTTCCCCGCACCATCCTTTTCCAGCCCACCAAAATTCTCTCTCGATACATTACTAAGTATCGTTGCCGTTTCGTCTTCATTGAACCAGATTTTATATTCAAACAGTCTCTCCGGCATATTTTCATCATAAGTATAAAAGAGAGTTAACTGAAAATCTTCCATTCTCGCCATCTCTGCTTCGACACCTGGCGTCCATTGGACTTGTCCAAAGATTTCTCGGATGGAAGACAGCTCTTTCTCATCCGCTACTATGAACTCTTCCATTTTAGTACCTTCCACGATGGGGAAAGCATCCACTCTCGAAAGCATATGTAGATCTTTTTTATCGGATACCTGATCTGTGCAGCCGATCAGAAACAATGTCACTAAACAAATTAAAAGATATATTTTTTTCAAAGGCTTCTCCCTCTCTTGTTATTCGCTTGGTATGAAACCTATCACTTCAATCGTAACGGGATCGTCCAGAATGATAGGTGGACCGACCACTGCATTTTCTTTTTCTTTAAACTCTACAGACAATACCTTTTTCCCATCATACTTTTTGTCCAATAGTTCATAGGATTGGTCCACTACAGTTTCTTTTATTACTGCAAGATCACCTTCTTCATTCGCCATATCCTCCCACCCATTTTCTATGAGGAACTCCCAGGCTACATTTCTTACTTCATTTTCATTATTTATCTCAGTATTCTGGGGTATGTTATTGGAGCAGGAACTAAGCACGATCAGTAAAATAGATAGTATTGCATAAAACCACTTAATAGGAATCCCCCCTTAAAAGAATAGACTCTTTAAAAGGGATTTCGTTACAATAATCCGATTAAAAAACAGTCATTTCCCTATTCCTTTTTATCCCCCTTCTTTTTCCAGAAAATAACACCTCAAACCGTTATATCATTTTCTGACTTTAGATCAATAGCTTCCTGTAAAAGCCTTTGAAGAACATTTGCAAAGGTTGCAATTACAATTGAAGCAAATATGCTTATTAGTGACACCATCACTTAATTATTGTTAATTTGATTTCAACAAGCTGTTTATTGATTAGGAATAAAAATTTATTGGTTTTTACTTATTTAGCATTGTTACACTTTATGCATTTTCAGCAAAAATAAAAAGCATTCTTCATGATAAGAAAATGCTTTTATCTTAAAACTATTCAATTTATTACTTGTTTAACTAGCCTTCAGGTAGCTTAATCATCCTATCTCCATTTATTAGCTATTTACAAAGAGAAAGAGAGCAATTCCTACTCTGGAATTCTCCCTATGATTGAATAAATATTTCGTTCAGAACAGATTAAAACACTCACTGAGCGGATAGGATTGTATATTTGGGAAGTTGATTTGCAATAGTTTCAATCGACTTAGATTCTTCTAAGTTTGAAAACAGATAAAAACCATTTGCATCATGAGTAATTCCTATAGTAGTTGTATTTTTACTCATATCAATTAAAATAGTTGAGATTCCTGCATCTTTATCTCGTGAATCTCTCTCTATCCTATTCTTGAAACTAACATTTTCTGAAAAAGAAAAAATATAAGTACAATTTGATTCTGCCATCCAGAAAGTGTTAGTGATGATAGCTTCTAGAGCTTTTACATCCGTTACGTTTATTAGCCATTTCATATTTTAAACCCTAAATTCTATGAAAGAGGTTGCGGATTTAACATCAAATAAAGTTTAAATGTTTAGTAGATATTTCTTCAATTTTTCCTTTGTCTTTACATTTGCAAAAGAGGCTTGCACGCTATTCATGTAAATTTGTTTATACTCTTCATCACTCATAGCAAATTCATTATAGACTAAATCACATTCCTTCGCCATCGTTGTATCTGATACCGTTCTGTTGTCCGTATTAACGGTTACTTTTATTCCATCTCTGTGGAAATCGTAGATTGGATGATCACTAAATTGGTTTACTGCTTTGGTTTGGACATTACTTGTTGGACACATTTCAAGCACTACCTGTTTTTCCTTTACAATGTTATATGCTTCTACACAGTCTTTAATGAACACACCGTGTCCAATTCTTTCAGCCCCTAACCATTCAACCGCCTCAAGCACATTTTTTCCGATTCCAGTTTCACCGGCGTGGATCGTGACTCTATAGCCATATTCTCTAGCCAATGCGATTGGTTCAATAAATTTCCCGCAAAATCCTTCCTCTTCGGAAGCACACAAATCAATCGCGACAACCCCTTTTCCAAGGAATATCTTACCCCTTTCGACGACCTCAAAAGCACTTTCCACCGCCATCGTTCTCATACATGACAAAATGATATTTCCAATGATATCAAATTGTTCTTCTGCCTCTTTCATTCCCTCTATCACACTTTGAATGATTTCTTCTACAGATAATCCCATTTGCGTATGAAGTAATGGTGCAAATCGAACCTCCATATATTTCACATTTTCCTTTGCTGCATCTTCAAAAAGCTCAAAGGTAATTCTTTTTAAATTTTCTTTTGACTGCATTACTAAATTAGGAATGGAAAATTTTTTTAAATATTCATCTAAAGATTCGCAGTCTAATGGGGCAATTAGTTCTTCTTTAATCTCTTCCTTATCAAAGGAAGGTATACTGATGCCTTCTCTCTTTGCGATATCAATGATAGTCTCAGGTCTAACACTCCCATCCAAATGGCAGTGAAGTTCAATTTTAGGCATAATAGAAAAATTCATTGTTGGACCTCCATGATTTTTTACAAAAAAAAATTCCTGATTACGAAGAAAATACAAGTAAAATGCTTGCATTTTCTTCGTAATCAGGATTTGTTGGTTCCTGGTAGAGACCCCCAAACCATATTATTGGGGTTATACGAATTTGTGTATTTTATTGGTTTTTTACAAAGATAATAGAATTTATCTTTTTTGTCAAGGAGTTAGATAGACCTGTTACACCAAATATAACCTTAAGAACCTACTGTGACTGATAAATGAGATGAATCAACCTGTGTCAGTTTATTTGAAGGTCGCAACTGCCCATGACAGCTCCAAAAACAAATTTTGCTAAATCAATTCATACACAAGGACGATAATCTTTTCCTAAATGATAGGAGGTACGTAATCCACTGAAGACTTGCGCATGATAAATGAGAACAATCTTATGAAAGGATGAACTGCTATTAATTTTAAAAGCGAATTACAAGAAGCACAAGATATTATCCATAAAGCACATCATCACTTAAAACAAGTTAGTTCAAACAGTACTGAAGCAGAAGCATGTTATTTTGCTTCAAGGGAACTTGAAAAAGCACAACAGAAAATCCAACAGGTTCAACAACAAATCAAAGAATAGCTTTTTCTACAAAAAAATGGCCTGGGAATATGATCCAAGCCATTTTCTATTTTTTTCAATTAACGCTCCTTATAACGGAATGATGTAGGGCGCAGACGTGAAGAGAATATCCATCTTCACCATTTTGCGACCTTGAAGGTAATTTATATATTTAGTCAATGAAAATGGAAATGCGTACTCCCTTTGACAATCTTGAACTAGGTTTAATAACTTGTTCATTTAATTGAATTGCTCCTTTTTCAATCTTTTCTATAATCTGTGATCGACTCCAATCCTCAATTTGATTTGCAAGCACTTTATCAATTCGATGTTTTCCTATCACATCATCTATTACAATGTGTATTACCTTTATACCTTGTTCTGCTAAAGTAATTATCGGAATGGCTGACATAATTGAAGATTCTTCTTTTTGTTCCTCAATTTCAGCAACATGTTCTGAGAATGTTTTATAAATAGCTAACTTTTGGTTCCACGTATGGTTTTTTCCGCATTTATAAATCGCATATCGGTAAATGTTTTTTCCGGTTGCGTTATGCCTTCGCACATTCGTATCCGTAAAAACAGATAATTTGCCACACATTTTGCAGTGCTTCTCTACAGTTCGCTCTATTATTTGAGAAAGCTTCCAGTTGAATGTTATATTTGACATTAATCCTTCACCTCTTAATAAGATAAAGGAACGCAAGCATCTATTTGGATATCTTGCAGCGCCGTATAAAATTAAATTGAATAAATAAAAAAGAGATCCTACACAAGGACCTCCTCTCACATTGAGACTACAGGGTTGCTTGGTTCCTTTGTAATGAGAAAAATGGGCATACTACCCCCTGAGAAAAAAACATTGTTTTTTGAGGGTGATGCTATCCAATTTATTGATCATTACAAAGTAAAGTTTGGCATACGTGTTCTCCTGTATCCTTTCTATCCAAATAGAGTTATTCTTATTTTACCGCATAATTACATTTAAATGCAAACGTTTACTTCCTTCTATCCCAAGTAACTCCTCAAAATCCCGTTAGTCAAATACTCATTAGTTTTTCAGTTTCTTTAATTTGTTATTCTTATGCTATAAAATATAGTACGAAAAAAATACCCTTAGACAAAGATTATCTAAGGGAAAAAAGAATCGCAACATTTTTGTAAATGTCGCGACTTTATTCAATTATCAAGACCTAAATCTTAGAAAGTCATAAGAAATAAAGGGTGATACATATTAGTAATGTATAATATGTATCACCCTTTTACTTCTTGCTCAAGAATCGCTCCCTTATGTAGAATAACTTCTGAATCAGTTTACTCCGTTAACTGCCCAATTCTTAAAAAATAAGACAATAGCGGATTTCAGCTTTTCGATCTTCGGCTATTGCCCCCTTTAGCGGAATGACTTATCTCTTCTCTGTTGACAATGAAGTAGTTTCTTTGTGATGTACTTCTCTTATATTCATCATTAGAATCTCTAGTTCTTTTTTGTATCAGGATGCAGTAAAATCTTATCTGTAAAGTCCATGTGATAGAATTATACAAAAAGAACTATGAAACCTCATATATAAAATATGAAATTGGCTAATAAAAGGCATCGTGAAAAAACCATAAAGGGGGAAGTTATGAATGACAGAATTAATGGATTGGAAAAATGGTGCTCGTGGGCATAAATTTATAACTTCTTTTAGCGGAGGAAAGGATAGTGTCTTAGCTCTATATAAAGCAGTGAAGGTTGGAGAAGCGGTTGGACTGATTGTTATGCTAGAGGAACAAGGGAAACGTTCCAGATCCCACGGAATGCCTCCGGAGCTTATACGAGCCCAAGCTAAATCTATAGGTTTGCCCGTATATACTGCAGCTGCAAGTTGGACAGATTATGAAAAAGTATTTATGCACCTTTTAGAAAAAGCAAAAAATCAAGGAGCAGAAGTGTTAGTAACTGGTGACCTGGATATGCCTGTTCATGGCTGTTGGCATGAAAAAGTTACAAAGAATGCTGGGTTAAAGCTTGGGATGCCTCTATGGGAAATGAATCATCGTGACGCTGTCGAAGAGTTCATAAATCTAGGATTTGTAACCATAATTGTAACAGTTAATATATCATTAGGAATGCGAGAAGACGATTTAGGGAGAACGTTAACCCATGAATACGTAAAGGAGCTTGAAGCTCGAGGTATTGACCCCTGCGGAGAAGGTGGAGAGTTCCATACTACAGTAGTAGATGGGCCGATTTTTAAAGATCCTATACCAGTTCGTAAACGTGAGATTATTAAAGACGGAGAGTATGCTTTTCTGCCTTTGGAGCTAGATCAAATGTCGGATATGGTCACCTAATAAAGTATCAATTAACAAAAAAAAAGACAGTTTCCACCCCAGGATTGCAGTGACTCGTCTTTGAATTTTCAGGTTATGTCTGTTGTTTAGACTTTTAAGCTTATTGGAAAAATATGAATATTGTAAAACTGTAAAACCATATAATGATTATCAATACCTAATTTATAAAAAGCCATAAAAAAAATAAAGAAAACAACATATTAGACATCTATAATATGTTGTCTTCTTTATATTCAATTAAAGCGCCCTAAAATGGAAGATCTTTCTTGAAAATTCATACTGCATAGATATTCAAGAAAAACCCTCGATTATGATAATAACCATCTTACCTCGATTCAAACAAACCGGTTGACTTCGTGATTCTTATCGCTCCATTATTAGCTTCTTTTACAGAGTTTAAATACAGAAGAAATTCGGTTAATTTTTCTTTTAGTAATAGGTTAGATAGGTCAGTATTGGATGAAAGTAGATAATCTACTATAGCATTCACATCTGTAATTTTGAGATCTCCAGGAAAATCTTTATAGGATACAGTATTAAAATATGGGCTTAGTTGTTCTTCTCCATTCTCTATCCCAAATTCAATGGCATGATTCTTAGCTGAAGCATAGTAGATTTTGGGATCAAATGCATCCACGAGCTGCCCAAATTCCCTCATATGATCCTTCCCTATGGTTGAACAATAAAATACGCCATCTGTTTTCAACACCCTGCGAACTTCTCTTAAGGAAGTCTCTCTATTTGGGACATGGTATAACATATGGTTAGCAATGATAACATCGAAACTATTATCCTCAAATGGAATTTCTTCAATATTTAATTGTCGATATGTGATATTTGGAATGCCTCGTAACTTACTTTTAGCCGATTCAATCATCCCCAAAGAGAAATCAGAAAGAGTTATGTTCCAGACGCCAGGGATTCTGTCCCTATTCTTAAACCAAAAGGTCCCGTCACCACAACCAATCTCAAGTATATTGCTATTTGGAGGAATATCATACTGATTGAATAGCCATAGATGCCAATCCTCTTTATTTGTACTATATAACTCGTGTATGTTAATTCGAGTATTTAAATTTGATGAATTTTTATATTGTTCTTCAATATTTTCCAATCTCCTATTCCACCTTCTCTATAAAATGAAAGATTTTGAATTATTGCATTGTTTTATAGTGAAAACTCATATAGCTACCCTTTACCTTCATGTACTTTCCTACATAATCTCATATAATAATAACATAAATATCCAATATCATTCGAAAGACTTTATTCAGTTATCTAGCCCTAGAATGAAAATGACGCTAATCCTTGTTCAAGGATAGCGCCCGATCGTATTATAAATAGCTTCCATTTACTCTTTATATGTCTTTCTAAAACCATAAAACGTTCTAAAACCTTTTTGCTCATAAAAAGTACGAGATGTACTGTTAGCTAGCATTTCTATTCTTGTCGTTGGGTATAAACTATGTACATAATCAAGCAATACTTCTCCAATCCCTAACCCACGATAATTCCGACTTATTAATACTTCGCAAATGAACAATGTGATTGATTTATCTGTAAGCCCTCTAATATATCCAACCAACTGTCCATTTAGTTCTGCCACATAAGCAATATTTGAATTATCCCAAGCTCCTTTTGTACTCTCATTGTTTTCAACAAGGTTATTCCACTTTTCATCTGCATTTAGTTTATTGATATGTACAAAGTCTTCTTTTCTATAATTCCTAACCTCAAGCAAGTTTTCATTTTTTAGTCTTATTTGCAAGAAATCTCCACCTCTAGTGTTTAAAAATATGTCCAATTCTTTAGTAGGGAGCGACCCGCAATGCTGCAATCGCTCCCTTTAGTTTAAGTGTAATTGTTCACAATGTTACTTTATTATAGAATAAACACAAGTATCAGTCAGTTTGTTACCATCAGCGGATAAATCATCATTTCTTAAAGTACCTTCTAATACAAACCCAAGTTTTTCTGGGATAGCACGACTTTTAAGGTTTGTTGATTCACACCTTATTTCAATTCTTCTAAATTTAAACTTATTTAATCCAAAGTTAGCCAATTCCTTTACAGCTTCTGTCATATATCCATTACCGCTATATTTTGTATTAATCCAGTATCCAATTTCACATTTTGGAATGTTCCAGTCAATCCGATGGAGGCTCGTAGTTCCAATAAAGTCATTGCCACCTTTATCAAAGATAAGAAAACGAAAACTTTCTCTCTTTAAAAAATTTATATGAGCATTCCTTAACATTACCTCTGTTGCTTCAACAGTAGGAGGTTCCTGGAAAAGTGACAACCACGATTTTAATTCATAAAAGGAATCTCTAATTGCTTGGTTCACAATTTCTCCGTCACAAGCTTGTAGTGGTGCTCGAAGCATTAGCCTTTCTGTTTCTAATTTAAAAGGAACATCTAACAACAATGGGTTCATTTGATTTCCCTCTCTCTGAACTTTTTAAATTACTAATGAAAAGCAGTGAAATAAAAAACACCTCCAAGAATAAATGAACTGAACCCCGATTAGTGGACACTTTAAAAAAGTGACCCTATTCGGGGTTCAGCTCAAATGGATCAACGCCCCCCTTTACTTTAAGTACATTACTTCACAATCTTTTTTACACCTCAAAAAACTCAATCCCTTAAATATGTTATCCATGCAAAAAGACGCTTTCTTATTAAAGAAAAGCGCCCGATGATTGAATAAAGGAATATGGGCCTGCCTTGAACCAGAACAGAATGAAAGTGCAGGTAAGAAGAAATCGGCCAAGACCAAAAAAGGAAACAAGTATTTAAGTTCTGATTAAGGGAACAGCTTATTCATTTCACCAATCACCGCCACTCCAGGAGGGTTGCAACTTTCGCAACAGAACAATTTGGCCAAGATGATACGTATCGTGCATCATAATATTGCTGAGTAAACGCTCAATAGAGTATCTGTTAGTTGCATACGGAGCTGTTAACTTTTCATCGTCAAGGTCCGCAATGACCGTTTTTAATTTATTCATGACTTCATAAAGGCGCTGAACTGTCTGGGCCCACCCAATTTCGTCTTCTGGATCCCCCGGATTTCCAAAAGTTTCATCATTGCTTTCTGCTTTATGCGGATTCTCTGTGCCCTTAATTCGATGGATCACGTCTTCATTCCAAAATATCAAGTGGTTGACAATCTGCCAAATCGAATTGCTGATTCCCGAACTTGTCCACACTGCTTCAGCTGCGATGACTCCATGAAGCGCCTGTTCCATGGATGCAAACCACTCATTCTCATAACAATGCATGTCGAGTTGTTCTAAAAACATTTTGGTTACAACTTGCATAAGACCAATCTCCTCACTGTTTAGTGTAATCTTTCAAAGTTAAAAGACATGAAAAAATCAATGAAATTCTCAGTCATTTATTTTGAGAATGCATCAAACCAAGTTCACTATAGCTTATTCGACTCATCCAGTTTAAATTCCTTCTTCATGTACCTGACTACCGCTCTTCAACTGAACTCCCTTTAACTTAATACCAATTATTTCGAATTATCACTTGTAACTCAATGATAAATTTCAATAAAAGAAGCTTATCTTGTTCAAGATAAGCCGCCTATCGTATTATAAGGTCAGCCAGGTATTTCTGGTTGATCATTTTTTATATCGATATATGATTACGGTATCCGGGGTAGAACGGAAGCCCCCGTGAGACTTGATCCCGTTTAACAAGCGAAGTAATTGGTTGTAACTCGATACCTGAATATCCTCTTTTTTATTTTAGAAATGTAGAAGATTTGCTTATCGTTACATTAACAGAGCCTTTCTAATTAAAAATTAAAGGAAAAGTAAATATAACGAAAGCTGCCCAAAGTCCGTAGACCGGCAAATACTTAGTAACGGAATCTTGGATAGTTGAAGGTCCTGATTTGTTTTGTAGAAAACGCATATAGGAGAACATAATCCAAATTAGATTTGCCCAGATAAGTATGTTTACACCTAAAACAGCAAGTCTGTTTGGCGTAATCCCATAAGAAGAAAGTCTGAACGCTATGGCTGACAATGCCACACTGTCAATGATAAGGGCAAGAACAATTAGGGCAAAATTTATATAGTCTGAAATGTTTTTTTTCTCGTCTGAGTCGCTTTCGGTAATGGAAAATATGGTAACGACCAATACACCAAGGAGTATTCCGTTGAAGGCTATCAGGAAATTACGGTCCAAGAATGGATTTTTTCCGAGCCATATAACCGCAATAAGATAGACCAACAATGTGACCAGGACAAGAGGGCTAAAAATTTTAGCTATATAGGGTGTAATATTCTTAGCAAGTTTAAGATTCATTGATACCAGGTATGCAGCCACAATAGCGAGAGCGGAAGCACCAAATAAAACGACATTACTAAAATAAAAGTCCTCTATATCCAAGCCGATAAAGCTGAATAACTGCATGGTTAATGCTGCCAGTACCATTCCACTCACAGCCATGCTGGCGTAGAGAATACTATATTCCAAATTAAATTTGATATAGGCTAATCTAGTACTACCTTTTGAATACTCATTTCCAGTAAATGCAAGCCCTAACAATATCCATAAGAATATGGGAATGTGTAAATAAGCAAGGATAATACTGTCTTTATAATTTAAAGGCAGCATATTAAGATAAACCCCAGAAATTAGGAACAACGCTACAAGGGAATAAATAACACTTTTTTTCGGAGTATTTTTGTAAACAAAATAGGTAGCAATAAAAGGAATTATACCAAAGGCCAGGTTAATTGGAGCAATCACTTCCTGTTCGACAAAATGGAAAATGATCCTGGTAAATATCCCTGCCATAATGGCTAAAATGCCCATGAATATGAAATCTTTTTGGATCTTGGAAGATTTTTCTGTATTTGCTACCTCCTTGAAATGCAATCTTTCAAACCAAACGCCAAGGACCTGAGAATCAGGATTTTGTTCCCATGCCTGTAAGAATGAATTTTTAAAAGCTTTTGGGTCTTTTCTATATATTCTCTCCAGTTCATGAGGGTTATCAATGTTTTCAATAATCGAATTGTTAATTTCCATCTTTATACCTCCCCTAATAATTGTTATTTCCTCCACAATGTTTAACTGTCTTCGTCACTTTTGTATTCTAAAATATCCCCAGGCTGACACTCTAAAGCCTTACAAATTGCCTCTAAGGTGGATAATCGAATCGCTTTCGCCTTTCCATTTTTCAATATAGAAAGGTTAGCCAACGTTATCCCAACCCTCCCCGAAAGGTGTGTTACGCTCATTTTCCTTTTTGCTAACATCACATCAATATTGATTATAATTGCCATTGTTATTCACCTCAGACCGTTAAATCATTTTCTGATTTTATATCAATTGCTTCTTTTAAAAGTTTCTGGAGAACTGCCGCAAACACTGAGATAACCATCGAAGCAAAAGGAACAACCAATCCGACAAAGATAACTCCTGGGGCGTCGTCTACTTCCGCAAAGATATAGAAGAGCGGTAAAACTAGTACATGCAAAATACTGATTGTGATTGCACAATATTTGATATTTTTTAAAGCTTTTACAGATAAATCAGAGAAAGCTTTATTTTTGTCAATGTAGCGCAGGAGTTCAAAAGCCTGATACAAAGCAAAATAAAAAGGTATTGCTGATGCATCAAAAACGATGAAAACGAAATATTTTATAACCGCAAACTCTGGAAGTAATTTTGCTGAAAGGTTCGCCATCTCAGGCACCAAAAAGATGCACAGAGCAAGAACTGGGACTCCTAAAAAAATAACAGCTATTTTTAAAAACAACGTTGTAACATTTTCCATAAAAGCACCTCATTTATTTATTATGATTTTGATTTTAATATAATATTTATTGATTTACAATAAATATTTATTAATTTTTATAACAATTTTATTGTTAGTAATAAAAATTAATAACCATGTCTAAATCTTCTACATCCTTCGTTCCCGTATAATAGATAAGGAAATTAAAAAAGTCTTTATAATATTATCTGAACCAATCTTTTACCTCATAGTCTCCTCTCATTCTTCTCCCACGAAATCCTTATATATATTAGACCTTCTTTTTGTTGGTTACATTCACATTGAAAATTCTTTTTTTACAAGACTTTTAAATTGTTTACGAATTAAAAAAAGGGAACCTTTGACTTAAAAGGTTCCCCTTACTTATTCGATAATAGCTCCCTTATTGAGAATTAACACCTTTATAAAATTTTGTGTGCTTATTCCATTAACCTGCCCTATTGCTTAACACCAATTATTTCAAATATCGGCCATTTACTCAATATATATTTCACACAAAAAAGAAGCTTACCATGTAATAGGTAAGCTCCCGATTGTTGAATAAGTACAAGTACCATATAATTTGTTCAATATATAGGTGATGACCGGGGGTTACAGCCATCACCTTTACTAAACATGATACTTTTTTATTGAAATTCCTTCTAAAGTTGTTTTTTAGTTAATGGAAATAAAACACAGTCTTTAATTGTTTCACAATCCGTTAATACCATTAGTAATCGTTCAATCCCAAACCCCCAACCAGAAATCGGAGGCATTCCATATTCCATCGCCAATAAGTAATCTTCATCCATTTCCATTGCTTCTAAATCACCTCCACTTTTCAAAATGGCTTGGGCCTCTAATCGCTTTCTCTGTTCAAGAGGGTCAACTAATTCTGAATAGGCATTGATAATCTCAGCACCATTTACTACTAATTGAAAACGATCTGTAATGGATGAATTTTCATCATTCGCTCGAGCTAGTGGTGATAATTCAATAGGGTGCTTAATTAAAAATGTTGGTTCTATTAATTGTGGACGACACATTTTTTTATATAGAAGGTCAATAAAGTTCCCTCTGCCTAAAGCCTCAATATCCTCATGCTCTATATAGATGTTTTTTCGCTTTGTTTCTTCATATAACCTTTTTACATCTGGATACAAATTAATATCAATGCCTGTGTCTTTTAGAATTAGGTCTCTAAATGAAACAACATTCCACTCTAATGAAAAATCAATCGATTGTCCTTGTATATTTATAATTGTTGTGTCAAATGTTTGTTTAAGGACATATAAAATCATTTCACGCATGAGCGCCATTGTATCTTCATAGTTCCAATAAGCTGCATAGCCTTCCACCATTGTAAATTCTTGAAGGTGTTGAGGACTGATTCCTTCATTTCTAAAGCATTTTGCAAATTCAAATACTTTTGTAAAGCCCCCTACAATTAACCTTTTTAAGTAAGTCTCTGGTGCAATTCGTAAATTCAATTCCGAATCTAATGAGTTATGATACGTTCTAAATGGTCGAGCTAAAGCACCAGAGGAAGTATGTTGTAACACAGGTGTCTCCACCTCTAAGAAGTCTTTTTCTTCTAGGAATCTACGAACAGCACGAACTAATTTTGTTCGCATTAACATACGATTTTGTGTTTCTCTTGTCATCATTAAATCGATATAACGTTGTCTATAACGTGTGTCTATATTGCTTAATCCATGCCATTTATCCGGTAGTGTGTGTAACGCTTTCCCAAGCAACACATATCTTTCGATACGAAGCGTTTTTTCATTTGTTTTCGTAGAATACATAATTCCTTCTACACCAATAAAATCGCCTATATCGAAATAGTTGATGAAATCACTCATAGCCTGCTCCCCAACCTCGTCTTTTTTCATAAGAAGTTGTAACTTTCCTTGTATGTCTGAAATGGTGATGAAGCTAAATTTACTAAACTGACGAATCCCCATGATTCTTCCTGCAACTCTAACCCCTGATGTTCCATCCTCAAGTGAAGATGCTTCGTAAAGTTCGTAATTTGTCGGGAACCTTTCAGGATATACTGGAACCCCCTTTGATCTTAAAGCCTCTAATTTCTCCATTCTAAGGGCTGTTTGTTCATGACTCATTTTTTCCAACTCCAATTTTATTAGTCTATTTTTCCGCCTGTAAAATTGCATCAATATATTTCTAAAAACAAAAAACTCCCACCCCCAAGATTTTTCATCTTGAGGACGAGAGTTATTAACTTCGTGGTACCACCCCAGTTTGTCGATATGTTACCATATCAACCTCTTCGGGTACTTCAGTTTTTAACAAAGAATTATACCCTATCTCTATAACGGGAGATCCCGTTGCAGTATCACTAAGTAATCTTAGATCCGTGCAAAAGCTCCGAGGCTTTTTTCATTAAGATCATTACTGCTTCTTTTCACCTACCGAAGCTCTCTGGAAATAATGAATCATAATTACTCTTCTCTTCACAGCCGAATTTTCCATATATTTTTTAAGAATATTAGCATAAATCAATATTTTAGGCAATACTTGTCTGACGCTAATCCTTAAAAACGTAACCAAAATCAATTTTAATAATAAGAGTTTCAACTCCATAAAATCCAAAAATGCTAAAGTTTCTTATATAGTAATCGCGCCCTTTCGGAATAACCACCAATCCTTATTTGTCATTCGTATGATGTATTGAGCTCTCGTTCTTCGTTAGCTTAACGAAGAGGCCTTGATTTTTTCTTGTTTGAGATTATTATTTGCTTTTCATTTTTAGACAAAATCCAGTCTGCAACCAATCGCTGCTGCTTTTTTCAACCCGTCTTTTCCTCTCTTCATATCAGTCTATGAACGGGGCGGGAAGGCTGCCATAAAGAAAGAACGGAAGCCGCGTTTTCCGCGCAGCTTCCGTCCCGATCTTCCGGACAACTAACTCAAATACCGATTTCGGATGACCCCCATGTGATGAATCTCGTGTCCTGCGATGCCGTACGCGAGGGCACGCGCCGTAATGCTTGCGTTGTTGGCTGTGCCTTTGCGGGACCACGCCTCCGCCGGTAACCCGCGCAGCAGTGTGATCGTCGATTGCCGTACGGCCCGGTAGTCTTCGGCCAATTGCGCGGTTGTCCAGCTTCCGAAAGGAGGCATGAACAATTCCTGGTCGAAACCGGACAGAGGCGTCTGGTCCCCTCTTGCGAACCGGAGCAGGCGGTAGGTCATGACGCGTTCTCCGTCTGCGATGTGGCCCACGACTTCTTTCAGCGTCCATTTTCCTTCCGCATACCGATACGCCCCATGGCTTTCGGTCAACGATGCCAGCAACTCGGTCATTTGCTTTTCCTGGGCGAGCAGAATGTCGATGATGTTGCCATCCGGCACCAACCGGATATACTCTCCGAAGTCTCCGGCATATTCTTCTTCTGACGGTCTTTGATTCATGCGTAATCACCTCTCTATGGAGTTATAGAAAATTAAAATGCTCTTTCCAATGCTCTACCGCGATTTTTTTGCGAATTTCGTAATTTCGGCATGTATAATGAATTCGCGAAAGGATAAAACTTTCCTTCCAATAATTGAGTGTAAGCAACCACTTAGTTGGTCGGTGGCCACGCTAAACTGCCCTTTAACTTAATAATAATCATCTCAATTTTTCATAATTTCCACAATAAGTTATTCAATATAATGGCCCTTAACATAAAGAAAGAGCACAATTCTTGCTGCAGAATTGCGCCCTTTAGTTTAATAGAAATAAGCCTTATTCAGCAATGACCTATACATGACCAGATATAATTATGGCGCTTCTAAAAAAAGTGATCAGTGGAATAATTTCTACTAAAGTTAGGCCAAAAATAAATAAATCACTCTATTTTCACATTCTCAAAGTCAATTTTCCTCTATTGTTTGTTTACTTCTTTGAAGGGATAGTAAATTTCGCAGCCTCTCATCTCTAAGGTAAATCCCTCCCCATGCCAAAATTGCAAAATAAACGGGAAACAGTGTATGAGAAAAAAGTGGGTTATCCAAACGAATATGTGCAGCGATTGCTCCACCTAAGTATCCTGTTAACAATATCGCACCAAGGACAGATGTTTGAGGTATTGCGTACAGAATTGTTGAAAGTAGTCCCAATACACCAATGACTATGACATGATGTTCAGAAAATCCTATCTCCACGGTTCCCTCTACAACAAGTGTTAGTTTTAGCAATTTAGTAATACCGTCAAACAACATAAATAGAATGACCAGACCACTCATAATTCGCGCCGTCCATAGTCGGCTCTTAGAATTTTGATGCTTCATTTTAGACTCTCTCCTTACTTTCCATAAATTTTTTGATAACAGTTCAAACCAAGAGATGAGTTGTTGAAATCTGACTTCTCACCTTTATGTATTTCCAAGGTTCTCCTTTCTGAAGGGCCATTGAAATTTACAGTCAGTTCAGGGTCTTTTGTATTGAAAATTTCGCAGCCTTTTTTTGATGCTGAGATTACTGCAGCATTTTTCCCATGTTTCAAAATTGTTGCTTTTTGTACTGAATTCTTTCCTGTACCTTTGGTATTGCTTGATGTACTACTTCACGAAGATCAATGCAAAGCTGTGATTACCAAGATTCTTCCAGGTTAATAATAAATTCTGTTCTTGATTCATCAACTACCCCTAGATCACTTTTTTAAGCAATCGCGCCCGATTACGGAATATTGAAAAATGTGATAGTGCTGCAAAAATGGTTCCTCAGTGATCGCTTAAGTTTAAAAATCACCATTCTGTTTAAGTTATTATTAATAAAAAATTCACTTCTCAACGAAGAAGTTTACTACTTCTCCATCTACTAATTACTTCTTTGTTCATATAAATAGAAAACATAATCAGTTGAAGCACCCTTTTGACCCAGTTGTCTTAGCATCGCCGTAATATTCCCGCGATGGTACGTGCCATGATTAACCATATGCTGAACCAATTCAGAAAGCTGAGTATTTAACTTTCCAAACTGAGGATGTTCTACACTCATTGGGCGATTCAAATCTTCTTGAGCAGTGAAAAAGGCATGGTACTTCTCCGTTAGCTGTGAAAACATCTTTTCCATTTCCTCTATGCTTTTCCTATTAGTATTCTCCCTCATCTCAGACACATTTTCCACGATTTCCTCAAAGCTGTTACCAGAGATCACCCCAAACCAAGTTACATCTGTTAGAAAGATATGAACAATCACATCTGAAATCGATGGGAAAACACTTTGAATCTCTTTGGTATAGATATCCTTAGGCAATCCCTTTAAATGTGAAAAAATTCTGTCATTTGACCATACGTGGTATCCATAAAATTGTAATGTCGAGTTCACTTAATTTCCTCCTAGATTGTTAGTCTTGTGTCCATTATGCTTTTTTACTCCGGAATGGTAGTTGAATACCGTACAGGTAGGGTCAGCATAACATAAATCGAGGCAGCCACTGCACAAAATATTGCTACGCCCCACAGTGCTACTTACCAAGCCTCGGTGTTATATGAATGCAGACGGCTAGGGTCAAGCTTTTCTGGTCGAACCCAGAACTTCCAAATAGTGCTGATTGTACATAATGCCTAGGGTGTTCCCAAAGGGATCTACCACGGAAGCAGTGATGAACCCCTCGCCGCGCTCTGTTGGTGCCTCGTACTCTTTCCGCCCATAGACAGCAACTTCTTGAAAATTACTGTTACATCGTCGACTGGCCAGTACACTATAGCACCGGCTGGGCCGGTCGCTGAACCATCAGGCGCGTAGCAGCTATCGATCAGGCCCAGTTCGTGCTGGTAATCGCCGAGGCGAAACTCGGCATATCCTGGACGTTCGAAGTATGGTTCGATGCCCAATAGCTCGGCATACCACTTCTTTGCCGATGCTAGATCATCCGTCCAAAAACTGACTGTGCTGAGTCCTCGTAATGTTTGTGTGTCGCTCATAATCGAATTCCTCCTTAATGTTGAATAGTACATTCCAATGCTAAACTAATTAACATATTCTGATTAACTTCAATTTTCTTACGAATAATTCCTTTTCCTATTCAGGAATTGCCATTTACTTCAATAACGATATTTAGATAACTTCACAACATTTTTTTAATTTTGCTATTATTTCTTGTCCTTTATTGGGGATAAAAATATCTTCAATAGGTAGCACTGCATACCAAGAACCCACAGAAGTTCTAGTTAAAAATGGTCTATCATATATCAAATCTATCTTTAACCTTTTATTGACACATATAGATGTAGATAGTTCCCTGTAAACCTTATTCATTCTATCATCATTAAATACACTTTCAATGGCTATCTTTCCATAAATCCCATTCCACCACGCTAAAAAGGACTTAACACTTTCAGAATAACCGAATGCACCCGTTTCATTGTCCTTAAACAACTTTTGATATAATACTTTATCAAGGTCTAATATTCCATTATGGTCGTACAAACCACTTTGGAAATTCTTATTTACAGCCTCTTTCCATACTTCTGTAAAGTTCTTTTCGAATTCATCAGTAATCCCCCACATTGAACTATCAACGTACGGAAACAATGGATTTTCTCTATCTTTATTAATACTGTTTAGATATATGTTTTGGACATAAATCAAGTAATTCAACGAATAAGGCGTATTTACTTCCATCTCAAATCCACTTTGTATTCCTTCTTGGATATCCTCCATAAAACATTCCCCTCCTACAAGGATTTATTGCATTAACCTGCCCGATTACGGAATAAACAAGTAACGGGAATCCCTGTTCAATAGGCACTCTGTTCTATGCATTTGAGATTGTCAAATAGGGTTCATGCACCTCAAAACGGAACCCTTTATGTAATTTTAGGAGCGCTTCTTATTCCACCTTCTCGGTGCGATATGCAAAAACACTCCTCTACACTTTTGTAGTTGAATATACACTGTCTCTCACAGCAAGGAGATCTTTATATTTTCATTTTTCTTTCAAGAAAAGGTCTCTCTAAGTATGGTCTATAGAAGCATTTATAAAGCAAATTAAAAACCTTGAAAAGCATAAAAAGCTAATCAAGGTTCTCGTATATTAAACCTTTCTTTAATCCTTTCTAATTGTTCTTCTACTTCTGATTTATCTTGGGGGTAATCTTTAAGATAACGAACACAATCTTCTCTTAAATATTTAAAGAATGCCGGATAATCTAAAATAATTTCTTGGTCTTCTTCTACTGCAGGCCGATCAATGTAATAAGCTATACCTTCTTTACCAAAATAATCTTCTTCCCACTCTTCATAATAGTCAGCAAACACAAACCTCGCATATTCGGTACCATATCCTTCACCATTCGCATAACTTCTTAAGATTCGTAAAAATTTACCATCTCCCATATGGTGATAGAAATAACTAATCAATTTTCTCTTCATATCTTCCACGCTACTTCCAACTCCTTCATTAATTAATCCAGGGTAGGGAAGAAATTTGATATTTCTCCTGATTCATCAATAAAGCCTCTAAATTGGAGTCCGTTAGAGGAAACACCTGTTATCTCTCTCCCAGTGCCAACGACCTTACCATTTTTCATGGCTTCCTCTCCCCATTTTAGTATCTGTTCGTCTGATATGATATTTGGGTCGTAAACTGTTTTTGGATGGGAAACATTCTTAAGCTCCCCAGGTATTAGCTTTCCTTCCATGTCTAGTTTAGGTAAGCCATATTCTATTTCATACACTCCCTCGATGGAAGGGTGCTTTCTTTTTGAAATAATACACTCCTCTAAATCCCATCCTTTCCCTTTAAATGCCTTTTCGAAATTATTGAGATTATGTCCTCCAACTACGCCCTTACCTTTTTTCCTAACAATATCTACTACTTCCCATAAATGTTTATCATATCCTGGTTTAAAAGTAATATTTTTAGTCGCTTCCTTAGTTTCTTTAGAATCATCTTCACTATTATCGTTCTTATTTGTTTCCTTATTTTCTTCAGATTTATCTTTACCTCTATCGTTCTTATTCTCTGGATCTTCTTCCTGGTGATCTTTTTCCTCAGAGGAATTCTGGTCATGGTCATGATTATTGTTACTTTTACTTTTCTTGCCTGTGAACGATTCAATGATCTTTTTTAAATAAGGTTTTAGTTTCGATGAAACCGAGTCACCTAGTTTTACAAGAGCTTTCCCAAAAGGAATTCGACTTAACAGTGCACCCATTCCCAGTGCAAGAGCCGATTCTGGCGTAAGATATTTTTTAGGATTGCGGATGATGTCTGCAATCTGACTTCCACCTGCTGCAATTCCGATTCCAGTCGATACGGCACCTATTGCCGACCAGAATCCTAATAACGGGAACGTTAAAGCAAATGCTCCAAGGACAATCAAACTTTTTTCCAAACCAGACAAACCATTCCACCAGTTTTGCAGATTATCAAATAAACAGGCAATACAAGCCTCGGGGCCATTGGCAGTAACTCCCCAATCAGTTAGAAACATAGCTGAGAATAATGCTACAAAGACAGCGATTAAAGCTTTGTAGTACTTCTGAATATTTGCTTCTATGCCTGATAAAAGTTCCCTTGCTTCTGTTTTACCGTGTAACAAGGTAAATCCTAGTTCTCTCCGTTCTCGATAAAAAAGTAGCATGTATCCAAAACGCTGTCTTTCCTCAAAAACACATCTGAATAAATTCCACATTTCAGAAACAGGATTAATCAAGGTTTCCCCATCCAGCATAGGAATCTTCGCTCTTACTCGGTTCAATTCCCAATAATCGATGAGTAACGCAGCACCGAGCATCATTAAAAATACCGGTTTTGCCGCATATCCGCTTCCTAATAAATCATGAATTCCGGTTAACCAATCCGGAGCATTGTAACTAGCATTCCATATTGCGTGATCAAAAACGGCCCAAACCAAAAGAATAACAGGAAAAATAAATGTAGACCGTTTTAATTTACTTTTATACCTCACCGCTAACCCGATTCCTAACGTTACCATAGCGGTGAGCAACGAATGCCCTGCAGACATTTTATCAGGAAAAAAGCCCTCCTCAAAATAGCCTGGAAATAGTGTAAATAAATCCCAATGAAGCACTTTCCCTCCAAATAGTGTCACACCATATTCGAAAATACCTCCAGAAATAAATCGACGAGTGGTTTCCTCCAAAAATTGAAAACCAGCTCCCGTTGCCGCTCCAATAAGCGCATAATCGCTTAAACTCAATGTGGAAGCACGTCGTGACAAAAACAGATAAACTCCAATGGGGATCAGTTTTAACACTTCTTCAGAAATCGGGGTTAAAAATGCTTGACTCCATACATCTTGTTCCCTCCCACCGAAAGTAGCCGTAATGAAACGGACGATAAAAGAATTCAAAGGTACGATTAACCATGCCCCCGCCAAAAAGAAATAGGTGTACTTCTTCCAAGTTAAAGTTTTACTGCGACATAACAACCAAAATTGCAAAATGACGTAAAATGACCACAAAAACTGGACAAACATTTTTCTGGAGTCTTCCATAAAAATTAAGCTTATTACGAACGCACATAGCGATATCCAAGAAAAAATCGTAAAGACCCGTAAAATGAATGGATGGTTCTGAATAAATTCATTCCAAAAGTGAAAGATAGACTTGAGCATCTTCCTTAAACTCACTTTAAAATTTTCAACCTGACTCGTCATATTGCTCAACTCCGATGCAGTATTTTTTCATTCCTGCATGATTTAAATAAAATTTTTGATGATAACCGCTACTTCTGATTTCATACTATACCCCAATTCGCCAGTAATTGGAATAGGTCGAATATTATAAATATTTTTAACGATAGTATCGTTGTTCCTATGTCAATATCAAAAAAAAAGGGGACATAAACAATAATGTTTAATTACGCAATTGATTTGTAAATATAGGGAGGTAAAAAACTTAAAGATAACAACATCAGGGTTTTGTAACCGTCAGATAACTTTGAACACTTTTTGTTAAATTGAAGTGAACACTTTACTGGAATTTGAACTTGCACATTGTCACTTTACATAGAGCCTCTGCAGGAAAGATCAGTATATTCAGGGAAGAAAGTGTTCATTTCTACTTGGCGGTTACAGGTTTTAGTGGATAAAATCTAGGCTATGGATGGATTATTTGTTGATAGATACCTTGGTGGTGATGTAGCCTTTCAATAAAATTTGATTAAATTAACTCTATAAACCTTAATTAAAGAGCAAAAAAGATCGTATTTTGAAAAAATGTTTGATCATTTTCTACGTATGTTGTTCCACAATCTGGCCCGTTTGCTGAAGAAGAAATGGTTCTCAATCCTCAACAATAATTTTACTCAATACAATATATTTTAATACGAACATAATTTCCCCATAATTCCTTTCAGTTTAATAATATCATTACAGAAGAAAATTAAATTACTCTGCTAATTTGTTTGTAAGAAACCTAAAATTCTATCATATCAACAAAAAACAATAAGGCGAATTCCAATGGGAATTCGCCCGCTAAGCTATCTGTTATTTTACTTTTTCTACCACTGTGCCTATCTAACTTTACATCCCTCTCTTTACCTTAATGCCCCCTTCTCCCTTCCCAACTCCTCAAAAGTTTTATCCGAATGAACGATCCATATCTTCGTCCCGATTGGAATATGGTCAAACAGTTCTTCCACCATTTCGTTTGGGAGTCTTATACATCCTTGGGTAACATAGCCGCCGATGGAGCCGGGGTTGTTGGTGCCATGTACCCCGTAAGTCCTGCCATCTGAGTCCTCTGCGTCAAAGCCGATCCATCTGGTACCAAGTGGATTCTGCGGGTCACCACCCGGGATGTCTTTTTTCCGGTAGTAGGGATTTTTGGCTTTTACGATGATGGTGAATTCTCCTTCGGGTGTGAGCTCGAGGGATTTCCCAGTGGCAACGGAGTGGACCTCTTTTAGCTGTTCCTCATGGAAATAGGCTAGTTCGTTGGTCTTTTTGTTTACAATGATATACGGGTCACCTGGCAGCGGATTTGGTCCGAGTGGCCATATTGGAGAAGTGACGAGTGCGAATATGAGCGTAAAAATAAACACCTTTCATCCACCTACCTTTTTAGTAGTAGTGTGGTTGAAAGGTGCTGTTTCCATTCATGAAGTGGCCTTCAATCCGACAAAATCACTTTTTAGAATCAGATATTGCTCCAGTTCTTTTGTCAGATGGACTAGTGATGCTCTCGTTTCAAACTCTTCCCTAGTCTCAGGCAGGGGCATAGCCTGGAATTCTTCATGCATTTCCCTCAGGCGCTGCAGAAACCGGTATGCGGTATTGCCGGAGTGGATTGAATCTGCCAGGTCTTCGATAAACTCGGCAATCATCTTGGCCTGCTCTACATCGTATTCAATGGTGGAGACGATTGGCAGCATGCGCTCCATCACATCCAATTGCTTTTCACGCATTTTGAAGTAGTAGTAGAAATGGTTTTCCTCGCGCTTGAAGTGGTTCTCGACATCGCGGAACGCCAAGCTTTTCGCTTCCCGCAGGATATGCGCTGTCTCCGGTATTTCTTTTCCGTCCCAGCCGTTGTCTCCATGCTTTAAATAATAGGCAAGCTCGGAAAAGACTTTGAAAAAATTCTCTTCAATTTTCAGTTGAAATCTGGTAAGCTCCTTCTCCACGCTTGGCATGTATGTGTTCAAGAAAAGAGCAACCCCTATTCCTATTGAAATGATGCTGAGTTCATTGGCAACAAGCCCAAACGAGTATTGTTCCACTGAGTAGACATGGAGGAGCACAACGGAACTGGTTGCGATTCCTTCTGTTATTTTCAGCATGACAGTGACCGGTATGAAGAATAGCAGTAATAGTCCGATTGAAATGGGATGGTATCCAAGCAGTTCAAAAAAGACAAAACCGAATACCAGGCTCAAAGCGCAGGCAAAAAATCTAGCTGTCGCCACTTTCCATGATTTTCGTTTCGTGTTCTGGATACAAAGGATGGCAATAATCCCGGCGGATGCATAGAAGTCCAGCTCCAACAGCTGGGCAATGCTGATGGCAATACCTGTACCGAGAGCCGTTTTTGCCGTCCGATAGCCAATTTTAAATTTTCTCATGTTTCAAGCTCTCCCGACTTTCGTTTGTTCATTTTCTCACATAGTATTACTATACCAAAAAGATGAGCAAAGGACTCGACAGGTTGCCTGCCAAGTCCGATTTTCTCGTTATTGGTCCTTCAAAAGCTGTTCAAATTCCTTGATCAGCTCTTCATAGCGCTTCATTGTCTCTACTATCGGTTCCTTCTTGCTCATGTCCACTCCTGCCCGCTCTAATATTTCCAGCGGCGGTCTGCTGCCCCCGGAGGAGAACAATTCTTTCAGGATACGATTCTGCGCCTGCACCCCGTCCTCCTCGAGCTGTTGTGCAAGAGCCGCTGAAGCTGCAAAGCTTGTCGCATATTGATACGTATAGAAGCTTGAATGGAAAAAGTGCGGCACTCTTGCCCATTCCATCGCGATCCCTTTGTCCACATCAACAGCTTTACCGTAATATTTTTCATTCAAATCATAGTACACCTTTTTCAGCGAATCCGCATGCAGCACCTGTTCGTTCTGCGCCATTTCATGAATGATCTTTTCAAACTCGGCAAATTGCGTCTGGCGGAACAGTGTCACCCGGAAATCCTCCAGATATTGATAAAGGGCATGGAGCTTTTCCTCTTTCGTTTGTGCCTCTCTCATTAACTGCTTGTGCAATAGGTGCTCTTGCAGGGTCGATGAAACTTCCGCCGTAAATGTCACATATCTTGCATCATGGTAGGGCTGCTTTTTATTGGAAAAGTGTGAATGCATCGCATGTCCCATTTCATGCGCCAAGGTCAGTACATCACTTGGAAGACCTTGATAGTTCAATAATACAAAAGGATGAGCATCATAGGAGCCAATCTGATAGGCACCAGTTGCTTTTCCTTTTGTACTGTATACATCGACCCAATTTTCCAACAGCCCTTTGGATAATGTGGTTAAATACGCTCCTCCAAGCGGGCTCAATCCTTTTATGACGATTTCCTTGGCTTCTTCATACGGTATTTCCTCATCCGGAGTAAAAGGAGATGGTGCCGAGAGATCGTACATATGCATAGTATCAAGCTCTACATATTCCTTTTTCAATGCAAGGTATTTGTGAAGGAGCGGCAAGTAATCATTAACCGTGTCGATGAGCTGGGTGTAGACTTCTGGATCGACTTCATTGCTGGTTAGATGTGCCTCCAGGGCGTTCGGATACTTCCGGGTGCTAGCAAAAAAGTTATTGGCTTTCACGATATTTGCCAGCATCGAAGCGAAGGTGTCCTGATAATTTTCTAGGGTTTTATAGTACGTCTGAAAAGCAGCTTTACGCACTTCGCGGTTTGGGCTCGACATGTAAACGCTATATAATGGTGCCGTCAATGAGTACTCCTTATCCTGTACCGTAAACGAAGGCAGGACAAGATCCTTGGACATCATCGTAAACAGCTCACTAGGCGCATTCACGATCGGCATCGTCTTGATTAGGAGTTGCTCCATTTCACTGGGCAGTGCGTGCTTTTTCTCTTCATAGGTCTGTTTCAGGAAGTATCGGAAAGGTGTCAGCTTTTCACATTCCATGTAGGTATCCCACTGCTTCTTATCCACTGCCTGAAGCTCATTTGAGAGCCATGCCGTCCGCTCGACCACATACATCATCATCATTTCGGCTTCATTGGAAAGCTCCTGAGCTCTCGCATTGCTGATATCCACATCCTGATTCACACGGGCATACACATACAATTTTTCCACCAATCGATAAAGCTCAAAATACTCCTCCAACAAAATAAGAATCTGCTTATCGGATTGTATCGGTCCCTTCTTTTCCACAAACTGATCAGCAAGCTTTTTCGCTTTTTTCGCATCATTTTTCCATTTATCTGAGTCGGAATAAAGGCTCTGGATCTTCCATTTATATTCTGTTGGAATTTCGTCTCTCGATTTATATGTCTGCTGTTCTGCAAGTGTACTGGTAGTCAGGGCAAGCATCAGACTTATTACTATTAGGATGACTCGATTAAACCGTTTCATTTCATTCCCCCACTTTTTTCTTGGATAGCTGTTAGTCTATGTTTTCCATGTTTTTCTATGCAAAAGTTTGGAAATCAAATGGAATGTTTTTCTTTTTCTACTGGTATATTGTGCTAAAATTGTATCAGGTATTTTAAATATTTCGGCTATTTGATAATGGAGGAAAGCAATGATGCAAATCAGGACAAACAGTATACAGGGCTATAAAGAGAAGACTATACCGTTTACACTTCTTAGCAAGGAAGAGGGAGCGAGGAGTTTGGCGATTTTGTTCCCTGGTGCAGGCTATAGCGTACAGTCACCGCTTTTTCATTATGCAACCGGGTTGTTTTTAAAACGGGGTATTGATGTACTCCAGGTTAAATACCAGTACAATGATGCCTTCTACGACTCATTTACGATGGATGAAATTACAAAAGCGATCACCCATGATGTACATGAGGTGATTGACCAAGTTATAAGTACGGATAGCTATGACAATTTCTTTCTTATCGGGAAGTCCCTTGGCACCATTGCAATGAGTTCCGAGTTGAAAAGAGATGTCTTTCATTCTGCCAATGCCATTTGGCTCACTCCCTTACTTCAAAGGAAAGACGTTTCGGATGCGATGATTACGTGTAAAAATAAAAGCATTTGTATTATTGGTGATGCTGATCCATGCTACAAGGAAGATAGGTTTAAGGAAGTCAATGAGAATCCGGTATTCACAACCAGGCTTATCGCCGATGTTGATCATGCGTTGCAATACAGGGATGATGTACTTGGATCAATTGAAGTATTAAAAGATGTAATGAATGGCATAGAACAATGGGTTGATAGTATATGAATGGGTTGGTGAACAAGAAGCTTGCAGTGGAATTGGAGAACTCAGAAATAGATGCTTTACACTCCAGGTTGAATGCCATTCAAGAAATCAAAGGCAATCCGATGAGTGTGGAGATAAAAAAATTCGGGAGTGCCACTGCTTTTTCTTGCAAAAAAATTCCAGGACCTGCCTTCAATACCGTCAAAGGGCTAAACAGCGAAGATGAAGGTTATTTAGATGAGATTCTTGATTTCTATCGGCAAAAAGAGATTCCAGTACGTTTTGAACTAACACCTGCACACGCTTCAACAGAACTGCTTCATAAGCTTCATAGACTGGGATTTTACCAAAGCGATTTTCACACCACGCTATACATGCACATTTCAGAAGTATCGACTCCAGCGGCTGAATTGCTTTCCATTCGCAAGATGGAAAAGCACGAAGTCTCCACTTATGCCGACATTTATGTCCAAGGATTTCAGATGCCCGCTTTTCTTAAAGATGGTGTAGCACAAAACAATGAAGTGCTATTTGAGCATGATCAGTGGACCTTTTACCTTGCCAGCATAGATGGAGAACCTGCAGGGATTGGGGTTGTGTTCATCAAGGACCACATCGCCACCCTTGCAGCAGCGGCTACACTTCCGTACTTCAGAAATAGAGGTATCCAGCGTGCACTGCTTCAACATCGAATCTTTCAGGCTTATAGAGAGGAATGCAGCTTGATGGTCGGCCAGGCAAAATTCGGTTCTGTGAGTCAAAACAATATGGAAAGAGCAGGGTTGCGGATTGCTTATACGAAGGGCATTTGGGTGAAGGAATAAGGAAACAAACTATTATTCATGCAGCTATGGCAGATTTATGCGAAAACAGCCTCGTAATACAATCAAAAATGAAAGGTCGAAATCCGGATAGCTCTGGATCTCGACCTTTCTTTATTGGTTCAGGCTACGTTCAAGTTTGTTGAACAAATTGTTTTGGAATAATGAAAGTTGGGAATTAAGTCAAATAATTTAGAACTATCATGACACTGCTTCCTCTTCCTTCTTCGCTTTCTACTGAGATTTCTCCACCATGCAGCTCCACTATCTTTTTACTGATGGCAAGGCCAAGACCTGTACCTGTTTTTTCAGGATGGGCTTGATAGAACATTTCGGTAACATGTTTCAGTTTTTCTTTTGGTATGCCTATTCCATTGTCTTTTATTTCGATTAGCAACTTGTCTTTTTTTTCATTTAATCGGATGACAACCTTACTATTTTCTATAGAGAATTTAATTGCATTGTCTAGAATGTTGATAATTACCTGTCTAAGTTTATGCTCATCGCCGAAAATCATATATTCCTTTTCTCCGCCGTTCAGTTCAATCAGGACGTTCTTTTGTAGAGCTCTGTTTTTCATTTGAAGTGCGACATGGAACAATAGGGAGTTAATATTTAGTTCCGTTAGATTTAAAGTCATCCTGTCCCCTTGAAGCTTGGAAAAATCAAGGAGCTCTTCCACAAGTAATGTGAGCCTGCTTGCCTCTTTGGAGATGATGTTGACGGCGAGCGCTTTTTCTTCCACTGTGATATCTTCATTAAGGGTTTCGACCCATCCTATGATACTTGTCAAAGGTGTTCTAAGCTCGTGGGAAACAGAGGAAATGAAGTCATGCTTCAACTGATCGGATTGGACAATTTCATCTGCCATTTTATTGAGTGTACTGGCAAGGGTTTTTAACTCATCCCTGTAAGTCTCATTTATTCGGGTTTTAAAATTCCCATGTGACATCCTTTCGGAAAAATCTATTAATTCCTTTACCGGCATTACGATAGAGTTGGCGAGTCTTTGGCTGATAACAAAGACAATGGCAAGGATAGAGAGGCCGAATAGTAGGAAGATGCGGTAAAGGGAAAACACCTGGTCATCTATCTTCTTAAGGGAAGTATTATATAGCAGCACTCCTACTACTTGTCCCCGTTCTACTAATGGGGCATACACGGACATTGTTCTTTCTTTTCCCCACTTTTCTATTGTGAAATACGATTCACCTGATATTAATTTTGTTTCGAATGAGACTTTCTTTTCCTTCTCAGGCAAAATACCAGAAGAAGTTGCTATTCGATTTCCATCCAAAGTAAATAAAGATAAATCTATATTATCCATTGTAAAAAGTTCCATAATAACCCTTGCATGTGAATGAAGAGATACCATCTGTTCAGGCTGTGATTGATCATATACATGTACAGATGTTTCTGCATGTCTTATGATTGATTGGGCAACCCCGTGATAATAGAAGCGGTACACGGTGAAGAAAAGAAGTCCTTCGATAAGAACAAGGGTAACCGTGATAAGTACCATATAATGAAGGATTACTCTTCGTTTCATCTTCCATCCACAACCCAGACATAACCTTTTCCCCAGTAGGTTTGGATAAATGCTGGGTTGGAGGGGATTGGCTCCAACTTTTTTCGCAATCTGCGGATATTTACATCCACCACCTTGATATCCCCTATGTAATGTTTCCCCCAAACCTCATCCAATATATCATCTCTGGATAGAGGGATTGGTGATTTTTCTATTAAGAATTTTATAATTCCATATTCAGTAGGAGTCAACGAAACGGGTTTTTGATTCAAGGAGAGCTCCTCCTTAACGAGATCAAGTGTGAAAGGACCTGAGTAAATAGCTTTCTGCTCTTCCTGCCCTGGCAGTCTCCTCGCTACAGCTTCCATTCTGGCCAGAAGCTCTTTTGGACTGAAGGGTTTTGCGATATAATCATCCGCCCCTAGCTTTAGACCCGCTATCTTATCATCTTCCTGTGTTTTTGCAGTTAACATGATAATGCCTGTCGAAGGTTTTTCTTTTTTTATATGCCGGCAAAGATGAAGTCCGTCTTTTCCGGGGAGCATGATATCCAAAAGGGCAAGGAGGGGAGTGTGATGCTTTATAATATCCATTGCCTCTTCCGCTGAGGAAGCTTCCAAGACATGATGTCCTGCTCTTTTCACATGAAGAGCAATCAGACTTCTAATGGAGTCTTCATCTTCTACCACAAGTATTTTTGCCATTTTCACTTCTCCCCTTTAAGCTTGGATACTAAATGAATAAGATGCTTGTATTGCATGAACCTGTCTTCATTAGGTATGTAATAGATCATTGTAGGCGTCCTTAAAATAGGAAGCCATTTGCTTCTTTCAAGCGGAGCGACATCAGTGCGGAGCCACCTGATTATTAATAGCTCCTCCTGACTTTTTGTATTGATGATAGTCAGTTCATCAGAAATATCATTCATTGAAAAAGTCGTTTTTTGCCTCCATTCTTCCGGAAAATCGATAAAAAAGCCATTTTCAAAATCTACATATCTTTCATGAACCAAAAGAAAGCTTCTATTACTTGTCAATTGATAGTAAGCGTGGATCCATGGCATTTCTGCAAGGGGGACGTCCTCCCAGCCGCTAGGTTCATACAACGAGCCAACTTCTATGATACCGTCCTCATTCATGTCCTCGGAATAAACAAATCGAGGTTTGTATAATGGGAAATCAACTTCTTCTGTTGCTTTTTCCAATTGGTTTTTATTCCATGTGACAATTTGGGTTTGAGCTGAATTCGCGCCTTGAGAGGCATCAAGAAAGATGCCGTCCATTTCCTTATTTATTTTTCCAATTTTAAGCACTTCGTAGCCATTTACAAATTCATCTAAGGGTAATTCACTGACCAATTCTAAAGACCATTCCTCTGTCATTTTATACGCAGACAATTTTGCGGACACATTTCTATCAAAATGCAACGTATATAGCAGAGTGGATTTATCTGAAATAGTACCTGCAATAAATTGGTGGTATTGACCAAACTCCATTAAACTCCACTTGTTTTCTGGCGATAAGCTTATCACAAACATGTTCCTCTGAGATTCTTCAAAGGATTCTGTCGTGACCATTAATTCGTCCACGCCATCACTATTCAAGTCTTCCGTCTGAATCATATGGACATCATAACCATGCAGTGGGAGCTCACCAGTTTTGCCCCAGTGATTGTCCATATATGAAAACAAATGCATGGAAATATTACCATAATCATTTTCCTTTTGAAAAAAAACAGCTGCATGACTTCTTTCCTTACCAGCGTATAGAAAGGTGATTTTATCTTGATTTGTCCTTTGCGGCAGTATAGGGACAGTTCTGTCTGGTAGAGACTGTTTTACGATCTCTAATAGCTCCTCCTGTTGCTCCGACTTTTCTGGGAGGGTAACAAGACTAATGGGGGAGCTGTGGAAATCCATACAGCCTGTCAGCAATAAAAGTGTTGAACAAAGCAAAAGAAATTTGTGCATGAATCTCATCCTTAATGAAAGTGTACTGGCTCCATCTCCTCTGTCAACCCTTTGAAGGTGTAGCCTTTGTCAATTAATGTATCTAAAAGTTGTGGCAAATACTCGACAGTAGTGACTAAGTCATGAAGGAGAACAATAGGGGTAATATTACTTTCCTCTAACTGTCTGATCTGATGCAATGTTTCATCGACATAATCTTCACCCCTATAATACCAGTCCATACTATCCACATTCCAATCCCACATTAAATAACCTTCTTTTTCAATCGCCATTTTGTACTCCGGGGTCATATGCGGCTTGGATCCATAAGGGGTTCGGATCAGCTTGGAGTCTTTTCCTGTAATTTCCCTGATTGCTTTTTGTGCCGTGTTCATTTCATCGAGCACAGATTGCTTGGTTGCATAAAATAGGTGTTGATCATGGGTGACACCATGCAATGCCAAGCTATGTCCTTCTTTCATCATTCTCCTTACCAGCTCATCGTTTTTTTTGATCAGTGGTTCCAGCATAAAAAAGGTAGCCTTTGCATCATATTTAGAAAGTACATCTAGCAGCGCTTCAGTTGCGTTGTTGGGACCATCATCAAAGGTCAGGAAAATGCTCTTCCCATCCAATTGCAGCTCTTCTTTTGGAGTTGCATTTTCTAGTTCTTTCTTGATGGTAGACCCACTCAGAACTTTATGGGGTAATTCAGCCTTTTTTCCTACATGTTTCAAACTGGGTGGCATATCTTTATTGGTTGTAGGCGCTTCAATTTTTCCAGCAGTTTGGCCCAGTGGCAAATTGGTTGGAATGAAAAGGATTACTGTCACCATAAGTGCAACGATTACTCTCAACTCCCACTTTTTTACTCTTTTCCTTTTCTTATGTCTACTCATTCTGCTTCCTCCATACATTTAATCTTGCTTTAAGTGTAAGAGGTTGCTAGTTTGAAAGAGTTACAAAAAGGTTACAATTTCGACAATAATTGCAAATGTGGACTCGTGAAGAGCATTACAATAACAGGTGTTACATAAAAACTAGAACAGCCATATTTCCCTTCTCCATATATGAACCCGCTCTTATACAACAACAAAGATTATTGATTTAGGTAATGGGTCGATTTGGGGTTCTTGCCGTCTCGGACAAAACCAACTTTATCAGTGATCGGCTTTATCCCCATTCTTTCACCCATCCTTCTTTCTTCCGATATAAAGCAGGTGTGAGGAAACCCCCAGAAGATATGGGTCAACCGCTTTTTCAGTGAGCAATTGAAGCAATTTTTGCCGCTCCGATTCGCCCCTTTCATTCCAATAGGACAAGCTTTCTTTGGAGAGCATGGTACCAACATTGGAACCAATCAGCTCCATTGTTTCAAAACCATTCGCCTCCATGAAAGGCCTGATTTCCTCAATATTGAAATAGTAGGCACCGGTAAAACGGCCTTCATCGGCATGGTTGAAACATCCTGTTTGGACAAACTCACCAATCGCATCCATTGTGTTGTTCGGCTTCCAATTCTCAGGTGTCTGCAAAGAGAATAGGATGTGTTTGCTCCTTGGCATGAACGCCACAAATACTACACCGTCCCGTTTTGTAACCCTATGTAACTCTTGTACCGCATTGATACGGTCCTTCTCATCCTGTAAATGATAGAGTGGGCCAAGCATCAGAGTTGCGTCAAATCGATCCGATTCCAAGTTTGATAGATTTGTTGCATCAGCTGCCTGAAAATCATCAAAAAAACCTCTCAAGCCAAGCTCATCTGCTTTTGATTCCGCTATACCGACCAATCGGGGAGTAAGGTCCGTTAATGTGACTCGGTATCCCTCTCTGGCCAATTCCATCGAATACTTCCCTGGACCCGCCCCATTATCCAGAACAGCACCATCTTTTGGCAGGTACTTATTGATATAATGCCAGTTTACTTGAAATTCAATAGGCTCCCGTTCCAAGCGGCCCCATTCATCGAATTGATTGTAATAGTTGATAATCTTGCTCATATCGACACCTCTTATCTTTATTTTTCCAATGAAGAAACATTTGAAAGTTCCAACCCTTCCTTAACAAGCTTCAGAAAGTAATCCTTATGGTCGGGATGGCAGGCAATAAAGTAAGGTGCTTTGCTAGGATCTGTTTGCGCGAACTCATTTCCTTCAAAGTCCACGACGATTCCCCCCGCCTCTTTTACCATCAAAATCCCGGAATACAGGTCATCCCCTTCCGAGTTGTAAAGGATGATTCCATCGAGATCCCCCTTTGCAAGCATGCACCATTGCAACGTCGGCGCCCAGAGTCTCATCATTCTCTTACAATTCACATCTATGTAATTTCTCAGTCGTACCGCTTTTTCTTCATTCTGGACTTTGTGTCCTTGAATCCAGCCTACAATAAATCTATTAGATTTTTCTTTTTTACTGATACTTAATGGCTTCCCGTTGCAGAATGCACCCTCATTAAAGGAGGCAACATAGAGTCGGTCCACCATCGGCTCATAAATGACTCCTAGTATCGGTTGGTTCTGGTACATCAGCGTGATAGAAGCAGAGAACACTGGCAGCCCTATTGCAAAATTATTCGTTCCATCCAACGGGTCGATCTGCCAAAGCCAATCGCTTTCGACACCGTTATCCCCCGCTTCTTCACTTTGTATCTGATGGTCAGGAAACACTCGGGTTATTTCCTTTAAAATAACCTCTTCCGCTAAATAATCGACCTCTGTCACCAGATCCCCATATTCATCCTTTTCCTCCATTTGTGCAGCCTGATCGAATCGCTCCTTCGCAATGGTACCCGCTTCGACAATGACTTTGTTGGCAACTTTCTTGGCAAGCTGTATGATATTCTCCATTGATGACCCAAATTTTTGCATCGGTATGCACTCCTTTGACGTTCTATCTTTCTTTCGTTTATATTTTCATAGTATTCCAACTGTTCTTACATATCAAGAACTTCAAAATGAGGAAGGAGGAAGTTTTATAGTAAATAGTGCCTAATTTGTGGTAACATAGTATAAAATCTGAATATTAAGAAATCGTTTGTCGCATATACTTATGCATGGGGTGGTGATAGAGATTGGAGAATAACAAGAAATTGCATTTATTCGGCTTTTTTATTCTTTCGTTTTTTCTATTGGAACTGCTATTTAGAATAATCATGGATGCCCATAATGTATCCCCTATCGGCCAGGGGTTATGGATATCCTTCTTATTTTCTTTTTCCATAGGAATGGTGTTCCTGGCAGTAGGCTCGATCTTTCATAGCAAGCTAAATTTTATTGTAAGTGCAGCTTTATTATTCTTGGTAGGGTTTTTCTATTCAAGTCAATTGGTCTACCATGATTTCTTCCGGACTTTTTATACTTTTTATTCCGCCGGCAATTCTGCCCAGGTCATTGATTTCTGGAGGGAGATCCTTTCCGGTGTATGGAGCAGCCTGTTTTGGATAATCATTTTCTTTCTTCCGATGATTTTGCTCATTCTCTTACGAAATGGCCCTTTCACTTTTCAAAAATCCAATGCTAAAGTGATTGTCAGCTTGTTTGCCGTTTCCCTTTTTCTGCATGGTGGAGGATTGGTGATGATAGCAAGTGGAGATAAATCTCAAAATACCGCTTACGACCTTTATTTTCACAATAGCTCCCCCGTTCTTTCTGTTGAAAAACTCGGGTTGCTTACAAGTATGCGCGTAGATTTAATGAGACTATTAACTGATTGGTCCCCAGTACTGAAGGAACCGGCTTTTGTGACCGCCCCTCCCGATAAACCGGAGGAACTGGAAAAACCGCCGGAAGAACTTCCGGGTGACATTCCTGCTCAATACAATATGATGGAAATAGATTTCGAGACCTTGATTAAGGAGGAAAAGAATAACACCATAAAGAAGATGCATCAATATTTTTCACAGGTTCCTCCAACAAGGAAGAACGATTATACCGGTAAATTCAAAGGCTACAATCTGATATTAATTACTGCAGAAGGATTTTCGCCCTATGGAGTGGACAAGGAAATTACTCCTACTCTACATAAACTCGTGCATGAAGGCTATCAATTCACTGATTTTTATGTTCCATTATGGGATGTAAGCACTTCAGACGGAGAGTATGTGGCATTAAACGGGTTGATACCGAAAGCGGGGGTCTGGAGTTTTTCAAAATCAGGAAACAATCATGTTCCATTCGTGATGGGGAATCAATTAGGGAACCTTGGCTATAAGACTGTTGCCTATCATAACCATACTTATTCCTATTACGACCGTCACGTCTCACATCCTAATATGGGCTACAGCTATAAGGGAATCGGGAATGGCCTGGATATAAAGGAAACCTGGCCGTCATCCGACTTGGAAATGATGGAGAAGACAACAGGTGACTACATGAAAGATGAACCTTTCCATGCGTACTACATGACAGTCAGCGGACACCTTGAATATAATTTTGGCGGTAATCAAATGGCCTACAAAAACAAGGAATATGTCAGCCACTTGAACCATTCCGAACAGGCAAAAGCTTATATGGCCACCCAGATTGAATTGGACAGAGCGATGAAATATTTACTCTCCCAGCTTGAAAAAGAAGGAGTGGCAGATAACACCTTAATAGCATTAAGTGCCGACCATTATCCATATGGACTGGATTATAAAACGATAGATGAGTTCGAAGGTAAAGAAGTGGAACGGAATTTTGATCTATACAAAAGTAACTTGATCATCTATGCAAAAGGAATGGAAGAAACGGTCATTACTAAGCCTGTTTCAAGCTTGGATATTCTTCCAACTCTCTCCAACCTGCTTGGATTGGAGTATGACTCGAGGCTGTTGATGGGCACCGATATTTTTTCCGATTCTGATCCGCTTGTTATTTTCCGAAATAAGAGCTTCATAACGGATAAAGGGAGATATAATGCAGAGACGAAGAAATTCACACCAAGTGCGGGAGCAGACGTGAGTCAATCTTATTTGGATCGGATGATATCCATCGTAAATCAGAAGTTCTATTATTCTGCACAGATATTGGAGAACGACTATTATCGGGTGGTTTTTCGGGACCAACCTTAAATTACGTTAAACACTTTGTTGATAGTGAAAATCAATGCAAGGTTGCGAAGGTAGTCATTGTTTCATTGACATACTTTGCAGCCTCTTTCTCATTGTACTGTAAACTATCACTATTTCACCTCCTCACGGTACGAATCCTTCCCTTTCGTACCGTATCTACCTCACTTTTCCCCTCCTCACGGTACGAATCCTTCCCCTTCGTACCGTATCTACCTCACTATTCGTTTTATCACGGTACGACTGCTCCGACCTTTTCATTCCGCTATACTAAAACAGGCAGGGAAACGCGTGGTTTCCTTGCCTGCATCCATTTAGGGGCCTTTGATTTATTTTTACCATCGAATTCCATCAATCAAATCCACAAGGTCCCCTCTTGTCTCTCCCGGTATATTCCAACCCGCCACTTCCTCTTTCAAAGCGGCAAGTGTGCCATATCCCTTTACAAAGCTGTTAAGCCTGGCAACCAGTGTCGCATCCACCAATTGCTGATGTGTTTCGTAATAGCACATCAATCTTTCCATTGCTTTCGGGTAGCGTTTCAAATAATACTTCTGATGCCTCCCCTCCGCAAGGGTAAATCCTCGGTAGGGTGAGATTTCCGTATCAATTTTTTCTGCCATCGATTTCTCCAGGTTTTCTCTCACGCGCTCTATCATCTCTTTTTGCTCAGCATCATGAAACAAGAGAATAGAAAGGTATTGTCGACATTTGTAGTTTCCGCGGTTAGGATTGTGGGAGCTCCAAAAGTGCTGTACGATATCTTCAAAACCGATAACTTGAGGATCAAAATCAATCTCGAGGCATTCCGTATGATCTTCCATCTGTTTATAGGTTGGACTCGGCGTTGTACCTCCAGCATATCCGACTCTTGTTCTTATAACTCCAGGTAAATACCCGAACCGGGCATCGGTTCCCCAGAATCAGCCCATCCCGAGTGTTACTGTTGCTAGATTGGGATTGCTCGAAAATGCCATTATCCCCACACCTTTCTATTCCGTTTTATTAATAAACATACGGTATAATACACCAATGTACAAGACGTGAACTGCTACACCGCCAATAAGAAAGGCGGCGAATGAACAATGGTCCTCCATTCCTGCCGACATTGCCATTACTGGCCAAAATGGCGGCAAAATCGCCAAAAGCCATTGAAATGAAACAGGCAGGAAAAACAGGAGTAAAGGCAATGTCACACTCACGCTCAACACCTTATTCAGGGCCAGACCCTCCACTTTATTATTGGCAAAATTCGCGAGTATTAATGCAAAGATAGGAGCCTCCAGTGCAAACAACAGAGCCAGCAGAACACCAGCAATCAACGGAAGCTCCACCAGATTAGCCAGTAAGTGAACGGCAAAGAACAGCAAAAAGGTAAGCACCAAAGTGGATCCCATCCGATACTTCATATAACCTGATTTACGCATGGGGGTTATGGCGTAGTAGGCAAGCATCCCTTCATCCCTGTCATCAAGCAAAAGGAATCCTGCCATCATTCCAAGCATGGAGGGAACCGTTAGAAATGCCATCGCAAGAATGGATACATGATAACTCTCCATCGAAAATGAATAGTTCTCCATTAGCCGTTTTTCCAGAACAGGAAGAAGGAACTGAATAAATAAAGCCAGAATGATCGGTGCAAGAATCCCGACTAGAAGAATGCCATCTCTCCTGATCAGTTGAAAATCCGTTTTTGCAAATTGATTGATTCTCATCATTTTTCATCTCCTGCTTTTGCGAGTATATACTTATGAAAATCATGCTTCGCCCAGAAGTATAGCCCAATTGCCCATAACAGCAGGATGAAAATTGCCATGATAAACTCCCCTATCTTCAGCTCGTGAAAAGTTCCTTCAATTAACAAAAGTCCTGCGTAACTCGGTAGCCATTTGAAACAAAAAGAGTCCCACCATTCAAACAAGCCGACAACCGGGACAAAGAAAACCATCAAGACCAGTGGAGAAGTCAAAAGGAATTGATTGACCGTATTGACTCTGACCGCAAGCAAGAGTCCGATGAGCGTAAATACGTTAGAGCTTAATAGAATACCAACCACAAATGGAATCACCTCAAAGGTGGAATGAACCATTAAAAGAATCGCTCCACTTGAAAGCAACGAAATAATAGATAAAGAGAGTATTTTCGAAGCAAGGAATTCTCCGATACTTAAAGGTGTCACAAAAAATGCATCGTAAACCCCCTGGCTCTTTTCCAACAGGACAATTCCCCCGACAAAAAAAGCCCCCAAAAAGGAGGGATCGCTGAAGACCACTACAATGGTTACAACATCCAAGTAATCGGCTGGAATAAATTTCAGCATCCAGATATAAATAATGGTCATAAATAGATAAGCATAATAGAATCCATGCTGAAACTGAAATCGCATATCTGAAACAGTGAGTAGAAGGATCCGTTTCATCTAGTTCAGACTCCTTCCTGTCACTTCAATAAAGATCTCTTCCAGTGACTTCACTTTTGTCGAAATGCTGGCTATGCTATTGGAGTTTAACATGGCCATAAATTCTTTGTTTTCTCCTGCATTTTCCAGAGGGAGGTTCTGTAGCGTTCCCTCCTTTGACTCAACGATGATTCTCTTTTCCCCTCCACTCTCTTTCAAACGCTTGGGAGAATCAATGAGTGCAATTTTCCCGTCCACGATAAAAGCTACACGGTCACAGAGTTCTTCTGCAAGCTGCATATTGTGGGTGGTGAGGATGATGGTCTTTCCTTCTTTTTTCTTCTTGAGGATTATATCCTTCAGCTTTTTGGCATTGACGGGATCAAGGCCGGACGTCGGTTCATCCAGAAAGAGAATATCGGGATCATTCAAAAGTGCCCGACAAAAGTTCAGGCGCATTTTCATCCCTTTTGAATAGCTGTGAAAGCGATGCTTGCCATCGTTCTCAAGGCCAACCAGCTTAAGCAGTTCCATCACAGGAATGGTTGGGACGGTATAAAGTCCTTTGAACAGCGCTAAATTTTCATATCCAGATAGTTTGTGATAAAAGTTCGGAAATTCAAAAGCAACCCCGATCCTTTCATAGAAATCTCTATTTCGTTCCTTCACTTCTGTTCCCATCACTCGGACAGATCCTTCATAATCCCCGAGAAGACCAATCAGAATCTTCTGCGTCGTACTTTTCCCTGCCCCTGAAGGACCTAGAAAACCGAAGATTTCCCCTTGTTGAACGTCAAAGGAGATGTCCTTTATGGTGTTTACTTCCTTGCCTTTGAAACGATAAGATAAATTCTTCACCTCTATCATACGTCTTCCCCCTATTTGAACAGGCGATTTGCCAAGCTTTCCGCCATAAGCTCCATCGTCTCCCAGTAGACCTCTTCCCCTATCTCTATTTGATGCAGTGCCATGAAAATGAAGGAACGGAACGCACCACTCACCACTTCCGGACGCACTGATTCCATCGTTCCTTCTGACTGCCAGCGTATTACGAGTGGAGTCAAATCCTCCGTATCTTTGTTTATATGCTTTTCCATTCGCTCCGGAGGCAGTTTCCTCACCAATCGCTCCATCTCGTTCTGCTGAAAGAGCTGTTGAATGAATGGGTTTTCTTCAATCGTTTTAATCGAATACAGCAAAAGCTGCTTAAATGCGTCAGCTGTCATCGGACTAGTTATATGGTCAAGAATGGTCGCCTTCAGTTTCTCCTCTTCTTGTTCCAAAATGGTGAAGTATAGTTCTTCTTTGGATGAGTGAAAAAGATAGAATGTTCCCTGGGCGATTCCTGCGGCTTTTGTCAGCTGTGAGATGGATGTCTTTTGCAGACCGAATCTCTCAAACAGTTCCTTTCCTTTTGACAGCAGCTTTTCATGAATGATTTCCTTCTCCTCATTTGTAAATCCCTTGGACAATTACACCGCCTCCATGAATCTGTGAATATTTTTATTTTTTATTCATGAACATTATAACTATTTCTTATACAAAAAACAATTAATTTACAATCTGAATGCCTGCTCTATGGTGATTAAAATCCGAAAAATATCACACAATAACAGCGTATCCACCACTTCCAAAAAAGGAGAAGATCTTTTGAAAAAACTAATTTTGAAACTAACTATCTTGCTTATGATCATTCCTATGATTTTTAACCTTTCAGATGTAAAAGCGAATGAGGTCGTAAGCCAAAATCAGAAACTAAGCGAATCCGCCGTCAAATTGAAGGGGGATTTAAGAAAGCTCTGGATCGATCATACAATCTGGACTCACAATTATATAGTTAGCGCACTGGCGGATCTGGAAGATAAGAATAAAGTGTTGGAAAGACTGCTGAAGAATCAGGAAGACATAGGAAATACCATAATACCTTTTTATGGGCAGGATGCCGGAGACAAGCTTACAGCATTGTTAAAGGATCATATCCTCATTGCGGGGAAAATAGTGGACGCAGCAAAAAAAGGAGATCAGGCCTCTGTTAATAAACACAATAAAGAATGGTACCAAAACGCCGATGACATCGCCAAGTTTCTAAGCAATGCTAATCCGAACTGGAAGGAACAAGATCTGAAGGACTTCCTGTACATGCATTTGGCACTGGTTACAGACGATGTTGTAGCTAGAATAAAGAAGGATTGGGATGCGAATATTATTGCTTTTGATAAAGGCGAAGACCATATTATAGTAATGGCTGATGCACTCTCAGAAGGCATTATCAAGCAGTTTCCTGAAAAGTTTTAAACTAAAAAAAGAGGCTGTCCGAAAAGACTTCAAGCTTTCTGTCGGATGGCTATTTGATTTATGGGTGATTACTGGACCGATGGAGCATTAGAAATAGTTAAAGGGCTATTTCAATGGAGAAGGACTCTCAAAAGGGAATTAGAAAGCCGCTAATGGGCTTCTCTCTTACAGGGATTAATCCTCAAAAAGGCCATTAGAAGGTCGCTAACGAAATTTTAAAAGGGAATTGATGAGCAAAAGAGGCTGCACAGAAGTCATGAATTACTGACTTTCTGGACAGCCTCTTATTTACTGCTTATAGCATTTTCTCCAAAAACACCTTCGCACGCTCGGACTTTGGTGATGTAAAAAATTCCTGCGGCGGAGAGTCTTCCACCAGCACGCCATTATCCAAAAACAATACGCGGTCCGCCACTTCGCGTGCAAAGCCCATTTCATGGGTCACAATAGCCATGGTCATTCCCGTATGAGCGAGTGACTTCATAACCTCCAGCACCTCTTTTACCATTTCCGGATCAAGTGCGGAAGTCGGCTCGTCAAACAACATCACTTCCGGATCCATCGCAAGGGCACGGGCAATTGCCACACGCTGCTTCTGTCCGCCGGAAAGACGGCTTGGGTATTCCTTCGCTTTTTCCAATAGTCCCACTTTTTCAAGCAGGTCCATCGCCTTCGCTTCTGCATCCTTCTTACTGACTCCTTTCACCGATACCGGAGCGTATGTCAGATTTTCCAACACGGACTTATGTGGAAAAAGATGAAAGTGCTGAAACACCATCCCAAGATTTTGACGCACCTTCATGATGTTTGTTTTTTTCCTTGTCACATCCTCACCCTTAACGAAAATATGACCGGATGTCGGTTCTTCCAAAAGATTTAGACAGCGAAGAAATGTTGACTTTCCAGAACCGGATGGGCCGATAATCGCTACTACTTCCCCTTCTTTTATCTGAGTTGATATATCTTTTAATACTTCCAGCTTGCCAAAGGATTTATGCAAATTATCGACTTTAATCACTGCGTCTCATTCTCCTTTCTATCACTTTTCCAAGAAGTGTCAATATCATAACAAGTACGTAATAGATCAGACCTGCGAAAATGAAGGCCTCCAAGAAAGCATATGTGTTGGATCCAACCATGTAGGAGCGTCTCATTACATCGCTTACCCCGATTACCGTAACGATGGCGGATTCTTTCGTAAGTGTAATGTATTCATTCATAAGTGCGGGCAAAATGTTTTTCAATGCCTGTGGTAATATGATATCCCTCATCATCTGACTGTAAGGAACGCCAAGAGCCATCGCTGCTTCACGCTGCCCTTTGTCTACAGCAAGGATTCCGGCACGGATTACCTCTGAGATGTAAGCCCCTGAGTTCAGGCCGAATGCCAATACTGCTGCTGTTACCGGTTCAAGATTGATGCCAATTGCTTGTGGAAGCCCATAATAGATAATCATCAATTGCAGTACAAGTGGGGTACCACGGAAAATGGATGTATAAATATCCGCTATAATTGTTAATATTTTTATTCTACCAATTTTACATAATGCCAAAAGTGTTCCAATAATAAACCCTATAACACCGGCCAAAGCTACCACTTGTAAGGTAACTTTCAATCCTTCAAGTATATATCCAATGGAACCACTTATTGCGCTGAAGTCTAAGAAATCGAAATTCAAGTGCTACCATTCCTCTCTGCTGTATATGCCCCTAATAACAAAATCAAAAGGGTAGCATGTACCCTTTTGATTTATAAGTCTATTATTCTTCTTCTCCGCCGAACCATTTCATGATAAGCTTATCCAATTCGCCGTTTTCTTTCATTTCCCCCAGAACACGGTTGAATTCTGCTGTAAGTTCACTGTCTTTTGGCAAAGCGATGGCAGAACCTTTTTCATCTGTATCGAGATTAAATCCAGAAAGATCTGAATCCTTTTCCATGAAGCCTTTCATGACTGTATCTTCAATGATTGCTGCGTCAATACGTCCAGTTTTTAATTCTTGAATCAATTGAGGAATGCGATCACGGTTTTCAATCTTCTTTAGTTTGATTGTCTTATTGATTTCCTCTGCTTGTTCCAATTGAATGGAACCTAGCTGGGCACCGACCGTTTTTCCTTCTAAATCTTCCACTTTCTCAATCTTGCTATCTTTTAAAGAAACAACCATATGGTGAGCTGTATAATAAACATCTGTAAAATCAACTTGTTCTAATCGTTCTTCCGTCGGCGTCATACCTGCAAGAATCAAATCGATGTTCCCAGCATCCATTGCCGTGATCAAGCTACCGAAGTCGATATCCTGAACTTTAAGCTCATAACCCAATTCTTCTGTAATCGCTTTTGCTAGATCGATGTCGAAGCCAATTATTTCTTCGCCCTTTTCCGTATCTATGTACTCGAAAGGAGGATAGTCAGCAGAAGTCCCCATAACCAGGACTTTCTTATCACCATTTTCTTCTTCTTTCCCACTGCCGGCTGTTTCGCCGCCATTGTTGGATGTACCGCATGCTGACAGCAATCCTACTACTAAAATACTCATCAATGAAACTAAAAACCATTTTTTCACAATAATTTCCCCCTATACTATTTTCAGAAAAGTAAAAATTAATACAATTATGAAACAAACTTGAGTTTTTTTCAAGTAATATTTGCATGTATGTTTATTCGATTAATTGTATTTTAACACGGTTTTATATTTATGCAATATAGTTAATAAAGATAAATAAATTCTTTATATTTTTATTATTCTGAAATAAATCTTAGTAGTTATAGCTGATTTATCAATTGGTCATGTTATAATTAGAATGAACTAGAAAAGGAGGTGAGAAGCGATGCGTACTGATGAGAATAAATTGGATTTGATTCTGAACAACATGACGGATTTCAAGAAGTCCCAAGATGAAATGAAAAAAGAACTGATAGGATTGAACGACAAGACCAACACCCTCTCTATCAATCAACAGAAAATGAATGAAGAACTCCACGGGCTGAACGAAAGGACCTTCATCCTCTCAGTTGGGCAACATCAGATAAGAGAAGAGCAAAATCAGATAAGAGAGGAGCAACACCAGATAAGAGAAGAGCTTCATTCTTTAGCAAACACAACCAACATATTCAGAGAAGAATTCTACTTATTCAGGCACGATACTCATGAAAGATTTAATGAAATAAGTTCCACTCTGACTAGATTAGAAGAAGAGCAAACAAAGGATATAGAAGCAATTCTCGAGGAAATATCCGTAAAATTGGATGAAAGGGATCAGAGTGATTCCAGATAGTCTCCATATTTTTGCTTCCCTGAGGAATGTCACCGACAGGTATGTCCCCATCGGAACTTCTCCCTAAATTTCATACATATTCCTTATAATCAAAAAAAGTGCAAGGAGCACTTTTTTAAAGTGTTCCTTGCACCAGCATTCCCTAAGCACTCAACTCTATGTCGATTCGCTCTCTCAACTTCCTCCTTGCCCGGTGGATTTTTGACTTCACAGCAGAAGGATGCATCTTTAAAGCCTCAGCAATCTCCCACTCCTTTAGCCCTTTTTCCATTTTAAGCACGAGCAGCTTTCTGTCATCTATTGAGAAATCTTCCATCGTTTCTTTTAATATTTCTTTCATGAAGCTTACTCCCACTTCTGCTTCTACATCCGTCTTTGCCTCTTGTCCGAGACAGTCGAGCATACATAACTCCATCGGGTACCCTTTTGTCTTTTTCTCACGCCTGATAAAATCAATGGCCGTCCTTGATGCGATTACACATAGCCAAGCACCGACTTTTTGAATGTCCTTCAGATCATCCAGCTTCTTGAATGCTTTAATGAAGGTTTCTTGCACATTATCTTCTGCCAGTTGGCGATCGCGGATGATTGCTAGGCTCACCCGGAATAATCTGTCGTAATAGGTGTTGTAAATAGCTGCAAATTCCATTTATTCCACCACTCTCAAGCAGATGTTCACTTTAAAAAGGTCTCCGTCTGTCTCTATATTCAGGCTGCCCTCGTGTAGGTCGACGATTGACTTTGCGATGGCAAGGCCCAGTCCGGATCCTTCTGTATGTCGGGAGGTATCTCCTCTTTTAAAGCGTTCGTACAGCTCTTCACTCTGGTCGTTAAGCTCATACTTGGATATGTTCTTAAAGGTGATATAAACTTTATCCTCAGATTTCTGCATATGGATATACACCCGTGACTGCTCCAATGAATACTTGATGATATTTCCGATGAGATTATCAAACACTCTCCATATTTTCTGACCATCGACCATTGCCCAAATTGGTGTTTCTGGGAGGGTAACTCTAAAATGCAAGTTTGATTCCGCCATCGAACTATTCATTTCTGCAAGTGCCTGCTGAAGAAGCTGGTTGATATCCACCTTCTCTTTGGCTAATTCCATGTTTCCGCTCGCCATTTTGGACACTTCAAAAAGGTCATCAATCAACCCTTTAAGACGCTGGGATTTTCGGTCAATAATCTCAAGGTATGCTGCGCGATCCTCAAAAGACAAATCTTCTCTTTTTAACAATTCTGTATAGGTGATGATCGAAGTCAGCGGCGTTCTCAGATCATGGCTGACATTGGTAATCAATTCGGTCTTCAATCGTTCGCTTTTTGCCTGTTCATTTAACGAGACTTTCACCCCTTGATTTAGGACATTCAAATTGGCAGCCATTTTTGCCAATTCCGATTTCCCCTTTATCTCCAAATCCTCCCCTAATCTGCCTGCTGCCATCTCTTCTGTTTTCATACTTATTCGGTTGAAATAGCCTATGCCCTTAATCAAATACTTTAGCGCAGGGATACCTACCAGAAACAAAAATAACAAATATAAAATAAAGAATATCGGATGAATCAAGCCAATAAAAATTGCAGCACCTGACACAAACACGATTCCAATGAGGAGCATTGTCTGTATTCCGGTCGACCTGTTTAAAAAGGCTTCTTTCAATCCATTTTTAAAACTTAAATAAATTTCTTTCATTACCCTTAATACTCTTACCACAACACTGTTGACCCATTCTTTTCTAATCGATACTCCATTTTGATGACTTGCGGCAATGTATCTGATTTGCTGATATAGGATTAAACCGAGAATGGCCCCTAAAACAATACCGAATACAAGCTCCACACTATCTATATTAGACCAGTTATACACTCCATGATTAATGCTGTCATGTACCCAAAATAAGTTGAGCAGGGTGAAAATGCCAGTAAACAGAGTTGCGGCAATGCGAATATCTACCGGTATTTTGTGATAGATATCCTTCCACTTGCCCGTTTTTTTAGGTAATTTGGCAACCTTTAGCATAATAAGCAACCAGATGAGAAATATCGTAACAGCACTAACTCCCAATATCCAAAACAACTTTCTGTTCTCTTCGTAGTTGGTCTTCGCTGTCATGATATCGCTATTAGGTGATAGCGTGTTTGGAACCCCGACCTCTCCTTTATACCCGTTCATCGCCTCAGCTATTGCCTGGTACAACCAATCTTCATTGGGCCATAAGCCCGCAGAGATAAACGTTTCACCATCGATGTTGAAGCTGTCACGATATTTCATTCTGTCGTTGGAAAATGCACTTTCTACAGTCTCTTTGTTCAATCCCGTATTCGTATAAAATTCGTTCCCATTTGAAAAATGATAAAGAAACTCATCCTGAAACCTGGAAGGATTTGCTTTATAATCAGCGAGGTTCTCAAAATATTCTTCCACTATTTTTTCTTTTTCAGCAAGAACCTTTTTTTCTACATATTCATCACTATCAAAGTTCTTCCTTATATCATCAAGCTTTGCATCTCGTTCGGCCCTAAGTTCATCCGCATTCTCGTCTGATTTACCATCTTCGGCAAGCTGGATTCTGTCCTCATACTGATAGCGGATATTTTCAAGCTGCTCATCCAAGAAACCATAACGATGACGATGCCCTTCTATATCGTCCTGTGACACACTAATGATCGCTTTCACATCTTCTTCGGGTAAAGTGCCCAATTCCTCCATCGCCAGGTAATTCACAAACTCACTTAATTCATATTGAAATTCTTCCGTGTAAAAATAATTTTTATCATCATATTTGTATGAATTAGATAGAAAGTACAAACTTCCACTAAGAGTACCGGTAAACACCAACGCCATCAAAAAGGCAAATACCCTATTTCTCCATTTTGTAGCCAATCCCCCATACCACCTTTAAATATCTTGGATTTTTCGGATCTATCTCTATTTTTTCTCTGATTTTACGTATATGTACCGCCACCGTATTTTCCGCATTGTAACCAGGCTCCTTCCACACCCGCTCATAAATGTCGTTGATGGAATAGACACGCCCGGCGTTGCTCATCAGAAGCTCCACTATCTTGTATTCGATCGGTGTCAGCTTCACTGGCTCTCCCTGAACAGCGACTTCTTTAGCTTCTTTATCAAGTGTAAGTCCATTAAGATCGATAACCTTCTTGATTCCTTCAAAAGTACCAAGACTCACATATCTTCTCAGCTGTGACTTGACCCTCGCCACCAGCTCCATCGGGTTGAAAGGCTTCGTCACATAATCGTCCGCCCCAACCTGCAAGCCCAATATTTTATCCGTGTCCTCACTTTTTGCACTCAGAATGATGATCGGAATGTTCTTTTCTTCCCGGATCCTATATGTTGCAGAAATTCCGTCGAGGCGCGGCATCATCACATCCAGTAAAATGAGGTGCACCGGGTTTTCATGCAGCATCTCGAGCGCTTCCACTCCATCCTTTGCCTTCAGAACACGGACACCTTCGTTCTTCAAGTAAATCTCTATCGCATCCCGAATCTCTTTTTCATCATCCACAACCAAAACCGTATACGTCTCCATCTCTCACCCTTCTCTCACTTGCCTTCTTTCCATAAACCTATATTACTTTGATAATCTTAACAACAAATGATCTATTTTCTTAAGAATTTCTTAAGGTTGGCAGTTTTTTCTTTATTATACCGTTTTATTGGAAGCCTAGGCAGCCAATAAAAAAAGACACCCAGATAATCTAAGTGTCATGAGTTGGCTATTTCACCTCCTCGTAAAAAATCCCTTCTTGTGCCTTGATCTCCAAATCCTGCGGAACTTTCAAATACAAAATGGGACCTGAATGAGTGCTGCCAAATCCATTGTCTTCCAGCCAGCTTTCATTTGTGAACTGGGAGTAGACGAACTCCTTTTTAATCATTTTCAGCTCGATTTCCAGCATTGCCGGCTGCATGATTGTTAACGTACCATTTTGAAGTTTAACAGTTGGAGTAGGAACCTCTTTGGAAAGATCAAAATCATTCACGGTCAAATAGCTTGCATACATGGTGGTTTCCACTCGGTTTTTCAACCTGCTATCCCGCTCTACAATGATGGAGATGTAGTAGTCGGGAGATGTGATTGCAAGCTGTAGCTCCTTTTCTTCTATAGAATAGCTCGATTCGCTTCTTACATGCTTCTGATCCACTTCTCTTTTTTCCAGAAGATCTTCGAATAACGTTTCCAAGCTTTCATCGGCAACGGGAATACTGTCAACCGTCTGATATTTCTTATTGGGCAGGAGGTAGAACAGAGCAGTCCCAACTAATAATAATGCAACATACCCTGCCAAAAGCTTCATGCTTCGGGTAGAGGATTTTGTAAAATAAGGTTTTTTAACAAAATGGACGATAAGGAAAACGGTTCCCAATAATAGCAAAGGTAGCAGAATGTTCATGACCTCACCTCCGATCTACCATAGATAATCGCTGACATATACAATAATAGTGCTACTGTAATAATTACTTTTATAAAAAACAGGAAAAATGAGGCTTCTGTAAAGAAAAAACCTAGGACGGAAGGTACTATATCCACTCTCCCTATTAATCCACCGAAAAGTAAAAGTCCGAAAAACACGACTGGAAGCACAATTTTCACTAATGGATGCAACTGTACCAGTGTTCCTACAAGGTAGCCAAGTGCGGCAAAAAGAAGCATGTATAGAAAAGTCGCTAAAACACCTTTGACTATGACACTTGGTGAGTTTTGCAAAGTCGAGAAATACATCACTTCTGAACTTGGCAGGAAATAGAGCATCACTTTTAATAAAAAAGTAGATAATAGTGAAGTAATCGCCCCAAGTAAACTAATAGTCCCCAGAAAAGCGAAATTGGAAAGATCGCCGCTTAATCGATTCGTGACGAAGGTGAAGTCATCGTTCCGATATGCCTTCGTCGTGACGAGGATGGAAGAGATGAAGGCCCAAAGCATCGTCAGCCCCACTACGATATCCACTGAATAATATTTTATATCGATACTGAATGACTCACTTGATGTTCCGTATGAATTCATCGCACTAAATGCAAATAGTAATGCGATTGCCTGCAGGACCATCAGAGAGGTGTATACACCTGAGTAAGCCTTCAATTTATAGAGATATTGCTTTTTGACCACTTCCCCGAGCGTTACCTTATTTAAAGACATCATCGATTCCCCCTTTGGCCTTATCTGTCAAATACACAGTGGCATCGCTTGCTGAAACCGGTGTGATCGTTAGCCCATAACGTGCAGCCTCTGATATGCCATAATCCTTCTTTAGCACGACATATTTGCTGTCTGGACTTATATTTTTTGTATAGAGCACATCTCTATCATGCAGCCATTCGTCCAAGACACTTGCTTTTCCGGAAACACCCACTGCGTATTCCTTCATGTCTTCCATCGAAATGTGCAGAAGGACTTTCCCTTGATCGATTAGCAGGACATCTTCAAGCAGATCCTCTATCTCATCAAGATGATGACTCGATACAATGATGGCTCTAGGAAATGCCAAGTAGTCTTTTAGCAACGCACGATAAAAGTCTTTCCGGACTGCTGCATCCATCCCAGTTGTCGGTTCATCGAAAATGGTCAATGGACATCTCGAAGCAAGCCCGATTATCATGTTAAACGTATTTTTCTTTCCTTTTGAAAGCGTGTCATGCGATTGCTTCGGATGGAAGGAAAAATACTCGAACAGCCGTCTTGCTAGCTCCGCATTCCAATTGGCATAAAACCTTCCCGTTTCCTCCAGGATCTCCCCAAGGTTTAGTGCAGTAGGAAAGCTCATGAAATCATCCACAAATATGGTATTGGCTGAAACAGTCAGGCTATTGAAAGGACGTTCATCCCAGACCTGTATTTCACCGGATGTTTCTTTATAAAATCCGGCAATCAATTTTAGAAGTGTTGTTTTCCCAACACCGTTCCTTCCTATCAATCCTGTAATCTTGTTTTCTTCTAAGCTGAAGGTTAGGCCTTCAAGCACTTTGGTATGGCCATATTCCTTTCTAAGACCTCTGCATTCAACTATTTTCATGGCCGCTCCCCCTTCCCTAATTTACGAATCATTGTGACCAGTTCCTCTTCATCCACATGAAGACGCGCGGCTTCCTCCACCAATTCCATGACCAGCCTCTTTAACGTATGGTCCTTTCTTTTCCGTAAAATAATCTCTTTCGCTCCCTGATTGACAAACATCCCAAGACCCCTTTTCTTGTATAAGACATTTTCATCCACCAAAATATTTAAACCTTTTGCAGCTGTTGCGGGATTGATGTTGAATATCTCCGCCAGCTGATATTGCGAGTGAACCTTTTGATCTGTTTCAAAGCTTCCATTCAATATTTCTGCTTCCAGCCATTCTGCAATCTGTACATAAATAGGTTTTGATCCATCCGCGTTTAAAATCAACTTCGCACCTCCTCTAACATAGTGCATTACTGTTGTAATGTAGTATATAATAATTACCATAATAAAACAACTAATTTTAGCCTATTTTTGTAAATTTCCTGAAACAGACAATATCCGACAGGCTACTTTTGATATAATGACGAAGTTCTCCTTAAGAAAATTGACAACTTTTTCTTTCTCCTATACGTTTACTTTAGGCCTAAACAATGCCTGCTTCTTCAAATAATATTTCAGTGTGGAGTGTGAAAAATGGATACACCCCAAGAAATTATCCAAGTGCAAAATCTAGTAAAAAAATACGATGATTTTACCGCAGTGAACGGAATTGAATTTTCTGTTCAGAAAGGGGAAGTGTTTGGCCTTTTAGGCCCTAACGGTGCAGGCAAATCGACGACATTGGAAATGCTCGTCGGACTCCGCAAGCCGGATGAGGGAACTGCCATCGTAGGCGGGTTCAATATTCAATCGGAATTAAAGAAAGTAAAAGAGGTTATTGGTGTCCAGCTCCAGTCGACCACATTATTCGAGCTTCTGACCGTAACAGAAATACTGAAGATGTATGCAAGCTTTTATCCAAAAAACGTGGACATTCCTGAGCTTATCGAGGATATGCAGTTAACTGACAAAGCGAAGAGCCGGATCAAGGGCTTATCAGGCGGGCAGAAACAACGTTTGGCCATTGCACTCGCCCTCGTTCACGATCCGTGGATCCTGTTTCTGGATGAGCCTACTACCGGCCTGGATCCTCAAGCAAGAAGAACCCTTTGGGATATTGTGCTCCGTTTAAAGGAACGTGGAAAAACTGTTGTACTGACCACACACTATATGGATGAAGCGCATGTGCTATGTGACCGCATCGCCATCATGGACCAAGGGAAGCTCATTGCTTTGGATACTCCCTCACTGCTTGTCAAACGGCTGCAGTCCGACAGCGCCGTTGAATTTCGCTTCCCAGACCTTGCGGAACAAGTCTCTTTCGAACATTTGAATGGAGTAAAACAAGTTGGAAAACAAAATGATACATATGTACTTTATACGGATGACATTCAAACAACGTTAACAGTCTTAATACACTATGCTGCTGAGAAAGAGATTGAATTGATGGACCTTCAAACCAGGACCGCAACCCTGGAGGATGTCTTTATACACATGACAGGAAGGAGATTGCGAGAAGGATGAGAGCTTACTGGCATTTAACACTCGGGCAATTACGGATTTTCCTTCGCAATCGCCAAGTACTATTTTGGACACTTGCTTTTCCTATCTTTCTCATGGTGATGCTTGGCTCGTTCCTTGGGAATGGGAGAGAGATCAGTGTATCGCTTGCGGTGGTTGATGAAGACCAGTCAAATGATTCCAAAGAGCTTATTGATATATTCAAGGATTACAAGGCACTTAATATGACCATGATAAGCGACCGGGATGAAGCATTTGATGTGTTAAAAGAGGGCGAATTGAATCTGGTGGTCGTTATTCCGGATGGATATGGAGAATTCCTGGCGGAAGCACCTTCGGATACCCAGCCATTTTCCTTGCCTTTATTTTACGATGAAACAAATATGGCCGTTTCACAGATCGGTATACAGCTTGTAAACAGTACAGTCGATTCGATCAGCAAGGAAATGGTGCAATATTCGCCGCTTCTAGAAACGAAGGCGGAAGGAATTGAAGCATTGAATTTGCAGTACATTGATTTCCTGGTCCCTGGGATTGTGGCCATGATGATCATGAGCAACAATATGAACGGGGTTGCAGGCCAAATCGCGTCATGGAGGGAACGGGGTATCCTCAGAAGAATGCAAGGAACCACTTTGAAGGCGTCCACTTTTATCGCAGCCCAAATTACCGCGCGCCTTTTATTGAACGGCTTTCAGGCAATGATCGTCCTTTTGGTAGCCCAGCTCATCTTTGATGTAGAGGTACGAGGATCCTGGTTTACCTTAATAAGTTTTGTCATTCTTGGAACTCTAGCTTTTATGGCTATAGGTTTTATTATTGCAGGTATTGCAAAGACTCCAGAAAGTGCGGCACCAATTGCCGGTTTTCTTTCTTTTCCATTACTGTTTTTGGGAGGCGTCTTTTTCCCGATCAGTGATATGCCTGAATTCCTGCAACCGATTGTGAATGTTATACCGATCTCCCATCTTAGCCATGCATTGAGAGAAACGATGAATGTCGGGGCATCATTTCTGTCATTGGGTACCGAAGCGCTCATCCTTGGTTGTTGGCTGGTTGGTGCTTTCATCGTAGCAAGCTATACCTTTAAATGGGAATAAAAATAAAGCTATAAAAAGAGGAGAAACACATGAAAACTCAAAACTACGAAAACCATGTAAGAATGCATCCCATCTATCATTATTTTCTAACTTTATTGGTTCTGGCTTCCCTAATAACAGCCATTGTAAATCTGGTACTTTCCTTACAATCAGGTCAAAATGTATTATCAGCCCTTGCAATTTTGCTGATGGCTACAGCTTTCGTCCTGACATTTATCCTGCTTCGCATCTACCCTTTACGTGCCCAGGACAGAGCAATTCGGGCAGAAGAAAGTTTACGTCATTTCATCTTAACCGGTAAACCATTGGATTCCCGCTTAACAATGGGTCAAATTGTGGCACTTCGCTTTACATCGGATAAAGAATTTCCTGATCTAAGCATTGTAGCCGCAGAGGAAGGATTGTCACCAAAAGATATCAAAAAGAAAATTGTGGAGTGGCGTGCGGACCATCATCGAATCTAACAAAAAACATATGTAAAAAGGAAGGCTCATCCCGTTGGACGGAGATGAGCCTTTTCTTTTATAAAAATTAAGCTTCAAGCCAATATACAGCCATATCCACCGACTCACCCACTGAGTTCGGTTCAGTTACTGTTGATACTTTACTGAAATGATGTTTTTCCAATAAGGCAAGTGATTTCTCATTATCTGCGTGGGTATATGCTTCAATGGCAGATAACCCCATGTTATCCAATCCATATTCCACTACTTTTTTTAGTGCTTCACTCATGAATCCTTTCCCCGTGTTGCCTGGAAACAGCCCGTACCCGAGCTCTCCTTTTCTAGGATTTGTCGTAAGATTCCATATAGAAACAGTACCAAGAATGTTATCGGTGGCAGATTCTGCAATAGCCCAGATAATCCACCTGTTACTTTCGACACCAGCATTCATCTTTTCGATATACTGATGTGCCTCATACATTGATGTATAAATAGGCATATCTACAAATGGAAAGTTTTCTTTATTTGATTGATAGTCAAAGATAATAGCTGCGTCTTTCTGGTCAAGCTTCCTTAACACAAGTCTATCGGTTTTTAAAGTTGGAAATGGATCAAACCTAAAGCTATCCAAATTAAAATCCTCCTATCAGCTCTTGTTACCTGGCATCTTTCAAATCATCATATATCTTCTTCAATAACACTTCATCCGGATCCTGGCTGAGCTCCCACATCATTGCTCCTCCAAGGCCCATTGATTGGATGAAATCCGTTTTATGGCCGATGGATTCCTGATCATCATAGCTGATCACGGTCGTTCCATCAAAAAGCAGCGGTACTTTGGAATCTTCTATCCATACACGTGAGAAACCATTCTGATTCACGTAATCAGAAGCAATCCTAGCATAACTGAGGGACGTTCCCCCGCCGCTGAAGGACTGGTATAAACCGTTATTTCCTGAATCGGTGACCTGCTTGAAAATTCTTCCGTAAAAAGGAAGACCCATGACAAGCTTTTCAGGTGGAACTCCACCATTGATATAGGTCATCACCCCGTCCCCGACACTCCATTCGCCATGAAACCCACTCGCTGGATCAGGGTGAAGTGGTGCATTCAATCCAGATAAAGGATCCCATTCTCCATGGATATCATAGGTCATCAGCTGGATATAGTCGAGATAAGGATGAATTTCCGTGAGCTCGAGGTTGGCAGCATGAACCTTACTAGCTCCTGCTGCAATGGTAAGCTGGTATTCCTTGCCATCCTTCTCAGACTGCTCGTCCAACGTTTCACGGATCTTTTTTAGCAATAGAGTATAGTTCCTTTTATCTTCGGGGCGGTTCGTGTTATCCGCTTCCCCACCGCCTACAGGGTACTCCCAATCAAGGTCTACGCCATCAAATCCGTAGTCCAATAGAAATTGGCGTACACTCTCTGCAAATCTGGCTCGCGACTCCTCTGTGAGTGCCGCATCCGAGAAATTCTCCGACCATGTCCAGCCTCCGACAGAAATCAGCGTTTTGAGGTGAGGGTACTGTTCCTTCAGTTTGTTCATTTGTTGGAAGTTTGCTATATCAGTCGAGGAATCCCCTACCGCAATCTTGCCATCCTTTGTAACGTTGGCAAAAGCATAGTTGATATGCGTAAGCTTGCCCGCATCGATATCTGCAACCTCGTAACCGGAATACGCAGCCCACCCCGCGTAATAGCCTACGAGTTTGGTAGATACCGGTTCCGGATTCTTGACCATCACTTTTTTGATCACTTCCGTCTTTTGGTCTTTATTGTCATAGGCGATAACCTTCAGGATCTGTTCCCCATCAGGCACCCAACTTTCTGTAGCCCAATTAATCGTGTAAGGCTCTGAAGTCAAGGTTCCAATCAAGTATTCGCCGTTGTTGCTGTAAAATTCCACCTTGCTGATGTCTAGATCATCCGTTGCATTCACCGATAGTTTGACATCTCCACTAACTGAATTCTCTTCTGTTGAATCGGATTCAGTTGTAATCTCACTTACTTGTGGCGGCTGATCTATTGTTTCTTTTTCTGTGGCAGTTACGCTGCTTGTATTCGGAGACTCTTTCTCCGGTTTATTTGTCGTTAATATGATAACGACACTGACTATTATTATAGTAATCAGTAAGATACCGATCCATTTCATGCTGTTATGTTTTTTCCTTCTACGCTGCATTACGATTCTATATCCTCCTGTTCCCATACTTATCTATCATTGTAATATGGGGATACATCGGGAAGTAGCGGTAAATATTAGCACAGTTATTTTAAGGGTTGTGAACAGGTATCAATATCTCAAAATGGGGATCATTCAAATCACGATTCACAGGATACCTTTCATGCTTAATAGGCAGGTCGTCATAATAATCTACATCAGATTCCTTGAAAGGGATATAATCATTTTGCTTAAACCACTGAAATATCTTGGTGTAGGTATGGCCTATATCCTGACCTTTCTCATGAAGAACCTTCAAATAGGTCATTTCAGGCACACGAATGTCGACCATTCCATCAGGTACTTCCTGTTGCTCCTGAACGCGAAAGACTGAATAGTGTACAAATCCATCTGGACGTAGATGATAGGATAGCCCCAATTGAACTTCCGGCTCCACTGCTGATCGCAATTCACCAACCCGATCACTCATTTGTAAAATAACATTTTTTAAGCTACTGACCTCGGTGTAAGGGCCTTCCCACTTCACGCCTATTGCCTTATAGGAAGGGAGTGTTATTAATTCGTATTGAAGTTTTTCCATATTGAATCTTCCTTTCTATTAAAAAAATTAATTCAAAAGAAATTAATTAAACTAAGGGACTATTATAAAAAGAACCGCTCCATCAATCCAACTGGCAGCAGAAGTATGTATAGAATTATTACCATTACCATTCCACTCAGTATTAGAATATATTGTTTAGATTCATGGGCAAACTTCCAATGAAAATAGGCATTTTCCAAATCGAGAATAATCAGAGATATAAGCAATCCCAGAGTATAATAGGTAAAATCATATCCATGTTCAAATGAATACATGATGAAAGCGATCATGAAAATCATTACAGCAAACCTGAGGGACAAATCAACCTTTTTATGTGTCTCATTGACAAAGTTATAGGAAAAGCCACTCTTTTTCTTTCCAAGATTAAAGATCTTCCTAACAGCAAATTGCATTGCACTTACAAGAAAGATTACCATTATAAATAATAATATCAGCTTCATTAAAAAATAAGCACTTCCCCTCTTTTCAATTAGATGTGTTCTTATTTTAAGCGGTTCTCACAGGTGAAATAAGATGAAATTGTAATCCTGAATCCAAGGCTTGCAGTAATAATGGTTTCATTGAACCGCTATAACTGAGCTGCACCTCATCTTCCTCTATGGCTTTCAGTGCATCCATCATAAAATTGCCATCAATGGTAACGGATAACTCACTATCGCCCTTCAAATTGACAATGTCTTGGACCTCAACAATTTCACCATACTCAGTGGAAGAGGAACAGATTTTAAGTTGCAACCCTCCGATGACTTCCAATAAAACTTTGTTGTTTTCAGAAATACTGCCAAATAAAGAAGCTCGATCAATACCTTGCTTAAGCATTTCTTTGTTTAAAGTGAGCATGGTTCTAGCCTCTTTGGGTAACAAACTCTCTACATTAGGATAGTTCCCTTCAATTAGGCGGGAAAAGAGGATAATAGTACGGAATTGAAATGCAATGTGATGTTTCGTTATGTATAGCTTCAAATTCTCGTGTTCTATTTCCGTAACCTTAGAACATTCATTTAGTGTTGCAAAAGGGACAACACATGACACTGTCTCTTTTGAATCCACAGTCCCACTGCTGAAAGCTAATCTATGGGAATTGGTTGCCGTACAAGAAAATCGTCCATTTTCCAATGAAAGATGAACTCCTGTCAGTATTGGCCTTGTGTCGCTTTTGGACACAGCAAAAAGGGTTTGTTTCACCATTCGCTTAAAGTCGAGGAAAGGCATGCTTATATCCTTGGAATCATCTAAGGTTGGAGGTGGTGGAAATTCAATACTGTCCAAGCCATTCAGGTTCGCTTCGATTCCATTGGAGATTAGCTTGATTTGGTTTTGTGCCATTCCTTTAATGTGTATCTCCCCAGATAGCTTTTTGATTACCTGCCTAAAATATTTAGCAGATACAATAACACTCCCTGAATTGATAATCTGTAGTTTATGAGATTGTTTGTTGCATACAGGAATCACCTTCTGGATGGTAAGATCCGAGTTAGTGGCTAGTAAAGTAATCTTATCGTTATCTGCTGTTAATTTGATAACTGAAAGAGTAGGATTTATCGTTTTTGAAGATACCGCTCTACTGACATCTTGAATTGCATGATGTAATACTAGCTGCTCAATAATAAACTCCACTTTATGACCTCGCCATCCTCTCTATTAATTCTGGAGGTACCTCTCCTCTATGATATTCAAATGATGAATCAAATGACCGGCTATGATATATGCAACGGCCTGGGCTGTAACGGGAAGTTCATTTGCGATACCACCTCTAAGCCATACATGTTCCGGCATTCCACGTAATAGACTTATGGTCGATTTTCTGACCGTCTGAAGTTCTTCCACCAATTCAGTGAGCATTCTTTCCGTAAACTTCCCCTCAACTGCATAATCCTCCTCGCTGAATCCAGCAAGAGGCGACTTATCCCCCCTGCTAATCCGAAGAAGTCTATAGCTCATTATCCGTTCCGTATCGATAATATGGCCAATGACCTCTTTTACCGTCCATTTTCCATTTGCGTATGCAAGGTTACCCTGTTCTTCCGATAGACCGGAAAAAAAGGTAACCGCTTCTTTTATTTGATCTTCTAGTATCTCCAACAGATTTCCTGATGGTACCAACTTTATATAATTGTAGTAATATGAAGGATATTCATTTTCTTCAGGACGCTTCAGCATGCTCTTCACTCCGTTCTCTTATTCATTTTTGACTCTATTATCATCGCCACAACAAATAAAACTCCTACAATAGTTAAAGCTATAAAAAGGATTGAATCTACCAGGTTGTTGTCAAAGAAAAAGCGGTTAATTAGTTTCAAGCTAACTAACACAAAAATAATATTCATTAACACCTTTTCAATTCTGGATTGCTTTCTTGCATCTTCAAAAAATATGCCCATGGGTCACCTTCAATCATATAATGTATCTTTTGCTTACAAATCTCACCCTCGACTACATCTTCATCAGTCCATATTGGAAAATTCCACAATCTCAATCTGATTTCCAGATGGATCTTCCAGCACAAAGAAAAGTCCTGGTGGACATGGCTTCGGCTCATCAAACAGTATGGTAGCTCCTTTTTCTTTTAAACTGGCAAAATCATTCTCGATATCCTGTGATAGAATGCCAAGAAGCACCGATGAATGTGTTTCTTTTCTATTAGAGTCCTCTTTTTCAAGAACAATTGGGACACCCTCATGTACCAAACTGACAATGTTTTCGCCATAGTGTTTGGAAACCTTGAAGTCCAACATTTCTGTATAAAATCTAACGGCCTCCTGTATATTCTCTACTTTTATCGTAATCACACAAACTTTGTTCAGCATATTAATTCCTCCTACAGTTCATTTAACATATTCTTCAAATCTGGCAAATTCTCACCCAGCCACACCATCTCAGCACCAAATCTGACTGGAGGCCCTTTGAACTCATCCATGTCCGCCTCGATCCACCAGGTGCTTTCCATATACCATAGTAAGGAAAGGGCTTTGGCTAGAAATCCTCTATCCACTTCCCGCTCCTCTTTATATCCCTCCAGGAATGCAGCGGCGGCTGATACATTCAAACTATTATTACTCAAACAGCCAGATATAACTGCTCTGGCTACATCGAGCTGTGGGTAATCATATTTAAGCCGGTCGAAGTCCAGAATTGCAGAGACCTCGTTTTCCTGAAACAGAATATTATCCATGAAAAGGTCTCGATGGGCCCATCCTGTATCATGCAAATTAAAGTCTTCCAGTTTAATTGATTTAGTAACTTCTATTTGTCTTCTAATAATTGAAAGAATTGATTGTTTTTCTTTGCTTTGCACCTTTTTAATAACCGTTTGCCAATAGTTTATTCGGTCTTCCACAACTGGAGCAATGAACTCCCGTTTCTTTTTCTTAGGAATGCTCCCATCATTTAAGACACGATACATCCTCCCAGTCGCTTTACCGAGTTGATACATCTGTAATTCGGTGGCAGTCCCTGGTTGCGAAATGCTTCCCGTACAGAACTCCATGACCATAAACCGTTCCCCTTTACCTGACTCCAGCAAAAATTGTCCGTCAATCGGGAATAGCTTTGGACACGGTACTTTGTGGTGGAATAATCTTTCCTGTTGCGTATAAGCAAAGTGCAGCTCCTCATTGCTATACTTCCGGAATCTTTCCTTGTTGAATTGCTTGATCAAGTAATTTCCTTGCTCCGTCCTGACCCGCCACTTCAGATTTAGCCAGCCGCGATAGATCGGTGCTGTTTCCAATACTCTCATTCCGTATACACGCAGGCAAGTTTCCAATATATCTTCTAAAATCTCTTCATGGATGTCATGAACATGAAAAGCGCCCATTAGGGTTTCCTGCATTTAATGAGTAAAGTAGTAGGAACCAATATTGCTTTCTCATAGGAATACCAACGGTTAGATTGTCTATCTTTATCCTTTTCCGTTACTCGGACATCCTCTACGATTCGTTCGATATGGAAACCTTGATCAATTAACGTATTAATATATGTACTTACTTTGACCTGCTGCATCATGGCAGGGAGCTTCCATGCCTCGTGATCGTAGGAGCCCTCTTCATGGTAGGACTGGTCCATTATAAACGCACTTTCTTTCAATCTGACTCTGCTAAATAGTGGATGTTCCCAGCTGAAAATGAAACTACCGCCTGATTTTAAGTAACGATATACATTTTCCACCGTTTTGGCCAAATCCGTTGACCAACCGATCGCAAAAATGGAATACACGATATCAAAATATCCTTCAGGCAAACCAGGGTTCGTCTCCATCGGGGATTCAAAGAGCGTTACTTTTGAGTGACTGTCGTCCAAAAGCTTTCTCGCCGCATCAATCTGACTCGTGGATAAGTCCAATCCCCATAGCTCTTTCGCCTTTCGCTCGCCCATATATTTTAGCGAATGCCCGCTGCCACAGCCGATGTCCAATATATTCAAACCTGCAACATCGCCGAATAGATTCAATTCATCTTCCAAAGGCGCCAACGGACCATACTCCGGGAGGGGATTCCTTCCATAGAAGTTCTCCGCAGCCTCCTCCCAGCTGTTTTTATTTATCGCAAGAATATCTGTATCCATTCTCCGAACCTCCAACATCTTTATAAGAACATATATTCTCTATTTGTGATGTATTCCCTGCAAAAATTTGTATTTTTCTCAAAAAAAATATCAGAGCAAAATTACTCTGATTATTTAATAAAGCACTTAATAAAAATTTGAAGAACACCATATTTTCCACATTCATTACATAAAAAATCAATCTCAACGGAACAATAAATCTGTTTAAGGAAAAGGCTCTTTTTGTAGAGTCTTGTTGTTTTTGAAATCTCCATGCGAAAACAGCCAAGGATTATAAAGGGGCGATCATAATGAATTTTAAACACCATCTAGGAAAATTCATAGAAATCTCTTCTTGGATTATTACTACCTTCCTCCTAGTGAAATATGTTCCTAAAAATAAACTTCGCGAGGCTCATGTATCATTTTTATTTAAACAAGTAATGACATGGCTTTTTGGATTAATGGTTGTGGAAAAGAATCTTATTTCTTATCCAAATCGCTTATTTTTCCCAAAAGCAAATAAAGCGAGCTTTACTTTTGAATACTTTGTTTATCCCGCTCTTTGCTCATTATTTAATTTGTATTATCCAGAAAAAAGTAACAACTTCATCAAGCTCATGTATTATTGTTTCCATACCGCTGTAATAACTATCTTGGAAATTTTCGCTGTCAAATACACGGATTTAATTAAATATAACAAATGGACGTGGTATTGGAGTTTCATTACTATTTGGTTAACCTATTACATTTCTCGTATCTATCATAGATGGTTTTTCAAGGACAGTTCTTTTAAAAGAAAGATTTTCTATAACCTATTCAAAACACCTAGAAGATAATCGCCGCATGGATATCCTTTTTTTTCATCATTCAGGTCAATCCTTTACTAAAGCTCCTCTCAACGTGTTATTCCCAGATTCCAGATAACCTTTTAAACAGGTTAGCATATAAACCCATCCTTCTTTGTTATCTACTATGTTCCTTATCAGGTTGTCATCATTTTCATTAAATCCTTCTTCTGTAACTTCCACAACGGTCCCATTATCCAATGCATAAAGCGAAATCGTAACAAGATGTCCTTCCTCATTTGACCCCCACCGAAAAACAATTTTCTTGTTATCCTTGATTTCAATAATATTAATTTCACCTTGTGCATCGTATTCCTCATATCTTAATGTGACAGTTTTACCTTGTTCCCATCTTTCAGAACTTGAAGAAAACCAGTAGTTTCCGATCTCTGATGGGTCAACGAAGGCATCAAATACTACATTGACAGGTCTGAAAATCTTCATTTTTGTAACGTTTTTCATTAAATATTTCTCCCTTTCCATTTTTAAATTACCGGAATCAGTTTATTAATCTCCTACCACTATTCCAATTGGCCACAGTTGTTATTTATTCCTGCTTAGTTCGATGATTGCCGTCACATTTTTCCGACTTATCATAAGGTCTATCCTTCAAAAGAGAATCATAGATTAAAGAAAGGTTCCACTTTTGGACCATCAGAAACCATAGGAAATAGGGGAGAAGCAAATGTTTGTTGTCTTTTTTTACGAAGAAAAAAATCAATTGTTAAATCAATTGCGTAAAAATGTTCCATCGATAGGCGACGATTTAGTCATTAAAGGGCGTAAAGCGAAAGTGTCCAATGTGACCCATGTGGATGAAAAAAATGTCCACGTTCATGTCACTTTAGAAAAAGTAAATAAGAAACAGCTGGTCGTTGATAATTCAAAAAAGAAGAAAAGATAGACTCCTTTCTTCTATACAAAGTACGCATCTGTATGAAATTCATAATCAGATGCGTTTTTTATTTCCATTAAATTGCACCATTGTACCTATTTTTCAAAGAAAGTATGCATTGTAGCTTTTTTAATGTTTTAATAATGATGGGATACAATACATGCCAGGATGGTGATAGCTTGACATACGAATTAGATAGCATTTTAATAACGGAAGATCAATTGAAGCAAAAAGTGAAACAGATTGGCGCGCATATGCAGCAGGATTTCCAGGATGAACCCTTTGTCCTCATCATTGTGTTAAAAGGTGCTTATGTATTTGCAGCAGACCTGATCCGCGAGCTGGAAGGATCGGTCACCGTTGATTTTGTGGCTGCATCAAGCTATGGAAACCAAACGGAAACTACTGGAAAAGTGCGACTCTTAAAGGATATTGATGTTAACATAACCGGTAAACATGTCGTCCTTGTCGAGGACATCATCGATTCCGGATTGACGCTAAGCTTTTTGAAGGAGCACTTCCAGTTGCACAAACCGAAGTCCATGAAAATTTGTACCTTGCTGGATAAACCTGAACGTCGAAAGGTAGATCTAATAGCTGATTATGTAGGATTTGTCATTCCTGATACATTCATAGTCGGTTATGGCATCGACTATGCGGAAAAGTATCGAAACCTGCCATACATAGCAACTGTAAAGGAAGCATAAGGCCGACATTGTCTGCCTTATGCTTTTCCGTTTGAAATCCAAAGCAGAATTATTTTACACACGCTCTACAAACTCTTTTCTTTCGGATAATATACGATCCAATTCCCTATCTTTCTATCATGACATAAAAAACGACATCCCAAAATAGACGAGCACACACAAAATGGACCCGACCATAACCGGCCCGACCCTTAATGTCATTTTCTCGTGTTTCGGCTGATAACTGCCTGCCAGTGAGTCAAACACTGCAACCTGTGAATTTTTTGAGAATACGTCCCCTGTTGAACCTAGAATGAATGCAAGAATTACAAATGAGACGGAGCCAAAAAACATCGTGCTTAGCAGATTAAAGTCAAAGAAAAATGAGATGCCAAAAAGGATTCCCAGCTCGATAGCCAATACTACCAACACACTAATAAGATACTTTTTCATTTTCTCAAGCCCCCTAACAATTTCATCATAATATAAGTATACGATGGGAATTGCAGGAAGTTTCAGATAATTCAACAAAAAAATAAACCGCAGCTTTTCATTTAGCTGCGGTTTGGTCGGTCTTGTTACAATTCTTCACAATGCTCGTCGAAGTATCCTTGAAGCTTGGAAATGACGGACATTGGTGCATGCCCTTCGATTTCGTGTCTTTCTACCATCGTGATGATCTTTCCATCTTTTAATAGAGCAAAAGATGGAGAGGATGGCGGATAGCCTTCGAAATACTCACGTGCTTTTTCTGTTGCCTCTTTGTCCTGTCCGGCAAATACCGTTACCAGGTTTGTCGGTCGTTTATCGTAATGGACAGCATGTGTCGCTGCTGGTCTTGCGATGCCACCTGCACAACCACAGACGGAGTTCACCATCACAAGTGTTGTACCTTTGCGAGCAAATGCCTCTTCCACATCTTCCACTGTTCTTAATTGTTCATAGCCTGCTGCATCCATCTCTTCCCTTGCCTGACGGACCACATCATTCATAAATAAATTGAAATCCATGTTCATGTTGTATCACCTCTTATTTTACTAATCCTATCATACCAATTATTTTCAAATAAATAAAATAAAAAGCAAGTTTAATCTTTAAAAGAACGGGTATTATAAAAGTAACATCTAGATATCCATACCCCTATACTCCCTAGATGAAGGAAAGTAATGACCTGCTTTCCTTTTTTTATTGCCCTTTTTTATAGATTTCCATCAACTGATTGACCGCAGCAGACACTGATATACGGTCCTCCCGGATCTCCTTTTCCATCACCGGAAGCTGTTTCTTCACTTCATCATTCTGGAAAAACATCATCTCCAGCTGACTTTTTACCGAGGTATAAAGCCATGTCTTCTTCTGCTCGTTCCTTCTTTTATCAAATTCTCCTGAATCTATGGTTGTTTCCAGAAATTCATTGATGATCTTCCACGTTTGGTCTATCCCAATATCATAGAGCGCCGAACAGGTGAAAGCCTTTGTCTCCCAGCTCTCCGTTGCAGGCTGAAGAAAATGCAGGATCTGTTTGTACTCTTCTGCCGTCTTTTTCGCTTTGGCTGCATTCTCCCCATCCGCTTTATTGACCACGATCGCATCGACAAGCTCCATGATGCCTTTCTTCATTCCTTGAAGCTCATCTCCCGCTCCTGTTAAAACAAGCAAAAGGAAAAAGTCGACCATGTCCCTTACAATCGCTTCACTCTGTCCCACCCCAACGGTTTCTACAAGGATGACATCATAGCCTGCCGCTTCACAGAGGAGAATGCTCTCACGCGTTTTACGATGCACACCTCCAAGTGTCCCACTTGATGGGGAAGGACGAATGAAGGCCTGTGGGTGTCTTGCAAGCTGCTCCATTCTCGTTTTGTCTCCAAGAATACTGCCACCCGTGCGCGAACTGCTCGGGTCGACAGCCAAGACTGCCACTTTTTTGCCGAGGCTGCACAAGTACAGGCCAAAAGCTTCAATGAATGTACTTTTTCCCGCACCTGGCACACCGCTGACCCCGATCCGTACAGACTTGCCTGTGTCAGGCATAAGCTCTTGTAGAATTTCTTGGCTTTTGTTGAAATGGCGTGCTGCATTGCTTTCCACGAGCGTAATCGCCTGGGCAAGGTCAGAACGGATACCTGCTTTCACTCCAGTGACGATTTCCTCGGTGCTTCGTTCCTGTTTACGGAGCACCTTTTTCTTCTCTTTAGTCATTGGAGGCTTCCACATCCTCGTAGCCAAGTCGGTCGTAGATTTCCTCAAGGACCTTTTCCGCTGCGCGTGGGATCACTGTTCCAGGTCCAAAAATAGCGGAAGCACCTTTGCTGTAGAGGAATTCATAGTCCTGAAACGGGATGACCCCGCCAATCACCACAATAATGTCTTCCCGGTTCAATTTTTTCAATTCTTCCACAAGTTGTGGCAATAATGTCTTATGTCCGGCAGCAAGCGAGCTGAAACCGATAACATGCACATCATTTTCCACTGCCTGTAATGCCGTTTCCTCCGGTGTCTGGAAAAGCGGTCCGATATCGACGTCAAATCCCAAATCGGCAAATGCAGTCGCGATGACTTTCGCCCCTCTGTCATGACCGTCCTGCCCCATCTTGGCAATCATAATCCTTGGTCTTCTTCCCTCTAATTCGTAAAATTCCTCAATTTTATCCTTCACGATTTTCATCTCATCCTCATTGGAAAATTCGCTGCTATACACCCCGCTGATCGAACGGATAACCGCTCGATGACGGTTTGCCACCTTTTCGATCGCGTCCGAGATTTCCCCAAGGCTTGCTCGCACTCTTGCTGCATTCACGGCCAGCTCCAACAGATTCCCTTCCCCAGTCTGCGCTGCATGGGTCAAAGCCTCCAGCGCTTCTTGAACTTTTGCATCAACACGATTTTCTCGCAGGTTCTGCAATCGTTCTAATTGCTTTTTGCGGACCTCTTCATTGTTGATATCGAGCACTTCAATTTCTCTATCCTCTTTATCCAAGCGGAACTTGTTCACGCCGATGATCGCTTCTTTGCCGGAATCAATTTTTGCTTGGCGGCGTGCAGATGCTTCCTCGATTCTCATTTTCGGAAGTCCGGTTTCAATTGCCTTGGCCATTCCGCCAAGCTCCTCGATTTCCTCGATATGCTTCCAAGCCTTCTCAATCAATTCGTTTGTCAGTGTCTCCACATAGTAGGAGCCAGCCCATGGGTCAATAACCTTCGTTATGTCTGTCTCCTCTTGAAGGTACAGCTGTGTATTGCGGGCAATTCGTGCTGAAAAGTCCGTCGGCAGGGCAATCGCTTCATCCAAGGCATTGGTATGCAAGGATTGCGTATGACCGTTCGCTGCAGCAAGTGCCTCTATGCATGTACGTGTCACGTTATTGAAAGGGTCCTGCTCGGTTAAGCTCCAGCCCGAGGTTTGAGAGTGTGTGCGCAGTGCCATCGATTTTTCATTTTTCGGACCGAATTCCTTCATCATTTTTGCCCAGATGAATCGCGCCGCACGCATCTTTGCCACTTCCATGAAGAAGTTCATCCCGATTGCCCAGAAGAATGACAGCCTTGGTGCAAATGCATCAATATCAATACCCGCCTCAAGCCCTGTCCGTACATACTCGAGACCATCTGCAAGCGTATAGGCAAGCTCGATATCTGCAGGTGCCCCCGCCTCCTGCATATGGTATCCCGAAATACTGATACTATTAAACTTCGGCATATGCTTGGATGTGTAGGCAAAAATATCCCCGATAATCCGCATCGACATTTCTGGAGGATAAATATATGTGTTACGCACCATATATTCTTTTAAAATATCATTCTGGATCGTACCGGAAAGCTTCTCTTGGCTGACACCCTGTTCCTCTGCAGTCACGATGAAAAAGGCCATAATCGGAAGAACCGCTCCGTTCATTGTCATCGAAACCGACATCTTATCAAGCGGAATTTCATCAAAAAGAATCTTCATATCTAATATTGAATCAATCGCAACACCGGCTTTCCCTACATCCCCGACTACCCTCGGATGATCCGAGTCATAGCCGCGATGGGTGGCAAGGTCAAACGCAACGGAAAGTCCCTTCTGCCCCATTTCCAGGTTGCGGCGGTAAAAGGCATTACTCTCTTCCGCTGTGGAAAATCCGGCATACTGGCGAATCGTCCACGGACGGTTCACATACATCGTCGGGTAAGGTCCGCGCAGGTAAGGCGCCATACCTGGTAAAGTGCCAAGGTGATCGGCAGTTTTGATATCTTCCTCTGAATATTGCATTTTCAACTTGATCTTTTCATTCGTTTCGTAAAATAGATCTTCTATCGCATCATTGTGCAGAGTGTCATTTTCCGCTCTACCAATTGTCTTGTTTAACGGTCTTGCAGTAAAATCAGGCTTCATTTGGCGTCAACCCCATTTCTTGGTGAATCACAGTCAGCTGTTCATAACAGTTGGATTTCATATGAATAAAGTCGGTTACCCCTAATTGTTTCAGGCTGGCTTGACGCTCGGTATCCGGCAATCCTGCAAGAAGGATTTTGATGGGATGCTTTTGGAGAAGGCTTAAAACATCATCCAGCATTTTTCCATACGTGTCATCACTGCCGCAGATACAAACATAATCCATTGTTGGTCCGTTCAAAAGCCAAGCTTCCAATTCTTCAATTCTGGAAAAACTAGGGCTTACAATGGTTGATAATCCGCCAACATGGAAAAATCCTGCCGCAAAATCCGTTCTTGGTTTATGGGACGCAAGGCTGCCTAGATTGATCAAGGTGATATTCGGCTTCGTACCGGTCTTTTCCGCATATTCTTTTGCTTGGTAACGCAAGGTTTCAAATGGCAGTGAAAGCGTCATAGGTGTAATCGGCTCCAATTTCATCATTGCATTTTCTGTAGGACTTGCAATGTGACTGTGGCCTCTATTAGGAAGTTGCTCGGCTAAGTTCGCATACATATTCGTTCCGACCAGTACCTTCTTTCTGCTCTCCACATCTTTCAAACGCTTATCACGGACCTGTTTTATTTTTTCTTGAAGGAAACCTGTTTGTAATGCTTCTACAATTCCGCCATTCCCATCGATTTCCTGGAATAACGTCCATGCTTCATCGGCAAGCTGATGGGTGAGCTTTTCCACATAATAAGAGCCTGCAGCCGGGTCGTCCACTTTTGAGAGAAAGCTTTCTTCTTTTAATATATAGTGGGTGTTCCTGGCTATTCTTCGTGAGAAAACATCCGACTCTTGCTGATAGCTGTCAATATTGAGACTTTCTGCTCCCCCAATTGCGGCTGAGAAAGCTTCGGTTGTCGTGCGCAGCATATTTACATATGGATCGAGATTCGATTTGGTGAATAACGAAGTCGTCGCATGCAAGGCCATTTTCTGTGCCTCGTCATCTCCGCCAAATGCTTCTACAATGTTTGCCCATAATATCCTTGCCGCACGCAATTTGGAAACCTCCATAAAGAAGTCGCTGCCGACCGGGAAACTGAAGGCGATTTCTGATGCCGCTTCCTGAACTGTTGCGCCTCTTTCCTTCAACGCATGCAAGTAAGTGACGGCAGTTGCCATCGTCGCTGCGAGTTCCTCGACAGAACTTGCGCCGCCATTATGATATGGTGCAGCTTGTATCCAAATCGTCTTTAGCTTTGTTCCATTTTGCTCTTTCCACTCCAAGTTTGCTTTCATTTCATCGAAGAGCTGCTCCAATGGCTGACCAAGACTACCTACAGTGACCAATTCAGCGATTGGATCTGCCCCAATAATTCCGTGCAAATGTGTCTTGTCGATACTGCTGTCTTTTAATAGATTCATAAATGCAGTTGCACTTGAACCGGAGTATATCTGTAACGGGACCTCTTCGACAGGTACATCTTTCAATAATGTTTCCAGCGCTTCAACGCTTGTTATCCCCAGGGCCTTTGAGTTTACAGCGGGTTTTACAGCGAAATGAATCGCTTGCAATCCTTTTTGCAACTCTTGGAGAAGCTGATTGTTCATTTCCTCCAATGATGTCCCAGGGTACAACTGTTGACTTACTGTCCAGTCGGCACTCCCGTTTTTATCGACAGGACTGATTCTCTCAAGATCCACTTCTGTATAAATCGGCTTTCTTGTTATTCCTTCATATGTAAGGCTATTCAGTTTTGAAACAGGCTTTCCCTTTAATGCTTTTTCAGCCTGGGCTGTCCATTCCTCCAACGTCACTTTTGGGAAACTATTATTCTTCATTTCATCTAATCGACTCATTCTTCATCCCCTCGTTCCATATGCCGCGTAACCGCTTACATGTCTATCTAGTCAAAATAGTTCTTATATTTATTTTAATATAGTTATAGAGGTTCGGCAAACTATACAGCGACCAAATGAAAGGAGTGTTTTTTTCTGAAAATGGGTAAATGATTGAAATAACTAGATATGGAGGGTGAAAACATGAATGGGAACAATGAGAAGGTTGCAATAATCACCGGAGCTTCTTCAGGAATGGGCAGGGCAAGTGCAATCAGCCTTGCGAATATCGGGGTCAAGGTAGCACTCTTTGACTTAAAAGAAGAAGGTTCCAATAAAGTCAAACAGGAAATCGAACAACTTGATGGGGAAGCAATGGTAGTCACTGTGGATGTGTCCGATCCGAATGAAATGGAAAAAGCTTTCGATCATGTGCTCTCCCGTTGGGGTCGGCTTGACATCATATTCGCCAATGCCGGTATCAACGGAAAAATTGCTCCGATTGAAGACATGAGTCCAGATGATTGGGAGAATACGCTGAATACAAATTTGAAGAGTACTTTCTTAACCGTTAAATTCGCCATTCCCCATATGAAAGAGCAAGGCGGGAGCATCATTATTACAAGCTCGATCAATGGCTCAAGAACTTTCCGCGGCTTCGGCATGTCCGCGTACAGCTCCTCCAAGGCCGGACAGGTTGCATTCGGAAAAATGGCTGCGCTTGAACTGGCAAAATATCATATCCGAGTCAACGTCATCTGCCCTGGTGCAATCGAAACCAACATCGACAAAAACACATTCCCGGATGAGGAAAACCTCGAAAAAATAGAAATCCCGATTGAATATCCGGAGGGATCCCACCCATTGGAGAAAAGGCCAGGAAAACCGGAACAGGTTGCTGATCTAGTTTCATTTTTGGCCTCCGATGCGTCTAGTCATATCACTGGAAGTCAGATCTTTATTGATGGGGCGGAATCGTTGTTGTAGTTTTCAACCGACCAGTTTAATACTCTAGAAGCAGGGGCTCTTTCTAAAAAGCCCCTAAATTAATGCATGCTGGAAAACGAAACATTTATCTCGCATGCTTTTTCTATTCTATTATTTCTATCGATGCGATAAATATTGAGGTGATAACATTTTTAACTGCTTTTCGATGTGCTTATTACTTAGCTTTGCAAACTCCCCTTTAACCATGGGCGAGGTCGGTAGGGACCGATCGGGATTAGGATTAGGCTGGTTTTTCCTTGATTATCCAACTTGTATATCTCATCAGATAATTCAGCATCAAATCCTAGTAGTGGGTGTCCTCCCAACTCGAGAGCTGACGCCACTAATAGTAATCGTTGTACGAGCATACCCGCTTCCATTTGTTGAATACGATATCCTCTGTACCCCAGTTCCGATATGAAGTGATCTTTATCCCCTACTACATGAAAGCAGAGCGGTACTTGGAACAAATTCACATTTCCTGCAGACATTCCGTATTGCAAACTAAGTCGATGATCACCGAGATCTACCTGTCTTAACGTATGATCAGCGCTATCATAATGATAGGCACCGTCCTGAATACCATCAACATTATTCAAACACCCATACAATGAGACACGGGACTCGTGCTTATTATTTGCTTCATTCAAATCATTTCGATACAAGTACGCGGAAGTTGCTTCCTGTAGCAGTGTGGCCAACTGCGATTTACTTAACTTTCCAAATATGAAATCCATGTCTGGTGAAAATCGCTTTTGACAAACCGACGCCAGATCATACGATAACCGCTTCATTTGAGGGAGAGTTACCACTTGACTCTCACCATTCCACTTCTCCCTCACCTTTATTTGCCGAAACGATTGTGTAGATTCTAACATGGACGCTTCATTCATCTTTGTTAACATCGGGTGCTTTTTGATCCTCTGTGATCGGACGTAGTGATTATTTCGAATCGTTTGCAGCTCTCGACATAATTCAGTAGCAGAAACAAGTTCATCTCTGCCACCCCCACTAGTAAACCAACTTGTAGTTTCCACTGTTAGCGGGATAACTGCATATACACTCTCCTCCTCATCGGTTAGTCCAAGTAAATGGTTAATCGCCCGATCCAAATATTGAAAGTACACCCCCGAAGCAAAACCGAACCGTTTCGCTACTTCCAGTAACTGTCCAATCAGCACACCCGCATCTAATCCCTGCAGACGGTAGGAAAAGTTATTGTATTTATAGAAATTTTTCCAAAACATTGTCGACACAAAAACCGTACCAAAACAAGCGGACACTTCACAACGATTACCAAGAGCCCGAGCTATATACGAATCGAAATTACCTTCTCTTAGGCATACCAAGCGATGGTGTGCCACATCATAATGGTATACCCCAACAGGCAATTCCTCCATCTTTAGGTACATGTACAATTCGTTTGGATACAACGCCCCACCAGAAGGAACAAAACGCCGATACGCCTGCGTTAGTTCCGGCACTTGATCTGTAGTGGGAAAAGCTGACTGGGAAAATTGTGTAAGGCCGAATACATACCAAAGAAAATGACTGATTCTCTGCAGGCTAGGCTGTTTTGGTACCTCCCATTCTTCAAGCGTCAATGGTACTTCCAGAGATAAAGGAAAAACAGGCAAGGAACGGTAGAGCTTATACGGAAGCGGCGCATCTTCCCAATCCACTTCCCAATCCGTTGGGCTTAACTTTTCAATGTCAAAATGTAGATTGTGCAGAAATTCTTCTAGAACCATCCTCCTACCCTCCTAGTTATCGCTTATGGAAACGGATGTGGATGTGGATTGAGCTGTTCAAATGTCAGTGGTTGCTTTGTATATCCCAGTTCCATTGGTACCCGTAGCACCCTCTCCAGCCCGGTTACTCTTGTAAGGTGATGCCCGAATGTCATTGGCAACATCCCCGGAATCAATACTTTCACGCAATACAGCCCGTTTCGTTTCGTTTCCGATGATGACTGATCCACTACTATCACATCAAGGTTCAATTTGCGGAACTTCTGAAGAATCTCCTGTAAATCATCGGTCAGATCTGTATGAGGCGACTTCCAATTGAATTCCTCATCAAACGATCGCAAAGGACGATTATCGTCTAGCAAAAAATGAAGGCGTTCTTGCGCTTGCTGCAAGCCATACAGCATCCCATGATCATCCATCTTCTGTACCAAAGAAGAATCTTGGAACATTCGCAAAAACTCTTCCTGGTTCGACTCTAATTTCTCATCAAGCGTCAGCATCATGGCAGCCAACTCGTGAACCGTGCTTTTCACGGCACGTACTGGATCAAGATGAGCTCCGGCTGCACAGATGATATTCAATCCCTTTTGCTTCCTGTTTTTTGCTATCGCCCAAACGCTTGGAATTCCGTGCTCCATCGTCGAGTTATAAAAATGTAGATCGTATCCCCCCACTGCCCGCACACGATCGATCATCAACTGCAATTCTTGATCGTTAGCCGAATGTGGATCAAGACGCGGTAGGGGTAACTCTGCGTACCAAGTCATTAGGAACGAATCACGTTCCACCACTTCCAAAATACCGTAGAAAATGGCTTCCTCCAAACTTCCTCCTAATGCGCATCCATTAGAAGTTTCATAGACAAATCCTGGTCCGCACCCCAAGCTGTAATAAGCAAGCAACTCAGGAACCAAGATTGGACGCTCTTGCAAAAACGAATAACCCCATACCCAATTAATCGGACGATCAGGGTTAAATTGTTGAAATGGAAAATCAGGCCGTGCATATTTTTCCTTCGCGTGCACTCCTACATTAATAGGATTGAGAGCTTGATCTTTCAGATTAAGGTAACTATCATAGACGACTGTCCGTTTTCCACGTGGTGTCATACCACAGGACCGCTCCAAGCCCTCTAAAATAGCAGTTAACTCGCTTTTCGAGTATGAATGAGTCCTTCCTGCCACTCCCTCATCCCCTGAGAATAACGGCAAATTTACACCTACATCAGCAAAAGGCGGTATAAGATCATACATTTTGCCATTCAAAATACCCGTCCGATGATCTAGATAGTCTTTAACTAGAACTTTACTTAAATCGGCCATCGACCGGCATCGGTAGCTGTCATTCATTTTCGGACTTGGTTTTAGTGAAATTCTGGCCGCAGTCGGTGAATCGTCAGGTAATTGACTACAAACCGCACATAACGGATCGGGCAAAAAAGTATGCCATGAACTCTTCAGTGTTTTCAAATTGATTAAACATACCATTCCTTCCGAGAGCACTTCATCACCTTGCAATATCCTCTGTACCTCCGCCACAAACAGGTTGGCGATCTGCAAAAGCCCATTGCTCGTTGCCCACGCGTCACTCGACATTCCTCCGTCTGCAGCTAGCCTTTGTTGCATTTCCCACATCTCTTTACGGTCGCGTCCTGCCATAAGTTGTCGCATATCCGCACATTGGGAGCACCCCTCTTTATCCGAGCAAACTAGCGGCCCAACTACACCTTCTCCAAAAGAAACAAAGCCTCGGAGCCAACGAATCCCGGTTGGACGTAACACCTCTTCAGCTTTTTGATGGACGGAAGGATTCCAGGCATCGTGCAACACTAGAACTAAATCAGTCGATTCAGATACTCCTCTCTCGAAGTCAATCTGACGTACTACCAGGTATTTGGCCGACAATTCTTCACACACTTGATCAGCTAACATTCCTTCTCCGACAACCACTACGACAGCACTCACTGGGATTCACCCTCTCGTAGCATCATTCCATACACACCTACTAGTTCCTTTTTCAAAAATGGTTCCAAGGCTAGTTCAAATAGAAAGAGTCGCTTGCGGTACCGTTTCAAGACTTGCATTGCGGACTGTAAAACCTCGGGCTGTGATATTTCTTCACTCGAACGGATTAAAAGGCTTTGTGGTACCTTATCTATCAAAACCAAGGACGAATCTGCCAACGCTTGTGTCGCTTGATTTTTTCCATTCATAAGTGCCTGTTGTAACGCTTTTTGCAACGCCAGAGTTGTATTTAAACCTACACTGCCGTACCAGCGATTATTCGTACCGACCCATATCACAGGAAAGCCGGACACTTCCTCTCCTAAGCCGATGATCGGTGCCCCCTGCATCGTAGTTAGTGCTTGTAAATAATACCGGCAACGTTCATCATCTACATCACTTAATTGCACCCGATAGACAACATTCTTCTGATCGACCATTTGTTTGCTCAATTCCTCTGTTAAACACTTTTGCAAACCACGGCAAACGCCTTCTGCAATTGTTTCTCCCGCGCCAACACCAATAAATTCCCCAGATTCTACAATACGCCTCTCTGCTTTCTGTTGTGGAGGAATAGTCGTAACGAGCAAATCGGCTAATCGCGACACATACGCTTCAATTCCAGATAGACCGGCTTCTTTCCGTGCATTCACGTGAGTCAGTTCTGTACAAACAATGCTCGGCAACAGCTCTGCAGGTCCCTCTGACAACGGGTCAACTACCTGAACGCGACACTGTGCTAACGGTAACTGCTTTAAATCCTCTTCCTCTAAAATATGAAAAACACCTGATTCCGCTGATGTTAACTGGCTAAAGTACAGAAGTAACCTGCTCGGTTCCCCTTTGCTGAAACTCTGTTTGAGCTTCAAATCAATATCTTGAACCCATTGAACCTTTGCACACCCAGTCACTAGTGGATGAGGCATGAACGAATGCCAATTTCCTTCTAACGTATCCAGATCAAGCAGGAAGAATTGATTCTTCTGATCTGATTCAGTAACTCTCGTAACGTTTTTAAACAATTCAAACACGATTATATTAGCCAACATCGCTCCAGCTGTGGATGTGAAGCAGTGTAATTGCTCGTCATTACAAAACACGGATTGGTGTATGCTGCGAAATGCAGACTCCCAACATCCTTCAGAATCTGGATGAACTAGAGGACCTGCCAGACCCACCTGGTTCAGAAATATAGCAGGGAGTAAAAGCTTTTTCTCTTCCCTACAAATCTTATGAAGAGCTCGTAGTTCCTCTACATCGCCAACTTGTGACACATACAAAATTGAATCAAACGACTGCACGAGCTCTCGCCAAGAACTTTCCCCCTCCTTTTTCAGGATGAACTCCTCTATCGCTATCTCAGGATTCGTTTTACGGGCATGTACCACTAATTCTTCTAACCGCAGCCGATTGGTCGGTACTGAGTCCGTTATCAGGACATGGAACTTAGGCAATCCAGATTCAATCAACGAGGAAACCAATGAGACAAAAAAAGTGCCAGAACCGATTGCTAATACTTTGGCCTGACGATATGTTTGAAAACGGTACGCACCTGAATCACCGAAATTTTCTAAAAATTCAATTTGAGAAGCATACTTTTTAATAACCTGATCCGTCAAATCATGCGGACGGTCTTGACTTACATCTCGAACAAATCCATTTTTATAAAGCACTTCTGATATCTCATACACACGATCTCGATGTGGAATCGGCAATCCGTTTGTCAAATTTCCCAGTGTGTATTCCCCATTGAACATTGGTATCAGCTTATTAATCCACTGTTCTATCGTACTGCCTTTCATATGGAACGAACTTACATTATTTCGAAAATACACACCCCTGTTTGAATCAGGGAGAATAAAAGTGTCTCTTTTTACTTTCAGCCGCATAGAAGGGTTCAAATTTGTCATTTCGCTCCTCCTTACCTGTGACCTTTCCTCAAGTCTAATAGCATATTTTCTATTTCCACTTCTATCCTATGTATCGTAATTTGTCTCTTATGTCTAATCTATAGAGAAAAACCCCTGCAACTTATACAGGGGTTTTTCTCCATAGGTACCCAAGTTTTTCATTCTAAAACTAGAATTATTGACCGCCGCAACGTCCGCCACCGCCACCACCGCAACGTCCGCCGCCACAACGCCCGCTACAATTGCCACCGCAACGCCCACCGCAATTTCCACCGCAATTACCACCACAACGAAAACAATTAGAGCAATTAGAGCAATTAAAACAATTAAAGCAATTAAAGCAATTAAAACAACTAAAACAACTAAAACATCGAAAAACAACTCCAATTTGTCGATCTTGATTCATATAGTATTGGTTTGGATCCCAAGGAATGGCCTCGTTCGCCTGGAAATCCCCAACATTCAACATTTGAAGTTCATTTTGGAAATTATTCATTTTTCATACCTCCGTATTAAAATTATCAACTATGCCAACAACATAAAAGGGAAACGGAACGAAAACAACTGTATAATAAGAGACTTTATCAACATTTTGTATACTCTCCTCAACAAAATATGGACTCTGCTTGGGTATTGTTACTGATTCAAAAGCCTATTTTTTATTCGAGTATAAAATAGGAAGCATATCTTCTTCCCGATAAGCTTCCTAACGTTGAAAAAATTTATGAAATAGTTGATTTGAACGATACTATTTAACCCATCTCTCTCCATTAAAAAACACGGCCATTGTTAAATGGTCGTGCTCGAGTGAAAACTTAATATTCCAATCTAAATTTCCACTTGCATAATCAAGAGTTTTTAAAACGACTGATTGTGCCCGTTGGTTTAGTAGTTAACTCTAGTAGCTGTTGCACTACCTCTTCCCTCGTCTCAACATCAAAAGGTTCACCACAAGGTCTTCCCAATGGAAATCCAGTCAGTAATGTTCTAGGAATATTCAACTTTTCAGCAATACCAGGAATAAGACTAATCATTACCGTGGTAATACCTGCTTCTTCTAAAGCTCGGGCATACAGCCCAAGTATATTATGACAAGAACCTCAGCCAGGGACCAGTAACACTAAATCTACATCGTCCTTTTTCAATTCATCAACAACTTTAGGAGCTGTTTCTTTTTCGTGTGGGTCTTGATTAAGTGTTCCGCCATTTAGTCCCACATTTGTATTGGATACAGTGCCAATTACACCTTGCTTCGCTAATTTTCTAAGTTGTGGAAGAGGAAAAACAATCGATGGATCAATCCTAGCGTGCTTCGTTTCATAATAGAGATGTGTCACCTCTAAAGCTTCCATATCGGTCTCCCCAGGTATGATTCGATAAGTATAATCGCCATCAATCAGCACATCAAAAGGTTTGTCATCTTTTAAGTGAACCCCGGCACTCGTAACAAGCGCTACCCTACATACACTCAAAGGTTTAACTACAGGTGATTCGACCTTGTTTGATTTCTTTTTTGTTTGACTTAAGGTGAAACGCTGATATACAGATGGCATCAACTTGTCTAATTGAATAGCTAATTTCCCTTTCAGCTTATACTTCCAAGACATTCCACTCATCACCTCCATTCAACATAATTTTAAAAGAAAGAGTCCAATACCTATTCCAGAAATGCTGGATTTTTCCGTTAGTTGAATAATTTAATTCATCTCTGTTTTCTTAAAATTGTATATTTAAGATTTAAATCATAAACAAAACAGGTAAAAAAGTTCCAATAACACAGCTCAAAATTCCAATAGTTGCAAGTGACTTTCCATTTTGTTTAAACTTCCTCATTTCTCGCAATCCTAGAAGTCCAACTGTAATTCCAATAATCCCTGGTATAAAACCAAAAGCCATTATTATTGAAATTAAAATAGAAAATATCCCCAACACTAACGTTAAAACTGCTTTATTATTTATTTTTTGGCTTTCTTTAACATTAAGTTTTGCTGTCAACTCAATTCACACCCTTTATCAGTTTACTGCCTTTTAAGTAATATATTATTCAATAATCCTTCTCTTTACTGGCATAACTTACAAATTCAAGATGAACCATCTAATTTCCTTTTTCACTACAAAATCTGTACCTAAAATATAGAAAATGAGCGCTCATCCTTGTTCCAGGAAAGCGCCCGTTGAAATAGAAATAATTTCAGTTACTCAAAATCGTGTCTTTTACCAAGCCCGCATCTTTACATTGAAGTTCGTGCGGAACGAAGGTGAGTTCGTGCCAAGCTACTACGAGTTCGTGCCAAAACACCCCGAGTTCGTGCCAAACAACAACGAGTTGATGCGAAACGCATTTTTTCGCCACAATAGTTGCACTTTTACCAAAACAAAAAACCGACCAAACGCCAAAGCGCCTCGTCGGTTTCCCACAAATTAATAAATAGAAGTATTCTCTTTGGACATCTTCTCGATGATTTCTTTGATGCGGGCAAGGAAGCGTCCGCATACAAGTCCGTCTAGTACACGGTGGTCGAGGGACATGCACAGGTTGACCATGTCGCGTACTGCGATCATGCCGTGGTCCATGACTACCGGACGTTTTACGATGGATTCCACTTGCAGGATTGCCGCTTGCGGGTAATTGATGATACCTTGTGATTGTACAGAACCGAATGAACCAGTGTTGTTCACTGTAAATGTTCCACCTTGCATTTCAGCAGATGTTAATTTACCAGCGCGAACTTTGTTGGCAAGTTCCGTGATCTCACGGGCAATGCCTTTGATTGTTTTCTCATCTGCGTTGCGGATAACCGGTACGTATAGTGCGTCGTCCGTTGCAACTGCGATAGAGATGTTGATGTCTTTCTTCTGGACGATTTTATCGCCAGCCCACATGCTGTTGATCTGCGGGAATTCTTTTAGCGCTTGAGCGACTGCTTTTACGAAGAAAGCGAAGAAAGTTAAGTTGTAACCTTCCTTCTTCTTGAAGTCGTTCTTTAAGGAATTGCGGTATTCCACTAGGTTTGTAGCATCCACTTCGATCATCGTCCAAGCATGTGGCGCTTCGTGCTTGCTGCGAAGCATGTTCGCTGCGATCGCTTTACGTACGCCAGTTACAGGTATTTCGATATCTCCAGCTTCCACTGGTACGTTGACCGGTTGAGCTGCTTTTGGTGCGCTGGCTGCAGCTGGTGCAGAAGGTGCTGCCTTCTCTGCTTTTGGAGCTTCCTGTGCAGGAGCCGTTGCTGCCGCCGGTTTGGAATCTGCCGTAGGGATGTTACCGGATTCGATCACCGCTTGGATGTCTTTTCTTGTGATACGTCCGCCTGCACCTGTTCCAGTTACCTGCTCAAGATCTACATTATTCTCTTGTGCAAGGCGCAGAACTGCCGGTGAGTAGCGGCGCTTGTTCGGTGCATCGGCGTCAGTTGGTGCCGCTGCTGCTGCAGGAGCACTTGTCGTTGAAGCCGCTGCAGGAGCAGACGCTTCTTCCTTCGGTGTTTCAGTTGAAGCAGCATCGCCAGCTCCACCTTCACCTGTTTCGATGTAGCAGATTACTTCGCCGACCGCTAATGTGTCGCCGTCTTCAGCTACAAGCTCCGTGATTGTTCCTGTAAAAGAGGATGGAATTTCTGCATTTACTTTATCTGTCATAACCTCTGCTAGAGGGTCGTATTTGTTTACTTTGTCACCAACGCTTACGATCCAGCGACTGATAGTACCTTCAGTAACACTTTCCCCAAGCTGTGGCATCGTAATTTTTTCAACTGCCATGATGAGTGCCTCCTTTATTCCGTTGAGAAGAGTCAGCCGCGAAGTAGCGGCACTCTCTTCCTAGTATCAAAACATGTATTAATAAGCCGCTAGCTCGCGCATTGCTTTTTCCACTTTGTCCGGGTTGACCATGAAGTACTTCTCCATTGTTGGAGCGTATGGCATTGCAGGAACGTCAGGACCAGCAAGGCGCATGATTGGAGCATCCAGGTCGAATAGGCAATTTTCTGCGATGATGGCAGAAACCTCACTCATGATGCTTCCTTCTTTTGTATCTTCCGTAAGTAAAAGAACTTTACCTGTTTTAGAAGCCGCTTCCATGATTGCTTCTTTGTCCAACGGGTAAACCGTACGCAAGTCAAGGATGTGAGCGGAGATGCCGTCTTGAGCAAGACGCTCTGCTGCTTGAAGTGCGAAGTGAACACATAGGCCGTATGTGATAACTGTGATATCTTCCCCATCACGTTTCACGTCTGCTTTACCGATTGGAAGAACATAATCATCAGTAGGAACTTCGCCTTTGATTAGACGGTATGCACGCTTGTGCTCGAAGAATAGAACCGGATCTTCGTCACGGATTGCCGCTTTCAGCAAGCCTTTTACATCATAAGGTGTGGAAGGCATCACGATTTTCAGACCTGGCTGGTTGGCAAATACCGCTTCAACTGATTGAGAGTGGTAAAGCGCACCGTGAACTCCTCCTCCATATGGAGCACGTACAACAAGTGGACAAGTCCAGTCGTTGTTGGAACGGTAACGGATTTTCGCCGCTTCTGAGATGATTTGGTTTACTGCAGGCATGATGAAATCAGCGAACTGCATTTCTGCGATTGGACGCATGCCGTACATTGCTGCACCGATTGCTACACCAGCGATTGCAGACTCTGCAAGTGGCGTATCGATTACTTTGTCTTCCCCGAACTGGTCATAAAGGCCGTTTGTCGCTTTGAAAACTCCACCTTTTAGTCCTACGTCTTCCCCAAGTACGAATACTTTGGAATCGCGTTCCATCTCTTCACGGATGGCCATTGTCACTGCATCTATATAAGAAATAACTGCCATGATGGTTCCCCCTTACTCTGCGTAAACATGCTTCATTGCGGATTCAGCATCTGCATATGGAGCATTTTCTGCGTATTCTGTTGCTTCGTTCACTTCTTTGGCAATCTCATCGTTCATTTCTTTCTCTTTTTCTTCAGTCAGTACGCCAACCTCTTTCAGGTATGCTGCAAAGCTGATGATCGGATCCTTCGCTTTTGCTGCATCCACTTCGTCACGCTCACGGTATGCACGGTCATCGTCATCACTGGAGTGTGGAGTCAGACGGTAGGAAATTGCCTCTACCAATGTTGGGCCTTCGCCGCGACGGCCGCGGTCTGCAGCTTCTTTCACTGCCGCATATACTTCCAACGGATCGTTTCCGTCGATTGTAATTCCAGGCATTCCGTAACCTAATGCACGGTCAGAGATTTTTTCACATGCCACTTGCTTCTCGTAAGGAACAGAGATAGCATATTTGTTGTTTTCGCACATGAAGATAACCGGTAATTTGTGAACCGCTGCGTAGTTCGCACCTTCATGGAAGTCTCCTTGGTTGGAGGAACCTTCACCGAACGTTACGAATGTCACAAGGTCCTTACCTTCCAATCGCCCGCCAAGTGCTACACCTACTGCGTGTGGTACTTGGGTTGTTACTGGAGAAGAACCAGTTACGATACGGTTTTTCTTTTGGCCGAAGTGACCTGGCATCTGGCGTCCGCCGGAGTTTGGATCTTCCGCTTTTGCAAAGCCGGAAAGCATTAATTCCGTTGCTGTCATACCGAATGTCAATACAACACCCATATCACGGTAGTATGGAAGCACATAGTCTTTTTCACGATCTAGTGCAAATGCAGCTCCAACCTGTGCAGCTTCTTGACCTTGGCAGGATATTACGAAAGGAATTTTCCCCGCACGGTTCAATAACCACATACGCTCGTCAATACGGCGAGCCATTAACATTGTTCTAAACATCTCTAATACATTTTCATCACTTAGCCCTAAAGCCTGGTGGCGATTTTCTGCCATTGTATTTACCTCCTATATGTAGAAAGTGGGGAGCGATTTTTTTGCGACCGCTCCCTTATTCTCTTTTTATGAATGAATTGCTTTTCCATCGACTGCCAGCGCAGCCTCACCAATCGCTTCCGATAATGAAGGATGCGGGTGGATCGTGTGGCCGATTTCCCATGGAGTCGCATCAAGTACGCGTGCAAGACCTGCTTCGGAGATCATGTCCGTAACATGTGGACCGATCATGTGAACGCCAAGGATATCATCGTTCTCTTTGTTTACGACAAGCTTCACGAAGCCATCAGACTCGCCGTAGACAAGCGCTTTACCGATTGCACGGAAGGAGAACTTACCTGTTTTCACTTCAAAGCCTTTTTCTTTTGCTTCTTCCTCTGTATATCCTACGCTTGCCACTTCTGGGCTGCTGTATACACATTTGGAGATCATGCTGTAATCGATTGGGGCAGGGTTTTCATTGGCGATATGCTCCACTGCAACAATTCCTTCATGAGAAGCAACGTGTGCAAGCTGCAAACCTCCGATAACATCACCAATTGCATAGATGTGGGATTCTTTCGTTTGGAAACGGTCGTTTGTTTTGATGAACCCTTTTTCCACTTGAATATCCGTGTTCTCAATGCCGATGCCTTCCACGTTTGCTTGACGGCCGACTGATACCAGCATTTTTTCAGCAGTAAAGGATTTTTCTTCGCCTTTGTACTCCGCTTTGATTGTGACGGAATCAGCAGCTTTTTCTAATGTGTCCGATAGTACTTTTGCACTTGTTACCACTTTGATGCCACGCTTTTTCAATAGGCGCTGCATTTCTTTGGATACTTCCTTGTCTTCAGTTGGTAATACACGGTCCGCATATTCCAGTACCGTTACTTCCACTCCGAAATCGTCAAGCATGGAAGCCCACTCGATTCCGATTACGCCTCCACCTACGATAATGATGGATTTAGGAAGCTCTTCTAAGGATAATGCTTCATCTGAAGTCATGACCTGTGTGCCATCGATTTCAAGTCCAGGCAGGGAACGAGGACGGGAACCAGTTGCTACGATCACGTTTTTCGGGATCAGCATTTCGTTTTCGTCACCATTTTCGAACTCAACGGAGATCGTTCCAGGCATTGGAGAGAAAATGGATGGTCCCAAGATACGCCCCGTACCATAAAATACGTCTATCTTTCCTTGCTTCATTAAGTGCTGTACGCCACCATGAAGCTGGTCGATGATTTTTTGTTTGCGCTCCTGTACCTTGAAGAAGTCCAATTTCACTTCTCCGGAGATGACGCCGAATTCTTCACTGTTCTTTGTTTGTGCAAATACTTCTGCGCTGCGAAGCAATGCTTTACTTGGGATACAACCTGCATGAAGGCAAGTTCCGCCGATTTTCTTTTTCTCTACTACTGCTGTTTTTAAGCCAAGCTGTGATGCACGGATCGCTGCTACATAACCACCCGTTCCTCCACCTAGAATGACTAAATCATATTCTTGTGCCATGTTTGCCTCTCCCTTCTTAGCTACGTACTTTGCTGTCCACTTTATTGCCTGGGTAAATTTTTGCATCCTCTTCGCCGCGAAGCACACGCAATGCTCCTTCTGTCAGGGCTTGAAGTTCATTTTCACCAGGCTGTACAATTACGTCTGCAATCCAGCTGATGCGGTCGGAAATCTGTTTAACAAATCCCTTACCGTATGCAAGTCCGCCAGTCAATACGATCGCATCCACTTTTCCTGCCAGCACGGCACTTGCGGATGCAATTTCTTTTGCAACCTGATAGGCCATTGCTTCATATACCAGCTCGGCTTGTTTGTCGCCATTTTCGACCATTTTTTCAACTTGAACCGCATCATTTGTTCCAAGATAGCCTACAAGTCCACCTTGTCCAACGAGCTTTTTCATGATTTCATCACGGTAGTAGTCACCTGAGAAGCACAGTGACACGAGATCCCCAGCGGGTACTGTTCCGGCGCGTTCCGGGCTGAATGGTCCATCACCGTGCAGACCGTTATTTACATCCACTACGCGTCCACCGATATGCGTACCAACCGTAATTCCCCCACCCATGTGAGTGACGATCAGGTTCAGTTCTTCATACTTTTTGCCAAGCTCCTTAGCTACACGGCGAGCTACAGCTTTCTGGTTCAATGCATGGAAAATGCTCTTGCGTTCAATTGCTGAGAATCCGGAAATTCTGGCAACATCCGATAACTCATCTACAACTACAGGGTCGACAATAAAAGAAGGAATATTCAAGCCTGTCGCAATTTCATAGGCCAAAATCCCGCCAAGATTTGATGCGTGCTGACCTGAATAGCCGACTTTAAGATCCTTCAGCATTTCGTCATTAACTGAATATGTTCCACCTTCGATTGGACGAAGCAGTCCCCCACGGCCACAAACTGCACTCAGCTTCGAGATATTGATGCCTTCCTGGTCCAATGCTTCGAGAATGGTTGTTTTTCTGAATTCATACTGGTCAAAGATTGATGCAAAGGAATTTATCGTTTCACTATCGTGACGTATTGTTTTCTCAAAAACGGAGCGTTCATTATCGAATACACCTATTTTCGTTGATGTGGATCCTGGATTGATGACTAGTATGCGATATTCCTTTTCTAACAATGTGGAAACCTCCATTATTACAGGTAACAGGGGTGTCCCAGGCGTGTTTCCACGAAGCCTGGCACAGCCCCCCGTTCCTTATTTCTTATTTTCTATTAGCGTCCGTTACGACGGCTTAAAATATGATGTCCGTTTTGTAAAAATTGGCTGCGTGACATTCTCATGCGTTCGATGCGCTCTTCCGCAAGACGGTCAGCTGCTTTGTATGTCGGAATTCCGTCACGTTTTGCAATTTCAATAACTTTTTCGATGTTATCGTAGATGCCTTCTACTTTTTTCATTGCACGCTCACGGTTGTAGCCATAAAGCTCATCCGCCACGTTGATTACTCCACCTGCATTTATTACATAGTCAGGCGCGTAGACGATACCCATTTCATGGATGATGTCGCCGTGTTTTGTATCAAGCAGTTGGTTGTTTGCAGCACCTGCAATAACTTTTGCTTTTAATTGTGGAATCGTTTCGTCGTTGATTGTCGCACCTAATGCACATGGAGCATAGATATCACATTCCACACTGTAGATGTCGTTGATGTCAACTGCTCTTGCACCGAACTCTTCAACTGCACGGTTAACCGCTTCTTTATTGATATCTGTAACGATCAGTTGTGCACCTTCTTCATGCAGGTGGCGGCAAAGGTTGAATGCCACGTTACCAACACCTTGAACTGCTACCACTTTACCTTCCAATGAATCCGTACCGAAAGCTTCCTTCGCAGCAGCTTTCATTCCGCGGTATACACCGTACGCTGTTACAGGAGACGGGTTACCGGAAGAACCGAATGCAGGTGATACACCTGTTACATAGTCAGTCTCTTCATAGATAAGGTCCATATCTGCTACAGTTGTTCCAACATCCTCAGCAGTGATGTAACGGCCATTTAATCCTTGGATGTAACGACCGAAAGCGCGGAACATTTCTTCGTTTTTGTCTGTACGAGGATCCCCGATGATTACCGTTTTTCCTCCGCCAAGGTTAAGTCCAGCAGCAGCGTTCTTGTAAGTCATACCTTTTGCAAGGCGCAGTGCATCCTCGATTGCCGCTTCCTCGGAAGCATATGTCCACATACGAGTTCCACCCAATGCAGGTCCAAGTGTCGTATCGTGAATCGCGATGATTGCTTTCAATCCTGATTTTTTATCCTGACATATAACTAGTTGCTCGTAATCGTAAGTCTCCATATATTTGAAAATTTCCATGATAAAATTCCTCCCCAAGATAGTTGAAAATTTTTAGTTAGATATATTATTTAACAGAACAGACAGCTAATGCTAATGAATTTAATTTACTTTCAGCCGAGTCTGCTCTTGATGTTAAAACAATCGGAGCTTTGGCACCGGATATGATGGCACCAACCTTTGCATTTGCAAAATAGATAAGTGATTTATAAAGGACATTTCCCACTTCAATGGTAGGTACAAAGAGGATATCTGCTTGTCCTGCCACCTCACTTTTGATTCCTTTATGCTCAGCAGCAAGTGCGCTCACGGCATTATCCAATGCCAACGGACCGTCTATGATGCAGTCTTTGATCTGGCCTCTGTGGTTCATCTGAGTTAGCAGGGCAGCATCCACTGTCGCTTGCATCGCAGGATTTACAACCTCCACAGCTGCAAGTGGCGCCACTTTCGGCATGTCTAGTCCTAATGCTCTAGCTACAGCTACGGAGTTTTGTACGATCTGCACTTTCTGCTCTAATGTCGGTTCGATATTCATTGCCGCATCAGTGACAAAAATAAGTCTGTCATAGCCTGGTATCTCAAATGCTGCCACATGGGATAGAACGCTGCCTGTACGAAGGCCGTATTCTTTATTCAATACTTCTTTTAATATAGTTGCTGTTGGGACATTGCCCTTCATCAATACATCTGCCTCTTTACTGGAAACAGCCTTCACTGCCAGCTGGGCCGCTTCCTTGGCATTACCTACGGATACGATGCGCACGCCGGCATGTGAGCTTTCGATTTGATGGGAGGCAAGCATGCTAGTGATCTTTTCCTCATCACCGAAAAGGATAAAAGAAGCTAAATCCTTTTCCAATGCATGGGCGACCGCTTCCATCACCTCTGCATCCTCCGCAGCTGCGATAGCAACTACCTTGGATGGCATTTGGGTTGCTCTGCTGATAAGTTCATCTAGTTTCATCTCTTCAACCCTTCCTTTCTACACCATTTATATCTATGCAAGATTCGTGCCAACACGAAAATCATGTAAACGCTTTATTTATTTATAATCTTATATGCAAAATTTTGCGCATCATGCAGTATTTTGCATGCATCATTAAGCAAGGTGGAATTTTTCCATTTTATAATAAAGATTTCGAATGGATACTCCGAGCTCTTTTGCCGTCTTCGTTTTATTGCCTTTGTTCTTCTTCAGGGTCTTTTGAATAATCTTCGCTTCGTACCCTTCCAGCATTTCCATCAGTGATTGATTTTCGGGAATGGCTTCTGACGATTCCTGGCTGACATTTTCACCTTTGGCAAGCGGCGGAATATAGCTCGTATCAATCAGCACTTCACTATATTGCATGAAGATGATTGCCCGTCCAAGGACATTCTCGAGCTCCCTGACATTTCCCGGCCAGTCATAAGAAGCTAAATAATGGATAGCTTGCGGGGTTAACCCTTCTACATTCCTGCCATAATCCTGGTTGATTTTTCTGATCAGATGCTCGCTTATCGCTTCGATATCCTCTTTCCGCTTTCTTAATGGAGGGATATGAATCGGCATCCTGTTCAACCGATAATACAAATCTTCACGGAATGTGCCATTCGCAATGCCCTTTTCCAGATTCACATTGGTCGCTGCAATGACTCGGACGTTGATGGTTATCGCTTTTGTTCCACCAACCCTGATGATTTCATTTTCTTGCAATACCCTTAATAGTTTTGCTTGTGTGTTGGCAGACAATTCCCCTATTTCGTCAAGGAAAATACTACCGTTGTTCGCTTCTTCAAAAAGCCCTTTCTTCCCTCCGCGTTTAGCCCCGGAAAAAGCACCTTCTTCATAGCCGAACAGTTCACTTTCCAAAAGCGATTCAGAGAGTGCCGCACAATTGACGCGAATGAACTTGTTATATTTTCTGCTGCTTCCATTATGGATTGCATGTGCAAACAATTCTTTTCCAGTGCCGGATTCCCCACGCAATAAAACTGTTGCAGGGGTTTTCGCCCCCAATTTCGCCTGTTCGATCGCAAGGCTCATTTCCTCGGAGGAACCGATAATATCCTCAAAAGAATATTTCGCTTCCAACGTCCGGATGATCTGCCTTGCCCGGTCCAGCTCTGTTGTCAGCGTCTGGATTTCGGAAACGTCATGGATGACCCCGACACTTCCCTTCAGTTTGCCGTCCACAATGATCGGCGCAACATTTACGATGACTTCTTTTTTGCTTGGGCCAACCTTTAGATTAACCCCCCGCACTGCTCTTCTGGTTTCCAGCACCTTCATATGCATACTGTCACCTTCAGAGATGTCCGCAGTAGCAGGCTTTCCGATTACCTGTTCTTCCTTCAGGCCTGTGAGCCTTGAATAAGCAGGATTGATCATCAGCCCTCGGCCAAATTCATCTACAACCGATATCGCTTCATCGGAGGATTGAATAATAGCTTCTAGCATCGTCTGAATACCCTTGAGGTTGGTCACTTCCTCAGCCAGGTTTACTACTTCCGTAATATCCTTGAATACCGCAAAGGCACCGATTACTTTTCTATCCTCATCAATCAGAGGAGACCGTGTAGTAATGATTTTCTTCCCGTTCTCCAGAATCATTTCTTTATTTTTTTCTACTCTTTTTGTATGTATCACATCAATCAATCCGCTTGACGGAATATACTCGAGAACATGTTGATTTTCAATGTGCTCTTTCTTTATTCCCGCAATCCGCTGTGCGCTTTTATTGAACAGGATCACCTTGCCCGACTGGTCGACTACTAATAACCCATCATGCAAAAGGTTGAAGATCAGATCGCGCTTATGCGATTCGTATTTCATTTTCGCAATAAGGTCTTCGCGTTCTTCCACAAGCTTTGCCGTAATGTGCGCGACTGTTCCTGGAACAAGAACCGTCTTTTTATCTTTCTTTTCTCTAATTTCCTGAAAAACCTCTTCGGATCCGGTGGCTTCAATGATGATATCAAGCTTTTCGGCAAGAAAATCTTCCCACTTGTCACCAACTGGTATCCCCATCCGGTTTGCCATTGCCAAGCCTGCGGCATTCTTGTTTATATCGACTACCGCAACGAGGTTGAACATCCCTGAATGCGTTAACATTTTTAAAATCGCAGAGCCACCCTTACCAGCGCCAACTATCAGTACAGTCTGCATAACAAACCCCTTTATTTAGTTAAGAACGACTAGTGAATCATCTTCTACTATTGTTGTGTCATCCAGTTGTAAATTGAAAGAAAATTCACAGTCTTCTTTTAAACGTATGAAATATCTTGCATACTTCTATCATAAACGGTTTTTTTCTTCTAAGCAAGACAAAATCTGATATAATATGATCGAACGCTCGGAAAGTGAGGCACATTATTTATGCAACGTATTGCCGCTTTAGTTATCTTACTTATACCTGGATGTATTGCTGTATATGGGATCAAGCTTATGCGGGACATGGTGTTCAACATCGGCCACCCTATGATTCCTTATCTATGGTTGCAGTTTTTAATAGGACTTCTGTTTTTCCTGATCGGGCTTTGGTTTGTAGCAGGATTCATCTTTTACAGAGACCGCAAACGCAGTAAAGTGCAGAAACGTTTTCAAAAATAAAAAAATCCGGAACTCCTTGATGGGGAGAACCGGATTTTTGTCTATTTTCTTAACTGCACCGCAATTTTCGGATAATCCGTGAAAAAACCTGCACAGTTAATCTCAAACAATTTTTTCATCACTTTTTTATCATTTACAGTAAAGGGTCTGACCGGCACTCCCGCTTTTTGCGACTGCTCGATCAAAACCGTTGGACATGCCTTGATACTTGGATGGATACCATTACCCCCAACCCATTTCGTATACTCCCAAGGCTTATAGATCCCTTCCATATACAGAACCGCCTTGTCGATATCCGGCACAAGCTTATGGAGTTTGGCAATGCTATAATGGTTAAAGCTTGAAAAGATGATTTCGGAGTGGAGATCATATTTGCCTATCAGCTCCACCACCTTCTCCTCCAAGCCCTCATAGGCGATGATGCCATTCTTGAGTTCAATGTTGATAAGAATGCCTTTCCCCTTTGCCCAGTTGAGCACTTGTTCAAGTGTGGGTACGGCAGCCGCTTTGTACTGATCGGCAAATTTATAGACCGCGTTCAGCTTCTGCAACTCCTTCAGCTTCATGTCCTTGACGAAGCCTTTTCCATTTGTTGTCCTGTCCACCTTTTCATCGTGAATGACAACAGGGATCCCGTCCTTGCTCAGTTGAACATCGAGTTCTATACCGTCCGCCCCATCTATGTATGCCTGCTCAAAGCTAATCATCGTATTTTCAGGATGAGTGCCAGCTGCACCCCGGTGACCAAATATTTTTGTCATGTTTTCACACCTTTCGATATTCCCCTAAGAATAAGAGTTACAAAAAAGCTCCGTTTTTAGTAAAATAAACGTATTACTATTAAAAACGAGGTGAAAGAGATGCGTCCATTGCAAATCTCCGCAGAAACCGCCCAAAGGTTAGCCAAGGCATTAGATGTACCGATTGAACAAATCATGCACCTTCCACAGCACATCTTAGTGCAAAAATTAGTGGAAATCGAACGTGAGGAAGCTAAAAAGGAATAGCTGCTAGGGATTAAGTATAGATTATCATAGAAGAATGCGAATAGTAAGTTATAGTATCTGCAGCAGGAGCGGACTTTTTAGTTCGCTTTTTTATTTTGGCAGAAAAGCTATTACAAAAAGCAAAAAATGACCAATAATCGCAATCACTGGTCATTCAATGTTGATATTCTATTGTTCCTTACCTTTTCAGGAAGCGCGGTGCTCTAGACGCAGCTTGTCTGCTACCATCGCAATGAATTCACTGTTTGTAGGCTTTGCTTTTGTCATGGAAACCGTGTAGCCGAACAAGGACGAAATGCTGTCGATATTCCCTCGGGACCATGCCACCTCGATGGCATGGCGGATTGCACGCTCTACACGGCTGGCAGTTGTGTTGAATTTCTTTGCTATATCTGGATAAAGGACTTTCGTAATGGAGCCTAAAAGCTCAATATCATTATAGACCATGCTAATTGCTTCTCTTAAATAAAGGTAACCTTTGATGTGTGCTGGTACGCCGATTTCATGAATGATGCTCGTGATGTTTGCATCCAGGTTTCTACCTTTTGGTTCTGGGCTTGAGGAGCGGTAGGACGATGAACCGGAACGCTTCAGGATTGGTGAAGATTTACCGCTTACCTGACGAATACTGCTAACCAGGTTTTCCATATCAAATGGCTTAAGGATAAAATAGGATGCGCCGAGATCCACAGCTTTTTTTGTAACGTCCTCTTGTCCAAAAGCTGTAAGCATAATCACGTTCGGCTGCTTCTCAAGGTTAAGGGGGCGCATTTTTTCCAAAACTCCCAAACCGTCAAGATGAGGCATAATAATATCTAAAATTAAGACATCCGGTGACTTGTCTTGAATTAATTGAAGGCATTCTTGACCGTTATGTGCAACTCCTACCACTTCCATGTCTTCTTGCGCAGAGATATACTCCTCTAACAGGCCAACCAATTCACGATTATCATCTACCACACATACTTTGATTTTCATACAGCTAATTTCCTCCTCAGTCCCTATACATTCTTTTCTTTGGTTTGTAATTTTCTCTATATTTTTATTCTAAATATTAAATTCGACAACGCAACCTCTTTTCCTCTAATTTTTTAAAATATCCTTAAAATTATTAGAAAAAGAGGGGTTTTCTTCAGATTACTTCTTTTTTCGACTAATTACGCATAAAGTTACAATTTCCTTGGTCTCTTTGTCGAAAAATCTTTATATATTCCATCATAACGTAAGTGAATACCAATTAAAAGAAAAAATCTGTTCACCACCGCTGTGGATTTCCGCGAAAGGCTCCGCTTTCCGCGGGGCTTGCGTGAGCCTCCTCGGCTTCGCCTGCGGGGTCTCCATCTAACCGCTACCTCCCGCAGGACAAGGATGGCTGCGGCAGCGATACATCGCACGAAGAAAATGCTCGCATTTTCGAGGAGTCTGTGTCTTTCGCTCCAATCCACAGCTAGCGTCCTGAAATCAATACTAAATTATTAATTAAACAAAAGAAAAAAAGCGAGCTTGATCAGCCCACTTTCTTCTGGTTTTCCTTTTTATAGATGTCAATTCCTGCTTCATTCAGCATCCATTCTATGTGAACACCATACCCTGAAGTCGGGTCGTTGACGAACACGTGTGTTACCGCGCCGATAACCTTGCCATTCTGAATGATGGGACTGCCACTCATTCCTTGGACAATTCCACCTGTTTTCTCTAAAAGGACCGGATCCGTAATCTTGATGACCATTCCTTTAGTTGCCGGGAACTTTTGTGGAATCGAGCTGATCACTTCCACATCAAACTCCTCCACTTTGTCTTCATTTACGACGGTCAGTATTTTTGCGGGACCTTCTTTTACTTCATGGGAGAGCGCGATCGGCAATGCTTTGTCCATAATGCCGTTTTGGATATCCTGATGGAGCGTTCCGAAAATACCGAACGGACTGTTTCTGGTGATATCGCCGATGGAAGAACGGTCGTTGGAGAAACGTGCCAGCTTCTCACCTGGCACTCCATTGCTTCCTTTTTCAATCGACGTTACGGTGGAACGGACAATCTGTCCATCCTGTACAACAATCGGCTTTTTGGTATCCATGTCCGAAATGACATGTCCAAGTGCACCGTACTTCATCGTGATGGGATCATAAAAAGTCATGGTCCCGATTCCCGCAGCAGAATCCCTGATATACAAACCGATTCGGAATGTACTGTCCTGCTTGTCTTTTAAGGGAACTAATTTTGTCTCGATGGTTTTCTTATCTCTAGTTATGACAACATCGAGCGGAGCACCGGTTTTACCGGCATTTTGAACAAATGGGGCAACATCGCTCATCTGTTCAATTGTTTCACCGTTGATTTTTGTAATAATGTCACCGACTTGAATGCCTGCAATTTCACCAGGCGACTGCTTTCCCTCTACCGTATCCACTTGATGATGACCGACAACCAATACACCTAAAGTATTTAATTTCACACCGATGGACTGACCACCAGGATACACTTTATATTCAGGGATAACATCCACATTCACTTGCTTGATCGGGATACCGGCAAGCTCTAGAACAACTTGGCTTTCCCCGCTTTTCTTACCGTTAAGAGCGACTGCACCATTTTCCGTATCTATTCCAACAGAAGGCTTATTTCCCTTCACTACCGCATTTACAGGTAGTGATGATTGGAAATGAATGCCTTGCCCTTCAAACATCGTTATTTTATTGGGAATTTGGATAAACTCTTTAAATGGCTGACTTGCACACAATACCATGACTGAAACAAGGAGAAATACACCGATAATTTTTCTAATTAAATCTTCTCTCAAACTTTTTCACTCTCCTCGCTCCTATCCCACACCTTTCATGGCTACATTATATAATTTTGCCTTCTACGCCCACATTTATAACCAAGATATAAATAAAAAAGCTACCCTTTATGGATAGTAATACAAGTTATGTGGGGTGTATAAATGAGAGTGTGGTGATTTCGTGGTGATTTTGGAGGAAGAATTGATTGTTTCACTCAATTCTCACGTAACCACGTTATATCCTCACGCTCCGACACCACCCACACACAAAACAAAAAGCGCTTCCCACAACAATCATGAGAAACGCTCCTATCCTTTACGCCTGCTTCATACTGCCTGCAAGCTCCAATAACTCTTTTGCATGCTCTTTGGTGAGGCTTGTAATTTCAACACCTGAGATCATCCGGCCGATTTCGCGGATTTTCTCTTCTTCTCCAAGTACATTCACTTTGGTTTTCGTCCGTTCTCCCTTCACTTCCTTACTGATGAAGAGATGGGTATCGGACATGGCAGCCACTTGCGGGAGGTGGGAGATGCACATTACCTGAGAATCCACGGAAACCTGATAGATCTTCTCTGCGATGCTTTGCGCCACACGGCCGCTTACACCCGTATCCACCTCATCAAAGATTATCGAGGTAATGCCCTGATGCTTCGAGAAGATACTCTTCAGCGCCAACATGATCCGAGAAAGTTCTCCCCCTGAGGCTACCTTTGCCATTGGCTTCAACGGTTCGCCTGGGTTGGTGGTGAGATAGAACTCCACCATATCCACACCATTTTTCTGAAAAAGAAAACCATCTTGCCCCTTTTCTTTTTTCACTTCAAAATGGACATCGAATATCGCTTTTTCCAAATAAAGATCCTTTAGCTCCTTATGGATGCTCTTTGTCAGCTTTGTAGCGGCTTTCATGCGGGCTTCCGTCAATGCTTTGGCTTCCAACGCAAGGTCCTCTTTTAATGATTGTAGCGACTCCTGAAGCTGGTGTATGTGAGAGTCACGGTTCTGCAGGGTCTCCAGCTCTTCCTCAATTTTAGAGGCGTATTCCAGGATTTCCTCAACCGAACTGCCGTACTTCCTTTTCAGCTGCTTGATCTCGTTCAGTCTGCTTTCGATAAAATCCAGGCGCTTCGGATCGAATTCAAGCTGATCGATTTCGTCCCGTAGGCGGTAGGACAATTCCTCTAGCTGGTAGTAGGAGTTGGAAATCGTATCAAAAATATCCTTTAGATTCTTATCGATTTCCTCCAGGCCTTCCGCTTCGGACATGGCCTGCCCTATCCAGTCGAGTGCTTTTTGTTCCCCATGCATGGAATAGTAGCAGTTGTTCAGGGACTGATAAAGACGTTCGTAGTTGCTGATTTTATTTCGTTCCTCGAAAAGCTCGTCATCCTCATTGATTGTAAGCTGGGCGTTGTTGATTTCCTCTGCCTGGAATTGCAGCAGATCAAGGCGGTGTGCCACTTTCTGCTCATTTTCCGTCAAATGTAGGAGACGCTTTTCCACATCCTTGTACTTTTTATATATTTCTGAATAGGCCTGCAGCTCCTTTTGAACCGCCTTGCCGCCGAACTGATCTAAGAGTGCCAGATGGAGATCTGAATCCATGAGCTCCTGATGCTCGTGCTGTCCATGGATATCGACCAGGGTCTGCCCTACCTCACGCAGGAGGGCAATGGTCACTAGCTTTCCGTTCACCCTGCATACGCTTTTGCCTGTTGCATGGATTTCACGTCTCAAAACCACCATCGCGTCTTCAATATCTATGCCAAGCTCTTTGCAGACCCTATAGCATGGATGTGACTCATCCTCGAGCAGGAACAGCCCCTCAAGCTCTGCACGTTTCTCTCCGAATCGCACAAATTCATGGGAGCCCCGTCCGCCAGCAAGCAGATGGATTGCATCGATGATAATGGATTTCCCGGCACCGGTTTCACCGGTCAGCACAGTCAGTCCTTTTTCAAAAGAGATTGACAGAGATTCAATAATAGCAAAATTTTTGATCGTTAATTCTGCAATCATTCCATCACTTCCTTTACGGAATCGTTCTATTTTGGCTATTAAACACCGCTGTTGATTTCCGTACTAGGCGCAGCGACCCAAGGGGCTTGCGAGAGCCTCCTCGGCTTCGCCTGCGGGGTCTCCACTAAACGCTTCCTCCCGCAGGAGTCTCCGCCTATTGCTCCAATCAACAGCTAGATTCAGCTAAATTTTTAAAAATTTTCACAAGTTCTTAACAAAGCTATTTTTAAAGCATGTTAATAAATTTTTCGGACAGCTCTTCTGCTTGCTCGGGGGTTCGACAGATAATGAGGCATGTGTCGTCTCCGCAGATGGATCCCAGGATCTCCGGCCAATCGAGGTTATCGATCAATACCCCAATTGCATTGGCGTTTCCAGGCATTGTTTTCATGACGATCATATGACCTGCGATGTCGAGTTTGACGAACGCATCCATCAGGGATCGTTTCAGCTTCTGCAGTGGGTTAAAGCGTTGATCGGCTGGAAGGCTATACTTGTATCTGCCGTCCATCATCGGCACCTTTACAAGATGCAGCTCCTTGATATCCCTTGAAACCGTGGCCTGCGTTACGTTGAATCCTGCGCTTTTTAAGCGGTCCACCAATTCATCCTGCGTTTCCACTTCACTGTTTGTTATCAGTTCTCTTATTTTAATATGTCTTTGCCCCTTGGTCATTTCGGCACCCCTTAAATATATCTATATTGCATGACAATATCTAGCTTTATGTTAATTCAAACCTAACCATATGTAAAAGAATACTATCGCCGCACGTTAAAAAAAGGAACAACTGAAAAGTCATTCCCCTTTTTCTGCTTTTAATTGTTGATGAGCCTCTGCAACCACTTGGGAAATGGTATATTTCAGGTGATCTGATCCGGCATCCTTTGGTCCGCACCATTTAAGATGGAGGAGGAATTCGATATTCCCTTCTCCACCTGTAATCGGTGAAAAGGAGAGGTCTTGCACATCGTAGCCTTCCTTTAAGCTAAAATCACGAATCATCTCAAGGACAGCCTCATGGATTTTCGGCTCGCGGACAATCCCTTTTTTGCCTACCTGATCTCTCCCTGCTTCAAATTGCGGCTTCACGAGTGCCACTACATCACTATCAGGAACAAGCAATGTTTTAAGAACAGGCAGGATCAATTTAAGGGAGATGAAAGATACATCGATGCTTGCAAATTCCGGCATGCCAATAGTCAGGTCAACTGGTGTGACATAGCGGAAATTGGTTCGTTCCATAACCACGACACGTTCATCCTGACGAAGCTTCCAGGCAAGCTGGTTATAGCCTACATCGAGTGCATAGCTCCGTTTCGCTCCGTTTTGAAGCGCGCAATCCGTGAAGCCACCGGTGGATGCCCCGATATCAAGTAGAATCTTGTCTTTTACATCCAGATCGAAGACTTTAAGCGCTTTTTCAAGCTTAAGTCCTCCTCTGCTGACGTAAGGTATAAGATTTCCTTTTATCGTTAATGGGGCATCGATTGCCACTTTTTCACCAGGCTTGTCCAAGCGCTGTTCATTTGTATATACGAGTCCTGCCATGATGGAACGCTTAGCCTTTTCACGTGTTTCAATGAGGCCGCGCTCCACTAATAATACATCTAGTCTTTCTTTTTTCGCCATATGCCCTATGCCCTTTTTTGTTTTCTTCTTGATGAGATCAATTTTACGTTTTCTGCGACTTTAGCAGCCGTCAAATTTATTTCGTTCATCAATTCCTTTACACTGCCGTGCTCTATGAATCGGTCTGGAATGCCCATTCTGACAACTCTGTTCGTATAGCCGTGATCGCTTGCGAATTCCACGACCGCACTACCGAATCCTCCTTGCAGCACTGCTTCCTCAATCGTAACAACCGGCATACCTGATTTAAACAGGTCATGCAGCATCGCTTCGTCCATCGGTTTGATGAATCGAGCATTTACTACCTTCACCGAAAGTTCATCTTTTGACAAGGCTTCTGCTGCTTCAAGTGCCATGCCAATCGTTGTACCGAATGTCACGATTGCAGCATCCGTGCCTTCCCTCAGCACTTCCCACGAACCGATCGGAATTTCTTTAAGCTCCTCATCCATTTTCACACCAAGGCCGTTTCCTCGAGGATAGCGGATAGCAATCGGTCCTTCATTGTATTTATTGGCTGTATAAACCAGATGCTGGCCTTCATTTTCGTCCTTCGGCATCATCAGCACCATATTGGGAAGATGTCTTAAGAATGCAATATCAAACACTCCTTGATGGGTTTCCCCGTCCTCTCCAACAAGGCCAGAACGGTCAATACCAAAGAATACGTTCAAGTTTTGGCGGCAAACGTCATGCACAACTTGATCGTACGCTCTTTGCAGGAATGTGGAATAGATGGCAACAAACGGCTTCATTCCTTGCGTGGCAAGTCCTGCAGCCATCGTCACGGCATGCTGCTCGGCAATTCCGACATCATACATGCGCTCTGGGAATTCCTTTGCAAAATTCTCAAGCTTTGATCCGACAGGCATCGCAGGCGTGATCGCTACCACACGCTCATCAACGCGTGCAAGCTTCCTGACCGTCTCACTTACCACACTGCTCCATGCAGGAGGTGCACCGACCGGCTTCAGGACATCGCCTGTTTCAATTTTATATGGTCCTATTCCATGCCATGTCCCGATCTTATCGGTTTCAGCTGGCTCATAGCCCTTCCCCTTTTTCGTCACCACATGGATCAGCACAGGGCCCTCAGTCTTCTTTGCATAATTAAGGTTTTCTATTAAGTCGTTGTAGTTATGTCCATCAATCGGTCCGAGATACGTAAACCCGAGCTCTTCGAAGAACATCCCGCTTACTACAAGATATTTCAGACTGTCCTTGATTCTTTCTGCCGTAGAAGCCAGTTTCCCACCAACTGCAGGAATTTTCTTCAACAGCACTTCCAGCTCGTCTTTCACCCAGTTATACTTGCCGGCAGTCCGCATTCTTCCAAGCGCACTATGCAGCGCACCAACATTTGGTGCAATCGACATTTCATTATCATTAAGAATCACAATCATATCCTTCTTCTCATGCCCGATATGATTTAAAGCTTCAAGTGCCATTCCACCTGTCAATGCGCCGTCTCCGATAATAGGGATAACGTATTCCTTAGTACCCTTGATGTCACGTGCAGCCGCCATCCCCATAGCCCCGGAAAGAGAGGTGGAGGAGTGACCAGTTTCCCATACATCGTGCTCGCTTTCATTGCGTTTCGGGAAACCGCAGAGACCCTTATACTTACGCAATGTGCCGAATTCACAGGCCCTGCCTGTCAAAATTTTATGTACATAGGCCTGATGCCCAACGTCCCATAGGAATTTGTCTTTCGGGCTGTCAAACACTTTATGAAGAGCAATGGTCAATTCCACCACACCAAGATTCGGACCGATATGTCCGCCTGTATTTGATAATTGCTCAATCAGAAATTTGCGCACGTCGGAACTTAGCTCTTCCAACTCAGCAATTGACATATTTTTAAGAAATTGCGGGCTTGTAATCTTTGTAAGATCCAAAAGGGATCACTCTCTTTCCTTGCTAAATTCGCTTATTTTTTCTTTAGTACAGTCCTGATGGAACCGTTTACTTATGAACCGTTCCGGCATGGAATGTTGCCATTATGCTGCAATTGAAAAAATAGCCGCTAACACAAGTGTGATAACGGCGAAAAGCTAAACTCCAATTAATGGCTTCATTCCATTTATAAAACAATAGTGTAATTCTGCATCTTATATGTTAAGCATTTGTATTTTCTTCACAATTATTTATAAATTCTCACTTGATGTAAGTTTTCTTTATGTAGATGGGCAATTAGAGTATGCGATACTACTCTTTAATCCCATTTACTATATCATAAAAAGAGGAATTGCTCAATTTTCCGTAGGTTTTTTGTCGATTAATGGTCCCTTTTGGCAATCAGGTCACAGAGCTGGGCCAATAGATCAGATTCAAGCGGCAACCTCTTCAGCAATTTCTTCGCCTCATCTATATGGTGGTTCAGTTTCTCCTTGGCACCTTCCATAGTCAGAAGGGCTGGATAGGTAACTTTTTCATTCTGCGTGTCAGAACCGACCGGTTTGCCTATCTTTTCCGCTTCGCCTTCAATATCAAGGATATCGTCCCTGATTTGAAAAGCGAGTCCAAGATGGTCGGAAAACTCGGAAAGCATGGTCAACTGGTCTTCTGTTGCATCTGCTAGTACTGCACCTGCATAAATGCTATAACCAAGCAGTTTTCCTGTTTTGTTCCGGTGGATGTTTTCAAGGCCCTCAAGCGGTAGGTGGGCACCTTCCCCTTCCATATCCGCAACCTGCCCTCCAACCATACCTGTGGGGCCTGCAGCCTTTGCCAACTCTTTGACAAGTAAAAGCACCCTGGACGGAGAAACACCTTTTTCGAGCAGATGCTCCATCACTTCAAAGCTGTAGGTCAGAAGTGCATCGCCCGCAAGAATCGCCATCGCTTCCCCATACACCTTATGGTTTGTCGGTTTTCCTCTGCGGAAATCATCGTCATCCATGCTCGGCAGATCATCATGGATCAGGGAGTAGGTATGAACCATTTCTATGGCGCAAGCAACAGGAATACCCATTTCCTCCTTTTTACCAAAGGAATGTAAAGTTGCTAGAACAAGGAGGGGACGGAGCCTTTTTCCTCCCGCTTTCAGGGAATATCTCATTGATTCCAACAGTACTGACGGTGCATCCATGTTTTCCATATAACTATATAGCTTATCTTCCACTAAAGGTTTTCTATCTTGCAAAAAAGTTTGGAGGTTGGTATGTGTCGACAATTAAGCTTCATCCTCCTGTATCGCAAAGGACTCCAGCTCGCCGTTTTCCTTCAGGATTTTCTCCATTTCCCCTTCCACATGGGTAAGCTTGTCATGACAAAGCTTGGACAGTTTCATTCCCTCTTTATAGTGGGAAATGGCCTCTTCCAATGGAACATCCCCTTCTTCGAGCTTTTCCACAATAGCTTCCAGCTCTCTCATAGCCTCTTCAAATGATACTTCTTTTTTAGTCTTCTTTTCACTCATTGTTTTTTCGCTCCTTTATCTCCTGCACTTCACAATCCAGGGTTCCGTCCTGTAAATTAACCTGCAGGGTATCCCCGACCTTCACCTGCTCCTTGCTTTTCACAATTTCTCCGCTGCTTGCGTATGCAACGCTATAGCCACGGCTCATTATTTTCAATGGACTTAATCCATCTATTTTAGTTAACTGGTTTTGAAACTCCCATTGCTTCTTTTGCAACGCCTGCTGCATGTATTTTGTCAGCATTTTGGTCTGCTGCTCCAAGGAGCTCTTCTCCAATTCAAGCTGCTTTCTGGGATGATTGCGCTCGAGCAATGATGATATCTGCAATTGCTTGTCACGCTTTTTTTCCACAAGCCGCTTCATGGCTGCTTCAAGGTCATCCATCATCCTGTCGAGCTCCTGTTCCTTTTGAACATAGAGGTTTTTCGGGAATCTGAATGCATAGGACTTCTGCAGCGTGGTCAGCCTGTCCTTGAACCCCTGCATCAGCTTATTGGAAGCACGATGCAATCTGAATTTCCGGTCAGATAGTCGTTCCATGAGTTCATTGATGTGGGGAACCGCCAGTTCTGCAGCTGCAGTTGGCGTCGGTGCGCGCATATCTGCAACAAAATCAGCAATCGTAAAGTCCGTCTCATGACCAACGGCTGAAATGATCGGGATCTTTGAGGCAAAAATTTCCCTTGCTACAATTTCCTCGTTGAATGCCCAAAGCTCCTCAATCGACCCACCGCCACGGCCAACTATGAGTACATCCACTCCATCCAGTTCATGAGCCTGCTTAATCGCCTTGACAATGGATGGTGCAGCATGTGTTCCCTGGACAAGTGCCGGGATGACAATTATGTTCGTTATGGGATATCTTCTTTTAAGTGTCGTAATGATATCCCGGACTGCCGCACCTGTCGGGGAGGTGATTACACCCACCGTTTGAGGAAATTTGGGAAGTGGCTTTTTGTATGATGGGGAAAACAGCCCTTCGCCTGAAAGCTTCTTCTTCAGCTCCTCATAGGCAAGGTAAAGGCTTCCAACTCCATCCGGCTGCATTTCTTTTATGTACATCTGATACGACCCATTCGCCTCATACACGGTTAACTCCCCGCGCACCAGCACCTTCATTCCTTCTTCCGGTTTAAAGGCGAGGCTTCTGTTCTGTCCGGCAAACATCACAACCTGCAGTCTGGCATTCTGATCCTTCAACGTGAAGTACATATGCCCTCTGCTATGCTGCTTGAAGTTGGATATTTCGCCCTTCAGCCACACATCCTGCAGATGGGGATCGACATCAAATTTTCTTTTTATGTATTTTGTTAAAGCTGTAACAGTCAAGTACTTGCGATCACTCATTACGGGTCGCTCCTTTTTAAAGCCTTATCCTATCTCTTGTTCAAATAGGAGGATAAAAAGAGCAAAGAAGTTCAAGGAAGCGAAGGCTCGAGCACCACAGCGTATGGTTGATATACGCGAGGAGCGAAGAGACTAGCTGACGAAGAAATTCGAAGCTATTTTTACCGGACTATTTGAACATCCTCTATTATAGAAGAATATGAAAAAAGACGGAAGAACCAATGTTCCATCCATCTTTAAACATACCATATTGTCAGGAAAACGTCTTGTTTGCCCTTCCGATTTTTTGTGCAGATTGCAGAGTATTCTGGAGGAGCATCGTGATGGTCATCGGACCGACTCCACCAGGAACAGGAGTGATATAACTCGCTTTTTCCTTGACTGTGTCAAAGTCCACGTCTCCACAAAGCTTTCCTGTATCCAGTCTATTTACTCCTACATCAATAACAATGGCGCCTTCTTTTACAAAATCAGGACCAATAAGCTTTGCTTTTCCAACTGCAGCAATCAGGATATCCGCCTGTTTCGTGATGGAGGCAAGATTCGTTGTACGCGAATGGCAATATGTTACTGTAGCATCTTCTTTTAAAAGTAGCTGCCCAACCGGTTTGCCAACAATATTACTTCTACCGATAACCACAACGTGTTTTCCTGCGATAGGAATGTTCAAAGACTTGATCATTTCCACGATTCCATATGGGGTGCATGGAAGGAATGCCTCTTGATCGATCATCATTTTCCCGATATTTACGGGATGGAACCCATCCACATCTTTGTCTGGAGAGATACTTTCTATGACTGCAAGTTCGTTTATGTGCTGGGGTAAAGGTAGCTGCACCAAAATTCCATGTACCGTTTTTTCCTGGTTATAGAATGTAATGCGCTCCAATAGTTCCTGCTCTGTCAGAGTTTCGGGATAATGCTCCAAAATGCATTGCATCCCCGCTTCTTCACACGCTCTTTGTTTTGCTCGTACGTAGGAATGGGATGCCGGATTATCACCGACAAGAATAACTGCCAAGCTAGGTTGTGTTTGTCTATCCGCTACAAGTTTCTGAACTTCTGTTTTGATGAAGGCTCTTTTCTCTGTTGCTAGTTCTTTTCCAGATACGATTACTGCTGTCATGAATAGCTCCCCCTTAAGCCTGTTACGCTTTATTTATTTTCAAAAGTTGTCTTCACTTTGGATAAAACGGCGTTAATGAAACTACTTGATTTTTCGTCACCAAATACTTTCGCCAATTCAATCGCTTCGTCAATGCTTACATTGACCGGGATTTCCGTTTCGTATTTCATTTCATACACAGTCATACGAAGAATCGTACGATCGACAGTTCCCAGGCGGTCAAGTGACCATTTTTCCAGGTGCTGCTTCAGCGTGGAATCGATTTCTTCCCGATGTTCCATTGTTCCAAACACAATATTATTCAGGAAGTCGTCTGCTTTCTCGCCTTCTTCCAGCACATTTTGCACTGCTTCTTTCGGTTCTACATCACTAACATCCATTTGGAAGATAGCTTGAAGAGCTTTTTCTCTTGCTTTACTTCGCTTCATTCGTAAATCTCCTTATCGTGCCCAACTAGTATATAAAGATAATAGCACATTTTTATAAAAAAACACACATTTTTCATTCGTTTTTCACACAAAACACATACATTCCTATAAACTGGATTATATTCATTCGTGTTTTCGGATATTCCAACAGGCTTTGGGGAAGCGTTTATTATCCGTTTATTCCATTTTTCAATTCAACATCATCATTACCTAGTTTTCATGGTGTTATTCGTTCCTTTCAAAAAAGGAAAGCGCCTAAAATTGTACCGAACATTGCTATGGAATACAAGTAATTTTTAGCAGAGCACCCTTTGAGTTTTGTCCATAAAAAAAGGCAGGCATTCAAGTCCGTCCCGAATGCCTGCTCCCTATGTTTGTCTTTTAGATTTCCTGTTCTACTTCCACATCATTCTTTTGCGTCTCAAATTGAACGCCTACCACATGAATATTTACTTCTGTAATTTCAAGAGCCGTCATGTTCAATAACGCTTGGCGGATGTTGTCCTGCACTTTTTGGGCAACAGTTGGAATGGAAATGCCGAATTGCATCACGCAATACACATCCACTTTAATTCCTTCTTCGGAAAGGTCCACTTTTACACCTTTACCATGGTTCTTCTTACCAAGTCTTTCCACTACTCCTGCAGCGAAGTTTCCACGCATTTGTGAAACTCCTTCCACTTCCGAAGCAGCAATCCCAGCAATAACTTCAATAACTTCTGGAGCGATTTCCACTTTTCCAAGTGAACCGCTATTATCCATTTCCAATAAGTTTCTTTCACTCATGTTCGGACCCTCCTATTATTTTAGAATTCATGACATCATATTTTTCAAGGAATTTCGTATTAAAATTACCATCTTTAAATTTTTCGTGATCCATTAATTTCAAATGGAATGGTATCGTGGTATGCACACCTTCGATAATGAATTCGCCTAATGCCCGTTTCATTCTGGAAATGGCTTCTTCACGCGTTGCCCCGTAGGTGATCAGCTTTGCTACCATGCTGTCATAATATGGCGGTATGCTATAGCCAGGATATACAGCCGAATCTACACGAACCCCTAGGCCGCCCGGAGGAAGATACATTTCTATTTTACCAGGTGATGGCATAAAATTCTTTTCCGGATTTTCAGCATTAATACGACACTCGATGGACCAGCCATTGAAAACAACCTCTTCTTGTGTCAAAGAAAGCTTTTCGCCAGATGCCACTCGAATTTGTTCTTTAATCAAGTCGACGCCCGTGACCATTTCAGTCACCGGATGCTCCACCTGGATTCGAGTGTTCATTTCCATGAAGTAGAACTTTCTATTTTGATAGTCATAGATAAATTCTATCGTACCTGCACCCGCATAGTCCACTGCTTTCGCTGCTTTAACAGCAGCTTCTCCCATTTCCGCCCGCAATTCAGAATCCAGGACAGGAGAAGGAGTTTCCTCCACTAGCTTTTGAAGACGTCGTTGAATCGAGCAATCTCGCTCACCCAGGTGAATCGTGTTCCCGAAGGAATCCGCCATCACCTGGATTTCCACATGACGGAAATCTTCGATGAATTTTTCAAGATACACACCAGGGTTTCCAAAGGCTGTTGCGGCCTCCTGCTGTGTAATGGAAATGCCTTTTTTCAGTTCCTCTTCATTTCTAGCGACACGGATCCCTTTTCCTCCGCCACCAGCTGTTGCCTTGATGATTACAGGATAGCCGATCTCACTCGCGATTTTCACTCCGTCCGTGATGCTTTCAATGATTCCCTGTGAACCAGGCACGATTGGAACATTCGCCATCTTCATAGTTTCTCTAGCGACATCCTTCGTACCCATTTTGGAAATTGCCTCAGGACTAGGCCCGACAAACGTGATATTGCATTCCCTGCAAAGCTCCGCAAAATCGGAATTCTCAGCAAGGAAACCGTAACCTGGGTGAATGGCATCAGATGCAGTCAATTTTGCCACACTGATGATATTGGTAAAGCTCAAATAACTGTCCTTGGATGCAGTCGGTCCCACACAATAGGCCTCATCCGCAAGCTGTACATGCAAGGAATTCTTATCCGCCTCCGAATAGACAGCGACTGTTTCAATATCCATTTCGCGGCAGGCGCGTATAATACGTACCGCGATTTCTCCTCTATTAGCAATCAGTAACTTCTTTATCATAATACCCACTCCTTATACTGTTTTTACAAGGAATAAAGGTTGGCCGTACTCCACCAGCTGTCCGTTATCAGCTAACACCTCTACAATCTCGCCTTTAACTTCCGCTTCGATTTCATTGAACAATTTCATCGCTTCCACGATGCAAACAACGGAGTTCTCTCCCACTTTATCTCCAGCCTGTACGTATGCCGCAACATCAGGTGATGGAGATGCATAGAAAGTACCAACCATCGGGGAAGTGATCTTATGTAGGTTTCCGTCTTCCACTTTTGGTGTTTCCGTTACAGTTGCAGGAGTTTCCGCTTTTACTTCCACTGCTGCAGGTGCCGCAACTGGTGCTGCAGCCTGTACCGTTTGAGGCTGCGGGGCAACCGGCGCACTAACCACCATTTGCTCCCCTTGCTTTTTCAATTTGATTTTGGAGCCTTCATGCTCATACAAAAATTCATCTATATTGGATTGGTCAATCAGTTTGATAATTTCTCTAATTTCTTGGATCTTTAACATGTCTTTCACTCCTTAAGTTCCTGTTCTTTTCTTTAGGTGATGGTTTGTTTCATATGTAGACATCACAAGAGTTCATATTTATCATACGATACCAACCATCTAAATTCAACTTAAAAATAGTAATAGATGTTATTACCTAGTGCTAAATCATGCTTTTTACTTGAAAACGCTTTACTTCTCTATTCTCTTATTGAAGTTGGATATTGACAAGCTTTTTTACTTCTTAGTTCTGGAAAAAATAAAACGGGCGGTGCCAATGCGCACCACCCGAGAGTCAACCTATTCGTTTTTGATAGAAGCGAAATCGAACACGATGTTTTCGTTTCGAACATCCGTGAATTCGCTGCGAACGATGTGGTAGATTTCATTCGCCATTTGCGGATTATGCTCGCCGTTCACTTTTACCGTCACTTTGATTTGCTCTCCAGTTACACGAACGATTGCATCCTCGACGTCTTTTCTGGATTTGATGCTAGTTTCGATCATCAATTCTTTTCCTGCTACTTGATTCAGCGCATTCAATTCATCGCGAGCCTTGGAGATTTCCTCAGCAGGAAGCTCTGTGTTGGCCATTTGTTCATTCAGGTCGGCACGCTGCTGACTTCTTACATTTTCGAGTTCAAGACGAAGTTCTGTGAAGGCTGCATCCCCGGAAATGTAGTTCACCACTTCATTTCCTTCCTCTTCCGTTCCTTCGGCTTCTTCACCGTCTGTTCCAGCTGTTCCTTCTTCCTCATCACCAGGTTCTTCATTTCCTGCTTGTTCGTTGATTCCTGGTACATCTGTAGCCATATTTTCGGCTTCCTGATTTCCTAAAAAGTAGTAGACTGATAGAACAAATACTAAACTCAACATGGTCAGTAACCAGACCGTTTGTTTTTTCAATAGCATGCTTATTCCCCCTTAGATTTTTTTGGAAGGACTGCAACTTTGTGCTGGGGCACATCGAGCACGCGTGTAACAGCTTCCAAAATCATTTGTTTGACATGTATATTTTCAGCGCCCTGTGCTACTACAAGCACACCGCGGATGACTGGCTTTTTTGTTTCCAGTGTGATCGGGTGCTCGTCATTCCCTTTTCTTGCCATGACAACTTGGTTTTCTTTTGAGCTATCTGTGACACTACGCTTTCCACCTTCTTTGTCAGTTTCTTCCGTCGTTTGTGTGGAGGTGGTTTCGTTTATCTGGAGCACCTTCTTTTCGGTGGCATCGACATTTACTACAACATTGATTTTGCCGACCCCGATTATTTCTTCCAGCGCCTCTGTCATCTGGCTCTCAAACCTAGCTTCATAGTCAGAGATAGTAGAAGGTACGTTGTCACCATCTTTTTGATTGAACACAGGTGTCTCGGACTCCTGCTGGGTTATTGCTGGAATGGCAGAGTTTAATGTTGACGCTTCCTCTTTGCCAAAGAATAAGTTTCCAAATAGCATACATCCGACACCGATTAGCAGGACGACGAGGAAGTACTGCTTTTTAGAGGACTTCTTATCTTTCGATGAATCAAATAATAGAGATTTTAACCAAGGAATGAATGCTTGATTTTTCTTTTCCACCTTGTACTAATCCCCCCCTTCCACATCTACTGAGATTAATGTTTCGTGTAGTTGCCAGCGATCTGATAGGAATGCTGCGATGTTTCCTTCCCTACCGGAGTTTGGTGAGGAAGGCTCTGGTTTATTAGGTCTGGAGGTGTTAATCTTAACAGGCTTTACTACTGAGATGGCTGTCTCTTCTGTTCCTTCTTCTAAAACTATCACTACCATTTCAAGGTCTTCTTCTGTCGGTACCATGTTGAGCTGATCTTGATTTTTCACAACAAGATTTACCTCTTTTACAGTTAAACCATATTGTTCCCTCAACTCCTCTTCCACATCTTCTTTCATTTGGACAGCCGCTTGTTCTAAAATATATGCAGAGTGGGAGGCTTGTATTTCTTTTTTCTTCATTTCTATTAAATTTTCTGTATTTTTTTCTGAAATATAGGAAGGATGGGTCATCATCTTTGCAAACAGCTCGTCCATATCTGTCGATAATAGCTTCAGGATCGGCGTCAGAATAACGACTATCAGCAATAAACCGATTACGAGCTTTGTATATTTCTGCATGCTCGAACTCGGGAGGAGCATATCCACAACAGTTGCCAGCAGTATAAAAAGGATAATGGTGGTAATCCATTCTGTTAAATAACTCACGACTTTTTCACCTTCCTACCGGATCATGACGGTGATGTTTCCAGCCGCCACAATGACCGTAATGCTAAGAAAGAACATGAACGAAACGATGGCAAGCGCCGCAAAAATATAGATGATGCTTTTGCTGATGATGTCCATGCACGTGATGACCGTCCCCCCACCAAGCGGTTGCAGAAGTGCCGCGGCTAGCTTATAGATGATGGCGATTGACAGGATTTTTATCGCAGGAAACGCGGCCAGCAGAATGACGGTCGCCACCCCAAGGATCCCTACTGTATTTTTTAATAGAAGAGAGGCGGTAATGACTGTGTCTGTTGCATCCGTAAACATCCTCCCGATCACCGGGATGAAGTTGCCTGTAACAAACTTGGCGGTCCGTATCGCGATCCCGTCCGTTACAGCAGCTGTCGCACCCTGTACTGAAATGACACCGAGAAAAATCGTCAAATACATTCCAAGAATTCCGATACTGACATTGCGAAGTAGCTGCGCAAGCTGGGTGACTTTATAGTGTTCACTTAAGGTGCTGACAATGCTGAGCACTGCAGACAGGAAAAGCAGTGGCAGGACTATATATTGGATCAGCATGCCGCTCGTATTCATCAGGAAAAGTATGATTGGATGAAAAAATGCGGCCGATACGAGTCCTCCTGATGAAGCGATTAGCGCAATCAGTAATGGGACCAAAGCGATGATGAAGCCGGTCATAGCGGAAATCGCATCAAGTGTGTAGTTGATGACAATATGAAAGCTGTTTAGCGCAATGATGATGAGGACCATGAATACGACTGAGTAGGCAATCTTACTGACAGTCTTCTGTTCGAAGGCATTTTGCAGGGTCTGCAGAAACATGCTGAATATGGTGAGCAATATCAGGCTTCCAAGCAGCTTTCCATTTGCCAGAAGTTCATAGAAAAGGTATTTCACAAATCCCTTCAGCCATTCCTTCAGGGAAAAGGACTTGTCCCCTTTTACAAACTCCATGAACGTCCCCTTCTGACTTTCCGGCAGGTAGCCACCGTATTCATCCATGATCTCTTCCCAGTAGACCTTTATCTCTTCGACTCCCACTCCTTCTATCTGGTCGGTCACAAGTTCTGATGGTGATGAGGGAGATGCTTGTACAAATTGTGGCAGCAGATTTATTAGGATAATTAGTGAAAAAAATGCTAGAAACACTTTCATCGAATTCCCCCTCCCAAAACTTCTATTTAAGAAGGTATCAGGTTTATAATTGTTTCGATAATGACGGTGAGAATCGGGATGGCCATCGCAAGGATGAGTATTTTCCCTGCCAACTCAATTTTCGAAGCGATGGCCCCTTGTCCTGCATCCTTGGTGATCTGTGCGCCGAATTCGGCTATATAGGCAATCCCGACAATTTTCAAAATGGTTTCCACGTAAATCAGATTCACATTGGCATTGACCGCTATCCGTTCGAGCATCCTTATGACATGAAACACCTGGTCGATCAGGAATAAAAAGATGACACATCCAACGAAAACGACCAGCATGAAAGCGAAGGTTGGTTTCTGTTCCTTGACAATCAGGGCAAGAAAAGTGGCAACAAGTCCAAGACCTACTATTTGAATGATTTCGATAGGTCAGCCCCCCTCATCATTGGAACAGGAACACCGATTTAATCTTTTTGAACAGGTCCTCCACAATGCTTGCAACCATGAATAAAATATAAATAAAGCCAAGTAGCGTCACCCAATTTGCATATTCTTCTTTTCCAAGCTGCTTCAGGACAGTATGCAGAAACGCAACCACTATGCCGATGCCAGCTATTTTAAAAATGATATCCACTTCCATGCCCATGAATGCTTCCCCCTATTTTTCACATCAGTAAAATAATGAGCAATAAACCTGACAGCACCCCTAAGCTTTTCACCATTTTTTCATAGCGGATCTGCTTATCCCGTGCCTCCAATTCCTCCCGTTCCAGATGCGTCATTGCCAGATGTATATGTTTTTGCTGGGTATGCCGGTCGTGCTGCCCCAATGTATCCCCGAACTGCTTCATGATTTCCAGTTCCGCCTTCTTGAAAGCGGTCGAGTTCCAAACCTCATCCAGGCTTTGGTGCCAAGCATCCTTTGCATGCAGATTTGCTTGTTCCAACTTGTTGGAGAAAGCTTCAAAAAACCAGGTCAGCGGCTTATCCATCTGCTTGGCAATATTCCTTGTCGCCTCTGCCAGTGGGGTATGGCCATACATAATCTCCGCTTCCAGGGATTGCAGGGCGACCTTCAACTGGCGCAGCTGCCTCGGCCGCTCGGTCAGATGCCTTGCCGCTTCAAAGCCGGCCCAGGATGTGGAAATGATGATTAATACAGCGCCGATTAATTTGAACATCTTGTCACTCTCTCTTCCCGGTAGATCTCTTCACCAGCTTCGTTTAGGATGCGCTTGATGGAGCCTGGCCCCTTGCTTCTCGAAAGCTCGACGAACCGCTTGACTGCCTTTAGGCTGATAATCTCACGCAAAGTTGGCCTCATGAGGAGGTCTTCATAGGAAAAGGCATGTACCGACATGAGAAGGCCCACCCCCGCATTTACCGCTTCCATGATCGCCTCGCTGTCTTCCATTCTGCCAATCTCATCGACGACTATGACCTCCGGACTCATGGAGCGGATCAGCATCATCATCCCTTCCGCCTTCGGACACCCATCCAGTACATCCACCCTGAGGCCCAGGTCATGCTGTGGAATCCCATCAACACAGCCGGCAATTTCAGATCGTTCATCCACAATCCCAACCTTGCACGAAGCGATATTTTTTTCTTTTATCCCGCTACTCATTAACCTTGCCAGATCGCGGAGCATGGTCGTCTTTCCCGTCTGTGGCGGTCCGATAATCATCGTGCTCAGCCATCGCTTTTGGTAAAGGTACGGAAGCAAGGGCTCCGCTACTCCTATTTTTTGTTTGGCAATCCGGATGTTGAAAGAAGAGACATCCCTAATTGCCTTCACTTTTCCACTCTCGGTAATCACTTTGCCTGAAAGCCCGATCCGGTGCCCACCAGTGATGGTGATATAGCCTCGGCGCAGCTCCTCCTCTAGAGCATAAATCGAATATTTGCTTATTTTATTTAATAGATGAGTCCCATCTTCACTCGTGACGGTGTAGGCGAGAAAAAGCGGCAGTCCATCCACCATCACCTCGAGCGGTCGATTGATCCTCACCCGGATTTCCTCCATCCTGTCCATCGTCTCGGGCGAAAGCCTCTCAATTACCTTGGCCAGATTCGGTGGGAGCACATTCATAATACTAGCAATCATACAATCCCCTTCTTGTCCCTTTATTACTTACAATGTATGCGGGCTTGGACAATATATTCTTATTTATAGATTCCATAGAGGATGAACCCGACTCCGATCGCGATGAATACCAGTTTGGAAAAGGAAATCTCATTCGCCATACTGACAAGGCCGATCATCATAGTGGATATAAAAATGACCGGACCGACGACTGCCAGCATCGAGTTCACCACCACCGCCTTCTTGACATCGTTGAGGTAGAGCATAATAAAGGCGGCGGTCAATTCCAGTACCCCTGAAAATATCCGTATGCCTGCCATTGATAAGACAGCAGAATCTATATTACCTAAAAGCTTTTTCATTTATTGTTTATCCTCCCTTTTGCCGCATACACAATTTCCTTTGTCTTGTACAACCTATGCTGCGGCGGGGGGAGGCAGAAGTGTTTTTTTAGTGGAGTTTGTGAGGGGCGGGGGTGATGTTTTCGCTCTTCTTTGGATGGGGCGCTGAGAGGGGGGGTTTGTTAGAGGGATGGATGAAGGACCTTTCAGTACTTCGGTGCCGAAAAGGGCCTTCATCCCGCTTATGATGGACCTTTCTACTCGCTCCGGTGCCGAAAAGGGTCTTCATCTCGCTTATGATGGACCTTTCTACTCGCTCCGGTGCCGAAAAGGGTCTTCATCTCGCTTTTGATGGACCTTTCTACTCGCTCCGGTGCCGAAAAGGGCCTTCATCTCGCTTATGATGGACCTTTCTACTCGCTCCGGTGCCGAAAAAGTCCTTCATCCCGCTTATGATGGACCTTTCTACTCGCTCCGGTGCCGAAAAGGGTCTTCATCTCGCTTATGAAGGACCTTTCTACTCGCTCTGGTGCCGAAAAGGGTCTTCATCTCGCTTATGATGGACCTTTCTACTCGCTCTGGTGCCGAATAGGGCCTTCATCTCGCTTATGGTGTAGCTATATTAACCAAAAAAAGAACCTCTTCATTCGAAGAAGGTCCATTGTCGAACTCCTATTTTCTTAAAGTTCCTTTCTAGTACTTTCCTAATTCTCTTTTTTGAACATAAATCCCCGCACCACTCATAAATAACATTCGTATTAATTTTCATCTCGGGAAACAGAAGCTGAAACTCCTTCACATGTCGCATCACAGCCTCTGCAACCGTTTCCTGGTGACCACACTCTCCACAAAAACATTTTTGCCCTACAACAGTAAGGGAAAATGATAAGCATTTATTACATGACATTCCTTTTTTCAATCCCTCAATAGCATAGGTGGGTAATTGTTTATAAGGGGAGTCTTGGCAATGAAGGGAAACTAGCTGTTCTGCTAATTTCATATGTGTACTGTTCAATTTTGAAGGTATCTTATTCAGGGTTCTAATGTATCTATCCAGTTGAGTCGGGAATATAAATGGTTTGTCGAGTGGGGTTTGATAAAGCGTAAAAACGGGATTGATAAATACCACGGAAGGATCAATTCTCATGTTAAAGCCAAGGCTTTAAAGCAATTGCCGAAACAACGAAACACCTCTGTTCAATTGGTTCAACGGATTATTTATTTCGGTTTTGGATTTCGTATACATCCTATCCGATTCGTAATAAAAATCACCTTCAAAATTTTTCACTTCATAAAACCGCAAAATTTCTGCAGTAATAATCAACGAGTCGATTTGGAACACGGTGTTATTAATTTTAAAAAGCAAATCATTAAGAATAATGCATTCACACTGAAGATTTTCGGTTAAAGAATCAAACTTCACTTCCCCATCGTAGCCCTTTTGGAGGTAATGATAGTGCTGTTTGTCTTTCTCTGACAATTCCATTCGTGTGTTTAACGATCTCAATATTACCAATTCAGCAGATTCGGTACGAGTTTTAATCATAGCCCACTTCCTTCCATTTTTAACCTACATACTTACTATACCAATTCACCTTGTCCATTTATATGAATATTTCCAAACAAAAAACGAGCACCATATTACTCCGCTCGTCCCAATCCTCGCTCTTTACATAAAAATATCATACGTTTGACCAGAAAACAGACAAGTATTTTCCCTTGATTGCCAAAGTACTTCCGGACGTTTCCAAAGCTCCTCGAATAAACATTCCATAAGTGCTTCCGCCTCTCCGGCATTAGCAGCATACCTGCTTACAATTTTATAAAGCATAACCTCATACTCCAGATAAAACTTTCTAAAGGCCGACCGATCTCTACCATTAATCATAGTAATCAATGCTTGTTTATTTGTACGCATTCCATTCCCCTAATATTTTTAGTTGATATAGGTTAGTTTCCTTTAATAAGACTTTCACAAACCTGTGACTGCACATTGCAAGAAAGTAAAAACCGCCGGCTTCAACGCAGCCGGCGGTTCCAATCATTATTATTTATTCAACACATACACTCTAGTTTCATAAGGCTTCAATGTCATTTCAGAAGCATCCTCATGCTCTTCCACTTCATAGTTCTGCATGCGCAGGTCGCTTGAAGAAACATTCAGCTTATCCAGTTCAATCTCCGCTGCTTCCCCGCTAAGGTTACAGAGGACAACCGCCACTTTTTCACCTAGTGTTCTTGTGTAGCCGTATACTTTAGTGTCCTCTTCCAGGATCAGATCGTACGCTCCATAGACGAATACTTCTTCCGCTTTACGAAGATTGATCATGTCTCTGTAGAAGCTAAGGACGGATTTTGGGTCGTTCCATTGGTTTTCCACGTTGATGGTTTTGTAGTTTTCATTTACTCCCATCCATGGAGTTCCGGTTGTGAATCCGCCATTCGGCTGATCGTTCCATTGCATCGGTGTGCGGGAGTTGTCACGGCCTTTTGCCCAGATGATTTCCATCACCTTCTGTGCGTGCTCTTTTCCTTTTGCACTTTCGATGTTGTAAAGATTTTTCATTCCAACATCATCATAGTCGTTGATGCTTTCGAAACGGACATTGGTCATTCCAAGCTCCTGACCCTGATAGATGAAAGGTGTTCCCTGCATGAGGAAGTAAAGTGCCCCCAATGATTTTGCACTCTCCACCAAGTACTCCTTGTCATTTCCCCATGTGGAAACGGAACGTGCCTGGTCATGGTTCTCAAGGAATAATGCATTCCAGCCATTGCCTTCCAAGCCTTTTTGCCATTTGGTCAAGGTCTCTTTCAGTTGAAGAAGGTCCACGCCGCCTTCTGTCCCTTTTTCCCACAATCCAAGGTGCTCGAATTGGAAAATCATATTGAACTTTCCGTTCTTTTCTCCTACCCACTCGTCCGCCTGGTTCAGCTTTACGCCGTTCGCTTCTCCGACCGTCATGATGTCATAACGCGCAAACGTTTGCTCTTTCAATTCTTCAAGATGCTTTTGAATGCCGTCTACATTCATCATGTAATCAAAGGAAGGAACATAGTCCAAGTTCTTCGGATTTGGAAGATCAGGGAATCCAGGTTCTTTTTTGATGTGGGAGATTGCATCCACACGGAATCCATCGATGCCTTTGTCCAGCCACCAGTTCACCGTGTCATACAAGGCAATACGAACATCTTTGTTTTCCCAGTTCAGGTCAGGCTGCTCTGTTGCGAAAATATGCATATAATACTGTTCTGTCTTCTCATCATACTGCCACGCAGGACCATTGAAAATACTTTCCCAGTTGTTCGGCTCCTTGCCGTCTTTTCCGTCTTCCCAAATATACCAGTCACGTTTCGGGTTATCCTTTGAGGATGCGGACTCAATGAACCAAGGATGTTGGTCACTAGTATGGTTGATAACCAGATCAATGATCAACTTCATTCCACGGTTATGTGTTTCTTCCAATAACTCATCAAAATCCGCCATGTTTCCGAAGTCTTCCATAATATCCTGGTAGTCGCTTATATCATACCCATTATCTACATTCGGGGACTTATACATTGGACAGATCCAAATTACATCTATGCCAAGCTCTTTTAAATAATCCAATTTTGAAATGACACCACGAAGATCACCAATTCCATCTCCATTGGAATCCATGAAGCTTCTTGGATACACTTGGTAGGCGACAGCCTCTTTCCACCATATCTTTTTCAACACGATACACTCCCTTGTCAACAACACTTATACTTCATAATTTATATGGTAACGATTGCGTAACCGTTTGCACAAATTGCGAAAAAATATATATAGGAATAAATCCACTACTTTACTATACCATCTTTTTTCAGTTTTTCAACTAGCTTTTTCATGAAATACCCGGTCACAGGGGACACTATCAAGATAGTCAACTACTCATTCTAGAAAATAATAGGAGGAAGGCACCATGAAAAAACTTTGGCTGACTTTGGTCCTGCTCATAACCCTGATCCCCCCTGCAAATGCCGCAGAATCAAATGGCCTTCAGGCGGCATTCGTCCGGGACAAAGCGTTATGGCTCTATATGGATGGCTCTGAAGTGCTGCTGCAGGAAAATTTGGCCATTTCCAATCCAGGCTGGTCCTTGGATGGACAGTGGCTGACCTTTGAGGCAAAAAACGAAGGGGATGAGCATGATATCTGGCTATACCATGTTCCCACCAATACTCATACTAAACTCAAAATGGTTGGCCATGACGTTCAATGGAATCCTAAGAAGAACACTTTCGCTTTTTTAACGGGATCCTTTTTAACAGTCGTAGAGCTTAGAGAGAACAAGCCGATAATCCACCAGCTGAACGGCGGTGTATCCCATTTCTCATGGGATGCGGATGGGGAAAATCTGATTGCCTCTGCAAGTGCCGTCATGTTTCCGGACGGCTGGAGCCACCCAAGGTTATATGAGGTCAATTGGGAGATGGAAAAGCAAAACCAGGAACTGGATGTAAAGGTGGATCCGCTCTTAACAATCTCCTCTCCCCTAAAGCTTGATGATTTATCGATTCTTTCCATTGATGCAGAGAATTTCAAATGGTCCAAGGACGGGAGGCTCCTGGCATTCGTCGTCTCCCCTACTGCATCGTGGTCAGAGGATAGCAATATGCTGACTGTATTTGTAAAAGAAAACAAAGTGTTGATTCCGATGGGGGAGATTCTACGTGAAAAGGGATGGATTAAATGGGCTCCCACGAAATCTCAGCTTGCCTCCATCCAGGGCCCTGGCCGTTTGCGAGGCGGTGTCAAAAATAAAACTCTGACTGTACAGAGTGTACTTCCGAGTCAAACGAAACGCTTCACTCCGGCCGGTTTTGCAGACGTAAACTTTGACTGGCTGGATGATGATAAGCTTGTCGTTGCGCGAGGGAAAGAATCCGACACCTTATCCGATTTTCGCTCCAGCTTAATTTTGGTCAATAGCAAAGAGGATGAACAAAAAAGTGACGGGAAGCCTTTTGTCGACCTGCCCGCGGGATTTTCTGATGACTATCCAGTTACGTTGGATAAACAGAAGACGCTCAGCTGGATCCGTACGGATGCAAACGGATGGAAGAGTGTCTGGATGAGCCGCCTGGACGGTTCGGATGCACGGAAGGTGATTGAAGGTGTTAAAGACGTGGTTTGGTTTGAAAATTAGTAAGGAGTGGCCTGCCTTAGTGTAGGCTTTTTTTCCATATAAAAAGGAAAAGGCCCAATTCAGCCTTTTCCCTTGTCTTAAAATTATGCTCTGGAAACGTAAGAACCGTCAGTTGTATTAACAATCAGAACGTCGCCTTCGTTTACGAAGAATGGTACGTTTACGGATAGGCCAGTTTCCACGATTGCCGGCTTGGAACCGCCGGAAGCTGTGTCACCTTTGATACCTGGCTCCGTTTCTACCACTTTAAGCTCAACTGTGTTAGGAAGCTCAACTCCAAGCGTTTCACCATGGTACATCATGATTGCCACTTCCATGTTTTCTTTCAAGTACTTCAACTCATACTCGATTTGGCCTGCTGGCAATTCAAGTTGGTCGTAGGACTCGTTGTCCATGAATACGTGCATGTCGCCATTTGCATAAAGGTACTGCATTTTGCGGTTGTCGATTTGAGCTTTCCCTACTTTTTCACCAGCACGGAACGTTTTTTCCTGGATCGCACCTGTACGTAGGTTGCGCAGTTTGGAACGAACGAATGCCGCTCCTTTTCCTGGCTTAACGTGTTGGAAATCCATTACGCGCCAAATTCCGTTGTCTACTTCAATAGTCAAGCCTGTACGAAAATCGTTTACTGAAATCATTAATATGTTTCCTCCTAATGCTATGTAAATAGTAGTCCTACCGGTATTGTATCCCTGAGAGATTCAGTCTACTCCACCAAGAGTAAGGATTACCTTTACAAAATAATAAGTTCTTTTGTGGAATAGGACAGAGATTCATTGCCGGATTTTGTGACAATCGTATCATCCTCGATACGCACTCCACCTAGGCCCCCAACATAGATACCCGGTTCCACGGTTACCACCATTCCTGGTTCCAATACAGTTTCGGATTTCACCGATAAGGATGGGCCTTCATGCACTTCCATTCCCAGTCCGTGGCCTGTCGAGTGACCGAAGTACTCGCCATAACCCTTTTCCGTGATATAGTCGCGGGTAAGGGCATCCGCCTCACGACCAGTCATGCCAGGCTTGATGCCTTTCATCCCTCTCAATTGAGCTTCCAATACGACGTTGTAGATATTGCGCAATTCGTCACTTGGCTCTCCAACTGCAAGGGTACGCGTAATATCGGAATTGTAGCCTTTATAATAGGCACCGAAATCAAGCGTGACAAACTCACCTTTTTCAATGATTTTGTCTGATGCAACTCCATGTGGCAGGGCAGAACGATACCCGGAAGCAACGATAATATCAAAAGAGGATGACACCGCACCTTGTTTTCTCATGAAGAATTCAAGCTCGTTGGAAACATCCAGCTCTGTAAGGCCAGGCTTTATGTACGTGATGATATGCTCAAAAGCTGCATCAGCAATCTGCGTAGCTTCCTTTAATATCTTAATCTCTTGTTCATTCTTAATCAAGCGTAACTTTTCAATAACGCCGGAAACAGGTACAAGATCCGCCTTGATGGTCGTTTTATAGCTTAAGTAGCTTGAGAATGTAACGTGATCCTGCTCAAAGCCAAGCTTGTTGATACCGAGGTCTTTTACAACCGCAGCTATTTCATCCACAAGTCCGCCTTTATGTTGGACGATTTCAAAGCCCTCACACTGCTTTGCCGCCTGCTCGGTGTAGCGGAAGTCGGTGATGAATACCGCTTTATCCTCCGTAATGACCGCTACTCCAGCGCTGCCTGTAAAGTTGGTTAAATATTGACGGTTTTTTCCACTCGTCACCAATAATGCATCGATGTTCGACTGCTGAAAGCTCTCTCTTAATTTTGTTAATTTTTCCATTCCCTTACTCCCCCTTAATTATCCTTACCAACCCTTGTACTGCCAAGTGATAGCCATACAAGCCAAGACCGACTATCTGCCCGGATGAGACAGGCGCGGTGACGGATGTATGACGGAACTCTTCACGCTTATGTATGTTTGAAATATGTACTTCCATTACTGGAATCGAAATACTTGCAATGGCATCACGGATCGCGTAGCTATAATGTGTGAATGCACCGGGATTGATAACGACTCCCTCATATGCATCGTCCGCCTCGTGTAGCTTATCAATCAGATTGCCCTCATGATTGCTCTGATAGCAGTCAATCGAGATCCCCATCTCCGTAGCCAAGCTTTCCAGCTGCTTTTCCAAATCCTTTAATGTATCTTTCCCGTAGATTGCCGGCTCTCTTAGACCAAGTCGATTGAGATTCGGTCCATTCAGCACAAGTAGGCGCATATCATGACTCCTTTTAATAAATCTGAACACATAAAAAAGGTTTTTTCTCAGAAATTGTTGCTTTTGACGAATACAACATATACACGTAAATTTTCATATCATCGTGCTCTTTTCGGTGCATGAGATAATATAATTGTTAAAATAACGCGAAGTTAATATCGGTAAAAAATCCAAAAGCCGATTTTTTACAGTTATAAACAACAAACTTTACGAAAAGAGCTTAAAAAAAAGAATGTCCAATTACTGAACATTCTATCACATTCCACCTTTTCCTACTACCTATTTGCTGAGGGCTGGTCCTGTTGCTGCTGCTTTTGTGTCACCATTTCAGAATGTTCGAAGGAAATGGAGTAGCCGACGAAAACACCAAAGAGAATATAAAGGCAAATATTCGTGATATTTGTATCAAGAGTAAGCTTCGGGATAGTCTTAATGGATGGAAACATGGGATTCAGCAGAAAGAAAACCACACCCCATAGTACAATACCATAGATGATTCCTATCCAATAATGCCTGAATTTTTTTAGTGTTGCTGCATAGATAAGCGCAGCTCCGATACCGAACAGGCCAAGAAGGATAAAGCTGATTATATACCCCAGCACCCCTTTTTTCCAATCGCCCAAAGCCCATGGCTGTAGCACCACATTCGGACTTATTTCTGTAAAATGAAACAAATAGGCGAAGAATCCGATCAAACTCCAGAAAATCCCCCCAACAAATCCTGTTACCATAACCTTGGTCATAAAGCTCATTGGCTGCTCTCGTTTATTCTGTTCAAGCTCTTGGTTTTCATTTTCACTCATACACGTATTACTCCCTCTCCAAATAGCTTATAAACATATCTTTCCATTATAAAAAAGAACCATTCATGAGAATTTAAAAAAATGAAAAGGAACGGGAGTAGAGGTTTTTTCAAGATTCAGGTAGAATATTAGTAAATAGGAAATCTTTATCTTCTTAGAATAAGTTAGGTTGGTGTCTATATGTCAAATGAATCAAAACCCGTCTATGGTGGACAGGCTGTGGTGGAAGGTGTTATGTTCGGCGGGAAACGCCATTATGTAACTGCCATTCGCAGAAAAGATGAGTCCATCGAGTATTTACATGTTCCGAGAAAAACAAACCCCACATTGCAGAAATTGAAGCGAATCCCGTTTCTGAGAGGTGTGGTAGCAATTGTGGAAGCGGCCGGAAACGGCTCCAAGCATCTTAACTTTTCTACAGAACGTTATGATGTGGACCCAAGTCAGGACGAAGAGGTCATTTATAACAAAAAGGAAACTTCCAAACTCGAAATGATTTTGAGCGTCGCAGCAGTAGGGATCCTCTCCTTCATCTTCGGGAAATTCATTTTCACGCTTGTGCCTGTATTCCTGGCAAACTTGACTAAGCCTATTTTCCCAAGTGATTTCGCACAGGTTTTAGTCGAAACCGTCTTTAAGCTGATGCTCCTATTAGCCTATATATATTTCATTTCCTTCACGCCTATTGTTAAAAGAGTGTTTCAATATCATGGTGCGGAACATAAAGTGATTAACGCCTATGAAAACGGGAAAGAATTAACTGTAAGCAATATTCAGGCGCAGTCAAGACTTCATTACCGTTGCGGCAGCAGTTTTATCCTTTTCACAGTGATCGTCGGCTTTTTCATCTACCTGCTTGTCCCGACGGATCCATTATGGGCGCGCGTGTTGAACCGATTGGCGCTTATCCCTGTGGTACTGGGCATCTCTTTTGAAGTACTACAGCTTACAAACAAGGTTCGTGAAGTGCCTGTGCTGCGAGTACTAGGTTACCCTGGTCTGTGGCTTCAGCTCCTTACGACAAAAGAGCCTTCTGATGATCAGGTGGAAGTGGCAATCCATTCCTTTAATAAACTTTTAGAGCTTGAACAAGATTCAGAGAAAAAGAATACCGAAGAAATAGTATAAAAATCCGCAACAAGCCTTATCCTATAAAATATACTATTTACACAAACTTAAATTATCGGAAACACTTTTCCAACAGACGACCAGGGAGGTGACTAGGGTGAAACGAGGCTTTGGCAAACCGATTTTAATCATGCTGCTATCACTTGCTGGATTCTATCTTGCTATCCAGCTGTTCCAGAATCCAGGAGGACTATTCAAAAGCCTTCTTTTAATCGTTGGGACGGCAACCGTCCTCTATCTCGTCTTCCGTTACTTCATTCAGGGCAGAATCGGCGGCGGTAGAACAGATGCAAGATACAGCAAGGCAGTTAAGCAATCCAAAAAGAAATACCCTGCTGCGAAACCAAAAACCAATGTGACTCCCCTCATTGGCAAAGATAGAACTGGCGTAAAATCCGCTGCACAAAAAAGAAGAAGCTCTTCCCACCTGACAGTCATTGAAGGGAAAAAGGGCAAGAAAAAAAATCGGGCGTTTTTTTAAACGGACCGATTTTTTTATGTGAAAATTCAAAAGATCCATGTTCTCAAAAACGCTTCTGCCCGCTTTTTCCCAATCTCCACCAATCCCCTTTTTCTTTCTTCAGTCAGGGCGAACTCCGTAACCGCAATATGGTCCATCGGAATGAAGATGATGTTCTTCTCATGTCGCCTGTCAATGTATCTTGCATCATGGGCATCTTTCATTGTTTCAAATAGGGCACCAAACATGGTAATCGCATTATTGATTTTATTCACCGGCAAATCCCTCTGTTTGGCGCTCAGTTTAATGCCAAGCACAGGTCGGATTTTCGGGATTCGGTCATTATCAAATAGCCAGATAGGAAAATTGCTGAGAACGCCTCCATCCACAAATAAATGGCAGACACCCTTCCCCTTTATTTTCACCGGTTCAAAAAAATAGGGGATACTGCAGCTCATTCTTACCGCTTTTGCAACTGAGAATTTGGCAGGATTGATATTGTAGCGAGGGAGGTCATCAGGCAGGATGGCCATTCTGCCACTAGTCAAATCGGAAGCGATGATTCGCAATTTTTGTGCAGGAAGATCGGCGAATGTATGGACACCTTTTGCCGCTAACTTTTCTTTTATCCAACGCTCCAACATCTCCCCCTTGTACAAACCTAGCCTCCAATACAACAACAGCCATTTTGTTACAGGAGAAGGCAGGAATGTCCTCCGTTGGTCCAGAAAATCCATAACATCTGTTTCACCGAGCATCTTGTAGATTTCGTCCGCTGTATAGCCGGCAGCAACAAAAGAAGCTATGATGGAACCGGCACTTGTACCTGCAAGTCGCTGAAATTTCAAACCTCGATGTTCCACCGCCTGAAGGGCCCCGATCAAGGCAAACCCTTTAATGCCACCACCGGAAAATACCCCATCAATCACCAATTGGACTCCCCCCTTTCCCTTTCAACCAAAAACCTCTATAACCTTTTTTATGTAAGGGAATGGGAATTATAACTGTCCAAAAGAAAAAAGGTCGACCATTCAGCATTACGCCTGGTCCGACCTTTTATTGATTTTCTTCATTTTGTTTTTGAATGAGCTGCAGAGCCTCTGTTCGCTCTTTGTTTTCTTCAAAGTATTGCACTAGGTCCCCGATGCGATCGATTGCATTCCAGCTCAGATGATGCTCGATACCTTCCACATCTTCATAGATGTTCTCTTCATCCACACCGATCACCCGCAGAAACTGCTCTAGAAGCTCATGGCGATAGACGAGACGCTTTCCGGTTTTCTTGCCTTTTGCAGTCAGTACTAGTCCTCGGTATTTTTCATAAATCAGGTACTTATCCTTATCGAGCTTTTGCACCATTTTCGTTACAGATGAGGGATGTACCGCCAATGCTTCAGCTATGTCTGATACACGCGCATATCCTTTATCTTCAATTAGCATATAAATCTGTTCTATGTAGTCTTCCATACTTGGGGTAGGCATAATATCCCTCCATTTCCAATCCACGATCGTAACCGTCATTAAAATGATACATTAACTTTGCGCTACTGACAAGTTATGTAGAAAGGTTCAAAGATTTCAGTCTTTCATTATAGTTCTTTAATAAGTGACTCAGGTAAACACCCCTGTTGGTTTCCGCTCCAGGGGTTCGCTTTCCGCGGGCGGTCCGGGAGCCTCCTCGGCTTTCGCCTGTGGGGTCTCCCTTTGACACGCTTCTCCCGCAGGACAAGGAAGGCTGCGGCAGCATTACATCGCACGAAGAAAATGCTCGCATTTTTCAAGGAGTCTCACCCCTTGCGCTCCAACCAACAGGGGGCGAACTGATTCATTAATTCGCTCTATTTCCAAAGTATTACTAGCCATTTCGTCAACATAAGCGAAAAACAACAATCACTGAAAAACTTCTTCACCGCTCTCATTGACAGCCAGGAAAAGGCAGAATATCCTGTATTGTCAGGTACTCATATTGTTTGATTGCAAACTGTGTATGATAAAGATATTCCATCACATAGAGCTTTTGGCCATCAGCGCTGCAAAGGACTCCTGAGGTGCCTGTGCCATTTGTAAAGGATACACCGATTGGCCGTCCTATCAGGTATGGTATTTTCATTTGCCACATTAGGCATTCCCCCTTTTAGGATAATGTATGAAAAAGGGGACTGATGAGTACTTAATAATAAAAGACCTATTCGAACTGAGCGAATAGGTCTTTTACTTTATTCTTTTATAGACCGCACTTCAGCTGTGCACCACAATCCGTACATGTGTTGCATCCGCCGATTTCCTTTACTGTCCCGATACGGCATACCGGGCATGTGTTTCCGACTTCCGAACCGAATTGTACGTTTGTGGAACGCAGATCATTGATTGTTTCCACCAGCACTACCGGTTTTTTTACGACATCTTCCATTTGAATCTGTTCGCTTTCTTCATCCATCTTGTTTTCTTCGGCTTTCAGTGTCAACACTTGGGAGTCACGGCTTCCATCCACGTAAACCGTACCGCCTTTTGCGCCACCTTTGTAAAGTCGCTCATACACTTTTTTCACCTGATCAACCGAATAGCCTTTCGGAGCATTTACTGTTTTGGAAATGGAGCTGTCAATCCATTGCTGGATAATGCATTGCACGTCAGCATGCGCTTCTGGTGCCAATTCCATCGCAGAGATGAACCAGTTTGGCAGGTTCTCAGGGTCTGCTTCCGGGTTGGCATTCAAGTACTCTTGTACGATATCCGCCTTCACTTCAATGAACTTCCCTAAGCGTCCGCTGCGGAAGTAGGAGAAGGAGAAGTATGGCTCAAGTCCTGTTGACACACCCACCATTGTTCCGGTAGAACCAGTTGGTGCGACTGTCAGCAAGTGAGAGTTACGGATACCGGACGTCAGGATACCCTCTTTGATATCTTCCGGCATTTTGCTCATAAAGCCCGTTTCCGTGAATGCTTTACGCAGACGGCTCGTTTCTACTTCCGTTGCGCCCTGTAAGAATGGGAAGCTTCCCTTCTCTTTACCAAGCTCAACAGAAGCACGATACGCTGTCGTTGCAATTGTTTCAAATACTTGGTCCACAAGCTCATTTCCTTTTTCGGAGCCGTATTCCGTTTCGCAGTAGATCAATAGGTCATGAAGTCCCATTACCCCTAAGCCGACACGGCGCTCGCCAAGTGCTTGCTTTTTGTTCTCCTCGAGGAAATAAGGTGTTACATCGATTACGTTGTCCTGCATTCTCACGCCGACTTCCACTGTTTGCTTCAGCTTTTCGAAGTTGACGGTCTTTGTTTCTTTGTCTGCCATTTCTGCAAGGTTTACTGCAGCAAGATTACAGACGGAAAATGGTGCAAGGGGTTGTTCCCCACATGGGTTCGTTGCTACAACCTTTTGACCGTATGCTTTCGCATTGGTCATGTCGTTGGCATTATCGATAAAGAAGATTCCTGGCTCAGCTGAGTAGGTGGCACAGATGTTCACAAGGTTCCAAAGCTCTTTCGCCTTGATTTTTCTGTACACACGTACCTTGTGGCCAAGTTTCTCCCACTCACGAACGTCGCCAACCTCCGACCATTCCTTATTGTAAATTACCATTTCCTCTTTATCGTAGCCCTCTACATCAGGGAAGCGAAGGTCGTAATCCGCATCATTTTCCACAGCTTCCATAAAGTCCTTAGTAAGCGTGATGGAAATGTTGGCGCCTGTTAGGAATTCCGGATTATGCACCGTGTAGGTTCCGCCGACTTTCAACTTCTGCTCTGCGTCTCTGATGATCTGTTCCGTGAATCCACCATAGCCAGGGATGTGCTTGAAGTTGGTGACTGATTGGTACATCGTGACTTCCTGATCTGTCAGGGGAGTGAATTTCAACTTGTCCTCTGCCGCTTTTTTGATGCTTTCATCATTTGTATTTTCGATTAGGTAGCGTAGAATTCTTGGGTTTTGCATTTTGGAGATGATGAATTCCACGATGTCCGGATGCCAGTCTGCCAGCATGATCATTTGTGCTCCACGTCTTGAACCACCCTGTTCCACTAGATGCGTCAATTTCGCAATATCATCCAGCCAGGAAACACTTCCAGATGATTTTCCGTTCACTCCTCTTGCAAGTGCATTTCTTGGACGAAGTGTAGATCCGTTCGTTCCTACCCCTCCGCCGCGGCTCATGATTTCCATGACCTGTTTACGGTGCTCGGAAATGCCTTCGCGTGAATCTTGTACAAACGGCATCACGTAGCAGTTGAAATACGTTACGTCCGTATCCGCTCCCGCTCCATACAATACGCGTCCTGCAGGTACAAAGTTGAGGTTGACAAGCTCGTGGTAGAACTTCCCGAACCACTCCTGACGCTTCTCTTCAGTAGTTTCAGCTGCAGCTAATCCTGTTGCATTACGCTTTGCGATTTGTTCGTAATACACTTCAAGCGGCTTTTCAATGACGTCCAGGGTACGTACCACGACACCAGTTTCCACTTCGCCCTGTCTAGTTAGAACTCCACGATACTCCTCTTCAATTAATACGGAAGCTTTTTTGGTAGACCAGTCTATATCTTGTATATAACCTAGTCCTCTTGCTGGGAATTTTGGATCCTCCTTGATCGTCAATACAACGAAATCTCCAGCTGTTAAAGTCACTTTTTCTGTATCTTTAAATGCGTAACGATCGAGCATTACGAGACGGGAAACACCTCTGTGAGTGGTTGTCATGTCCTCAGTAATTGGATGTACTTGCGGGAACAAGCTGATATCCTGGTTCAGTCGTTCAACATTGATTTTTGGTTTATTTTCATTCATGGCAATGGTCATTATTACAACTCCTCTAAAACTAGTAGTTCTACCAACATTTACTTCTGTAAAAATTGTGTGTACAGATAAGGTATCATATCTTTATATAAAATATCAATATATAGTGTCTGGTATTTTTTCGACAATACTATATATTGATATTCGGACTGATAAATCATTTTTTGTCAAATGGAAAAACAATCAAATAAATGAGATTGAGAGAGGAAAACAGAGATTACTTCGACAAAATCTCGTATAATGACGTATTTTGTCGCTTGCGTAATTTCACGAATTATAGCGAGGTTTATGTATCAACCCTTCAAGAAAATCCTTCCTTTTGCAAGTAAAATATTTTTTATTTTTTTTGGTCGAATACCACCTATATGGTCGCCCTATTTTTAGTACCCTACTATATCTAGTGTAAAACAAAAAGATAACGAGAAAAAAATTCCCCGCTACCTTTTATAATTCCACTCATCTGTAGAATATTTCTTATCCATGATTGCCTGTACTTCCTCAAGCTCGGCCACCGTTAGTTCATACGGCTCGAGCTTTATGTTCAAGCCTTTTTCAAATCCTTGATAGAAGGCTTCCTTCGCCTCTTCTATTGTCACCGGGGTTTCCCTCAGCGCATTGATCGCAACAGCCTTGTTCTTGAAGTTTTTCTGCATGCGTTCTTTGACGCGTTCGCTTGGATAGTTGAACAGACTGAACAACAGATCCTCATCTATTTCGAGTAAAATGGAGCCGTGTTGCAGTATGACACCCTTCTGGCGAGTCTGTGCACTGCCCGCCACTTTGCGTCCTTCCACCACGAGCTCATACCAGGAAGGTGCGTCAAAGCATACAGCGGAACGCGGATTTTTCAAGCCCTGCTTTTCCTCTTCTGTCCGGGGAATCGCAAAATAGGCATCTAAACCAAGCGCCTTAAACCCTTCCAGGATCCCCTCTGAAATGACGCGATACGCTTCCGTTACGGAGCGAGGCATTTCTGGATGCTCTTCGGAAACGATGACACTGTAGGTCAATTCTTTATCATGAAGAACGCCACGTCCACCTGTCGGGCGTCGGACAAAGCCAAGCCCCAATTCCTTCACACGATCCATATTCACTTCTTTATCCACTTTTTGAAAATAACCAACCGATAATGTTGGTGGATTCCATCCATAGAATCTGATGGTCGGGGGAATCTTTCCTGCGCTATGCCAATCCAGCAGCGCCTCGTCCAATGCCATGTTAAAAGCGGGAGTTTGGTCCCTTGAATCAATATATCTCCAAATTTCTTTTGTCATAGGATGTACCTCTTTTATTATGTATGATGATTTAGTGTAACAAATCAACACCACTTATTCAAAGTTAAAGCTTGGTAGTTTTTTGTTGCAGCCTTAGTAAAAGGATGACATTTTGTCCAAGCTTTTATATAATATACTTTGGAATACTAAGATAAAGAGGGGTTGTCAGCATTGTACGTTTTATTAGGAGTTTTGGGAGCAATCATTGCCTATTCGGTGATCATGTTCCTCTACCAACGCAAAATTCTTACCACTCTAACCGAAGAGGATTTTCGTTCAGGCTATCGCAAAGCCCAACTGATTGATGTTCGCGAACAAAAGGAATATGAAGGCGGACACATCCTTGGAGCAAGAAACATTCCTCTTTCTCAACTTAAAATGAGAAGCAAAGAGATTCGCAACGATCAACCAGTCTACATCTACTGCCAGAACACATTGCGCAGCGGCCGTGCAGCACAGATGCTGAAAAGACAAGGCCACACAAAGCTATATCAGCTAAAAGGCGGCTTCAAGCAATGGGGCGGAAAGATCAGAACAAAGAGCTAATAGCAAAGAGCACTTACACGATGAATGTGAGTGCTCTTTTTTGTTCTCTATTGGAGGGATTCATTGATCTGATCGATATGCCTTCTCTCATGGAACCCTATTAACTTTACCCATTGCTGGGCAGAGAGGTCGCCGATCCAACGATGGTTGAACCCGTAGGCATGCAGGGATTCATCATCAGCTTCCTGGATGAAATTATTCAGGTTGGCTCGCGATTGCTCGAGCAGCTGCAGGAGCTCCGCCTTCGTGTAGGGATGACCGGATGGTACAATATCTTCCGGAGCCTGCACCTTATATGTACGGTTTGCGAGCATCTTCTCGATGTTCAGGTCCTTTTCTTCCACAGCAAGTTTTGCTTGAATCGCTTTTTTGAGTCCGTTCACAATCTTGTTTTCTATCAGGTATAGATGCTCCACGTTTTCGCTTACAGACCACAGCTCCGGACTTTTTTTGTAGTGGAGCTTTCCCTCTTCTAGCCCGTCCAGTACATGCAACAGTTCTTCCCTTGCTTCGTAGGTTTTTGCGTAATACATTCGTGATCCCTCCCTTTGTTTCTACTATTAATCATACTTGGTGGAGGGGAAAATGAGAAATAATATGATGTTTGGAAAGGTTTTTAAAGTAAAAGGTAGCAGGTTTTAATAAAAATATGGTAGTTCGGGGATTTATCACGGTTTTTTATGCGCAGAGAATTGGAGCTTAAAAATTAATCTATCCAGTTTTCACAATAATCTATCCACTTTCTACATTAATCTAGCCGGAAACCCGCTGAATCGATCCAAAGTGGGGATTAATC